>NZ_CAJTQC010000023.1 GCF_910578445.1 uncultured Duncaniella sp. | reverse complement strand
TATTTTGTATGACCCGGATGTAGACGGGATAGTACCCATCCGAGCGTTGCTTCTGAACGCATGGTCTTAGGGTTGCCATAACTCTCTTGTTTGATATATGATTAATATTTGATGCCTGTGGGCTTTTTTTTATTAATCAGAGATTTACGGCTGATTAAGCGCTCTAAACATCGCTCTAAACACGCTCTAAGCAGAGGGGGTAAAAAGTCTAAGCAATTTCTAAACATTTCCGTTCAAACTGCTCAGAAAGCGTGTCGGAATGAGCGGGAGGTCTAAGAGTAAATTAGGCCGTAACCCCTGCAAAGCAAGGTGTTACGACCTAATTGTCTGGTTTCAGGTACTAAGGATTACTCTTCGATGGCAGCCTGCGCCGCTGCTACGCGGGCGATGGGCACGCGATAGGGAGAGCATGATACGTAGTTCATGCCGAGGCGAGCGCAGAACTTGACAGAAGAGGGTTCGCCACCATGCTCACCGCAGATGCCGACTTTGAGCTCGGGCTTGGTCGCACGACCCTTTTCAACACCCATCTTGACGAGCTGGCCAACACCTTCCTGATCGAGAACTTCGAAGGGATCGGTCTTGATGATGCCGTGTTCCTTGTAGAACTTGAGGAACTTGGGAGCGTCGTCGCGAGAGAATCCGAAGGTCATCTGGGTAAGGTCGTTTGTACCGAATGAGAAGAAGTCGGCAACCTCTGCAATCTGATTTGCAACGAGGGCTGCACGGGGAACTTCAATCATTGTACCCACCTTGTAAGGTACGCTGCATCCGGCTTCCTCAAATACCTTAGCGGCAGTGATGTTGATTACGTCGGCCTGATTCTGGATTTCCTTGAGTGAACCTACGAGGGGAATCATGATTTCAGGATGAACGTCGATGCCACGAGCCTTGACAGCAAGAGCTGCTTCAATGATCGCACGTGTCTGCATTTCGGTGATTTCCGGATAAGTGATTCCGAGACGGCAGCCACGGTGACCGAGCATCGGGTTGAATTCTTCGAGTGAGTCAACCTTAGCCTTAACTTCTTCGAGGGTGATACCCATTTCTTCGGCCATTACCTTCTGGGTAGCGGTCTGGTGGGGTACGAATTCATGCAGAGGGGGATCAAGGAGACGGATTGTCACACCGTAGCCGTCCATAGCTTCGAAGATTCCTTCGAAGTCGCCGCGCTGCATGGGGAGGAGCTTGGCGAGGGCGTTTCGACGGCCTTCGAGGTCAGAGGCGAGAATCATTTCGCGAACGGCCTTGATGCGGTCGCCTTCGAAGAACATGTGTTCTGTGCGGCAGAGACCGATACCCTGTGCGCCGAAATGACGGGCCTGCTTTGCATCGCGGGGTGAGTCAGCGTTTGTACGAACAAGTGTCTTGGTATATTTGGCAGCAAGGTTCATGATTGCGCCGAAGTCGCCACCGAGTTCAGGCTCTGTAGTGGGGACCTGACCGTCGTAAACTTCGCCGGTAGAGCCGTTGAGTGAAATCCAGTCACCTTCCTTGTAGACTTTGCCACCCATTTCAACGGTCTTTTCCTTGTAGTCAACACGGATTTCACCTGCACCTGATACACAGCACTTACCCATGCCACGTGCAACAACGGCTGCGTGTGAAGTCATACCGCCACGCATGGTGAGGATACCCTGTGCAACCGCCATACCGCGGAGGTCTTCGGGTGAAGTCTCGATGCGGACGAGGACTACTTTGCGCTTCTTCTCGCTCCAAGCCTCAGCTTCGTCGGCAGAGAATACAATCTGGCCGGCAGCTGCACCGGGAGATGCGGGAAGACCCTTTGCTACGACTTTAGCGCGCTTGAGAGCTGCCTTGTCGAATACCGGGTGGAGAAGCTCGTCGAGTTTCTGGGGCTCCATGCGGAGGAGTGTAGTCTTTTCGTCGATTTCGCCTGCGCGGAGGAGGTCCATAGCAATTTTCACCATAGCAGCGCCTGTGCGCTTGCCGTTACGGGTCTGGAGCATCCAGAGCTTGCCGTCCTGAATGGTGAATTCCATGTCCTGCATATCCTTGTAGTAGTCTTCGAGACGGCCTGCGATAGCGATAAGCTCGGCTGCGCAAGTAGGCATAGACTCTTCAAGCGAGGGATATTTCTCAGCACGTACTTCCTCGCTGATGCCCTGAAGGGCAGCCCAGCGGCGTGAACCCTCGACAGTGATCTGCTGAGGAGTGCGGATACCGGCAACCACGTCTTCGCCCTGAGCGTTGATGAGATATTCGCCGTTGAAAATATTTTCACCTGTAGCTGCGTCACGGCTGAAAGCAACACCGGTAGCTGAGTTCTCACCCATGTTACCATAAACCATCGCCTGAACGTTGACAGCTGTACCCCATTCTTCGGGAATCTGGTTCATGCGGCGATAGATGATAGCGCGCTCGTTCATCCAGCTGTCAAACACAGCGCAGATACCACCCCAAAGCTGTTCCCAAGCGTCGTTGGGGAAGTCCTTGCCGGTATATTCCTTTACAGCAGCCTTGAAAAGCTTGACAAGATTCTGGAGGTCTTCTACAGAAAGTTCGGTGTCGAGCTTGACGCCTTTTTCTTCCTTGACCTTATCCATGATTTCCTCAAACGGATCGATGTCAGTCTTGCTCTTGGGCTTCATGCCGAGCACGACATCACCATACATCTGGACGAAACGACGGTAGCTGTCCCATGCGAAACGGGGATTGCCGCTCTTGGTTGCGAGCGATTCAACTGTAGCGTCGTTCATGCCGAGGTTGAGGACAGTGTCCATCATACCGGGCATCGATGCACGTGCGCCGGAGCGTACAGATACGAGAAGGGGATTTTCGGGGTCGTTGAATTTCTTGCCTGTAAGTTCTTCAACATGGGCAATAGCTCCCTGTACTTCTTTTTTGAGGTCTTCGACTACTTTGTCGCGGCCATACTGGGTGTACTCGGTGCAGACCTCTGTAGTGATTGTGAAACCGGGAGGCACTGGCATGCCGAGAAGGTTCATTTCAGCGAGGTTAGCACCCTTGCCTCCAAGGAGATTGCGCATCGAGGCATTGCCTTCAGCTTTGCCATCTCCGAAAGTATAAACTCTTTTCATTCTGTAATTAGATATTGATAATTTGAATTACGTTTTTAAGATTAAATATCATTGCTCCGGTCAAGGAGATTTGTTAGAGGATGAGAGTCAGCCACCATATTCGTGCAAAACACGCACTGAAGGGGTTATGGTTAAAGTTGTAACTTAATGCAAAGATATAATTTTTTTTCGCCAATGACAACCTTTTGAGCCTTCTTTTAGCAAAATTATGCTTGTTTTTGCACTTGAAAAGTCCGACGGCCACCAGTTTAATCATATTTTATGACTTTTGACGGTGGAATGGTCGTTATTATGGCTGACGGAAGTATCAGTACAAGAGCCGCCACGACAATGATTGACAGATTGAGTATGATTAATGCCGGGACTGACAGCAGCATCGGGACATGATCAAGATAATAGGCTTCAGGATTCAGTGGGATAAATCCGGTTGCGTCCTGAACAAGTATCGTGCATATGCCAAGCAGATTGCCGATTACAAGCCCGGCGACAAGAATACGCATGGTCAGATAGACAAACGACCGCCGTATAAGCGAGTCGGACGCTCCTAAAGCCTTCAGGATGCCTATCATGTTTACGCGCCGTAATATTAATATGTATAGAGACGAAACGAGCGTAAGACATGTAAGCAGCGACATGAGGGTCAATATCACTATGACATTCGTGTCGAGCAAGGCCAGCCAATTGAAATACAACGCTGCCGAAGTATGGACATCCGTGACGGCATAGTAAGTCGGCGTGTGGCCTGTGTACAGCTTCTCAAGCAAGCCTGATGAGAGCCGCTCGCCACACTCTGCAATCTCCCGGTCGCTTCCAAGTCCGTGGATTTCAATCTGCGTTCCAAGATTCTTCCCTACGCCTGCAAGCGCAGAAAGCATAGGCAACGTGGAAAAGATATAATTGTCGTCATACTCGCTGAAATGAGTGTCATAGATAGCCGCCACCTTAAGCCTCCGCGTGCGATAACTGTCTCCTCCAAGAAAAAAAGCATCGATTTTCTCTCCGATTTTCACCGACAGATCCCTTGCGAGGTTACGCGATATAATGATATGATAAAGTGTGGAATCAGCCTTGAAATCCGGGATTTCACCTTCGACAAGGTTCTGTCGCATGAATTCCCAGTCATAATCACGGCTCATGCCTTTGACTATCGCCCCTGTAAAATCTGTCGGAGTCTTCAAAATCACCGGCTGCCGGATGGCAAGCACAGTCGATGCCGTTTCAGGCAACATTTCAAGCACCGGCCTGACATCATTGATGTCGACAAGCGGCGACTTGCTGTTGTCAGAACTATGAACCGAAATCGACAATTGAGCGTCGAACCCCATTATCTTTTGACGGATTTCTTCCTTGAAACCCATCATAACAGCTATGGATATGAGCATCACAACCACCGAGAGCGCTATGCCCGTGACGGCGATTACTATTCCCGACTGCATTTTCCCTGACGGAGTGCGCAGCGAGAGACGATTGGCAATGAATATGGATAGTGACATGACGAGGGGCAAAGTTAGAAAAATTTATCGACTTTTCTTCAATTTTTCAAACGCCACTATCCACATCGTTGACTATGTTGACTATTATGCAATCTTAGAGGCCGTTTAAAACAACAACGCTATTCTGTAGACCACAAATGCCACCACCCACGCAAGAAGCGTGTTATAAACCACCGAGAACAGTCCATAGCGCGGATTTCCCGTCTCCTTGATAATGGCAGTGACAGTCGCTATACACGGACAATAGAGCAGCACGAACACCATGAAACTCAACGCAGCTGCGGCTGTAAAATCAGGTTGTCCCGTCACTTGATTCGGGGCTGTCAAGCGGGCCGAGAGTGTCTGGTCGCTCGCTTCCTCATCGCCGGTGTAAAGCACACCGAGAGTCGACACCACTATTTCTTTTGCAGGCACACCGGCAAGAGCTGCCACCGAAGCACGCCAATGGAAACCGATGGGCTCAAGTATCGGATTGATCGCCTTGCCTGCCATTTCAAGATAACTGTCACGCGACGTATCAATCGCAGAGTCGTCAGCCACAGTCTCGGCCGACACATCCTGCGCAGATTCGCCATCGTGGAGAGGGAAATAATTGAGCGCCCATACAACAATACTTGCCACAAGAATGATGCCTCCCATCTTTTTGAGATACTGCTCTCCCTTTCCCCACATGTGGCGCAATGTCGCCTTCATAGTCGGTATGCGGTAAGGCGGAAGTTCCATGACAAACGGCGTCACATCCTCGCCGAAATAGAAACGGCGTAGCAAACGGGCTGTGACACCGGCCATGAGTATACCGAGCAGATATATGCACATAAACACGAATGTCGCATGATTCGGGAAAAATGTTCCGATAAGAAGCACGTAGATCGGCAGTCGGGCCGAACAACTGATAAACGGGTTTATAAGTATAGTTATAATCCTGCTTGAACGGCTTTCAATCGAGCGTGACGCCATTATGGACGGCACAGTGCAACCGAAGCCCATCACCAGAGGAATAAACGATTTGCCATGCAACCCAAGCCTGTGCATCACTTTGTCCATAATGAAGGCGGCACGCGCCATATAGCCGGAGTCCTCCATGAAAGAGATGCAAAGATACAGGATAAGAATATTCGGAAGGAACACAATCACGCCTCCCACACCTCCGATGATACCGTCGGCAATAAGGTCTTTGACCGCTCCGTCAGGCAGATATTCACGGGCAATGTCCCCGAGCCATCCAACAAGCCCCTCAATCCATTCCATCGGATAGGAACCAAGCTCGAATGTGGCCCAGAAAATAAAAAACATTATTCCGAGAAATATCGGGAAGCCAAACAGTCGGTTGGTGACTATCGTATCGATTATACGAGTGGAATTGATTTCCTCTTTTTTAGATGCCTCCATTGTCTCGGCGAGCGCGCCGGCGATGAAGCCATACTTGGCGTTTGCAATCGACATATTGATGTCGTCGGTGACCTTCGGCAATCCTGCCAGCAATGAATCACGCAAATCGACAATCTCTTTCCCCGAAGGGAGAGCCTTGATAGCTTTTTCAACCTCCACATCTTTTTCAAGAAGCTTTATGGCAAGGTAGCGGGGAGAAAAATGCAACCCGACATGCGGATTCTTCTTAATAGCGTCTTTTAGCTCTGTAACGGCATGCTCTATATCCGCGCCGAGATTCACATGGATATGGCGCACGGCAGGATCCGTTCCCTCATATACGCGTATCACAGTATCGAGCAGTTCGTTGACCCCCCGCCCCGTGCGGGCAGCCGTCGGGACAATCGGCACACCTATCATTTCGCCAAGCATCTTGCAATCGAGTTTGACGCCTGAACGTTCAAGCTCATCAACCATATTGAGTGCGATGACCATACTCCGGTCCATGTCGATAAGCTCGGTTGTCAGATAGAGGTTACGCTCAAGGTTAGAACCGTCGACCACATTAATTATTACATCCGGGGTCTCGTCGCGAAGATATTGGCGCACATACAGCTCTTCGGGAGAATAAGATGCAAGAGAATATGTTCCGGGAAGATCGACTATATTGATGCGGAAATTCTTATATTTCACACTTCCGGCCTTGGCATCGACGGTGACCCCACTGTAGTTACCGACATGCTCGCGCGCGCCGGAGACCACGTTGAACAGCGAAGTCTTACCACAATTGGGATTGCCGATGAGAGCTACATTGATAGTCCGCATTGCATGGCTGTGACTGTCATGACCGTGAGCAACCGAATGGCCCGGATCACCACTTTCTTCCAACACGGCCGATTGGTCGATATTATGCCGGAGAGATGAATGAACAGAGTCCGACTCACCGGCCGACACCACGACAAGTTCCGCTTCCGACCTGCGAAGCGACACCTCGTAGTCCATGACTTCATATTTCACGGGATCGCGAAGAGGCGCGTCAAGAAGAACCCTGACCTTGCGTCCTGTCACAAATCCCATTTCCAACATTCGTTTTCTGAAGGCCCCGTGGCCCAATATTTTGACAACCGTGGCTTCCTGACCCGGTTTTAAATCTGAAAGTCTTGTGAGCATAATAATCTGATATGCGTTATTTGGCCACAAACTTACATATTATTTATATTGTAGGAAATACCTAAAAATAATGATTTTTCATCATCGCAGGCTATATGGTGTAATTTCTGGCTCCACGGTGCAATAAAGATTGAAAATTCAAGTTATAAGAATGAACGATTACACCTATTCAACTCAATTTTGTCCATGATTTCACTCAGACATATAGTAGCTGCGTCAGGCATCGCGATTTTCGGGTCGTTTGCCGCCTACTCTCAGAAAAATGAATTTAATCCGGTGCAGACCGGTGTCAATTCGCTCGGTATCGCCCCCGACGCACGCGGAGCGTCAATGGGCGACCTCGGCGCTGCGACTGATCCAGATGCAAACAGCCAGTATTGGAATCCGTCGAAATACGCGTTTGCATATTCACGCGGTGCGGTTTCGCTCAGCTATACTCCTTGGCTTCGAAAACTTGTCAACGACATCTTTCTCGCCAACGTCGCAGGATACTGGAAAATCGGAGCTGAAGACAATCAGGCTGTGTCAGCATCGCTGCGTTATTTCTCACTCGGTGAAGTGACGGATGAAAACGGAGGAATGGGCATACAATCCATCAATCCATACGAAATGAGCTTTGACATCGGCTATTCGCGCAAGTTGTCTGATAAATTTTCAATGGGTATAGTGTTCCGTTACATATACTCCGACCTGAGCTTCAGCGAGAGCTATGCCGACGACTCATCGACAGGCGCATCTGCATTCTCGGCCGACATCTCTGGCTACTACACCACTTATCCTATCATCGGACGCAATGAGTGCCAGTGGTCATGGGGCTTTGATATTTCAAACATAGGCTCGAAAGTCAACTATAATCACGGCGACAACCCGGCATTTCTGCCCACGAACCTCCGTCTTGGCACATCGTTCACATTCCCGCTCGCCGACTACCATAACCTGTCGCTCAATCTCGACCTCAACAAACTCCTTGTCCCGACCAAACCGCGCAGAGAAGACTATGCGGACGACACTGACGGAGAGATTGATTATGTGAAAGCCGAAGAAGACTGGCAGAACATGTCGTCGATAACCGGTATTTTCAAATCTTTTTCCGACGCACCCGGCGGAATGAAAGAAGAACTGCGCGAAATTTCATGGTCACTCGGAGCGGAATACAACTACAATGACCAGTTCTTCCTCCGTGGCGGTTACTTCTATCAGAATCCTACCAAAGGAAATTTGCAGTATTTCGCACTCGGAGCCGGATTTGCCCTCAACGTCCTGCGCTTGGATGCAAGCTACATGGTGGCTACCGCGCAGAATTCGCCACTCGACCAGACCCTCCGTTTCACTCTGACTTTCGACATGGACGGACTGAAAGAGATTTTCGGCAAGCGTTAATTCATCCCCTGATAATTCTACATCTCATTCTATAATTAATAATGATACGAACCGGATTGGGATACGATGTCCATCGCCTCGTCGAAGACCGACGGCTGATACTCTGCGGAATCGATATCCCTTATGAAAAAGGACTTCTCGGACACAGCGATGCTGATGTCGCCCTCCATGCACTTTCCGACGCTCTGCTTGGAGCGGCAGCGATGCGCGATATCGGTTACCATTTCCCTGACACAGCAGCTGAATATAAAGGTGCAGACTCGCGTGTGCTACTGCGCCGTGTCGTGGAACTGATTACAGAAAAAAATTTCACGATAAACAATGTGGATATTACCATTGTCGCCCAGCGTCCGAAACTGCTTGATTTCATTCCGGCTATGATTCAGAACGTAGCCGACGACCTCGGTATATCCGCCGACTGCGTATCGGTCAAGGCCACGACGACCGAACGGCTTGGTTTTGAAGGCCGTGGAGAAGGAATTTCCGCAATGGCCGTGGCAACGCTATCCGACCCGCGACACTAAAAAACGTAATTACATTTCATACGGCATATCGAAATTTTGTCACGGACTCTACTTTCCCGTGAGCAAAAGGCATAAATCAGAAACCTCGTCAGGCATAAAAATTACATGCCCGGCGAGGTTTCATCGTTTTTATATGCGAATTGTGGTTATTCTTCCTGTTGGTTCATCAGAAACTTATGGATGCCCTGCGCAGCCTTACGCCCGGAAGCAATACACCGCACAACGAGTGAAGCACCGGTCGACACGTCGCCTGCCGCAAATACTTTCGGATTGCTCGACTGCCCGTCGTCATTGACCTTGACATTGCCTCGCGAATCTTTTTCAAGACCGAGGGTATCAATCACTCCTTCCGGCACAGGGTTGGTGAAACCCATGGCAAGTAGCACGAGATCGGCTTTGATTGTTTCAGTCTTGCCGGTGTGTACGAGATTCATCCGGCCTGTTTCCGGATCTTTCACCCACTCCACGGCCTCGACCTCCACCTCCTTGACACGGCCGTCGGAATCCGGGATGAAACGTCGGGTGTCAAGTAGCCACCGCCGGTCACACCCTTCAAGATGACTGCTCGAAGTCTTGAGGACAACAGGCCAATAGGGCCACGGCGTATCGGGATTCTCCCCTACCGGCGGCTTTGGCATAATCTCAATCTGAGTGACCGATAGAGCGCCCTGACGGTGAGCTGTCCCGACACAGTCGCTGCCGGTGTCACCGCCTCCGATCACAAGCACATTCTTTTTCTTGGCCGAAATACGCTGTTCGCGACTGACTTCCGCTCCTGCATTCACACGGTTCTGTTGCTGAAGAAGTTCGAGAGCAAAATGCACGCCTTTCAGATTGCGGCCATCAACCTTCAGATCGCGTGGCACTTCCGCACCCATAGCCAGACAAACCGCATCGAAATCTTTGAGAAGTTCGTCAATACTTATATCAGTCCCGACACGGACACCACACTTAAACTCGATGCCTTCTGCCTTCAACAAATCAAGGCGGCGGTCAATCACACTTTTATTAAGCTTGAAATCAGGGATGCCGAAACGCAGCAACCCTCCGGCAGCTTCATTTTTCTCAAACACGGTCACATTATGGCCGCGACGGTTAAGCTGATTGGCACATGCCAGACCGGCAGGCCCTGAACCAACAACGGCTATACGGAACTTCGTCCGCCTTTTCGGAGGACAGGCGGTCACATAGCCCTCGCTGAATGCACGTTCGACTATTGCTGCCTCATTTTCGCGTATCGTCACAGGCTCGTGCTGCTTGTTGAGCACACAGCCTTTCTCACAGAGAGCCGGACAGACTCGCCCCGTAAATTCAGGGAAGTCGTCAGTCATGGTCAGAAGCTGATATGCGCCCTTGATGTCATTTCTGTAAAGATAGTCCTGCCATTCTGGCTGACGGTTACCAAGCGGACAACTCCAATGGCAAAAAGGCACACCGCATTCCATGCAGCGCGACGCCTGCAACCGGCGGTCCTCGGTGTTGAGAGTCTGTTCGACCTCACCATAATCATTCACGCGGTCATGAATCGGACGGTAGCCCGCTTCCTTGCGCGGTATATTTAAAAATGCTGTGGGATTTCCCATGTCATAAATTTTAAAGCGTAATTACTAATAAACCATGTCAGTCGACCTGCATTGAGGCGATACGGCGCTCAAGATTAGCGACTTTCTCATCGTGAAGCACCTTCTTGTATTCAATCGGGATAATCTTTATGAACTGTCCCACATAATTGTCCCAATCATCAAGCATAGCGCCTGCGAGCGGACTGTGGGTATATCTGAAATGATTTCCTATAAGCCGATAGAGCTCACGGTTGTCAGCCATTTCCTCAATCAGTGAAAGTTCGACCATCTCCATATTGCAGAAATAATCGAAATTTCCGTCAGGATTCCAGACATAGGCTATACCTCCGCTCATTCCTGCGGCAAAGTTACGTCCGGTTGTCCCAAGCACCACCGTGCGACCGCCTGTCATGTATTCACAGCAATGGTCTCCTACCCCTTCGACCACAGCAGTAGCACCGGAATTGCGGACACAGAAGCGCTCGCCGACGCGACCGTTGATATAAACTTCTCCTGAAGTAGCGCCATAGAGAATAGTGTTTCCGGCGATAATGTTGGATTCCGGTGCGAATTTCGATCCGGCAGGCGGAACAATCACAATCTTACCGCCCGACAGACCTTTACCTACGTAGTCGTTGGCATCTCCTTCGAGACGGAAACTGATGCCGTGAGCGAGGAATGCACCGAAACTTTGACCGGCCGCCCCCTTGAATGTACAGTTGATTGTATTATCCGGAAGTCCGGCGTCACCAAACTTCTTCGCTATCACGCCGGAAAGCATCGCTCCGACCGAACGGTCTGTGTTACAGATAGGGAATTCAAGTTCGACAGGCATGCACGACTCTAAGGCCGGATATGCACGGCTGATAATCTCCCTGTCAAGCACATGGTCAATATCGTGTTTCTGTCGGATGACATTTATTATCGCGTTCGTAGCAGCTTCGGCCGGGACATGCAGCAGGCGGGAGAAATCAAGGCCTGATGTCTTCTGTCCTTCCAGCTCCTCACGCACAAACAGCAAGTCGGCACGACCTATGATATCATCAAGCCTTCTCACTCCCATCCCGGCAAGTGTCTCCCTGATTTCACGGGCAAGGAAGCGGAAGAAATTGACAACATATTCCGAACGGCCGGTGAAACGCCTGCGCAATTCCTCATTCTGTGTCGCGACACCGACAGGGCAGGTGTTCTTATGGCATTTACGCATCATGACACATCCGAGGACTATCAGAGCGCTCGTAGCAAAACCATATTCCTCCGCACCGAGCATCGCCATTATAATCACGTCGCGCGCACTCTTGAGCTGACCGTCGGCCTGAAGTTTCACCTGACCGCGAAGATTGTTGATGACGAGCGTCTGCTGGGTCTCGGCAAGCCCGATTTCCACCGGTACGCCGGCATAACGTATCGAACTCGCGGGCGATGCGCCTGTACCGCCATCACTGCCGCTGATTGTTATCAGATCGCTCTTTGCTTTTGCAACACCGGCGGCAATCGTGCCGACACCACTTTCCGCGACGAGTTTCACGCTCACATTGGCCGACGGATTGACATTTTTAAGATCGAATATGAGCTGTGCAAGGTCTTCGATTGAATAGATGTCATGATGTGGAGGTGGCGAAATAAGCGAAATACCGGGAATGGAATGGCGCGTTTTCGCAATAATCTTGTCGACCTTGAATCCGGGCAGCTGGCCACCTTCACCCGGCTTCGCACCCTGCGCGACCTTAATCTGAATTTCATCAGCGTTGACAAGATACTCGGTCGTCACTCCGAAACGGCCCGATGCCACCTGTTTGATTGCAGATCTGGCCGACGAACCGTCGGGACGGGGGGTAAACCGCTCGGGATCTTCACCGCCCTCTCCCGTATTGCTTCGCGCTCCTATGGCGTTCATCGCTATGCCGAGAGCCTCATGGGCTTCCCTGCTTATCGATCCAAATGACATAGCGCCGGTGACAAAGCGCTTCATTATAGCTTCTTCAGGCTCGACCTCATCGACCGGAATCGGTTCGCCTTTGCGGAAATCGAGAAAATCGCGGATGAATATAGGCTTCGGCTTATTATCGACAAGCGATGTGTATTCCTTGAACTTCTTATAGCTGCCAAGACGTGTGGCAAGCTGTAGCGTAGCTATCGTTTCAGGATTCCAAGCATGCGACTCACCGTCTTTTCGGAATGAATACTGCCCGATGAACGGCAGCGGAGATTCCGTATCAAAATCCTCGTCGAACGCTTCGGCGTGAGGACCGGTGATACCGGCAGCAAGCTGCTTGATATCGACTCCTCCGATTTTGCTCACCGTATGTCCGAAATATTCACTGCACACGGATTCGGAAAGGCCGATAGCCTCAAAAAGCTGTGCGCCCTTGTAGCTTGTAATGGTCGAGATGCCCATTTTCGACATGACCTTAAGCAGCCCTTTGTCAATTGCCTTGATATAGTTTTTGGATGCGGTATCGAAATCGAGCTGTATGTCATGACGTTTAACCAGATTATCTATTACAGCAAACGCAAGATATGGATTTATCGCACTCGCTCCATATCCGCTGAGAAGAGCGAAGTGCATCACCTCGCGCGCATCGGCGGTCTCTATGACGAGCGCTGTCTGCGTGCGCTTCTTGCAGTCAATCAGATGATGATGGACGGCGGCAGTGGCAAGCAGCGATGGGACAGGCGCATTGTCAGCATTTACTTCCCTGTCGGACAAAACCACATAGTTACATCCCTCGTCGACAGCCTGTTCAGCCTCACGACACAAGCGCTCGACGGCTTTAACGAGCCCTTCATGTCCTTCCGATGCCGGAAATGTCATCGACAGCTTGCGCGTATTGAACCCTTTGTAACGCAGATTGCAGAGAAGATCAAGCTCTCTGTTGGTGATTATGGGGCGTTTAAGCAACACCATTTTGCAAAGCTCCGGTGACGGGTCAAGCAGATTGAGCTTGACAGCCCCAATATAACTGTCAAGGCTCATGACCAACTCCTCACGCAGCGGATCGATAGCAGGGTTGGTCACCTGTGCGAAATGCTGACGGAAATAGTTGAACAACAACTGAGGTCCTTCCGAAAGAACAGCTATAGGTGTATCCTTGCCCATTGAATTGACAGGCTCTTTCCCGTCAGTAAGCATAGGTGTGATGATTTTCTCCACTTCTTCACGATTGTAGAGAAATGTATGAAGCAAGCGGCGGAAATCACCAACGGTATTTTCGACCTTGCGTCCGCTGCTGATGCTGTCAAGGCTTATACGGTTGCGCGACAGCCAGTCGCGGTAAGGGAATTCATTGGCAAGAGCCTCTTTCAATTCAGCATCCTGATAAATTTTACCTTCCTCCATATCTACCATCATCATCTTGCCCGGACGCAGACGGCCCTTCTCCTTAACCTCAGAAGCATCAAACGGAAGCACACCCATTTCAGAAGCAAGCACAACAGTGTCGTTATTTGTGATGAGATAGCGTGCGGGGCGCAGACCGTTACGGTCAAGCATACCGCCGGCATAGCGACCGTCGCTGAACAGCAGGGCCGCAGGGCCGTCCCATGCTTCCATCAGGATTGAATTATACTCATAGAAAGCCTTCAATTCCGGCGAAATCGGATTCTTATCATTGAATGATTCAGGAATAAGCATCGAGAGGGCACGCGGAAGGCTCATGCCCGACATGACAAAGAATTCAAGCACATTGTCAAGTGAAGCCGAATCGCTCATGCCAGGCTGCACGATAGGTGTCATGTCGCGGTCACCGAATGCAAGCGGCTTAAGCATACATTCACGCGCTTTCATCCAGAGACGGTTGCCCTGTATGGTGTTGATTTCGCCATTGTGTCCGAGAATCCTGAACGGCTGCGCAAGTGACCATGTCGGGAACGTATTGGTGCTGAAACGCGAGTGCACAAGAGCCATCGCAGTGGTGAAACGCGGATTCATAAGATCGGGGAAATAGTAACGGAGCTGAAGGCTCGACAACATTCCCTTGTAGATGATGACACGCGATGACAGTGAGACGATATAAAAATCATCCTTACCATCAAGCGAGAGCGAACGCACTTTCTTCTCCACTGCCTTGCGCAGAAGATACAGACGGACTTCGACAGGTTCATCGGTCTCTTCATCCGAAACAAAAATCTGCTTTATGACAGGTTCTGCCGCCCGTGCCACCGAACCGAGCTGCTCGTTGTTGACAGGCACATCGCGGACGGCAATCAGTTTCAGGCCAAGTTCGATAGCCTCGCGCTCGATTATGCCGAGTATAATCTGGATAGTGTCGTCATTGTGCGGAAAGAATACGAGTCCTGTTCCGTAGCGTCCTTTTTCGGGAACAGGAATTCCTTGCAGCAAAATGAATTCATGAGGAATCTGAACCATGATTCCAGCACCGTCGCCGGTCTTCGGATCAGCGCCCTCTGCTCCACGGTGGACCATGTGCTCCAGCACTTGCAATCCTTTTTCCACAAGATGATGAGACTTGATTCCGCGCACATTGACGAGGAGTCCGACGCCACAAGCGTCATGCTCGAAACGGGGATCGTAGAGTCCTTGTTGTTTTGGTGTTGACATTTGCATATAAAAACTTTAATTCATTATAAATCCAAAATTCACTCATTACATCAGTTTTCCTCAACTCCTCTGAACCAGTCGCTTTCCGACGGAAGTTCGAGAGAAGCCTCATTGCCGTATTCCTCACCATGCTGCGATGAGTCAAGGCCTACACGCTCGTTCCATCCTGACACACGCATGGGAATAATCTTGTCTGTCAGCCAGTAAAGCCCATAGCTCACGACGAACGTGTAGACGAATACCATAGCGAGCACGAGTATATGATTCCAGAAGAACTCGCCACGTGAAATCATGTCGGGATTGTTGCGGGCAAAAAAGTCGTAGGCAAAGATTCCCGTGAGGACCGTTCCTATGATACCGCCAAGACCATGAGTGGGGAATACGTCGAGAGCATCGTCAAGGAGATTGCTATACCCTTTCCATGCCACAGCCATATTGCAGCAGACAGTGATGAACAGGGCTATAAAGATACTTTCACCGGCTGTGACCCAACCCGCACAAGGCGTAATTGCCACCAGACCGACCACAGCGCCGATTGCCGCACCCATAGCCGACGGTTTGTGGCCGCGAATGGCATCAAGAGTAATCCAAGCCACCATAGCGGTCGCCGCGGCAGTGTTTGTGTTCAGAAACGCTGAAACAGCTATTCCGTCAACCGCCAAAGAGCTTCCGCCGTTAAATCCGAACCATCCGAGCCAGAGCAACGCCGCTCCGAGCAACACAAAAGGGACATTGGCAGGCTTGTTGTTCTCCCCTTTGACCGTGCGACGGCGACCAAGGAACATTGCTCCGGCAAGAGCAGCTATACCCGATGCGGCATGCACGACGATTCCTCCTGCATAATCATGGACATGCAACATGCCGAAAAGCCCCTCCGGATGCCACGTACAGTGAGCAAGAGGACAATAGACGACCACCGTCCAAAGAACTATGAAGAGAAGATAGCCCGAGAAGTGTACCCTTTCAGCAAAAGCGCCTGTTATAAGAGATGGCGTGATGATTGCAAACTTCATCTGAAAGAGAGCAAAAAGCGCCAACGGTATTGTAGTCGTGACGATGCCGATCTGAGAAAAATCACTTTTATCCGTAACATTGTTGACCCCGACATTCTTCATCATGAAAAAATCAGCAGGATTACCTATCACATGGGCAATATCGTCGCCAAAAGCAAGCCCGAATCCGAAAATTACCCAAATCACACTTACAAATCCCATCACAATGAAACTCTGAAGCATAGTCGATATGACATTTTTCGGCCTTACCATTCCTCCATAGAAAAACGACAGCCCGGGAGTCATCATCAGCACAAAGATTGTAGCCGTAATCATCCATGCCACATTTGCCCATAAATGATCTCCGGGCAAATCATACAGAGAGTCCGAAACCTCCGTATGCAATCCAAGCACACTGAACACCATCAGCGCCACCAGCACCAACAGCCAACCTAAATTGATTTTTTACCATTAAAAGTCATACCTGAAAATTTATTATTAAAATAAAACGAACCAAAAACAATCTTAAAATTTCTTTTAAAACACTGCAAATGTAGAATTTTGTTTGATACCACGCAAATTATTTGTCATTTTTCTTTAAAAATCCCTATAATTATAGCATTTTTCCACAAAACACAATCTATATTTTAAATTCAATAAACAATGAAAGCACTTTAAAAACCTAATTATAGTTCAAACGCCTCTCTTTTGTTTAAAAAATTTCTTAATTACGAAGTCATATCTATAATAAAACCTTAAATTTCTTGCAAAATACCCTAAAATCTTCTACCTTTGAGCCAACTATTGTTTCATCTATTTGGTTTATCTAAGTAAACCCGCTAAGCGTAATGGACGCAAATAATTTAGATTTCAGTGATATAGCTCCTTATGACGACAGTCAGTTCAAGGAAGCAATTAATAAAATGGTTTCAGAACCCGGATTCGAACACGCAATCCGCTGGATTCTTCCTGATATAGATTATACGGAATTCATAGCCTTGCTCTCGAGCTGCAACACAAAACATGAGTTTCAGTCACGAGTCATGCAGAACTTTCTTAATGAACTTGAACGCAAGACTACTGCCGGAGTTACGGCCTCGGGCGTGGAAAACATAAATCCGGAAAAATCCTACACATTCATAACCAACCACCGCGACATCGTGCTTGACGCATCGTTTATCAATCTGATATTCCTGCGCCACAACATGAAGACTTCGGAAGTAGCCATCGGAGACAACCTCCTCATCTACGACTGGATTACCCACCTCGTGAAACTCAACGGCAGTTTCATAGTAAAACGCAATCTGCCCACACGTCAGGCTCTCGATGCCGCACGCGAACTTTCAGGCTACATCCATCACGCAATATGCAACAAGAATGAAAGCATCTGGATTGCCCAGCGCCAAGGCAGAGCGAAAGATTCAAGCGACCACACTCAGGAAAGCGTATTGAAAATGCTCGGACTGGCAGGCGGTGGAACAATCACCCAAAATCTTGCCGCAATCAATATATCTCCCGTAGCAATTTCATATGAATTCGATCCCAACGACTATCTGAAAGCACGGGAATACCTCTTGCGCCACCGCGATCCTGAATTCAAGAAATCGCAACACGACGATTTATTCTCGATGGAAACAGGACTGATGCAATACAAAGGACGGGTACACATTTCCTTTGCCAATTGCATTACTCCTATGATTGAATCGCTTCCCGCGACAATCGACAAACAGGAGGCCATTCACAAAATCTGCCACAACATCGACTGTGGAATCCATAACAGATACAAGATCTATCCCATAAACTACGTTGCATACGATCTTGCATTTGATTCAGACATGTATCGTGACCGCTACACTGAAGATGAATTCCGGAATGTGACTGATTATATCGAGTGTCAGCTCGACAAAATCGACGTAGCTGACATAAGCTCACAGGAGCGTAGCTTCATGCGTACATACATGTATATGATGTATGCAAATCCACTGCGCAATAAACTCCTTGCCTCCGGCAGTTGTTGATAATAATGACCGTATATATCCAAGGTCTTTTTTAACAATACATCTCCGACTGCAAAACATCCCTGACAACTATGAGACTCCCGATAATCCCACTTCTTGTATTCTTGGTCTTAAATGTATTTGTCGATACATACATTTACGGAATACTGAAACACAGATTCAGGAGTCTCTTGCCGTCAAAAATACAGCTATGGTCGGCTAACGCGCTATTCATTCTCATCCTTGCGGTCATCTGTCTTCCAAAACGCAACTGCTCCAACGGAATGCTGATGGCCATGATGTGGATGCTCTACACGTACATCGCGTTTTACCTTCCCAAATATCTTTTTGTCATAATCGACCTTATTGCCAAGATACCCTGCCTGTTCAAACGTCACCGCTTGTCATGGCTGTCGATAACAGGAGCGGTACTGAGCGTGGTTACTTTCGTGGCATTGTGGTGGGGAGCATTGGTCAACCGCTTCAACATCGATGTCAACGACGTCGAAATTGAAATCGCCGGTCTGCCCGATGGTTTCGACGGCTATCGTATTGTCCAATTTTCCGACATGCACGTAGGAACCTTCGGCAACGACACGACGTTTGTCTCCACATTCGTTGACCGCATCAATGCCCTCAATCCGGATCTCATTGTCTTTACAGGCGACATAGTCAATTCAAAGACAACAGAACTTCCGCCGTTCGTCGCACCATTCTCACGACTCAACGCACCTGACGGGGTCTACTCTATTCTCGGCAACCATGATTATGGCGACTATTCCGAATGGCCATCGGCCGAAGCTAAAAAGGGCAATCTGGAACTGATGAAAAAACTTCAGGCCGATATGGGCTGGCATCTGCTGCTCAACGAGACAGTCATGCTACGTCATGACGGCGACTCCATAGCTCTTATAGGCGTTGAAAACATCGGCGACCCACCTTTCAAAGTATATGGTTCGCTCTCTAAAGCCTATCCGCAACTGTCGGACAGTGTGAGCAAGATACTTCTCACCCACAATCCTGCTCATTGGACCGACTCGATTTCCGGCAATGCTGATATGAGAGTTCCGCTCTCTCTCTCAGGCCATACGCATGCTATGCAGCTTGAAATACTCGGATGGTCACCGGCTAAATACCGCTATCCCACTTGGGGTGGACTTTACAATGATTCTGACAAACAACATCAGTTATATGTCAACATCGGAGGTGGGACTGTGGGCTTCCCGGCCCGTGTAGGAGCCACACCCGAAATCACACTAATAACCCTCAAAAAGCTAAAATAAAACACGCTCTAAATGGCAAACGTACACGCCAACGTAATCACCGCCGAACTCGGCACGTATCTACGCAAACATGTAGCCGCATGTCTCCGTCTGCTTGACGAAGGGGCGACAGTTCCATTCATCTCCCGTTACCGCAAAGAAGCTACCGGTGGAATGGACGAAGTGACAGTCCATACAATCCAGATGCGTCATCAGGAGCTGACAGAACTCGACAAGCGCAAAGAGTATATACTCGATGTAATCCGCGAGCGCGACATGCTGACCCCTGAGCTTCAGGAGAGGATAACGGAAACGCTCGACCCTGTCGTTCTTGAAGACATCTATCTTCCTTACAAGCCCAAACGCAACACACGCGCACAGGCAGCCCGCTCACTCGGTCTTGAGCCACTCGCCAAGATTATCATGTCGCAGGCTTCATCCGACATTGAAAAGCAGGCAAAAAAATTCGCAAAGGAAGCCGGAAGCATTGATGCGGCAATCGCAGGAGCTTCCGACATCATATCGGAATGGGTCAGCGAGAGCGAAAAAGCGCGCAATCTCGTGCGCTCACGTTTCCAGCGGTCAGCCACAATCCGTTCGAAGGTCGTAGCAGGAAAGGAAGAGGAGGGGAAAAACTATCAGAACTACTTCGATTTTTCCGAACCTCTCCGACTGTGCAACTCCCACCGCTATCTGGCCATCCGTCGTGGCGAGGGAGAAGGCATATTGAAAGTCGGAATAACAATCGACGATGACGAAATGGTCGACCGCCTCAGCCGTATGTTCGTCAAATCGACAGCGACACCTGAGACTGCCACACTTGTAAAAAATGCGGTGAAGGACGGTTACAAACGCCTCATGCGCCCATCAATCGAAAACGAAGTCGCATCCGCAACAAAAGAAAAAAGCGACGAAGGCGCGATACAGATGTTTGCCGACAACGTGCGTCAGCTTTTGATGTCAGCCCCGCTCGGACGCAAGAGAGTGCTTGCCATAGACCCCGGATTCCGCACAGGCTGCAAACTCGTCGTCCTTGACGAACAGGGAAATCTCCTCCAGCATGATGTGATCTACCCTACTCCTCCTGCAAACGACTTTGTAGGTTCGGCCGATGCTCTATGTTTCTATGTAGACCGCTACCGCATCGACGCAATTGCCATCGGCAACGGGACAGCCGGTCGCGAAACCGAACGTTTCATCCGTGATGTCATGCTTCCGCGCAAGGTCCAGATATTCATGGTGAACGAAAACGGAGCATCAATCTATTCTGCATCGGAAGTCGCACGCGAAGAGTTCCCCAACGAGGATGTGACTGTACGCGGAGCTGTGTCTATCGGACGTCGCCTTCTTGACCCGCTGGCCGAACTCGTTAAAATCGATCCTAAATCAATCGGTGTCGGACAATACCAGCACGACGTAAACCAGACAAAGCTGAAAGAAGCTCTCGACTACGTTGTCGAAAGCTGCGTGAACACCGTCGGTGTAAACATCAACACAGCTTCAAAACAGCTGCTCTCCTATGTGTCAGGCATCGGCCCGGCGCTTGCTGCCAATATTGTCAAATATCGTGCGGAAAACGGCGATTTCACCACCCGCCAGCAACTTCTCGATGTCCCCCGCATGGGTGAGAAGGCGTTCCAGCAGTGTGCAGGCTTCCTTCGAATTCCCGGCGGAAAAAATCCGCTTGACAACACAGCAGTCCATCCCGAACGCTATGCCCTCGTCGAGCAAATAGCTTCAGACGCCAAGGCTGACATAGCCCGTCTGTCAAAAGACAGAAATCTGCTCCACAGCATTGAACTCGACAAATATATCACCAAAGAAGTCGGACTGCCGACTCTCACCGATATAATACTTGAGCTTGAAAAGCCGGGGCGCGATCCGCGCGAGACTGCCGAAGAGATTCCATTTGACGACTCCGTCAGAAAAATCGACGACCTTCATATCGGTCAGGAACTTACCGGCAAAGTCAACAACATCACGGCCTTCGGTGTGTTCGTCGACCTCGGAATGAAAGAAAACGGACTTATACACATCTCACAACTAAGCGACCGTTTCATATCCTCACCGGCCGACGTGGTGAGCATCGGACAAAATATCCGCGTAAAAGTCATCGACATAGACACAGCCCGAGGACGCATAGCCCTCACTATAAAAGGAGTAGCACAATAACAGACGAAAAATGGACAAATCAATCTCATGCACAATCGGGCTTGGCAGCAATACTCCCGACCGCGAATATCAGATTACCAAAGCCATAGAGCATATCTGCGCATACCTGCAAAAATGCTCTGTATCGTCAGTCTACGAATCTGAAGCCTTCAACGGGAAAGACAAACCCTATCTCAACGCTGTGATTCATGGCTACACATCGCATGACTACGACACAGTCGTGAAATACCTTAAGGACTGGGAATCCGAATGCGGACGAACACAAATCAACACTCTTGAAGGTATCATAACCATTGATCTTGACCTCGTCATCTGGGACGAGCATATCAAACGGCCAAAGGATTTCGAGCGTCACTACTTCAACCTCGGTTACCGCGAACTCCTCGCAAAAGGCGCATACGAAACAATGTAAAATCAACTCATATCGGCTCTCCGTTCATAATCTGAACGGAGAGTTTTTTATTGACCTTACAGAGACTCCGGCTTCAAGCAGTTCTTCCATATACCGGTCATGCCTACGGTTGTTCAGGTCGGAGGAAAGCAAAACGGAGTCTGGCGACACGCAAGCGACCGCTTCGACAACATCCCCTCTGAAACCGGCACAAACCACAAGATAATCAATCATGCCGGCTGAATCCGCAACTGCCGAATGATTGCGTTGCGTCGTCCGGTCGCCATACAACAGCAGGAAACGTGTCCCGCCAACATCAACAACTTCCTCCACCGACGGTGAAACAGTCCTGACAAGAAGCGAATCAATGTTGCGCTTCAGCATATATTTCCGATACCTGCGTGAATATTCATCATGAATCTCAGAATGCCTATGCGCCGGTAGTGTGGTAAAAATCCTCATCCTATTGCCGTCACGCACGACAAGCGAAGTGTGATGTAGCGAACGTGGAATATAAGCTTCCATACCATTGTCTGTCCGCGGACCTGCATAGACAAATGTGACACCTGAGAAACAAAAACACAACACAGATGCAACGGCATAGACAATGCGCCTGCGATAAAGCCATAATCCCAAAGGAATCAAAGAAAGAAACCACACGATAACAACCGATGGAGCGACATACACATCTCTCACAACCGCTCCGGATATCCCGGCCATAAAGACTGCTGTGTCGGAAAGCAGTCCGAACAACATGTCGGTCAACCACGCGACAGGCATAAGTGTCAGACCGAACGCACCGGCAGCCAGCATCACCACCCCGCAGACAATCACCGGAGGGAGCAGCAATGCCCCTATAAAATTAGCCGGAAGAAACATCAAGGGGACAACGTTGAAATAAGCAGCACTTACAACAGCCGTACCGGCCATAGCAGCCAACGTGACGGCAGGATAAGCGGCAAGCGTGTGCAACAAGCGTCTGCGACGCGGAAAGGGGTTGAATTTTCCGGCAAAGACAAGTATGGAGGCCACAGCCAGAAATGACATCTGGAAACCGACCGTATAGACCGCCCGTGGCGAAAATGAGAGTATGACCAAGGCTGCCACACAAAGCGAATTAAACGGGGTGCGTGTGCGCTGAAATGAATAGGCAAGAAGAAAAACAGTTGCCATTATGACCGACCGCACGACCGACGGAGGCATCCCGGTCATCACAGCAAATCCCCAGAGAGCAGTCAGCAGAATCATGATACGAAGCTTTCGCAGACCGGCAATGTAGAGCGGAAAAAGCGCCACCGACATTATCCAAGCCAGAAGGCCGGTATGGAGTCCGCTGAGCGCAAGAATATGCGAAAGCCCCGTCGATGAAAAGATTTCACGCATATCAGCTGTCAGCATAGACCGGTCACCTGCGACAGTCGCACACAGAAATTCCCTGACACCATCAGAGACCGGCAACCTGACAATCGCAAGTATCACGTCCGAGCGCAAACGCCTTATGTCGTTAATCAGCCCCGGCTCTCCGCCTATAATCTCCATACTGTCTGGACGGACAAAGCCTTGACTGACCACCCCCATGCGACGCAACGGCCCGTCGTAGTCAACCTCGTCAGGCAAATCAAGGTTGGAAACCAATGGCGAAAGTGACGACGAAAATCTGAAACGATCACATTCGTCGACATCCGGGAGAGAAGACGGAACGGTAAGCTTCGCTATAAACGGAATCACGGCTGACTCACCGCAACTGTCGATTCTGGCTATTATGACCTGCGACGGCTCATAGGACTTCACTTCTAAAGCCACGGCGGAATAATGGTTCGTAACGCATGATAATTCCACCGGAAACGATGCCGGACGGTTCACAAGACTCAATGCAAATCCTGACAGCAACCCAAAGCACATAAGCACTCCATAGGGCTGTCTATAGCGCCACAACACTACCGCTGCAATCAATGGCACAAGCATAAAACAAGCGCCCACACCCAACCCTTCCAGCAAAATACCAAGTATGAAAACAATGGTAAACGGCAGAAGCGGCATCAGTGAAAGGCGCATGATGAAGAGAGGTATTTATCGCCGACTGGCAGTCGGCATGCAAACTACGGGAACAGCGGGAGCAGATGCATCCATCAGGCATCTGCTCCACTCAGTTCCCAAGAATGTTTTTATGAGTGAGACAGAATCAGAGATTCCAGATATTCCAAGATTCAAACGCCTGCAGCAGAAGCATCTCAAGTCCGTTTTTGACTTCCGCCCCATTCGCACGCGATTTCTTCATGAAAGTAGTCACATCCGGGTTATAAATCAGATCGTAACAGAGATGTTCGGATGTCAGCAAGTCATATGGAATATCGGGACAGCGATCGACATTGGGATACATTCCTAAAGGAGTGCAATTGACAATCACCTTATGGCTCTCCATTATTTCAGGAGTAAGGTCGGAATAAGCGAGTTCGCCGGATTCAGGATTGCGCGACACGAACACCGGATCGACTCCAAGGTTTACCAACGCACGATAGATGGCCTTTGACGCACCTCCTGTCCCGAGAATAAGGGCACGGTTGCGTTTATTGTTAATCAATGGAGCTATTGAATTCTGAAATCCCATAGCGTCGCTATTATAACCTTTCAGCTTTATATCGCCGTTCTTGCCGCGAATAATCTTGATTACATTAACCGCACCTATAAGCGCAGCTTCCGAATCCATCTCATCCATATATGGAATCACTTGCTCCTTATAAGGGATGGTCACATTAAGCCCTGCAAGATTATGATTTTCGGAAACGACCTCCATGAGGTCACCGATATCAGGAATTTCAAAATTGACGTATTCAGCATCGATATTCTCAGATTCAAACATATTGTTAAAATAGTTCATCGAGAATGAATGGGTGAGCGGAAACCCGATCAGCCCGTAAACTTTGCTGCGAGGTGATGTCATGACAATTTTTATTTAGGGTTGGAGATTGTATGAATTGTATGATATGTTATATACTGACGTAGTGAAATTGCAGTTCTATTATCCGAACCGATGCAAATATAGCATGAATTCGGGAAACCAGACAATATTTTTTATAAAATTATGCTAATTTTCACACTATCATTTGAATGACGGAACAAACAATCCTTTCACTCCAAAGTCTGTCAGCAACAATCGACAATATCTGCACGAAAACTACCCCTCGCTGTCGGCCACAGCTTTTTCGACTGATTTAATCGCGGAATGAGGTATCAGCAGGAATGTCAGACGCTGACCTCGCAGAATATAGACCGTGAAACGAGATGTATATTTTACACCAAGCACCTCGCTCCAGTCAATATTCTCCGGAGCCGGTATGGGAAGCGCAGGCATCGGAGGCTCGACATCCTCATTCTGTGCAATCGGCAAGAGCATGCGCTTTGAACGTTTTTCCGTATCCTCCGATTTCTCGTCGGGCAGATAAGTCAACCTTATGGAACGTCCCTCGTCAATCTCAACGACCTTTCTGACAACCGCACGACGCGCTTCGGGTGTGAGCATGTAATATGTATAGAGAAACGACATAAGCATTGGCACGACTATAAACAGAAGCATCAATGCAACCAACATAAGACGCTCGTCGAAAACAGCCCCTAAGACACCGCAAATCAGTATCGGGGTGACGACAAGCCAGCCATAGCGGGGAAGCCATAGCGACAGAAGCACGGAAAGATAGTCACCAGATGTGGTGACAAAAGGATTTGTCTTTTTCAACAGCCGATGAAATTGGATTGAATGTCAGTCAATGAAACGGCGGGTTATATCGCCATAGTTCTCTATACGACGGTCACGAAGGAAAGGCCACCAGCGCCTAACCTGCTCGGAGCGCTTCATGTCGACATCGACAATGGTCATGGTTTCTTCATCGTCAGGTGCAAGATAAATTATCTCACCCTGCGGTCCGGCGACGAAACTTGAACCCCAGAAAGTGATACCGTTGGTAGCTCCTGACGGATCTGGCTCATGGCCGACACGGTTGACTGTCACGACAGGCAGACCGTTTGCGACAGCATGTCCGCGCTGTACCGTAATCCAAGCTTCCCGCTGACGGGCCTTCTCGTCGGGCGTGTCGCTGCTTTCCCAACCTATGGCTGTAGGATAGATGAGCATCTGCGCGCCATTCATCGCCATCAGACGTGCGGCCTCAGGATACCATTGATCCCAGCAGACGAGGACTCCAAGACGACCAAGCGAGGTGTCAATCGGTTTAAACCCGAGATCCCCGGGGGTAAAATAAAATTTTTCATAATACGCAGGATCATCCGGAATGTGCATTTTACGATACTTTCCTGCAATCGAGCCGTCAGTGTCAAAGACAAGAGAGGTGTTGTGGTAAAGCCCGGCTGCCCGGCGCTCAAATAAAGAAGTCACAAGCACCACACCGCTCTGACGCGCGATTTCAGAATAAAAATCGACTGTCGGAGAGTCGAGCGATACGGCAAGATCAAAATTGTCAACATTCTCGACCTGACAGAAATAGAGCGAATCATGAAGCTCCTGAAGAACCACAAGTTCTGCTCCACGACGCGCCAGTTCTACGACCTTTTCACCCAGACGGCGACGGTTGTTTTCAATATCGGAAGTGTTATGCTGCTGTATTAATCCTATTTTCATTTTCAATCAAGAGTAGTTGTGTCTGTCCATTCATTATTTTTAATACCGGCGACTGCTCCGGCAGGAAACTGCATCGTCACGCAATGGAGCGAGCCATGCTGCCGGATAAGCGGAACACAGTCAATCGGGACAACCTCATGGTCGGGAAAGGCAATTTTCACCACCTGCGACGCAAGATAGTCCTTCTGAGCCTGTCCGTAAACAGGCAGCAGAATGCGCGTTGGCGTAATAAGGAAATTGGCATATGTCGCTGGGAGTATCTCACCATCCATCTCAACGGTGTCAGGCAACGGGAGCTCCACCAGATTATATGGCATACCGTGAGGAGTCCGCAATGTGGCCAGTTCCTCCTGCATTTTCACCAGTTCCTCATAATTTGGATTGTCAGGATCGCCTGCACCGCAATAAAGAATCGTGTAAGACGGCGCAAGACGGGCAAGAGTGTCAATGTGGCTGTCGGTGTCGTCGCCAATTAGAGCTCCGTGGTGAAGGAAAAGCTGATGCGTGAAACCGAATGCCTCGGCAAGATAGCCGGAAATCTGTTCACGACCCCATTCGCCATTTCTGTTTGGCGACAAAAGGCACTCGGCTGTGGTCAGCAAAGTTCCGTCGCCGTCCGACTCGACAGAGCCGCCTTCGAGCACAAAATTAAGGCGATTCTCGACATCACACGAAAACATTCCGAGCCGGTCAAGTTTCGACGTTATCAGATTGTCACGGTCGGCGGCGAATTTCAATCCCCAGCCGTTGAACTTGAAATCAAGCAGACGCTGAGAACCGTCGACTTCAACTGTCAGCGCACCGAAATCACGCGCCCACGTATCGTTGGTCTCAACGTCGACAAATCTTACGCGTCTTGGGTCAAACCCCTGCTCCCTGATTGACGGCAGACAGAGGTCGGCAGGACCGACAAGCATCACACACTCCTCCTGCGATATGGCGCGGACTATATCTCCGATACATCTGCGCGCATCGTCAAGAATATAGTTCCAGTCGGTATCCTCATGCGGCCATGCGAGCAGCACACAGTCGTGTCGTTCCCATTCGGCAGGGAAACGCCGGAGAGAGGAAACCCGATTGTTGTCATTCATCTTCGTAGTCATCTTTTAAATTATCCCAGATCTGGTCCTGAGATTCAAAGTATTCCTCGCAATAATCAAGAAAACCTTTTTTTTCCGAACTGCCGACTTCATCGCACCATTCACGGTAAGCCGCCTTCAGCTCAGGGTCTTCATGAATCAGTTTTTTAAATTCCGCCTCGGCAATATCGGCACTCCCGCAATGCTGGAGCAACCTGTCGAAAAGGTCGGTAATTTCGTCCATCATAAATTAGGTTTAGGGTATGAGAATGTTAGTATCTTCTTTTACGGAATCATACAAATCTTAAATTTCACTTTGTTAAGACTCGTATAAACAAATTAACAAATCATTAGTTTTATGGTTCAAAAATATATCATAGTGACGAATTAAACAAATTTAAAATGTTTAAAAACCAAAATATACAACCATTTCAACACCAAAAATGTTCTCTAAGTATCAATTATTTAAAATAACGCATTGTTTATGAAAAAGTTATTAGGAATCCTACTGTTTGTTGTAGCAGTCTTGACAGGATGCACCCCGTTTAATCTTGTGACAAGCACTACTTATAACGATGCTAATCTGAGGGACTACCGGACGTTCAGGATTGTGACTTCAGACGAAGGCAAACTACCACCGGGAATGGCAATGGTGACGTATTACAACATCACTGCGGCCATCCGCGAACAGATGGTAGAACGAGGTTTTACAGAAGACCCGTCGTCTCCATTATTAATCAATATCGGACTGACTGTCCGGCAAGAAATAGCGACCGAACCGGCAATCCCGCCGGGAGCATACCCCTACACATGGGGACCTTTCTATGGAGGATACGCACCGTGGTTCATATACCCGAGAGGATATTACTGGCCCGGATACTACTCCAACGCACAGGTCATAACAGGTATATACCGCGAAGGTGTACTTACGATGGACATGGTCAATATCGACACAAAGACTCCATTATTCTCAGCATCTGTAGGGACTATTCTTGACAACGGCGATTCTCAATTCAGAAATCTCCAAGGCATAGCAGAAGCCGTGCAGACTCTTTTCTCGAAGTTCCCCGTCCCACTCCTGCCCCAATATAGATAATAATCCGCTGACAAGACATACCACAAAAGCCGGCCACCGACAGAGCTTGAACTCCATGTCGATGGCCGGCTTTAATATATCTTCCAATTCAACGGCGCAGTAATGTCAGGAAAGCATAACGGACACCGCTACGCTGATCTGTCTCATTAAAATCAGGCGATGCTGGAAGCGTCCACTCGTCCGGTGACAGCTCCGGGAAATAAGTGTCGGCATCTTCCGGAGCAGAATCGATAAGCGTAAGTTCGATTTTTCCGGCCAGCGGGAGAGCCTGCCGATAGATTTCCCCACCTCCTATTATAAAGCTTTCTTCCGTCGGGTCGCACAAAGCCATTGCATCTTCAAGCGACGACGCTGTCTCAACCCCGGGGGCAGCGTAGGCAGGATTACGCGTCACGACAATGTTGCGTCGGCCGGGAAGCGCCCCCTTTGGAAAAGACTCAAAGGTCTTACGTCCCATAATTATAGGATGGCCCATTGTCAATGCCTTGAAGCGTTTCAAATCGTCACTTATATGAAACAACAGATCGCCTCCGCGCCCTATCGCAAAATTTCTTGTGCATGCAACAATGATTGTAGGTTTCATTGCTGAGCCATACAATGATGACCGGGTCGGTTCGAATAATGGATTTTGGTCTGTCATACTGCAACTGTCGCTTTTATATGTGGCTGGGCTTCATAATCGCGAAGCTCGAAATCCTCATACTTGAAATCAAAAATGTCTTTTATATCCGGATTTATGTGCATGACCGGCAGTTTGCCGGGAGTACGTGCAAGCTGGGTCGCGACCTGTTCGAAATGATTGTGATAGATATGTGTGTCACCGAGAGTATGGATGAACTCACCGGGTTTCAATCCGGTCACCTGTGCCACCATCATCAGAAGCAGAGCGTAGGAGGCAATGTTGAACGGTACACCAAGGAAACAGTCGGCGCTCCGCTGATAAAGCATGAGCGAGAGACGGCCGTCGGCTACATAGAACTGAAACAGCAGATGGCACGGAGGTAACGCCATGTCGGGAAGAGCGGCTACATTCCATGCGCTCACTATGATGCGGCGCGATTCAGGATTCTCCTTGATTGTCCTGATGACTTCTGAAATCTGGTCAATGTGTCCGCCATTGTAATCAGGCCATGACCGCCATTGCGAGCCGTAGACAGGGCCGAGTTCACCGTCGGGACCAGCCCATTCATTCCAGATTCTGACACCATTGTCCTGAAGATATCTGACATTCGTGTCTCCCTTCAGAAACCATAGAAGCTCATAGATGATTGACTTCAGATGTAGTTTCTTGGTGGTGAGCAGAGGGAAGCCTTCGCTTAAATCAAACCGCATCTGATGGCCGAATATACTTCGTGTGCCCGTGCCGGTGCGATCGCCTCGGTCTACACCCTCTTTCATAATCTTGTCGAGCAATTCAAGATATTGTTTCATATCTGGAAGATGATTTGATAGTATTTTTTTAATGTGTGGATATTTATTCAAAAAAGCTTAAATCTCAGGCAAGCCCTCCGACCTTTATAGCCTTAGGCTGCGACGGACAGACATACTGACACGCACCGCAACCGATACATTTATTCGCGTCAACCACAGGATAAGGCCTTTGACCCGAATCACCGCCTGTCATCACAATTGCACCCGAAGGGCAACGCCGCGAACATGCGCCGCATTTAACTCCTTCCGTATGCGATATGCACAATGAGCTGTCGGCGTATGCAAGTCCGGCCCTCGACCTGTGCTTCTCGGCCACGGTAAGAGGATGCAACGCTCCTGTAGGACATATATTCGAACAAATAGTGCAGTTATATTCACACCACGACTCGTCGTAGTCCGTTACAGGATGAAGCGCCCTGAGAAGTCCGTATTCCGAAACAGCCACTTTCAGCACCTTCTGCGGGCAACGAGAGATACAAAGCCCACACGATGTACACCTGTCAAGGAATTCACGCCGAGACTTCAGACCGGGAGGCGTGACGGGAAGCAGATTGCGGTGCTGACGTGAAATCTGCATACCGTCAATCTTTGCGGCAACATCCGAAGCCTTCACCACTGCGGGTGTCGCCGCCACCATAAGGCCAAGCGACAGGAAGCGTCGTCGGTCGACAGGATGCCGTTTCGCATCAGAAACACCGACACGACTGTCAGTCATGCCAGCAGCAGAGCCGGCCACGGAATCCTTCACACGCTGCATCAATGGAATCGACAGCTGATGGCGGTTATATGTATAGGATATGGCATCATTCGGACAATCCGAAAGACAGTCAAAACAGACCACGCAACGCGACATGTCGACGACATGACTCGTAAGGTCTATGCACGAAGCCTTGCACAGATGTTCACACTTGCGACATTGGATACATTTGTCGGTATTTATGTCGATACGGAATATTGAATAATGCGATATAAAGCTGAGAGTAGTGCCCACAGGACACACCGTGTTGCAAAATGTACGGCCATTTTTAAATGCCACCGCACCGATCACAGCCATCGTCAGTAATGCCAGTGCAATTCCTGCAACAGATGCCAGCGCAATCCTAATCTCGGGAGCTGAATCGACCGCACTCCATAGATTGAGCACAAAAGCCCATAAGGGTTTCAAAACATAGAGCGAAAAACGCCCGTAGATGCTATAGGGGTCAAGCAGTGAAGACACAGCCGAAATTCCAAGTATGATTGAAAGCACCACTATGAAGAGGGTGATGCGACGCAAACGCGTCATCGGGAGACTGTAATGGTAAAACCATGCAGGTTTACGCCTGCCAAGCCTTGGCAAACGCGAACATATATCCTGAAAAAATCCCAATGGACAAAATGTCGAACAGTAAATGCGTCCGAAAATCAACGTGACAATCAGCCATACAACGAAAGTCGTGATTGCAAATGACATGGCGGCAGGCAAAAACTGCACTTTAGCCAGCCAAGCGGCAAACGCAGGAATCTCCATGCCGAAATCGACAAACAACGCTGTAATCAGCGCAAAAATCACAACTGATACCACAATCCGTGATAACCTTAAAACAGAAGCCATACCAATCACAATTGCTGACAACGTAAATCGCGCAACACATCCGTAAGCGCGGTTATTTTAGACATCTGATCAGGAATATCTATCCCGACGGGGCATGCGCCCAGACATTCCCCACACCCTATGCAGCGTTGTGTCTGAGCCTTGTCCGGGATACGGTCCTCATAAAGTTCAAGGAATCTTTTGCCCTTAACAGAGAAGTCCTCATCATCAAGAGCTCCCGGCATATATCCGTCCTGAATAGCCCGGTCGGCAAAAATGAGATTGGATGGGATATCTATTCCATATGGGCATGGCATGCAATTGTCGCAAGCCACACAATCGTTCGGTTTGAGCGGGACATAGGCTTGTGAAAGGCGCTCGCCCACCTCATTGACATTACCAGAAATTCCGGGACGGCACGATGAAAGCAACGACGGCACGACTACCGCACCGCCGACACGAAATAGCCATTGTCTGCGTGTCATGTTCTGCATACAGATGCAAATTTAGACATTTTCCATGAAATAACAAAAGGGCGCACCGGCCGGTGCGCTCTTAGTAAATAAGGTGAAATCAGTGGAGCGACGACACATCAACCCGACACGATATTTCTAAACTTCATCCCTGCCATCGTCTGACGAGGGAAGTGTACGGGCAAGAATCAAGTAGCCTATGACACCTGCAAGAAGCGAGCCAACCACAATGCCAAGCTTCGCATCATTGAGCAGTGCAAGGGCAGACGCGTCTCCGCTACCAAAGGAGAGATTGGCGATAAATAGCGAAACCGTAAAGCCGATGCCACCGAGCATAGCCACTCCCGCTATCATTTTCCAATCAGAGCCTTCGGGCATAGGAGCGAGCCTGAACCTGACAGTCAGCCATGAGAAAAGCAGGATGCCGATAAATTTACCGACAACAAGACCGATAATAATAGCGAGACTTATACCCGAAACAAGTGTCATGGGATTCATGTCGAGCAGATAGATACCGGCATTGGCAAAAGCGAAAAGCGGAATGATGAGAAAGTTGACGACAGGATGAAGCGAATCTTCAAGATCCTGAAGAGGGGAAATAACCTTGTCGGAAGCGCTTTCAATTTCCTTAAGCCAGTCCATCTCCTCATGGTTGAGCAATTTTCCGTTGCCAAGTTCCTCGTCGTCGGCCTCATCGAAATTACGGATTGACCGACGGATTATCTTGACATATTTGCCCGGAGCATAGACCGGCACGGACGGCACACAGAATGCAACAAGAACTCCGGCAATGGTCGGATGAATTCCGGAATTGAGAACGAAGAACCAGACTATGCCGCCGACAAGCACATAGAAAATCTTACTCTGAATCTTAAGCAAGCCACCTCCGACGATAAGAACTGCCAGCCCGACAGCCGCATATCCGATAAACGCGAGGTCTATATGAGTCGAATAGAATGCGGCTATGACAATTATACCACCTATATCATCGACAACCGCAAGTGTGGTCAGGAATATCTTAAGCGAAAGCGGGACACGAGAACCGAGGATGGCAAGCACTCCAAGCGAGAATGCGATATCGGTTGCCATCGGAATGGCAGCACCGTCAATATAGTCAGTACCTGCCGAAAGAAGAAGAAATAGCCCCACAGGGAAAATCATACCGCCAATCGCGCCCATGATAGGCAAAAGAGCCTGTCGGAACGACGAAAGTTCACCAACGAGCACCTCACGCTTGATTTCAAGACCTATCGTAAAGAAAAACAGGGCCATGAGCGCATCGTTGATAAACTGAATGACAGTCATCGGATGACCTCCGTGGGAAAAGACATTGAAATCCCCCACTTGCAGACGCATTTCCTGATTCCAGAAGTCTGCATAGAGTCCGTTGATGCCCGGAATATTAGCTACGATAAGCGCAAGCAAAGTGGCAAAGATAAGTACATTGCCACCGGTGGCATGATGACGGAGCGCCTGACGCGCTGAATAGAAAATATGCTTGGCAAATCCTCCTGATTCGAAATCGACGGGATTCAAATCCGGTTTGCCGTAAGATGAACCGTGAGCTGACATAATGCTAACGTTATTTATAGGCTTAAAATTAACGACGGATTGTCGAGAACGTTTTATGTTCTTAACAATCCGCCGTGGATTAAAGTTGCGCTTCGTCAGAATTTGGTTCTTTCTTCCACCGTTGTTTTCGACGACGGTGATAGCGGATGTGCCATGCGACCAAGCGTCCGCTGCGGTCAAGCACCATTGTAATGAATATTATACCTGCAAACGTAATGGAGAGCAGATACAGGTAATAGGTCGGTTCAGGATCAAGCACCGACAGCAGTTCGCCGGCAGGAGTACCTGTTACCGTTGGATAAGAAATGGACGAAAGCGTACGCTTCCACTCCACCACCCCGTCTTTCAGATAGACTATGGCAGCCCGACCGCGCGCAAGCTCCTTGATCATCGTAGGCTCTGCGCTATATATCGGATAGGAGGCCATCGAGACATCCCGCCACCACTCGATATCATCGTCGTCACCGTTGACAATAGCGACCATCGAGCCACCGCGTCCGGTGATGAACTTATTGAGTTCGTTCAGGAGATAGGTATAGGACAGATCGACCCCTCGCATATCGGGGACTGTAACCAGAAATTGCTCCGAATCCGGCGAAATAATATCGGCTGCGATATCCTCGCCGTCGGCTATGACAGAAAATCCGTCGGCAAGCTCCTCAGAACCTCCACCGATTACCCTACGGTCAACAAACGTCCATGTCGAGTCCGGAAGATTGTCAATGGTGAAACTCTGCTCCCTGCCATCCTTTTCATATATGAACTCATAGTCCACATCCATTTCCGAATCTTCGTCGCCATCATTATCGGAAGGCATGAGCGAAACGCCCGGTTCAAAACGCCTGAAATCAATAAGCGGCTGCACATTGAATCCGACCATTGAAATGATGACGATATAGAGCGTCACAAGTCCGCCAACCACCCATTGTACATATGGGAAAAACAGTCCGTCGACCCGTCTGTTGAACACTGCGAGATAAAGCAGCAACTGTGTGATGATAATATTCTTTAGAAAAGTCGCCGTATTCGAGATAATCCAAAAGTCACCGAAGCAACCACAGTCGGCCACAGGGTCGGCGACGGCTATGTAGAGGGTCAGAGGCAACATGAATGCCATCATAAGCAGCAGAAGCCACACCGCTACACGGCGATAACACCCTAATAACAACAAGCATCCCCACACAAATTCAAAGCCTCCCAAGGCGAAAGCGGCAAGCACCACGAGCGCAGACGGGATATCCCAGCCCCACACATCAAGATACTCGTATATTTTATAATAGCTTCCCCAAGGGTCTATGCTTTTGGCAAATCCCGACACGACAAAGACCGCCCCGATGACCACACGGACAGTCCATACCATCGCGGGATGGTAGAGAGCATTAAGCCTGCTGAGTAAGTTTGATGATGGCGAAGACGGCATAATTGATAATATCCATATAGTTCGAATCAATTCCTTCGGAGACGGTTGTTGCCCCGCCATTGCCTTCGATTTCCTTGACGCGCTGAAGTTTGGTCAGAATAAAATCCGTGTAGGAATTCACCCTCATTCCGCGCCATGCGTCTCCGTAGTCGTGGGTCTTGGCCTCCATCAGCCGACGTGCCTCGGCGGCATAACGGTCATAAAGGGCTGTGGCTTCGTCCGAATCGATATCCGACTCGTCGGCATAACCGAGCTGAAGCTGTATCAGGCCTATGAGCCCATAATTGACGATGGCCATAAACTCGCCGAGTATTCCCTCATCGACCATGGCCTCCCCTTCTTCAAGGGTGCGTATGCGCTTGGCCTTGATATAAAGCTGGTCTGTTATCGAACGTGGACGCATGATGCGCCATGATGCGCCATAGTCGACAAGCTTGTTGACAAAAACCTCACGGCATTTGCCGAGAGCGCTGTCAAACTGACTGAGTGTCGACTGGACTGATGATGTGGTTGATGTCATTTTGTCTGGTGATATATATAGATAAAAGCCGTGGCACTGTCCGGTAATATGATTATCAATCCGGAATCGTGCCACGGCTCAAACGGTTATAATCGGCAGTCACATAGTCCGCGATGTCCTCCGAACTGAATCGGGACATCTCATATGCGGAGACTCGACTGTGGATTTGACAGAAAGATTACTTGCCGAGGAGACCTTCGACACGGAGGAGGTTGTCGCCATCGTTGAGCACATAGTAGATGTTCTTAAGATAGCGGAGGGCATCTGTCTGTTCGTTGTCAAGCTGATAAGCTTTTTCAAGATACTTGACAGCCTCAAGGATGATGGGACGCATGGTCTCATAGTTATACTTGTTGTATTCCTGCTGTGACATGTTTGCAGCACCCTGATCGAGGTCATTGTATTCCTGCACGAGCATACGGCCATAGTAGAGGTTGTTGAGAGCACCTTCCGGTTGAATAGACACAGCCTTCATATATGCTTCCTTCGCACCCTTGTAGTCATTCTGCTGTTCGAGGAGCACGCCGAGCGAGAGATAGTAGGCAGCATTGTTGGGATCGGCTGAAATTGCATTGCTGAGCATGGTCTTGGCCTTGTCGAAATCCTTGCTTTCGATGTAGCTGTTGACAACACGCTGAAGGAACTTGGGATCTGAAGTGCCGAACTTGTCAAGAGCCAGCTGCGAATAGTTGAGCTTACGGGGTTCGTCCTGCATCTGATAGGCCACACTATAAGCATAGTCGTATGCATTCGGGTCGTCATAACCCTTAGCAAGAAGAGCGTCGAAAGTTGCGGCTGCCTTGTCAAGCATCTCGGCCTGCCATGCGGCAAGCGCGCAGTTGTACATTATCTGTGTAGAAGTTGAGTCGGGAAGTGCTGCGGGCGCGTTCTTTCCGAGACGGGGATTGGCGGGAATTTCAAGGTAGTCATTGAAAGCCTCATAAGCCTTCTTGTAGTCATGAGCTTCCCAATAAGCCGCACCGGCATTGAGGAAGTCATTTGCATGACCGGCTATCTGGCTCACGATATCCTTTGAAAATTTAGTCTTCTGCTTGCCTTTTGCGTCAACAACGGTATCGACATCCAGAGCTTTCATTCCATAGTTGTAGCCGTCGAGAAGAGCGTTGCTCATGTCAATGATGTTTACATCCTGACCGAAAGTCTTCTTGGCGAAAAGATCGTCGTAGAGTTTGAAACCGGCCTTACCGGGAATCCAATAGGTCTGGGCTTCCTTAGCGGTTTCAGAATTTGAAAATGCAGGTGTGATAGCCTGAAGTGCTTTCTGATAGGCTGCATAGCTATCAACGCTCTTGAATGCTTTCTCGGCTTCCTTAACCACGGCCACCTGTGCGGTCATGGAAGCTGCGGTGAGAAGTCCCACGGTTAAGACGCAGATTTTTTTCATAATAGATTTATTAGTATTAGGGGATTAAATTATTAAATTCTGAATTGTTATTTTACCTGATTTTCCCGATGAGGTCAGGCCTCGTCATCACTGATATCGGAATCTTCCTCATCAATATCGTCGTCCTCGATAATCTCATCTTCTTCCAAATCATCGAAAACAAGAACTCCGTCGGCAGGATTTTCGGGGGCAACTTCCTGTGCCTCTACTTCCTCGACTTCTTCCTCCGGATCGGAATCGACGCAGCATACCGACGCGATAGTGTCGTTGCGTTTCTCAAGATTGATGATACGCACGCCCTGTGTCGCACGGCCTTGCACGCGGATGTCGGCCACATGGATTCTGATAGTGATACCGCTCTTGTTGATAATCACAAGGTCGTTGTCGTCATTGACGCTCTCGATAGCGACAAGGCGACCGGTCTTTTCCGTGATATTCATGGTGCGGACACCCTTACCGCCTCGGTTGGTCACACGATAGACAGGGACTTTCTCGGTCTCTCCTGCTTCATTTGTCACTTCTGTGTCGAGAGGAGTGCGTTTGCCATAGCCACGTTCACTCAGCACCATGACATCGTTGGCAGTGCCTTCCGGCATACATATCATGCCTACGACCTCATCGTCATCATTGTCAAGAGTCATGCCGCGAACACCGGCCGACATACGGCCCATCTCACGCACCTTGTTTTCGGGGAAGCGGATGGCACGGCCGTTACGGTTGGCGAGAAGGATTTCGCTGTTTCCATCGGTCATTTCAACTGTAAGCAGCTCATCGCCTTCACGGATGATAATGGCATTGACGCCACGTGCACGCGGACGTGAATAAGCCTCAAGACGTGTCTTCTTGATCACGCCCTTCTTGGTCGCGAACACGAGATTGTGTGTGCGCACGAAATCGGCATCGCCAAGCGACTTGGTGCAGATGAATGCCTTGACTGAATCGTCAGGCTCGATGTTGAGCATGTTCTGGATGGCACGACCCTTCGAGTTTTTCGCGCCCTCGGGAATCTCGTAGACCTTGAGCCAGTAGCAACGGCCCTTCTGTGTGAAGAAGAGCATATAATTATGCATCGATGCCGGGTAGATATGCTCGATGAAGTCTTCGTTGCGTGTGTCTGAACCCTTTGCGCCTACTCCGCCACGGTTCTGTGCGCGGAATTCGCTGAGCTGTGTGCGCTTGATGTAGCCGAGATGCGAGATGGTGATGATCATGTCATCATCGGCATAGAAATCCTCGGCGTTGAAGTCGCCTGCGGTATAGTCGATATCCGTGCGGCGGGCATCGCCATACTTGTCACGGATTTCGATAAGCTCACCCTTGATGAGCTCACGGCAGGTGTGTTCGTCGGAAAGGATAAGTTCGAGTCGGGCTATCTCTTTCTCAAGAGCTTCGTATTCGTTGCGGAGCTTATCCTGTTCGAGACCGGTGAGCTGGCGCAGACGCATCTCGACGATAGCAGCTGTCTGAGGATCAGTCAGGCCGAAACGTGCCTTCAGCGATTCGCGGGCATTCTGAGTGTCGGAAGCGCCACGGATGATCTTGATGACTTCGTCAATGTTCTGCGAGGCGATGATAAGTCCTTCAAGAATATGGGCACGCTCCTGAGCCTTGTTTAGTTCAAACTGAGTGCGACGGATGACCACTTCATGACGGTGGCTGACGAACTCACTGATGAGTTCCTTGAGGTTGAGCGTCTTGGGGCGTCCGTTGACAAGCGCGACATTGTTGACGCTGAACGATGCCTGCATCTGAGTCATCTTATAGAGCTTGTTGAGCACGACACTCGCGTTGGCGTCGCTCTTGAGCTTGATGACTATACGCATGCCCTTGTAGTTGCTCTCGTCATTGATGTCGGCGATTCCGTCGAGTTTCTTGTCGTTTACAAGCTGCGCTATATAAGTGATGAGCTCGGCTTTGTTAACACCGTAAGGGATTTCGGTGACTATTATGTTTTCATGATTGTCCTCGACCTCGATTTCTGCTTTCGAGCGGATGACAACACGTCCGCGGCCTGTCTCGTAAGCCTCTTTCACACCGTTGTAGCCATAAATCGTACCACCGGTGGGGAAGTCGGGAGCCGGGATAAACTTCATCAGTCCCTCGATATCGATTTCGGGATTGTCGATGTATGCCACACACGCGTTGATTGATTCAGCGAGGTTGTGTGTCGGCATATTGGTTGCCATACCTACGGCGATACCTGAAGCGCCGTTTACAAGCAGATTGGGGAAACGGGTGGGAAGAACCACCGGCTCATCGCGCGTATTATCATAGTTGCGCTGAAAGTCCACCGTATCACTGTCAATATCAGCGAGCATTTCTTCACCGAGCTTGTCAAGACGCACTTCGGTGTAACGCATGGCGGCTGCACCGTCACCGTCGACAGAACCGAAGTTACCATGACCGTCGACAAGGGTGTAGCGCATGGCCCATGGCTGTGCAAGACGCACTACCGTGCCGTAGATTGACGAGTCGCCGTGTGGATGGTACTTACCCATAACCTCACCGACGCAGTTGGCCGATTTCTTGTGAGCGCGGTCAGACGTATTGCCCATTTCGTTCATTCCGAAGAGCACACGGCGGTGGACAGGTTTCAAGCCGTCTCTGACATCAGGGAGGGCTCGCGACACTATCACCGACATCGAGTAGTCGATGTAGGCGCTCTTCATCTCGTTTTCAATATTGATTTTAATGATGCGGTCTGCTTCAATCATAGCTTTTACAATGCGGAGGCCGATATTCCCCGAAGATTATTCAATGCGGAAAAAACGGCCTCGAAAAAACTTTTTCTTCTTTATAATTAATGTGTAGTCGATGAAATCCTAAGGATTTTTCCCGACAAAGGTAAGAAATTTTTTGTAAAAATCGTATCTTTGCAGAGCAAGAAATGTTTTTTAATTGTTATTAGAATATAAAGGCTGACTTTGGCACAGTTTTTGTTATATCAATCATAGCCGAGCCAGCCACATTATGACAATCATCATATTTACGCTTCAGTGGCCCGACACATCAAAAAACGACTAAAACCACAACACCACCTTCTCTCCCACACGCCCGCCGACCGCCCGATCGCCCGGTCTTCGATGGCTTACAATTCATCTCTTAACCAAGATCAAGAAAGGTAAAATAACAATATGGACACCGTTTATTCAAGAAAATTCAAAGAAATAATCTCCGATGCTCCAAAACAGGCGGCTCGCCACAACAACCGCTATGTGATGCCTGAGCACCTGCTTCTGTCTCTTCTGACAGACATGGAGGGGAATCCCGCACGCCTCGTCGACCGCGCCGCCAAAGGAATGTCAGCCTACGAGTTGCGCGAGAACCTTGACAAGGCCTTGTTCAATGCCGCAACCGAACAAGGCTATCAGGGAACGGTCGGCATCAACGAGGTGAGCCTCAGCGATCTTACCGGACGAATCATAAAACTAAGCGTGCTTGAAGCGCGAATGCTGAAAAGCAACGAGGTCGACGCCACTCATCTGCTGTTGGCCATATTCCACAACTCCGATGCCCAGAACTCTGAATTCATGGAGGCGTTCAATCGCGCAGGCATAACCTACGAGGCGCTCTACAGACTTGTCGCTGCCGACGCTGACATCCCTGCCGCACTCAACTCGGAGTTTGCAGGCGACGAAGACGACGAGGACGAAATGCCCCCGCGCCAGTCTCCTGAAAACCATAGCGCTCCGCAGTCTGACCGCAAACGCAATCAGCCATCCACAGCCCAGCGTCGCGGAAATGACACCCCGGTGCTTGACAAATATGGCAATGACATGACACTTGCGGCAGAGGAAAACCGTCTTGACCCGGTCGTCGGCCGCGATGTCGAGATTGAGCGCCTCGCCCAGATTCTCAGCCGACGAAAGAAAAACAACCCAGTCCTCATCGGCGAACCCGGTGTCGGCAAATCAGCCATCGTCGAGGGGCTGGCTCTCCGCATTGTCCAGCGCAAAGTCTCGCGCATACTTTTCGGCAAGCGCGTGGTGTCGCTCGACATGGCTTCAATCGTGGCCGGCACAAAATATCGCGGTCAGTTTGAGGAACGCATCAAGGCTATACTCGACGAGCTGTCGAAAAACAGAGATATCATCCTCTTCATCGACGAGCTCCACACGATAGTAGGCGCAGGCAATGCCGCAGGCTCGATGGATGCGGCCAACCTGCTGAAGCCGGCGCTCGCACGCGGCGAAATCCAGTGCATCGGCGCTACTACACTCGACGAATACCGCAAGAACATCGAAAATGACGGCGCTCTCGAACGCCGCTTCCAGAAAGTGATGGTCGAGCCCACCACCTCGGAGGAAACACGCATAATCCTCGACAATATCAAGGACAAATACGAGGAGCACCACAACGTCAACTACACACCCGAAGCCCTCGACGCATGCGTACAGCTCACCGAGCGCTATGTGTCCGACCGCAACTTCCCCGACAAGGCCATCGATGCCATGGACGAGGCCGGCAGCCGTGTACACGTGACAAACATTGCCGTCCCCAAGGAAATCGAACAGCTCGAACAGCACATCGAAGAAGTCTCGGCTCAGAAACTCCGGGCAGCGCAGTCGCAGAATTTCGAGAAAGCAGCCTCCTACCGCGACAAGGAGCAGCAGCTCAAAGCAATGCTTCAGGAAGCGAAGACAAAATGGGAAGAGCAGCTCAACTCAATGCGTGAGACTGTCGATGCCGACAAAGTGGCCGAAGTAGTGGCCATGATGACCGGTGTGCCCGTCCAGAGAGTAGCTCAGGCCGAAGGCAAGCGCCTCAAAGAAATGTCGCCGGCTCTTAAAAGCATCATTATCGGACAAGATCCGGCTATCGACAAAGTCGTCAAGGCAATCCAGCGAAACCGCATCGGACTCAAAGACCCCAACAAACCGATCGGGACATTCCTCTTCCTCGGTCCGACCGGTGTCGGTAAAACCCATCTCGCCAAGAAACTCGCCGAATACATGTTTGACTCGGCCGACACGCTCATCCGTATCGACATGAGTGAGTATATGGAGAAGTTCACCGTGTCGCGTCTCGTCGGAGCGCCTCCGGGATATGTCGGTTATGAGGAAGGCGGACAGCTGACTGAAAAAGTGCGCCGACACCCCTACTCCATCGTGCTCCTCGATGAAATTGAGAAAGCCCATCCCGATGTGTTCAACCTTCTTCTACAGGTAATGGACGAAGGACGGCTCACCGATTCGCTCGGCCGTCGCATAGACTTCAAGAACACCGTTGTCATCATGACATCCAACATCGGCTCGCGACAGCTCAAAGACTTCGGCGGAGGCATCGGATTCACATCGCGTCCGGCCGACGACAAGGAATATAGCCAAGGTGTGTTGCGCAAGGCACTCAACAAGGCCTTCGCACCGGAGTTCCTCAACCGTATCGACGACATAATCATGTTTGACCCATTGTCGAAAGATGCCATCTTCAAGATTATCGACATCGAGCTGTCAGGCTTCAACAAACGGGTCAAGGAGCTGGGCTACACTCTCAACATCTCCAACGAAGCCCGCGACTTCATCGCCGAGAAGGGCTACGATGCGCAATTCGGTGCTCGCCCGCTGAAACGCGCCATCCAGAAGTATCTCGAAGATAAGCTGGCTGAACTCATCATCGAATCCGAACTGCATTCCGGCGACGAAATCAGAGTGACATACACGCCGGGCAACGATGAACTCACAACCGAAATCATCAATGGCAGCACTCTGCCATCCGAATCACCCGAAACGGACACAGTGGGCAAAACAGACATCCCCACCGTTTCTGAAGATAAATAATCCCGACCTAAATCAAACAGCAAGGCTGTGTCGCAACCAACGACACAGCCTTGCTTGTATCTGGATGTTTTTATAATAAATACAACCAGCAGACGCGAACGATGAACAACTCACCACTCATCGTCACAGGCTATATCATTATCATAAAAGTGCAGATCATCATAGGTATCCTCCCATTCCGACATTGCATCAAGGCGGTCTTGAAGCAAATCTATCTCATCTTGAATATAGTCGTAACGGTCCGACATATTTCCAGAACTATCCAAAATTCAACTTTAGAATCCCACCCATTGCTTCGAAATCAGACAACCAATATGGTAGACCCAAGCTATAAACTAATATTGTTTCTGCAGCTTTCCGAGCATTTTCAACATATCAAACAAGCTCGTAGTTTCACCTATCTCATTGCCAGACCTAAGTGCAAGCTTATCTATCTGATAAACAACAGACATATCTATTTTAAGAAGCATTGCAGCAAAAGCAATTATCGCATTTAGCTTTGTATCCTTTCTAATTATTGCAGCATTATGTTCTGGATTTTTCCATAAGATTATCTGGTTGTTAGTTCTATTATATTCATACATACAGCCGCCCACTCCTTCTGTTCGCTTTCCTCGCTTCTTTGCGAAAGGATAAATTTTGAAATTTAGTTCATTGCCTCTTACGAGATAATAATCTGCGATTTCAAACTCTTCAATAGGAAGAGCTTTGTGTCCCCCCTTTACATCACCTGACAAATTCGCACCTGAAGTTATTTCATGGTGAGTTCCACGTATTACCAACATCTGCTCATCAGCCTCCTCATACTTCGATTCATCAATAAGGGTATATTCTGGCTCTCGTAATATCGAATCGTCAATTACATTGTTGTTAATCGGTTCTACATCTGTCAGACCTTTGAAGTGATATTGCCATTTCCTATCGACATCCGGTAGCCCAAAATAATTATATAAACCAACATTGTCAAGAATTATTGTCTTTTCTTTACCTTCCGATACTCTCAACCCACGCCCAACTTGCTGAAGATATAAAGCTAATGATCTCGTCGGCCTGGCAAGCTGAATAAAACTTACATCTGGACAATCAAAACCTTCGGTGAAAATATCAACATTTACCAATACTTTAATATCTCCGGCCTTGAAACGAGTAATAAGACATTGACGTTCATCTTTAGGTGTTTCACAATCAATCGCAACAGCATGCACACCATGCCTAGAATACAATTCAGCAATTTTTGCAGCATGCGTACGATTTATTGCATATATTATACCCTTACGACCCAGCGCAAACTTTTCATATGATTCATAGAGTTTTGACCGGATACGCATACTATTAAACATTGTATCAAGATCCGCATTGACAAAATCACCTGTCTGAGCAATCTTAGTTCTGTCAACAAGACGCTGTATCTCTGAGTCTGGTTTGATGGACACATAATCAAAGTCTGAAAGTACGCCATGTTCAATGAACCATGAAATCTGACGTGATTGAACCAATGTCTGGTACAATTTCAAAAAAGACTCATGATTAAATCTCCAAGGAGTAGCTGTAACTCCCAATTTTTTGGCTTCTGGGAAAAGATTGAAAAGCTGCACATAAGTATCTGCAAGGGAATGATGAGCCTCATCAACAATGATATAGTCAAAGCGCTGTCGCTGAGTATTCATATAGTTCTTTTCGGTAAGGAGCGACATAATGCTCCCAACCTGCACTCGTCTCCACAAATGTTGTCCTCTTGCTCCTTGAATAAAACCATGAGGAATATCAAAGCGTGAAAGTGTCTCTGAAATCTGGTCAATAAGTTCCATTCTGTGAGCAACCACAAGAATATTTATTTCCTTACGAACTGTCTTGTAAGCCCTTAACAGGTCTTTAACAATTGAAATAAAAAGATAAGTCTTACCTGTACCAGTAGGCATCTGAAGCATCACCGATGCATTAGACTCCCATGCTTTGAATATTTCCTTTTTAGCTTCTGCCTGATGTAGCCGCAGACCTAAGTTGTTCTGCTTGATCTGAGATACATCCATCAAATAATCGTTATCTCAATGTTAAATCTCAGATGCACAGCAAGCACCCTAAGCAGTTTTGCCTTATCTTTCGTGGTATTAGGTATTATAGCCCAACGATTTGTATCGACCTGAACCTGCCTATTTGACACTTTATAGCTTGTAATAAGTGGTTTCCCACCCCACTCAATTCCTTTTCGCATAATATCGTCAATACCCATCTTCCAAAGGCATTCTAGAAATGTATCAAGTGTATTCTGATTGGCAATATATTCTCCATCAGAAAACCTAACCATCAGTTTACCCCTTGATTTTGTCCCACATGCCTTGTTTGGATTATCTTGTTTTTCAAAATCCTCGCCTATTTCCACGTTCAAACCAAGATTCAACGAATCACTGATGGAGCGTAGCTGTATATATTTTTGGTCTGTATTGGACTGAGCATTAAAATACCAGCCGTCACACACTGGTTTTATCCATTCCTTATAGCGAGGATATACTTCACGAGTCAGCATCGGAAGATGGCATAATTCAAGTTTTATATCCGGGAAACGTTCTGATCCAATTTCACGCAGTACGGCAATGAACGTATCTGTAACATTACCATAACAAATCACTTTGCCATCAGGAAATGTAACACGTATCAGTTTCCTTTTGGCTCGTTGACGAAGAGATGATGTTTCCATAATTTACTGGTGACTTATTATTAGGTGAAATTATCCTTCAAATCCGAGTTCGCGAGCTTTTGCAACTATCTTAAGTGCGCATTGAGCTTGTTTCAGAGATTTCATACCCCTGTTACGAGAACGCATTGTACCGAAATTAAATGCTGCTTTACGGTCAATAGGCGTCAGAAGATCATAGGTCTTTGCCCAGTTAGCCAATCTGAACCAAAATTCGGGTTCAAACCCTTCAGCCTCATGGATTCTGCCACGCTGTGCTTCGTTAAGACAGCCTCCGTCATCACTTATCTCTTCTTGCATAAGGCTATCATCAAACTTGTCATAATCGCCCAATTTTAGTTTAAGACGATTCCAACACTCTGGTTTCTTGGTCCATGTCAATACGCTTGGATAACTGCTTGTAGTGAGATGCATCCAAACTAAAGGAATCAAAGCTTCTATTTGATCGACGACTTCTTGTTGAACGCGTTGGTGCTCCCAAATATAGTCCAAATTAAGCTTACTGTCAGAAAGGAAAGCTATAGAAGCTCCAATATAGGTAACCATAGCTGCCTTATATCCACCTAGTTGCTTGGATTTAACAATCGAATCAATCGTGTTCAACAGTATACCTTTTGCTATTAGATGATGATAGCTTCGTGGAGACAATAGCGGTTTTTCTCTTTTAACGTCTGCAACGAACAAAGCATAGTTTGCCTCTAACCCTCTACAAACGTCAAATGGACGCATTTTCCATGTAGAATAAAACTTTGCAATAGATGTTTTCCCTATTTTTTGCGTTTTCGGATATTCTATTTTAAATCGTTTTTCATTAAGTCCAGACAATTGTGCTAGCTGATCCAAATATTGTCCACGCGTACGTTCAAAATACCATTTGCAAATTGGCCGCTTGTTGTCATTCGGCACCCATTCACTTCTGCTCAAGGCTTCTAATTCAACCAAGAATGTGTCATTAGATGAGAAATCTGAATTTTTGATTGCTGTCTGGCTATTGGCCGAATTGGATATTGCCTTTACAAGTGCGTCAGCATTATCTTCACCACGAATCACACTTACTTTCATGGGGACAAAAACCTTACTTAAATCCACTTCTTTGTCCGAAAGAGAAGCAGCTATAGAAGCCGTAGTCTGTCCGCCATTGACAATCTGCCAGTCGTAAAGGCGAGTTATATATAACGATCCATCAACTTCTTTCAGTTCTATCTCAGAAGCAGTTGTCGATATTCCGTTGTTATAGCTAAAAAACATCTCCGGTTCTTCACGAAGAGTCTTTCTTATGCCTTTGTTGACCTTGCCTTTGAATTGCAGGAAGGTTCTGACATTCTTTTCAAGAAGCACCTGCTGATAGCGCTTGTATATTTTAGCTAGTGTAACTCCTGGTATAATCGCCATATAAGCGTCTATGAACTCATTGTCATCGCTCATTTTCAGGCATTGTAGCTCGGTGTTATAATCTGTCGGAAAATCCACTTCAACTTTTTCCTTTCCAGCTCGAATATTATGCTGTTGAAATACACGTTGTATGTCCCAAACATTGTATTCAATAACGGAATCGCCATCTTCAGATTCAATCGAATCAGGAACCGCAGTCGGCTCAGTCATGCCATCTGTAATAACATAAAGTCTCAGTTGTGTGATATTACCCTTTGTGCTTTGTATTAACCTTGCAACCTCTACGATTTCATCGTTTTTATTGACATCGGCAGCTCTCAGCAAAGTTTCATTCATCGCTTCACGATAAAACGACATGAGGTAATTGAATCCCTGTTGAATTTTACTATTGTTGACTTTACCCAGTATTGTCTCCGCCTTTATCAGATAAAAGAGATCAAGAGATTCAGCTTCATCATTATAATCATAAGCCGTCAATCTGGCACGAGTTTTCTGAAAGGTGCAGATTTCAGGAGCATTAACTTCCCCATTATCTTCAATGTATTCAAGAATGGCGGAAGCGAGTTCCTGAGTGTAGTCACCGCCACTCATCTCTGCAGCCATCTTAATATTTTCCTGAAAGTCTTGTGCGAACTCTTTGATTTCCATGATATGGCGATTTGGTCAGTTTATTGGATCTGTGTAGTTATTTAATCTAATAGCTTTCATCCATAATTCCCAAAGAAGTGAATTTAGCCTTAGCAAAGATAAATTAAATTTTTAAAATATACACTACCTTGACACGAAAAAACTTCATCCATATAATAATTTATTTTTACTTTTCGCGCCTGTCAAATAGCATAATCAGTATCTTTACTTTAAAACAAATGTAGCACTGGATTAAACTCATACAAATCGGGACCATAAGTAATTCTTAAGGTATAAAATATGCCAAGAAAGGCAGAAATAGGCAGGTTGGATATTTTGGGTGATGAATTGCAATGCAAAAATTCTAAGTGGACATTTTGGGTGATAACCATGCAGAATCAAATTGGCCGCAGTCAAACTGGCTTGATTGTCTCAATAGTGCCTTTTGAGATATTCATCTATTAGTTTCTTTCTATTTTCCCCGCTAATTCCACGATGAACCCTGACCTTTGTTTTCAAGTCGGAGAAAACGGCCTCAAGCGCATTGTTTGTATTTGGAAGCCCTGTTTCGGGATGGTCATAAAAAGTCCAGAGCAATGGCATGTTACGCTTTATGCTCAGGTATACGCTGCGTAGTTTCGGTCGCATATATGGAGGTGTGGCGCGCTTGATCCGTTTATCATGAATCCGTTCATTGACAATATCCTTGTATTTCTCATACCATTGATTGAAAGCTCTGCAGAAACTTTCCTTATCTGTCCTTGCGATAATGTTTATGAGGTTAAGCAGCTCCTGAGATGCTTAAATATCCGGGGCCTGAGTCAGATACCTGCGGACAATAAGAATCTGATGAGACTGGCATATCTGCACAGGTAGGGGTTTTAATGCCTGAGGCAGCCCTTCATGCCATCAATCACAATGCCGTATATATTGAACCCGTTGTCTTTCAACTATTCTACTCCCTCTACATATTGTGCGATTGTTTCATGCCGCACATACTTGTGCCATAAAACAACATTCCGAAGTGCATCCTTGATAACCATAAGACCAAAGTTCCCGCCCCAATATGTTGTATCCATCTGTATGGTTACATCCTTGTGCTTTGCAATCTTACGGATATACCGCATGCCTTCCAAATCCCTGCGGATAGTTTTTTCGCAGACACCATACTTGGTTGCGAGTTGTTCCAGAGTCTGTTTGCCTTCTATATAGTCACTGATAACCTTGGATTTATCTCGCCTGATACCACCATCAAAACGACGGCCACAGTCCTTGCATTTATAACGTTGGGTACGCCCTCTCAGACCGTTCCGGACCACATTTTTAGATCCGCAGAAAAAGCATTTTTTCAATCATATCAATAATTAACGTGAGTTCGATATAAGCAATAGACCATTCACCAATAAAACAATCAGCCAT
>NZ_CAJTQC010000022.1 GCF_910578445.1 uncultured Duncaniella sp. | reverse complement strand
CTTAGTAACTACTTCCTATTTTTATTTTTGCCCAAAACGTTTAGGACAATATTGGCATAAAATGAAATTTCATTCCTACTCAATCGATTTTGCAACAGGCGATACGATAATGCACACCGAAACCGTCACCGAGTTCTCAAATCTTGATCTGTCGCAAGAACCGTTGCTCAACAACAAAGTCGGGCTCGATGCAACCTTCGATTTCGATTATTTCTATTATGAAAACCTCTATATCTGGTCTGACAATCAGATTCAGGGAAAAGACTACACCATGCGGCTCAACACGAACCTTGAGCGGAATAATCCATCAGATGATGAGGGGCAGACTGAACGTCCCTATAAGGTCTGCCTCTACCGCCTTTCGCCTGAGCTATACAACTTCCTGAAATCGCTCAACGACATCAGCAACAACGAGCTTGGTCAGAACGGCCTCGCTCCGATACGCAGCCACTACACCAATATAGCCAATGGCTTCGGCGTGCTCGGCGCAGGAAACCTCATCGAGACAGACTGGCTTGAAAATCCCGACGAAGGTGAGACCCTTACGTGGCAGCCGGCTGACTCACATGAATTTTTAAGATAATATCTATAACAACGATTATGAATACCAACCGTCGACACCGGGTCACCCTTGTGACCCTCGCTATCCTCCTTGCTTTTGCAAGCCTGTGTCTCTCCGCATGCGGACGGACCACCTTCTCGCTACCCTACGGTAACCAACCGGCAACCGTCAGCATCACACAACCTGTCGGCAAATAGCGGTATCAGACAGATAATTTCCACCCGTCGGACACGAAGTCCGCTGCACGATGGCCGTGTAGTGGACTTCTTTTTAGTATATGTAAGGAAATACTGACGTTAATCACCAGAGCGATGCCAGCTCCAAGTGGCGCTGCTCGGCCTTAAAATCAAAATTCAGGGATGCGTTAAAAGCCTCCGGGGCATTATCCGATATGCCGTGAAGCCCGGAAACCACTGAATCTTTAATAATATTAGTCCGGTTCTTTGCTACATACGAAGCGTTGCGCGACGATGACACATCAGCTCCTCCTGATGGCAACATAGCGCATATCGAACCAACCACCGAAAGAAAAATAAAACATGTAAGTGATATTGCTTGCTTATCCATAAATTGATTTTAGACGGCCCTCCGGCCTGTTATTTTTATTTGGAAACGGTGAGGAATCTTACTCCCCGCCGTTTCTATTTATATACTTTATATATAATTGCGGTTTGTAGCTCATACTCGAACAGATTGCAGCGCGACGCAAACAATCTTTAAACACAACAATCTTTATCATATTTTTGTTTAATTCCTGTTGATTTTTTTTGACTCTTACTAAACTTCAGGAATATAACCGACGGTCATCCAATAATATTGTCAAAACATATTCGGTGAGACCTTTGGAGTCGGTGGAATCTCTTTTTGCAGCACCCGGCATAGCAGCCATAAACTTATAAAGACTGAAGGTCTGAACCACGCAAAAAGCGTGGATGAGCAGTGGAATAAGCTTTATGCGAGCCTGATTCATTGATTTTCCAAAATATTCTTGCATAATAAGAAGGATTTGGTTAACTTTAATCAAGTTCTTGGAATTAGTATTTTAATAAGAAAAAGTGGCCAATCTTTTCCTTGTAATTACTAATTTAGGGATTTGCACATGCACAACCGCCTAATAACAAAAGTATTTAACAGCTTATTTTCTAATTTTATCATGTCCTAAAACAGAAACTTAACACCTAATAAATCAATAATCCATATGGAAATCAAATTAACAAAACAAATGAAATGCGCAATAGGCGAGCAACTAGTGAGTGCACATCTCATTGCTCATGGATGGCCAACAGTCAACGTAAACAGCTCAATTAACAACTTTAAAGGTATTGACTTATATTGTCAAAATGGAATTGATTCCTCGGAGGTTGCCTGTATTCAAGTCAAAACCACATTCCAAGGAATTAATTCTAATATATCGATTGGTATGAGTTCCAAGCAGGCAACCGATCTCGAATACTTGAAAAAAGCTATTACAGGTCCGTGGGTATTCGTACACGTCAAAGAGTTGGAATCTTTAGATGTGGACTTTTATATCCTCACTGCAAAGCAGATGATTGAGATAGTGTATGGACTTCATCATTGGTATCTTTACGGTTGGGAAAGAAGACCATGTACCGAATCATTGGAAAAATCTATTGCCTGTATACGTATAGAACATATCTTAGGTAAACAGGATAAATCACGATTCTCGGACACTCATTTTGACAATCCCATGACAGGAGTCGAAGTCTCACCCCTTAACAACTGGAATTGTATTTGGACGAAAGAGTGATTGTCCTATCAACAAATCTGGCTTAATCTTCACCGTTAGATATATGACAAAATTTGAGATTCATATCTTTATGTTCTCCACAGGATACACCAAACCAGCTACATTTCATTTTTAAGATTTACTTAACCAATTTTAGACAGTGCTTTAACATTTTTATCCCGATTTCTTTGTTATTTCCACAAAAGGCTGTAAATTTGCCTTAATCACAATTCTAAAATTACTGACAGGAATAATCCTTTCATTAAAGTAGTGAATAAAGCTGATACCAATGCTTACGGCTGTGCCGGAAGCGGAAAAACAAAAATTAACCCCTAAAAATATATGGAAAACGAACAATTATTGAAAGAAGTCACCGCCAAAGCTCAAATCTGGCTCGGTGACGGTTATGACGAGGAAACTCGCACTGAAGTAAAACGCATGCTCGATGCTGAGGATAAAACCGAGCTAATCGAAAGTTTCTATAAAGATCTCGAATTCGGCACTGGCGGCCTCCGTGGCATCATGGGAGCCGGCACTAACCGCATGAATATCTACACTGTCGGCGCTGCCACTCAGGGTCTCGCCAACTATCTTAAGGAAAACTTCAAGGATCTTCCTGAAATCAGCGTTGCCGTAGGCCACGACGTGCGCAACAATTCGCGCAAGTTCGCTGAAATCGTTGCCGACATCTTCTCGGCCAACGGTATCAAGGTATATCTCTTCGACAGCTTCCGTCCGACTCCCGAACTCTCGTTCGCCATCCGTCATTTCGGTTGCCAGAGCGGTGTGAACATCACAGCATCACACAACCCGAAAATCTACAACGGTTACAAGGCTTACTGGGAAGACGGCGCTCAGATTATCGCTCCCCACGATGTCAATATCATCAACCACGTAAACAATATCAAGCGTGAGGACATCAAGTTTGACGGCGACAAGTCTAAAATCCAGATTATCGGCGCTGATGTCGACAAGATTTATCTTGAAAAAATCAAGGGTCTTTCACTCAGCCCGGATGTAATCGAGCGTCACAAGGATCTTAAGATCGTCTATACTCCAATCCACGGAACAGGCGTAGAACTCATCCCCGACTCGCTCCGCAACTTCGGCTTCACCAACATCATCCACGTTCCCGAGCAGGACATCCCCAGCGGTAAATTCCCCACAGTTGAATCGCCCAACCCCGAAGTCCCCTCTGCCATGGCAATGGCCATTGCAAAGGCCAAGGAAGTCAATGCCGACATCGTTATGGCATCTGACCCCGACGCTGACCGAATCGGCTGTGTGATTCGCGACAACAGCGGTGAATACGTGCTTCTTAACGGCAACCAGATCGTGATGATTCTCCTCAACTACATCATCACCCGCAACAAGGAGCTCGGTCTGCTCAAGGGCAACGAATTCGCAGTGAAGACTATCGTCACCACCGAAACCATCAAGGCAATCTGCGACGCGATGAACGTTCGCCTCTACGACTGCTACACCGGCTTCAAATGGATTGCCGCCGTCATGCGCGACAATGAAGATGTGCTCCGCTACCTCGGAGGCGGTGAAGAAAGCTACGGCTTCCTCGCCGAAACATTTGTCCGCGACAAGGATGCAGTGTCGGCCTGCTCACTCATGGCCGAGGCTTGCGCTTGGGCAAAAGACAAGGGTATGGACTTCCAGGCTATGCTCGCCGACATCTATATGAAGTATGGTTTCAGCCATGAAGTAGGTGTCTCTGTCGTTCGTCCCGGCAAGAGCGGTGCTGAAGAAATTCAGGCGCTCATGAAGCAGTTCCGCGAGAACCCGCCGAAGTCTCTCGCAGGAAGCCCTGTTACTGTAATCAAGGACTACGCAACACTCGACCTCATCCACACCGACGGCAAGCCCAACGAAAAGCTTGACTTCCCCTGCACTTCAAACGTGCTCCAGTATTTCACTGAAGACGGATCGAAAGTATCTGTACGTCCTTCAGGAACAGAACCTAAAATCAAGTTCTACATGGAAGTCAAAGTCCCCATGGAGAAACCCGAAGACTACGACAAGTGTGGCAAGCTCGCCGAAGCTAAGATCGAAGCTCTCAAAAAGGATCTCGGCATCGCATAAAAGTCACTTACGTAATTTACAAACTTAAAATAAAGAAATCCATCAGCGACCACTCCTCGGTTGCTGATGGATTTCCTTTTTTTACAGTATTGCATGTGGCGTTTTATGGCTGTCGTTGATAAAAAATTTGTAACTTTGTAGAAATATGATGACTACAGAACCTACAATGCTCGAAAATATCGTCTCCGCAATCAGCGGAGTGCTTACTGACTATGTCATGGTCACCGTGCTGCTTGCAGTAGCCGTGTTTTTCACCTTCGCCACCCGCGGGGTGCAGTTCAGAATGGTCGGAGAGATGTGCCGCCTGCTCGTGCGCTCAGGCAAGCGCGACAACGACCGCCGAGCCAACGACGCTCCGGCCCACGGCTCTATCAGTTCATTTCAGGCATTCGCCCTATCGATAGCCTCACGCGTCGGCACAGGCAACCTCGCCGGTGTCGGGACAGCCATTGCCCTCGGCGGCCCGGGAGCGGTGTTCTGGATGTGGGTCATCGCCATACTCGGTGCTGCGAGCGCCTTTGTCGAATCGACACTCGCACAGCTTTTCAAGGTCAAGGGAGAGAAATCGTTTATGGGCGGTCCGGCCTACTATATACTCAAAGGACTCCACAAGCGCTGGTGGGCGGTCACCTTCGCTGTGCTCATCACCCTCACGTTTGGCTTTGCGTTCAACTCCGTACAGTCCAACACCATTGCCGACGCTCTCAACAGCTCCTTCGCCATACCTCGCGAACTGACTGCATGGACACTCTGTCTACTGACCCTGATTGTCATCTGGGGCGGAGTGCAGCGCGTGTCGAGATTCAGCGAAATCGTTGTCCCGTTCATGGCCGTGGCCTACATCATTCTGGCCGTCATAATAATCGCAATCAACATCACCCATTTTCCGGCCGTCATGGCCATGATTGTCAGAAACGCCTTCGGATTTGACGAGGCGCTCGGCGGCAGCATCGGCGCAGCAATGGTCATGGGTATCAAACGCGGACTTTTCAGCAACGAGGCCGGTGAAGGCTCGACACCAAACGCCGCCGCGACAGCCTCGGTCAGCCACCCGGTGAAACAGGGGCTCATACAGACCCTCGGTGTCTACACCGACACCCTCCTTGTCTGCACCGCAACAGCATTCATCATCCTCTGCAGCGGCATCTTCATGGACGGTCACGACGGCATCGTGCTCACGCAACACGCCATCGACGCAGGACTCGGCACGGATTCGGGCATCGGCTCTACGTTCGTCAGCATCGCGATATTCTTTTTCGCATTCACAAGCATCATAGCCAACTACTATTACGGCGAGACCAACATCCGCTTTATCCGCAACAACGACACCATAATCAACGTCTACCGTCTGCTCGTCGGAGGCATCGTCTATGCCGGCGCGGTCATGTCGCTCGACCTCGTGTGGGGATTTGCTGACATCACCATGGCGCTCATGACTCTCTGCAACCTCGCCGCCATCGTCATGCTCGGCAAATATGCAGTGCGTCTGCTCAAGGACTACCGCGACCAGCGTCGCCGCGGCCTCGACCCCGTCTACCGCTCATCGACAATCCCCGAAATCGCCCACGAAACCGAGTGCTGGGAGTGAACGGGAATATCGAATACATCTACATAAAACAGCCACAGGCAGGAATAGTGCCTGTGGCTGTTTAGGCTCTTATATAATTATAATATCTCCTAATATAATTAATCTGTACAACTCCCCGACAAAACGGTAAAAATAAACGTAATAATAACCGGGCTTATTCTAAAATATCTAATACCTTTATTTCTTAAAAGTTAGTAATTTCGCCCAATCCGCTGATATTAGGAATTGCATATTCGAACAACCCGCTCTCATAAAACTTATTGGCAATTTCAATTGAGTTACCTTTTGATTCATTGGTACAAACCAATTCATGACAATTAATAAAATCATCAACCCCGACAATGACTACATTATATTTTTTTGCTAATTTCTCAACTTGTTTGGAGTCTGAACCGGATTTCAATTTAGCAAAAAACAAAAAGTCAGGAGTCAGCTCCCTTCCGTCACTCAATCGTAAATAACAAGACATACAACATATAGTATAGGGTCGAACAGATTCCAATTTACGGCAATCGCCTTCAATTATAGCTGTTTTATAGTCACTGAGCAATAATTGCGCTTCTTCAGAAGGAGAATCAAAAGAGGACAATAAGTTTCCTTTCATAACTTTCGTAAGCGATAATCCATTCTTTGACAGTTCGGCAATTAACTTATCTTCATCTGATGTCTGATAAGCTACATATGATTTGTTCCCAATCGGTTTGATTGCAACTTTTTCATCTCCATCCCAATAATATGTATCACTCCAAAATTCCTCTTTCTCGCATGAAGAACATAATATCATCATTAAAAACATAGATGATATTAAAACTAATAATCTGTTTTTTCCCATTTTTGATAATTTAGGCTTATAGTCAATAAGTTGATTTTGAGCTAAATTATAAATATTTTATAACTATACAAACTACGCTAATACACTTTAAATAAATTTAACTAAATAAATATTGTTTTGATATACACTTGTATACGGTAGCATATGCCATTGTCCACGGTTGTATGCGCCTTTCATTAGCCTACCGCTCATCGCCCCTCCGAAATCGCCCACGAAACCGAGTGCCGGGAGTAAACGGGCCGTGGTCAGAAATAATATTTCACAGAGACCTTTACTCTGTTGGCAAACAATTCTGAGGAGCTGACCGGACAGTTCCTCTTTTTCATATCTATCAGGCCGAAATACCCCATAACTCCAATCGATATGTTATCTCTGACAATATCAAATCCGACACCGCAGGAAAGATTCACCGGTTTCCACACATCATCCATATCATTCGCCAAACCGTCAGGCACATTCGAAGCATGATTGCTGAAAAAATAAGAGAACTCCACTCCGGCCAACGGAGCGATATTCAACAGGTCGTCTATCTCAAACAGATAGCCACCGGTCAGAGACGTTGAGACGGAACACCGGGTCAGACTCATCTCACTGCCAACCTCATCGCCTGTTTTCAACTTCATACCATCGACATCAAACGATACACCCGGCTCGAAGTACCAGTTTGACGGCCAAGAGATATTGCATACACCTCCGATTCCGCCTCCATAGCTGATTGTCACATCCTTTGATGTCCAGCCTCCGGGGATGTTAATGTTGAACGACGGTTTGACACCCCATCTGACCATTCTCCCGGTCTGTACGTCATCGCTCTCCCACGCTTTCCCGGCAAAAGGGAGAAGAAACAAAATATAAAACAGTATATAACGCATATGTCTATCGAGTAATTACAGCAAGACTCGGTCTTTCCCACCGTAGCTCGCCATGCAACGTCATTGTCACGCCCTATTATACCAAATAGTTTGTACTATAAGCCGCTGTTGAAAGTGCTGAATAAATTTAATCCTAATAAATACTATTATTTCGACACAAAAATAAAGAAATATTTAAATTTATGCAATTCCTCTAAAATTCAAATTTATAACGATTTAATCAATAAAAGAATAGCGTCCGATAAATGATTTATCAGGCGCTATTCGTTTATTGACATCAATTATTTTACTCCTCCGTGGCGGCGAATTCCATGAGGTAGGCTTTGATGAAAGCGTCGAGGTCGCCGTCCATGACTCCGTTGACGTCGGAAGTCTGATAGTTGGTGCGGTGATCCTTGACACGACGGTCGTCGAACACGTAGCTGCGAATCTGCGAGCCCCATTCGATTTTCATCTTGCCGGCCTCAATCTTAGCCTGCTCCTGAAGGCGGTGTTGCAGCTCCTTGTCGTAGAGTATCGAGCGGAGCTGACGCATGGCGTTCTCCTTGTTCTTGGGCTGGTCGCGCGTCTCGGTGTTCTCGATGAGGATTTCCTCCTGCTCACCGGTGTAGGGGTCGGTGAACTGATAGCGGAGACGGACACCCGACTCCACCTTGTTGACGTTCTGACCGCCTGCGCCACCCGAACGGAAGGTGTCCCACGAAAGGAGCGCCGGGTCTACCTTGACTTCGATGGTGTCGTCGACAAGCGGGGTGACAAACACCGACGCAAACGAAGTCATGCGCTTGCCCTGTGCATTGTAGGGCGACACGCGGACGAGACGGTGGACACCGTTCTCGCTCTTGAGATAGCCGTAGGCAAAATCGCCTTCGACGTTGATGGTGCATGACTTTATGCCTGCCTCATCACCTTCGAGAAGGTTGGCAATCGAGGTCTTGTAGCCGTGGCTCTCACACCAGCGCAGATACATGCGCATGAGCATCGAAGCCCAGTCCTGACTCTCCGTGCCACCTGCACCGGAATTGATTTTAAGCACAACTCCGAGCTTATCCTCCTCGCGACGGAGCATGTTGCGGAGCTCAAGATTCTCGATTTTGGTAATCGCGTCGGCATAGAGCGCATCGATTTCGCTTTCCTCCACGAGACCCTCTTTGAGAAAATCCCATGCGAGCTGGAGTTCGTTGACAGTCTTGTCGATTTCCTCGTAACCGTCGATCCAAGCCTGAATGTCCTTGATTTTTTTCATCTGCGCCTGCGCTTCCTTCGGGTGCTCCCAGAAGTCGGGCACATGAGTGCGGAGTTCTTCCTCCTCTACTTGAATTTTCTTGCTGTCGATGTCAAAGATACCTCCTCAGCGCCAGCTTGCGCTCAAAAGTCTCTTTTAATTGTTCCTGAGTAATCATATGTGTTACGGCTGAAACTTGGTTAAAAAATTTAAGCAATTCTTCAAAAAATCAATTCCGAAGAATCACTTACGTAGTTATCTCGTCTGCAAATTTACGCATTATTTACTAATTTTGCAGCATGCAATGGTTTTCAGACATATTTATGAGCCATTCGGCGCTTCAGGCCGTGATTATAATCTCGATAATAATCGCGGTCGGGCTTGCCCTTGGCAAAATCCGGGTGTGGGGTATCTCGCTCGGTGTGACATTCGTGTTTTTCGCAGGAATCCTTGCCGGCCACATCGGCCTGTCGATCGACCCGACAATTCTCCACTACACGGAGAATCTCGGACTCGTACTGTTCGTCTACGAACTCGGTCTGAAAGTCGGCCCGGGCTTTTTCAGCTCTTTCCGCAAGGGTGGCATGCAGCTCAATCTGCTCGGACTGGGAGTCATCGTCATCGGAACACTCATGGCCGTGCTCTTCAGCATCTTCCTCGGAGTCCCTATCGGTGAGGCGACAGGCCTGCTCTGCGGAGCCACCACCAACACTCCTGCCCTCGGCGCGGCACAGCAGGCACTCGAACAGCTCGGACGCTCGGCCAACGGGGCTGCCCTCAGCTGCGCCGTCACCTATCCGCTCGGCGTCGTCGGCGTGATTCTTGCCATAATAGCCATGCGCAAGGTGCTCATCAGGCCGGGGACACCACTCTCGTCAGAACCCGAAGAGACAGACTCTACGTTCATCGCGGAGTTCAAAATCTGCAATCCGGCCATCTACGACATGAGCGTCAGAGACATCACATCGCTCGTAAAGACGAAATTCGTCATTTCACGCCTCTGGAGAAACGACACCGTCATTATCCCCGACTCAAGCACAATTCTCCACAAGGACGACCATCTGCTCGTCATCACCACCCAGACTGATTCCCCGAAACTAAAGGTGCTTTTCGGCAAACAGGAGGCCCGCGACTGGAACAAGAAAGACATCGACTGGAACTCAATCGACAATCAGTTGATTTCGCGACGCATCATAGTCAGCCGTCCGTCAATCAACGGAAAGAAACTCGGCTCGTTGCGCCTCCGCAACCAGTATCACATCAACATCAGCCGCATCACCCGCAGCGGTCTTCACCTCGTAGCCACCCCGGAACTGATACTCCAGCTTGGCGACACACTCACCGTGGTCGGAAGCGCCGCCGACATCGAAAAAGTCGAACAGACTCTCGGCAATTCGGCCATAAAGCTTAAAGACCCCAATCTCGGGGCAATCTTCATCGGTATTGTGCTCGGTCTGGTACTCGGCTCGATTCCCATCGCTATACCGGGCATATCGACTCCTATAAAACTCGGTCTGGCAGGAGGACCGATCATCGTCGGGATACTCATCGGACGCTTCGGTCCGCAGTTCCGTCTGGTCACCTACACCACCCGCAGTGCCAACCTCATGCTGCGTGGCATAGGCCTGTCGCTCTACCTCGCCTGTCTCGGTCTCGATGCGGGAGCGCAGTTCCTCGACACCATCATGCGTTCCGAAGGCCTGATGTGGATAGGTCTCGGCTTCCTCATCACCGTAATCCCGGTGCTCATCATGGGAGCAGTGGCCATGAAACTGTTCCGCCTCGATTTCGGTCTGACCTGCGGAATGCTCTGCGGAAGCATGGCCAATCCGATGGCTCTCAACTATGCCAACGACATCATCCCCGGCGACTACGCAACCGTAAGCTACGCCACCGTCTATCCGATGTCGATGTTCTGCCGCGTCATCATCGCCCAGTTGATAATACTTTTCTTCATATAAAAATGCAATCTTAAGAAGATGTTTTAAGCAGTTGAACATCTTCTTAAGATTTTACGGCAATAAAACCCTAATATACAATTTTTTGTTGTATCTTTAGAGCCGTCATAACTGTCACTCCTCATAAGATGAAATCTAAACATGAATACATAAAACAGCTCGAACAGCTTTCCCCGACAATTAAAAATGAATTCGGGGTCAGGTCGCTATGTATTTTCGGCTCTGTTGCCAGAGATGAACAGAAAGAAGGGAGTGATATTGACATATGTGTCGACATGGAACCGCGCATGTATCTTGTCATAAGGCTGAAACGTTTTCTTGAATCAGTTTTAGGCAACTCTGTCGACATTGTAAGATTGCGAAAGAGTCTGAATCCTTATCTTAAATCTGAAATAGACCGCGACGCGATTTATGTCATTCGATAAGACCCTTGTCAACCAGATTCTGACACAGATAGTTGATGCCATTGACAATCTGGAGCAGTGGAACACCGACATAACATGCGGTGATGACTACCTGTGTTCTCCCGAGGGCATGAAAACCCTCGCGGCATCAAGCATGCTTCTGGCTGCCATCGGTGAGGGTCTTAAGAAAATCGACCGCCGTACCTCCGGCTCGTTCCTGACTCTCAGGGATGAAATCCCATGGTCGGATGTGATGGGCATGCGCGACCATATAGCACACGGATATTTCGATATTGATGCTGAAATCGTCTGTGATGTCATAAAAAATGACCTCGCGGAACTTCGCGAAGCCATAGTCTTTTTGAGAAATACTTTAGAAAATTGATTCGCTCGTATAGGTGGTGAGCAGTTCGAGCGCCTTCATACCCATGACGGAATTACCCTTTTCATTCAGTCGCGGACTCCACGTAGCCACAGAATAACGCCCGGGATAGACAGCACCAATGCCTCCGCCGACACCGCTTTTACCCGGCAATCCGACAAGATAGGAATATTCACCGGCATCATTATAGAAACCGCATGTCTGCATCACGGCATTTATTCTCTTGACCTGCGATGATGTCAGCCGGACGTTGCCGAACGCAAAATCCGACTTACGGTCGGCAAATGGAAGGAAAGCGCGCGAAAGCTGACGACAGCTCATCTCAACCGAACACTGGAGGAAATAAAAGCGCAACACCTCCTCGATGTCGTTGTCAAGATTATCGTAATATTTAAGCATATTGGCTATGGCGGCGTTGATATAGCCCTTCTCGCGCTCCGAGGCAGCCACATCACGGTCATAACCCACCGTGTCGTCCCCCGCTATATCGCGCACGAAAGCAATATAATCGGCCTCCGGGTTGCCAAGCGCCGACATAAGCACGTCGGCAAGCACGATAGCCCCGGCGTTGATGAAAGGATTACGCGGTATGCCCCTGTCAAGTTCAAGCTGTATCAGAGAGTTGAAAGCCGCACCCGAAGGCTCTTTCCCGACTCTTTCCCAAAGCTTCTCGCCCATGAGCGATAGAGCCATTGAAAGAGAAAAGACCTTTGTGACACTCTGAATTGAAAAACGTTCGTCCACATCTCCACGTTCGAAAAACTGACCGTCGACCGTAGTTATACAGATTCCGAAACGGTCGGGATTGACTTTTGCAAGCGCCGGGATATAATCGGCTTGCCGACCTACAGAGCGAAGAGGCTCAATCTCTCCGGCAATCTTCTCTAATACTTCCTCGTAGTTCATAGAACAAAGAGCGTGTAAAAAAACATTGTCAATATGTCACTTCCCACAGATAGAGCGCATGGCCGGGCATCGAAGTCCCTGCGGCGCAACGGTCACGCTTCGCAATCACTTCGGCAAACTGGCTGACCGACATCTTACCACGGCCAACCTCAACAAGCGTGCCGACCACAGCCCTCACCATATTGCGCAGGAAACGGTCGGCGGTGATGACAAACACCCATCCGTCAACCCCGACTCTCTCCCACCGCGCCTTGGTCACACGGCATATATTGGTCTTGGCATCGGTGTGAAGTTTGGCAAACGACGTGAAGTCGGAAGTTTCAAGCAATATTGCTGCGGCCTCGTTCATCTTCTCGAAATCCAGCCCTTCAGGTGCTTTCCAGCTCAACGGATAGAAAAAAGGCGACTTCGATGTGACGGCATAGTAGTGATATGTGCGCGACGTGGCGTCAAAACGGGCATGCTTGTCCGGCTCGACCTCATAGATTTCTTCAATGGCAATGTCCTTCCCGACAATAGCATTCAGGTTTCTGACGAGCTTTGCCGGATCGGCCAAAGGCGAATCGACATCAAAATGTGCCACCATCATGCGGGCGTTGACCCCGGTGTCAGTCCGTCCGGCCCCGACAATCTTCATGTCAGTGCGCATAACAGTCGACAGTGCAGCCTCGATAACGGACTGCACTGTCACCTCGCCGGGCTGGCACTGCCAGCCATGGAACGGAGCGCCACGGTAGGCCAGACGCATGAAATATCTCGTCTGTCCCACAGCGGTCAATCTTTTTCTATGTAAGTGTAACCGTAAAGACCCGAACGGTAGTTGCTCAGGAACTCACGACCCTCGTCGGGAGTAATCTTGCCGGCCTTCATTGAGGCTGTCACCCAAGCCTCGACATTGCGCACAAGCTTCTTGGGATTGAACTGCACATAGTCGAGCACATCGGCCACCGTCTCACCGTCGATGATACGGTCGATTTCATAACGGTCCTTGTAGACGGAGATATGTACAGCATTCGTGTCGCCAAACAGATTGTGCATGTCGCCGAGGATTTCCTGATAAGCTCCGACGAGGAACACACCGAGATAATATGGCTCATTGGCCTTCACCGGATGGACTGGAAGCGAATTGGCCACACCGCCGTGGGTCGATATGAAGTTTGAAATCTTGCCGTCGCTGTCGCATGTGATGTCCTGAAGCGTACATGTGCGGGTAGGCTTCTCGTCAAGGCGCGACAAGGGGATGATCGGGAACACCTGATCAATCGCCCAAGAGTCGGTGAGCGACTGGAAGAGCGAGAAATTACAGAAATATTTGTCGGGGACCATCTTCGCCACCTTGCGCAGCTCTTCGGGGGCATGCTTCATGCCGGCGGCTATGTCACCGACCTCACGGGCTATGCTCCAGAAAAGCTCCTCGATCTGAGCGCGGGTGCGGAGGTCGAGCATGCCGAGGCTGAACAGGTCAAGAGCCTCCTCACGAATCTGGAGAGCATCGTGCCAGCTTTCGAGAATGCGCTGCTGATCAAGCTTGTCCCAGATTCCGTAAAGCTCCTTGGCCAGCTCATGGTCAGACTCATCAATATCTTTCGAATCTTTCCATATCGGGAGCTGCGTGGTCTCAAGCACCTCGAACACCAGCACCGAGTGATGAGCCGTCAGCGAACGTCCGCTCTCGTTGATGATGTTGGGCTGCTTTATTCCGTTTTTGAGACATGCGTCGACGATGGTCGACACAGCGTCGTTGGCATACTCCTGAATGCTGTAGTTCATCGAACTGCCCGACGCTGAATTGCGTGTGCCGTCATAGTCGACACCGAGACCGCCGCCTATATCCATGAAGTCAATGTCGAATCCCATCTGAGTGAGCTGCACGTAGAACTGTGCCGCCTCACGGATAGCCGTCTTTATACGGCGGATTTTGGTAATCTGGCTGCCGATATGGAAGTGAATGAGCTTCAGACAATTTTTCATCTTGTTGCGCTCCATATAGTCAAGCGCTTCAAGAAGCTCCGACGAATTCAGTCCGAACTTCGACACATCGCCACCGCTGGTCTCCCACTTGCCCGAGCCTGACGAGGCCAGCTTGATACGGATACCGACATTCGGCTCTATGCCCATTCGCTTCGCCACTTCCGAGATGATGCGCAGTTCATTGAGCTTTTCCACCACTATATATATACGGCGACCCATTTTCTGGGCAAGAAGCGCAAGCTCGATATAAGTCTGGTCCTTGTATCCGTTACAGATTATAAGGGCATTTTCCTTGATATTCGTGGCAAGCACCGCATGGAGTTCAGGCTTTGACCCGGCTTCGAGACCGATATTGAATTTTTCACCGTGAGTGACAATCTCCTCGACCACCGGACGCATCTGGTTCACCTTGATGGGATAGATGATATAGTTCTGAGCCTTGTAGTCATACTCCTTTGAAGCGACCGAAAAGCAGTTTGAAATCTTTTCGATACGGTTGTCAAGAATGTCGGGGAAACGCAATAGCACCGGCGAAGTTATGTCGCGAACCTGAAGCTCGTCCATAACCTCACGCAGATCCACCGAGGCATAACCCTCACGGGGTGTCACGGCTACATTACCCTTTTCGTTAATGGAGAAATATTTACGTCCCCATCCTTGAATGTTATACAGTTCCTCACTGTCTTCAATTCGCCATTTTCTCATCGGCTGTTGTCTCTTAAAATTATATTCGTGGAAAAATCGATAAAAACAAACAGTTTTTTAATACAGGAAACCGTAGCGATGCGGTTATCCAACAAGCAAAAGTACAACTTATTTACGAAATCATCCATTTTTCACACAATTATTTTCATAAATTTGGTATATTTACAATAAAGGTTGTATCTTTGCTACTGAATTGCGTCCGTTTAAATTTTCAACGTATATTCGTATTCAACTATAACTACATTTTTTGCTATGGACAAAAAAATCGCTTTTTCTGTGCTTCTCGGCTCTGCAGTCATGCTGACCGGTTGCGGAAAGAAGATGAATCAGTTCGCTGCTGATTACTTCACAACCAACCCTAACCCCCTCGAAGTTGTGGGTCAGAACGTACCCGCTACCGTAACAGGCAACATTCCCCCGAAATTTTTCGTGAAGAATGCTACTGTCACTGTTACTCCCTACCTTACATTTGACAACCAGGAAGTCGCAGGCAACTCAATGACATTCCAAGGTGAGAAAGTACGTGGCAACAACCGTGTCATCTCTTATGACAATGGCGGAACTGTGACAATACCCGTAAACTACGTTTACCAGCCCGAAATGCAGCGTTCTGAGCTTTACCTCGGATTTACCGTTGACCAGAAAGGCAAACAGTATGTCCTTCCCCGCGTGAAAGTTGCTGACGGCGTTATCGCCACTGCAGCTATCGCCGATGCAGCTTCTGTAGATCCCGCAATCGCTCCCGACAAATTCCAGCGCATCATCAACGAAAAGTATAAGGCTGACATTCTCTTCCTTATCAACGTTGCAAACCTCCGCGACAGCCAGCTCAACTCTGCTGAAATGAAGGCTTGGAACGAAAACGTTGCTGCTGCCAACGCCGACAAGAACCGCGAAATCAAAGAACTCAACATCGAGTCTTACGCTTCGCCCGACGGTCCTTACGCATTCAACGCAAAGCTCGCTGAAAAGCGTGAGACAAACACCAAGGGTTATCTCGAAAAGAAACTCAAGAAAGACAACATCACTGAATTCGGCGAACTTACCGCCAACTTCACTCCCGAAGACTGGGAAGGCTTCCAGAAGCTCGTTTCTGAAAGCAACATTCAGGACAAGGACCTCATCCTCAGCGTCCTCAAGATGTATCAGGATCCCGAAGTACGCGACCGTGAAATCCGCAACATGACAAGCGTATTCGACGAACTCGCCGAAACTATCCTCCCCCGTCTCCGTTACTCTCGCCTCACAGCTTCTGTCGACGTTATCGGCAAGAGCGATGCTGAAATCGATCAGGCTTTCAACACCAATCCTTCTTCACTCACTGTTGACGAACTCCTCTATGCTGCAACCCTTACCGACGACCTCAACCGTCAGAAGGCTATCTACACAGCAGCTACAAAGGTTTACCCCAACGACTTCCGCGGCTTCAACAACCTCGGTAACGTCCTCTATCAGCAGGGTGACTACAACGGTGCTCAGAACGCATTCAAGAAGGCTTCAAGCCTCAACCCCTCTTCTGCTGAAGCTCAGATGAATCAGGGTCTCGTAGCTCTTCTCAACAACGACTTCAAGGCTGCTAACCAGGCATTCGGCAAGGCCGGCGGTCTCCCCGAACTCGGTTCTGCACTCGGTGTTTACTACCTCCAGCAGGGTGACGTCAACGCCGCTGTAAAGGCTTTCGGCAACGACAAGAGCAACAACGCTGCTCTCGCTCAGCTCCTCAGCAAGGACTACAGCAAGGCTAAGAACACTCTTTCTGCAATCAAGAACCCCGACGCTACTACCTACTACCTCATGGCAGTTCTCGGCGCTCGCACCAACAACGAGCAGACAGTTCTCTCTAACCTCCGTCAGGCCATCAAGCTCGACAACAGCCTTGCAAAGCAGGCTGCAAACGACCTTGAATTCTCACGCTTTAACATCTCTTCAGTTCTCTAATTAGAGACTATCGGCTGAAGAGCCTGCAATAGTACGAATCACCCGCATCCGATACCAATGTCGGATGCGGGTGAACTGTTTTTATCCCCCTCGCCACCTCAACCAACCGGCCATCACCAACGTTATTTCTATAACTCACGTCCCACCTTGTACTTTGTACTTCGTACTTAATACTTAACACTTAACACTTAATACTTAATCCTTTAAAACAACATGGCCTCCGAGGGAAAAGATAAAATCAGGAAATATATGATCGACACACTACGGTGGATCATAATCATCCTCTCCATACTACTGATAGTCTTCATATCAGTCGACACATTCACGGGAGTCAATTTCCTTGAAAGCCGACGCTACATGACATTCCAGTTCTGGGTATGCGTCATCTTTATGGCCGATTTCTTCATTGAACTCACACTGTCAGCCAACCGCTGGAGCTACGTGCGCTCCCACTTCCTGTATTTCCTCCTGTCAATCCCCTACCTCAACCTGATTGACATCCTACAGATCCATCTTACACCTGAGCAGCTGTTTTTCGTCCGCTTCATCCCCCTTGCGCGCGGAGTAATGGCCATGACGATTGTAGTCGGCGCTATTTCCGAAAACAAACTGACCTCCTTCCTCATGTCCTACATCGTATCGCTCGCCTCTTTCATCTATCTCGGCAGCCTGCTGTTCTACTACTGCGAAAGCGGAGTCAACACGGCAGTGACCAACTTCGGACTCGCGCTCTGGTGGGCCTGTATGAACGCCACGACACTCGGATGCGACATCTATCCTGTCACAGTCACAGGAAAAATCCTCGGATGTATCCTTTCAGTCGGAGGAATCATCATGTTTCCACTGTTCACTGTATATATCACAGCTCTAATCCGCCAGTACACCAAAACCCATAAAATTTTATCGGCAATAAATTCACACCGCACTCAAAAAAATAGTAACTTTGCAGACCAATCCGACATCAGTCAGGATGAAATGCACAACGCGTCACAGCATAACTGAAATAATGGAACAGACATTGACCAATCGGCCAGGCATCGACCGGGTGATAGGACACCTGTGCAGCATCGACGAAATGCGCCACGTATGCCCGACCCGCGGAGGTGAAGGAGAGCCACTTCTCTCAAACACTGAAGTATGCCGTATCGTGGAGCTGGCCTCACGCCTCATGTTTCCCGGATTTTTCACCGAAAGCTACCGGGGACAGTCTGTCATGCGTGCTGTCATGACCCTCGAATGTCACGAACTCCATGAACTTCTATCGCGCCAGATTGCTGCCGGACTCTGTTTCGACCGCGACAACCGCAAATCTTCCATAGAGGAAATCCACAAGCAGGCCGTCTCCGATGCCGACGCCTTCATCGAGAGCCTCCCGGAACTCCGCCGGATACTCGACACCGACATCGACGCGACCTATCTCGGTGATCCGGCGGCTGTCTCCACCCACGAAATCATAGCCTGTTATCCGGGCTTCCGCGCCACCATCAGCTACCGCATCGCCCACCGCCTGCAGCAGCTTCAAGTCCCCATCGTCCCGCGCATGATTACCGAACTCGCCCACTCGGCTACCGGAATCGACATCCATCCCGGTGCGTCCATCGGAAAAAGCTTTGTCATTGACCATGGTACAGGAGTTGTCATCGGAGCGACCGCAATCATCGGCGACAATGTGAAAATATATCAGGGAGTCACTCTCGGAGCAAAGAGTTTCGTCACCGACGACTCCAACAATCCAGTCAAAGGCATACCGCGCCACCCTATTATCGGCAACAATGTGGTCATCTACTCCAACTCGACCATACTCGGACGCATCACCATCGGCGATGATGCCGTCATCGGCGGTAACCTCTGGGTGACACGCGATGTAGCGCCGGGCGAAAAACTCATTCAGGCCCGCGCCGACAATTTCCGCTCCACGCGCTGACAGCCTTTTTCGCCGTCCGATTCCCGGAGCGAAGCCCCGGAAGCAACCACGGACAACACTCTCCATCATAGGAAAATCAGAAAATATAGCAGTAAAGAATAGAATAATACAGAAAGTCAAAAAAAGAATGGAACATCGTTTTGAAATGGTCGCCAAGACATTCAAAGGTCTTGAGGAAGTACTCGCCGACGAACTCCGCGAACTCGGAGCGGTCAATGTCGAGCCCGGACGCCGCATGGTTTCCTTCGAGGGTGACCTCGCAATGCTCTATCGTGCAAACATCTGTTGCCGCACAGCCCTCTGCATCCTTAAACCCATCTACAAGTTCATCGCAAAGGATGCCGATTCACTCTATGAAATGGTCAAGGAGTACAACTGGAGCGATGTGCTCACTCTTGAAAAGACTTTTTCAATCGACACCACCACCCACTCCTCGGAGTTCACTCACTCGCGCTTTGTGACATATCGCGTGAAGGATGCGATTGTCGATTATTTCAAAGACCGTTTCGGTCCTGACAAGCGCCCCGGCGTGCGTCTCAACGATGCCGATGTCATGCTCAACGTACACATCGACGGCGACCGTGTGACCCTTTCGCTCAACTCATCGGGCGAATCGCTCCACAAGCGCGGATGGCGCGAGGCTCAGACCGAAGCCCCCATCAACGAAGTGCTCGCCGCAGGCATAATCCTCAAGAGCGGATGGCGCGGCGACTGCCCGTTCGTCGACCCGATGTGCGGATCAGGAACTTTCCTCGTGGAAGCAGCCATGATAGCCGCCAACATCAAGCCCGGAAGCTACCGCAAGGGGTTTGCGTTTGAACACTGGCACGACTACGATGCCGAACTCTTCGAAAAAATCATGGAGGAGAACTCCGAACGCCGCGACCTTCCCTTCAAAATCTATGGTGCAGACGTTTCCCCCAAGGCTGTCGCAATCGCCGAGCGCAACATTCTTGCAGCCGGAGTCGACGAGTATGTCAATCTCCGCATTAAATCGCTCCAGCAGTGGGACGCAGCTCCTGCCGACGGAAAGCCCGGTGTGCTCATCACCAATCCTCCTTACGGCGAGCGCATCAACTCTCAGGACATGGAGCAGCTCTACAAGCTGATCGGCAACAAGCTCAAGCGCGTATTCCTCGGCTACCACGCATGGGTAATCTCGTCAAACATCGACTATCTTACCGCCATCGGCCTAAGCCCCTCCACAAAGGAAGAGATGCAGAACGGCGGTCTCGACTGCGAGCTCCGCGAATATATCATCTTCGAAGGCACTAAGAGCGATTTCCGCAAAGAAGGCGGAGTGCTGAAGGAAGCGCCCGTCAACCGTCCCGACCGCAAACGCCCGACACGCAAAAGCGACAGCGAGTGGAAACGCGATGCCCGCTCAAAAGGCATGGGTGGAAAGGAAGCAGCTCCGTCGCGCCACAAATCAAATCCGCTTGAAGACAGATACCGTCCCAAGAAGGGAGGATATGCCCGCAACGAGGAACGCCGCCGCAAGTTCAAGGAAGAGACCGCGGCACAGAGCGAAGCCGAACAGCTGCTCTCGCGCCACCGCAATCCGCATGCGCTCAAATCGCTCGGCGAATCTCCGAAACGCCCCTCGATTCCTGCATCCGAAGGCCCGTTCATGCGTACACGCCGCCGCTGGAAGCGTCCCGACACCGGCTCTCAGAGCTCAGACAGCGACAACACTAACAATGATTAACGAAAATAAACCACCTCACAATCACATCTAAATAACCGGTCATGTCAATCCAACAAAACCTCAACTCGATTCGTCACCCCTTAAGCAACGCCCCTGAAAAGAGTCCGTTCAACGCCGGCGAAACACTCACACAGCAGCACGAAAAACTCACGGTGCTCCTGCTCGGTTCCGGAGGCCGCGAATGTGCGCTTGCTTGGAAAATATCTCTGTCTCCACGTCTTGAAAAACTCTATATCGCACCCGGCAACGGTGGCACAGGAGCTTACGGTGAAAATGTCAGCATTTCGCCTCTTGATTTCAAGGCCATAGCCGATTTTGTAGCCGAGAAGAATGTTGACATGATTGTCGTAGGCAACGAAGACCCGCTCGTAGCCGGTATCTTCGATTACTTCGACGGCAAGGAGGGCGCACCTGTCATCGTAGGACCGTCAAAAGCCGGTGCGGCTCTTGAGGGAAGCAAGGATTTCGCCAAGCAGTTCATGGTACGCCATTCGATTCCCACAGCCCGCTATCAGAGCTTCACTGCCGAGACCGTCGAAGAGGGATGCAAATTCCTTGAGACTCTCAAAGCTCCCTACGTCCTTAAGGCCGATGGCCTTGCCGCAGGTAAGGGCGTGCTGATCATCGACTCTCTCGACGAAGCCAAGGCATCTCTGCGTGAAATGCTCGGAGGAATGTTCGGCAAATCGTCAGCCACAGTCGTCATCGAGGAATTCCTCAAAGGCATCGAATGTTCGGTATTCGTGCTTACCGACGGAAACGGCGGCTACCGCATTCTCCCGGTCGCCAAGGATTACAAACGCATCGGCGAAGGCGACACAGGTCCTAACACAGGCGGCATGGGTGCAGTCAGCCCTGTCGTGTTTGCCGACGAAGAGTTCATGCGCAAGGTAGAGGAACGTATAATCCTCCCGACCGTCAACGGTCTGATCGCCGAAGGCATCACTTACCGCGGTTTCATATTCCTCGGCCTTATTGAAGTCGAAGGCGAACCGATGGTGATTGAATACAACGTCCGCATGGGCGACCCCGAGACCGAAGTCGTTATGCTCCGCATCGCTTCCGACCTTCTCCCGCTGCTCGAAGCCGCAGGCCGTGGCAATCTCGGCGACATGCCGCTTGCCGAAGACCCGCGTTTCGCCACAACCGTCATGGTTGTTTCCGGCGGTTATCCCGGCAGCTATGCCAAGGGCGAGGTCATCACAGGTGCTGAAGATGCAGTCAATGCAATCCTTTTCCACGCAGGCACAAGCCGTGCCGACGATGGCGAACTTGTGACCTCAGGTGGCCGTGTCATAGCATGCAGCGCCTACGGCAAGGATATCGACGAAGCCCTCGCCAACAGCTATGCGGCAGCCGACACCGTGAACTTCGCAGGAAAATACATGCGCCGCGACATCGGCCTTGACCTGAAGAAGCTCTCGTAAGCGCCGTCTGCAGCGCCAGCCTCTCTCCCCTCTCAAACTCCAAATTATCCTATAGTATGACCCGAAAGGAAGTCACATTTACACGAATAATACGGTCGCGGGGCATGGCAATAATCCTTGCCCTCGCGGCCATTTTCATGACAGTCCAAGCCTACGCTTTCGGCAAAATCCCTAAGATTACCGACTTCCGTACAATTGCGTTCCCCACACCGGCCGAATGGCTGGCTGATCCGTGGATTTCAATGTGGACCAACATTGTTGCAGTCCTTGCGACAGGAACGGTGATGATACTCATCAACCGCCACTTCAATCTGTTGCGCACCACATCGGTGTTTTTCGCAGGCTACTTCACTCTCACGATGGCCTGCGTTCCTGCGGTCATGGGGCAGTTCACCGCATCCTCCATCCTCGGACTGCTCATCATGGGCGCTGTGTGGCTTATGTTCAGCGTCTACAACACCGGCCCGAGTAACCGCAGAATTTTTCTTGCGTTTTTTCTCATCGGGCTCGGACAGCTTGTGGAATATACCTTCGCGCTCTATATCCCTATCTTCATCGCCGGGCTTGGACAGATGCGGATATTCCGCTTCAAGAAAATCCTTGCGGCCATCATCGGCAACATCACTCCGGCATGGATTGTATGGGGACTTGACCTTGCTCCGAAACCCGAAATACCGCAACTGATTTTCACTCCTCCGTCACTGCTGCTGTCACCGTCCGAAAACTGGCCTCTTCTTGCGGCTGTTGCGCTCACACTTATCGCCGGTTTTTTCCTCGGCAGCTTCAACCTGTTTAAAATCATCGGGTTTAATGCTCAGGCGAGGGCGTTCAACGGTTTTATCTCGCTGCTTTCCATCGCCACAGGTGTCTTCGCAATAGTCAATTTCACGAATATCGCATTCTATGTGACTCTGCTCAACGCCTGCGTCGCCTTTCAGGTCGGTCACTTTTTCAGACTGACAGTCATGCGACGCGGATATATTGTTGTGACATCTCTGTCCATAGCCTATCTCGCAATCTACACATGGGCTATGCTGACCACAATACCATCTTAAGAATATGAAGAATCCAAACACACTCCGGATTGTTGCCGACCGCAACATCCCCTTTATCAAAGACGCACTCGCCACGATAGGCCAAGCCGTCTATCTGCCGGGCGATGCCATTACTCATGAAGTGATGCGCGATGCCGATATACTCCTGACTCGCACACGGACAAAATGTAACTCCGACCTGCTCGATGCCTCGCCTTGCACCTTCATCGGGACAGCCACTATAGGCACTGACCATATCGACCTTGACTATTGCCGTGCGAAAGGAATAACGGTAGCCAACGCTCCGGGATGCAACGCCCCTGCCGTCGGCCAGTATGTCCTTGCTGCCATCGCTCGCAATCTCAAACCCGGCGAAACATTCGCCGACAAGACTCTTGGCATAATCGGAGTAGGCAACGTCGGGTCACTTGTCGGCCGTTGGGCGCGCGCGACAGGAATGAAAGTGTTGCTCAACGACCCTCCGAAAGAAGAACGTGGCGACCAAGACAACAGCTATGTTTCGCTCGACGAGATTGCTGAAAAATGTGATGTGATAACGATACACACTCCTTTGACGACCGGCGGAAAATATCCGACCTTCCATCTCGTCGGCAAAGACTTTCTCGGAAAGCTCAAGCGCAGGCCATTGCTCATCAACAGCGCGCGTGGCCCGGTCACCGATACGGTTGCCATGAAACAGGCATTCACCGACGGCCTCATTTCCGCACTTGCCATCGACTGCTGGGAAGGCGAACCCGACATTGACATGGAGCTGCTTGCGATGGCCGACATCGCCACCCCACACATCGCCGGATATTCCGAGGAAGGAAAGATACGCGCCACATCAATGGTGCTCGATGCCCTCGCCATCCATCTCAGAAACCACTATGAAATGGATATAACTTCCGAGGAACTTAAATCAAGTCTACCGTTCGCACAGAGCGTTCCCGAATTCGTAAACCCTGATGCGCTTGACTATGATATCGACGCTGACACTGCACGACTGAAGAATGTCCCCGCCGACCTCATCCCATCCACATTTGAATCGCTCCGCAACAACTATCCCCTCCGCCCCGAACCACGTCAGGCATAGGAAATCGCATTCCCTTACAGCGTGTTTCTGACCGTAAGCATATACCCGAACCCACGTTGATTCACTATCGACAACGCAGGGTCATGACGAAGGGCTCGACGAAGTTTTCTTATCTCACGTGTCATGGTGAAACCATCTAACAAAACGGCCTCTTTATCAGAGGCCGTTTCTTGTCAAGATGAATACAGAGTGAATTCATTGACAGTATTACTGTTTAGAAATCAAATCCCATGCCGGGATACAATATATCATTTCTCCATTATGATGTCTCCCAATAACTTTACAGCAGGCAAATACTTTTCCGGAGCTATGAAATGTGCAAAGCGAGGAGTGTCGTCAACTTCAATTTTAATCCCATAGTTCGCTATACCGGTAACATTATTGGCTTTGACGTACATATCGAACATTCTTGAAAACAATCTGCTTCTATATTCTTGAGGCGTAAGTTCTGTATGACGGCGAGCAACATCAGTCAAATCATCGCAATAAAAACACAGCACGGCGGTATCATTGTCATTCATAAATCTGAGTAGCACATCGCATATCGCATTCAGTGTCTTCATACCCACGATATCTTCTCCCGAAATACGGACTAACGTTACATCATAAAAAACAAGCGTCAGTGTGAGGGGATCATCAGTGAACACTTGCAGGCTTTCAGTATCATAATACGAAAGGGCGACCCTTACCTGATCGCCCTTATCGTTATGTATATCAAAAGATATGTCCATATTACACTTTTACTGTAAAGACACACTCTTTTTTCTTCGTCAGCTTTTCAATCTGCTGACGTTTTTTTTCTCTCAGGGAATCAAAGACTTGAATCATCCTTTGAGATGGTTTGTTAATAGTGATGGTTCGAGTCATAGCTGTTAGTTTTAATGTTTGCTTGATTAATTGTCGTAAAGTTACGACTTTTTCTCCATAGTCGCAAACTTTTGTGTTAGAACTTCTTACTATTTTCTTTGTTTAAGAAACATACAAAACCACCGGTATGTTTATAATGTTTCGGAACAGGCCGATGACTATCCACGACAGCTTTACAACCCCGACAGTCATGAGGTGCTTTTTATTATTCCACAATATTCCGACCGGCAATCAGCCATTATTATGTAACTTTGCAATGTCAAAAAAGCATCCAGTTCATGAAACGCAGCAGCAATTTCATCCCCCATCTATTTGCTTCAATTTCGGTCATCGTGTGGGGTGTCACATTTGTATCGACCAAAGTACTAATCGGACAAGGGCTTACACCGCTCCAGATATTCGTCTACCGTTTCACTCTTGCCTATGTGTGCATGCTGCCACTCATGCGCCGTCTGTGGGCCAACAGCCTGAAAGATGAAATCTACCTTGCACTCGGAGGTCTGTCGGGCGGTTCGCTCTATTTCCTCACCGAAAACACGGCGCTCGGCATAACATTCGCCTCAAATGTGTCGCTGCTCATCTGCACAGCACCCATCTTCACCATCATCCTCGACCGCATCATCTGGAAAACACCGTTGCGCAAAAGTCTGCTCGGCGGGTCGCTAATAGCACTCGTTGGTGTCGCCGTCGTGATAATAAACGGAAATCTGGAATTTAAAATCAGCCCACTCGGCGACTTTCTGACCATTGTCGCAGCAATCCTGTGGGCTATCTACAGTATCATTGTCAGAAAACTCAGCCGCACATACGACACATTTTTCATCTCGCGCAAAGTATTTTTCTATGGTGTCGTCTCCGTCTTGCCACTTTTCATCTTATCCACCACTCCGGCAGAACTCACACTGCTCGGACGGAGCGCCGTGTGGTCAAACATAATGTTTCTCGGCATCATGGCCTCGATGCTCTGCTACATGATGTGGAACGTCTCGGTCAAAGCCCTCGGTGCAGACAAGGCATCCAACTATATCTACGTTAACCCCCTCGTCACCATAATCGCCTCGGCCATCTTCCTCGGCGAGCCACTGACCATATTCACCTTCATCGGCGCAGCCGCCATCATCGGCGGAGTCTTCATCGCCGAACGCTGCGGATGAAAAAACTACGTCTTTGCAATGCCAATCACTAAAAAATTACTATCTTTGCAGCGATAACGCCGAGGGCACGACCGTGTCTGAGGAATTTGTATAACTTATATTTTTAGTCTTGGACTCTGACCCTTTCCCGGCCACTGAACAGGTGGCAAGTTTTTTACTTGACATCATCAACAATCCCCTGCTGAGCATCCCGGCCATGTCGACGGCTCAGATTGTATCACTCTCTCTGGCAATAATAGCCCTTGTCATTTCCGGCTTTGTCTCAGGCAGTGAAATTTCTTTTTTCTCGCTTACACCCGTCCAGTGCGATGAACTCGAAGAATCTTCATCGGGTGAGCGCGTACTACGTCTGTTGCGCATCCCCGAGAGGTTGCTCGCTACGATTCTTATAATCAACAATCTGGTCAACGTGACTATAGTCGTGTTGTGTAACTTCGCACTCGGCCCGATATTTTCAGGGATGAGCGCTGTGTGGAGTTTCATTCTCCAGACGGTGTTGCTGACTTTCCTTATCCTGCTTTTCGGCGAAATCCTTCCGAAACTATATGCCAACTCCAACAACATGGCATGGGCACGGATGGCCGCACCAGTGCTTGAGGGTGGTGTGAAGCTGTTCTATCCTCTTTCATCGGTGCTCGTCAAAAGCAGCGGCATAGTGAAAAAAGTCGTGACCAAGGAGAACACCGCGGTTACAGCCGACGATCTCTCGCAGGCTCTCGAAATAGCTCAGGTGAGCGACGGCGACAACAAAGACATGCTTGAGGGAATCCTTAAATTCGGCGACACCACCGCTTCAGAAGTGATGACACCGCGTGTCGACGTAACCGGTCTTGATGTCGACGACGATTTCGCTGAGGTCATGAAGGTGGTGATCGAGAGCGGTTTCGCACGCCTGCCGGTCTATGAGAATTCGATGGACAACATCAAGGGGGTTCTTTATTCGCGTGACCTCCTCCCCTACATCGGCCGGACCAAAGAGGGATTCGAGTGGCAGAAACTGATGCGCGAACCGTATTTCGTTCCCGAGTCGCGCATGATTGACGACCTGCTTGAAGATTTCCGCTCACGCCGTGTGCATCTCGCAATCGTTGTCGACGAATTCGGAGGCACACAAGGCATTGTGACCCTTGAAGACGTGCTTGAGGAAATCGTCGGTGACATCGACGACGAATATGACGTGGAAGAGAAAAACTATCGCCGTCTCCCCGACGACACCTATATATTCGAAGGCAAGACCCTGCTCAACGACTTCTTCCGTGTTACAGACCTTGACGAAGACGACTATGCGTCCGTCACCGAAGACTGCGAGACTCTTGCAGGTATGCTCCTTGCAATCAAGGGTGACTTCCCGAAAGAAAAAGAGTCGATCGTCTATGGCCGATGCCGTTTCCTCGTCCTGTCAATCCATCAGCACCGCATCGTCAACGTGCGTGTCAAGGTCATGTCAGAGGTTCAGCCCGACCAGATGACTCCCTCTCAGACCGTCTGACCGACAGAACACAGACCTGAAAAACTATGCCCGGCCTCATCAGAATCTTGTTTCCGGCAGTGACTGCATGTGTGGTCCTCGCAGCGACGGTCGCGTGTACAAACGGCGACCGCTCAAATGCGCCCGTGCCGAAACCCGACGCATGGCCGCGCATCGGGACTCCACCGGAAGAATATACAGTCCATCAGTTCAACAAAGTAAGCTTTCCGCTCAACAGCGAAGCCACAGTCACATCGCGCGAAAAGGACGGAGGCGTATGGATAGACATTTCCTACCCGACATTCCACAACACGCGTCTATATCTCACACTTCTGCAAGCTACGTCTTCTGAAAATCTCACTGAGATACTCGACAACCGCCGTGAACGCATGGAGCTTAACAGCGGCGGGGCTGTGACAGAGCTTACGGAACTGACTTCAGACGGAGGCTGGCAGTGCATGCTCGCCCTGACACGCAGTTCGGTCACGACACCGCTACAGATTCTCGCCCACGACGGACGAAATGTGATTTCCGGCTCACTCTATTTCAACTTTCCGCCTTCAACCAATCCCGATTCCGTCAGTCCTATAGTCGACGCTGTGAACCGCGACCTCATCCACACACTAAAGCATATCCACACGCAATGACGACGAGCTTAAATCTTCAGGACTGCAAAATCATGCTAATCCCTCTGCCTGAACCGCAGCATGGCGACGACAAGCGTCAACGCGAACGCGATGCAGCCCGGACACTCGTCGCAGAGGTATTTGGAGACAGCTCGCGGATTGCGCATCACACGGATGGAGCACCCTATGTCGATACCCATCCCTACATTCCCATATCAATATCACACTCCGATTCGACATGTGCGCTCGCAATCGCCGGAGACGGATGCCGGAGCATAGGCATAGACATCGAGCGCCCGCGCATGCAACTCAGACGCGTGGCCACTAAATTTCTTACCGACGACGAATACTCAGTGCTCGGCCGACTCGACGAAGACGGCCAACTCGACTACCTGCTGAAAAAATGGACCGCTAAAGAAGCTGTCTATAAAGCCGCACGAACTCCCGGTCTCGGGCTGAAAGAAATCCGTGTGGCGGATGATTTCAGCCACGCCGAAATACCGACAGGAGTCTACAGCCTCTCATATCACCGGTTCTGCAACGGAGAAATACTCTGCATGGCAATCTACGGCTGACCCACCTTTAATTAATTTCATAGTTAATAATGGCCTCCACTACGTATAGCGAGCGGATGTCGTCGCGCGCCACATCCATGTCGTCATAAGCAGGATTATCGCTATGAAGTATCACCATCGACGGATCGGGATGACGGCGCAGATACTTGACCATGCGGAATTCCGGGAGGTCGACCACATAGATCTGCCCCCAGAAAATATTGCGCATATCGACAATCTTACGTATCGCCACATATCCACCGTTGACTATGCGCGGCATCATGCTGTCGCCCCTCACCTTTAATATATGGCAGCCGGGAGGAATCCCCGGAATGTCGATAGCCCCGACCGGACGTATTTCGCCAAACAACGCGTCAAGACTCCTGCATCCGGCGGTAACGTCAAGGTCGTAGACAGGCGTTGCATTAAGAGATTTCTGCTCAAGCCCCACACAGTCGGGACGAATCTCCCTCGCTATCGGCTGTTTGTCAAAAGGCAGTCCGCTTCCATCGCGAAGCCACGGCTTAGACACCCCCAGATCGGCCACTATGCGGTTGACAAGCCCCTCGGAAAAAGGCAACCTTCCGTTGAGCACTTTTGACAGGTTGGAGGCATCGATCCTCAGCAATGCAGCAAGGCGTCTCTGCGACAATCGTTTCAGCCCCATCAGATAACGCACGCGCTCTATTATCGCTTCTGAATCCATCTGCGACGCCTGAGCTGCATCACCGCCCACCGACTCAGCAGCCAAAACATCGTCCACGGAACTTCCCACATCTCCACAAAGTCCGCCACCCGATGACATCTCATCGGCAAAGTATCCATTCATTGTATCAGAGTCAAGCATAGTATAGTGAATTAAGTCAAGGATTAAACAATTGTACTATCACCAACAAATATACAATACTATGGTAATTTTGTCAAGTTAAATTAGCTTAAACTTTTATTCAAATCATCATCCTCACCAGCCGGACAACTATAAACTAAGAGGATATTTTAACAATTGGATTTAAGATAAAATTCAATCGGCAGATTCTTAGGATTATGGTAAATCAATGTCCTATCGGACATCCGCATTTAACTTATTCTTCCTCCCCCGCACATCTTCGCTTCGCTATGATGTACGGGGTTATTAGTAATCGGATGTCCTATCGGACATCTTTTTACTTGGCACACTGTGTCTTCTGTCGTTTTTTGCTTGACACACCACACCTTCTGTGATTGCATGTTTTCCAAAAATGCACGTCCATCTATAGAAACATTGCAACGATGTCCGCAGGACATCCGATTACTAATAACCCCGTACATCATAGCGAAGCGAAGATGTGCGGGGGAAGATAGGGTTATAATCCAAAAGATGTCCGGCAGGACATCGCTTTACCATTCAGGCAATGTCAAATCTCATCGCTGTAAAATTAAATAATCCCCATCCATCTTAATGAAATAACAAACTTAGAAAACAATGTTAAAAACTTTTCCTGAAAAAATTTTGCAGTTTCAGAAAAAGTTCCTACCTTTGCCCTCGCAAAAGCAAAAGAATCTCATTGAGGGATTTTATGGCGAGATAGCTCAGTTGGTTAGAGCGTCGGATTCATAACCCGGAGGTCCCGAGTTCAATTCTCGGTCTCGCTACAAACAAAATCGGTCATATTCACGCGAGTATGACCGATTTTTCTTTGAAATTACGAAAAGAATTTGTAATTTTGCCCCGCAATTTGGATGAATGTATCGAAACAGGCGTTCCAATGCCATCGACACGAGTCCGAAAAGCCAGATTAACAACATATTATTAATTTAAAACCTATAATCAAGAAACCACAATGATTATCGTACAAGTAAAAGAAGGTGAAAACATCGAGAAGGCACTGAAGAAATTCAAGCGTAAATTTGAAAAAACCGGCATCGTTCGCGAGCTCCGTTCACGTCAGGCTTTCCAGAAGCCCTCTGTGACCAACCGCAAGAAAATGATGAAGGCTGTCTACGTTCAGCAGCTCCGCGCTAACGAAGATTAATCCTGAACCCGATTTTTCAAATCAATCGAAAGGAGGCAGAATCCACTCCGGAAACATCACCCGAATTTATTTGATAAACACATAAACGCTATCATGGCGATGAGGATTGGCATCAGCCAATCCCCATCGCTATTGTTATAAACTAATACTCCAACCGGACTACCACTGCCTTAACCTACAAACTGCGAAAATGCGTTGCCTGACCCACATATTCATGACAATCATCCTCATCCTTGCGACAGGATGCGGTCACGACTCCGTGGAGAAAGAAAGCATCCACACCTGCAATGAATATGAAGTCTACACCGACAGCATTGTCCGCAGCGGAAAAATATACACTGCCATTTCGCCCACAGAAATAACAGGCGCATGGCGGCTGCCCGACTCCACAAAAGTCACCCCGGCCTACACTTCCTCACAGATGATGGCCGACGCTCTATTCACCAAAGCCATGAGCGAGACCCCGGCATTCACACCTTTGGAAATCTATCTCTCACTCGGAATCCTCCGCCCCGAAGAGTCAATCAAAGCCTTGCGCGAGATAGCCAATAGACCTGTCCCCGCAAACGAGGATTTTCCCTACTCCACTCTTACTCCATACTGGGCACTCGCCGCATGGGAGACATACTGCACCACCGGCTCGAAACAGTGGCTGAAAGAGGCCTACGACCTGCTTGGCAAGATGCTCGCACGCCAAAGGAAGCTCAATCGTTCACAACAGCCCGGATTCATGTGCGGAACGCCTCGCGGTGTCACCGACCCGGCGTCATTCTATCCCGAATGGATGGACGAGATGGCACGCTTCGAGACCATCGCCACGTCGGTCAACATCACACGCGCAAACAGCCTCGCCGTCGCCTCGATGATGGCCGCCGAACTGCGGCTCTATGCCGAACGCGAACTGCAGACCGAGGCCACCCGGCTGCGCAACCTCATCAATGACCGCCTCTGGTTTCCCGACTTACAGCGCTACAGCCAGTATCTTTACGGCTCTTTCTATCCGATAGTCTCACCTGTGTCCGACAACGAGACCAACGCCCTTGCCATACTCACCGACATAGCCACCCCTGAAATGTCGGAAGCCATTGTGGCTTCGCTTCCCTACACTCCGTGTGGAATCCCGACCACCGTCCCGGCTCTACGGTCGAATGCCCCTCTGTCACCCGGCATTCAGGCATTGTTTGCCGTCTCGGCTGCCAAAGTCCGCAATCCACTCGTCTTCACCCTTGCCTCGGCTTCGCTGTGGAATCTTTCAGTCACATCTCCGACTCCGGTCCTGTGGCCTGCGACAGTCTTAAAAGGCATGTTCGGTATTTCGGTTTCCCCCTCCGGGATGACATTCAGCCCGATGGTCCCCGCAGCATTCACAGGCGAAAAACGAATTGAAGGACTACGCTACCGCAACTCCACACTCGATGTCAACATTCTCGGGACTGGTGACCGTGTGGCTTCATTCAAACTCGACTCAATCAGCATCGACGACCGCTCGGTCAGCCCTGACCTCAGCGGACACCACACAGTGACCATAACACTCTCGGGCAACGACCTGAATTGCAAGCCTCTCAAAGTCGAAGCCTCAAAAACGATTCCGCCTCTCCCGGTTGTCAAATGGTCGTCACCATTCGACTTCACGATTACGAACTTCGACCGCCAGTCACGCTATGGAGTGTATATCAACGGTGTCATGGAAGAGGCAATCTCCTCCGACCATTACAGTATCTGCCAGTCAGGACTCACCGTAACCGACATAGTGCCGATGCCCTCGGCCGACTGCGCAGGCTACACCGCGAAGCCCCATGTCTACATTCCACCCTCCAACCTCATCACCATCCCGGCTTCGTCAATCACACCGCGCCGTCCGCCGCGCCACTTCATCAAAGATCCGGCCACGGCGACAAACTACATCGAGCTGGCCGCACGCCACAACACACGCATCACATGCTACGCCAATGTCCCCGACGAGGGCGACTATCTCATCACAATCGGCTACAGCAACGGAACTGACCGCTGCGCGCTCCGCACACTCGATGTCAACGACCGCTATGCGGCCACCCTCATCTTTCCTCCACGCAGGGCGCTCGACTGGATTTCGGTCTATCCGTCGACAACAGCTGAAGTCCATCTCAATGCCGGAGTCAACAAACTCGCGCTGACCTACATCCAAGGAACAATCCTATTCAACAGAATCACACTCGTAAAACGCTGATGAAAAAAATAGGCATACTTTCCGACACCCATTCATGCTGGGACGACCGCTATGCTGTCCATTTCAAGGACTGCGACGAAATCTGGCACGCCGGCGATGTCGGCGACATCGACATTATCCGGCGGCTTGAGGACACAGCGCCTGTGGTGCGTGCCGTACGTGGCAACATCGACCACGGCGACGTGTGCCGCAGATGCTGCGAATCAGAAATCTTCGAAGTCGAGGGCCTGAGGATATGGCTTACACACATCGCAGGCTATCCCGGCAAATATGCTCCCGGAGTCAGAGACTTCCTCGCCACCAACCGTATCAATATCATGGTCTGCGGTCACTCTCATATATTAAAGGTCATGCCCGACCGCCAGCTCGGACTCCTCCACATCAATCCCGGTGCGGCCGGCTATCACGGATGGCAGAAAGTCCGCACTCTGATCCGTCTCACTGTCGACAGCGGAAACGTAAGCAGCCTCGAAGTCATCGAACTTGGCAAACAATAAGAGGGTGTTCAGACACCCTCTAAGAAACCGTTCAGACATCCTTAAAAAAATCACATCCGCCGGGCCATTGCAGCGGGGGACTCCCGGCTCTGCTTTCCCGGCGGATGCTTTTCTATTGGGTGAAACGGAAACTGATGCCAGCAACGACCGCTTCAATATGTCTTGTTGTCTACATGTCTTTAGAACGAGAACTGAGCGAGCAGCCCTGCACGGCGTCCCCATCCGTTCTCTCCGTTGAAATCCTGACGTTTGCCGAAATTGAACTCACCGCCGAAACGGATGCGCGGTGTTAAGTCCCAAAACAGATTGACCGCCCCGTAGAGACCATACTTATAGTCAGTGCCGTCGACGGTGAACGACGGAAGATAGCGTCCCTGACCGAAAGTGGCCGACATGAATAGCTGCGGACTGAAATTATATTGCAGGCCGACGAAATATCCCCATCCGGGGACGGTCTTGAGCCTGCCCGGCTCGGCAGGATCGGCCACGAGGTCATATTTCCCAAGCAGGAAATCACCCCCGAAATTGGAATAGGACTTACCACCGTTGACTGTTCCATAGACCGTCAGTGGATCTACCGGACGGAACACGGTGCTAAGCTGCACTCCGTAGCCCACCTCCTGATGATTACGGCCGCTGATGAGATCCCGGTAAGGGAGAAAGCGGGTTATAGCCGAAAGGCGTACATGCTGCCCGGTGGCCCATTCATACTGCACCATAGCAGCGATATTAGGGACAAAGAGACTTCTGGCCGCCGTAGTCGTGCCGTCGTCCTGTATGTTCATGTCGGGAGTCTCGACCGAAGCGGCGACATACATCCCGCTCTTTTTGAAATGGTGCATATAGCGCACGAGCACATTCGTTCCGTCCATTTTCATTGTCGGACCGCTCGCGTCGATAGTCGGAGGGACGGCAGCCCCGTCGCCGAATGTCGAGGAGGCATATCCGATAGTCCAGTCATTCACTGTGGCATAAGCCTTTTTCAAGTGGAAATCGCGTGTCTGATAGCCGTTGAAATTAGCCTCTATATAGAGCTGATAGTTGCCAAGACGCTTATTGCGGCCTATGACGCGGAAAAACAGCGACGTGCCGGCGGGGCTCGTCCCGAAACGCTGTCGGTTAAGCTCGTCACGCTTCACAGGGATGAAATAAGGAGAGAAACCCGGAGTGCCGGTCGTGCCTCCCCAGTCGAAATAGCCCCTCATCCTGACAAGACCTCCGATACCCATCGCCAACTGCGAATCACGGCTCATGAAAAGGAAATAGGGAGCTTCCGGATCTTGGAAACTGCGGAACTGGTCATAATAGAAATTCTCTATCAGATTGCGTATCGAATCGGTCTCGGGATCTTGGCCACCTCCGAAAAACACAATCTTGTGATCGTTGACAAGCGCCTCGTGCCGCTCCTCCACAGGGCTTGTGGCAAAAGCCGTGACAGACGCCGTCAGCGAGAGAACCAGAACTAAAATAGTTTTGATGGTTTTCATAACGTGTGAATGTTAGTTTTGTTAATGGGTGGGTATAAGTGATGAATTTCACTTTTTATAACATTTATAAATGATATGTGTTCACGTATCTGACACTATTTTTTCAACAAAACATCAAAATTACCTACAAAACGATGTAACGTTCCACCGCTTTTTCCGTCTATATAACAAACGGACATCATTACCGATGTCAACTTCCCCACCACGACGGAATAGATAATGAACCGTACCGAGTTTGAACGCATGGCTCCTCCGCTGAGGAAGCGCATTGTCAGCATGGTCCTCTCCATGTCGGCATCAGCCGACGCAGACCTCGCCGATGATGTGGCTCAGGACACCCTCCTGAGACTGTGGACCATCCGGGAAAAACTCGACGAATACCGCAGCGTCGACTCGCTTGCAATGGTCATCGCACGCCACCGTGCCATTGACCTGCTCCGCGAATCATCGTCACTCTCTGTAGGCCTCGACGACATCGACACCGGCCATTCAGTCCCATCGCCCGAGGAAAGTATGATTGAATCCGAGGATTGCAGCGATGTGTTCGGCATCATAGCCTCCCTCCCCTCCGTGCAGCAGACCGTAATCAGGATGAGGCACATCGAAGGGCTCGAAATAGCCGATATCGCTAAAATCACAGGTTCGACACCCGGTTCAATCCGAGTGGCTCTCTCAAGGGCACGCCAAAGTATTAAAGAAATCTTCATGCAGCATCAATCATGACACAGCCAACCGACCACCAACACATCCGAACAACCATTGCCCGCTTTCTCGACGGCGAGACTTCGGTGGCAGAGGAAAAGGAGCTCTACGACTTTTTCCGGCTGACCGACATCCCTGCCGACCTGAAGCAGTATCAGCCGATGTTCAACTGGTATGCCTCGCTCGGACAGAGCCATGAGTCCAACGCAGAGGCTGCCAATGAAGCGCCATCCTCTGTCTCGCGCGTAAGACTCTTGCAACTACGCCCATGGCAATGGACGGGCATCGCTGCAATGGTGACCCTACTGCTTTCGGTCGGTTTTATCTTCCACTCTCCTTCTATTCCCGAAGAATATCTTGCATATAAAGGCAGCTATATCATACGCGACGGGAAGAAAATCACCGACCTCCGCATAGTAGTCCCCGAAATAATGCGGACACAGCAGCTTGTCAACGAAAGTCTCGGTGAAATTGACATGACACTTCAGACAGCCGACTCCGCTTTTGACGACGCCGTTCTCTCCAACGAGGATCTCTCCGACCCGATGGTCAAAGACCTCATCCTCTCCACACTCGAATACAGATAAAGAGAATGAAAAATAAAATATATAAATCATGAACCATATCCGCCATATCGCCGTCACACTCCTTCTCCTTTCTCCCTTCGGCCTGTTTGCGCAGCAATCAATCGATTCGGCCATGAAAGCGCTTGAAAACGCCAAAAGCGTCACAAACGAAGTCTATTCCGAACGCCGTAACCCCTCCACCAAAGAAATCGAGAGCGCAAGCTATCTTTTCGAATTCACCGACAACAAGCTTGCCGACAAAATCATCGAAGCCATGCGCAAGGAACGCTCCAAAGCCTGCGCCTACGAGATGTCAAACCGCCATTCAAACAGCATGGTCTACTCGATTTCATTTCAGGACTCCAAGGGGTCTTTCTCAAAATACACTCTGCTGCAGCGCGGTTCGTCAAAATGGATGCTCTCTGTAAAGAAAGGCACTGCAAAATCCTCTTCGAAATCATCTAAATCAAAAAGCAGCAAAGCCCGCACCGACATAATCGGTATCGATGACGACCTGCTTGAAATCTATGGCATTAATCCGTCAATATCCGACTATGCCCACACCGATGGCAACACAACCATCTACACCGGCCCTGACGGAAACACCATCGTCATCAACAACGGCTGTCTCAACGACATTCAGGAGCTGTATGATTCGGAATATATCCTGGAAAAGCTTGAGGGACTCGAAAAGCTTGAGACTCTCGAAAGTCTAAAATCCCTGCAAAGCCTCAGCGATCTCGACTCACTGAAAAATCTTGAGAAACTCAAAAAACAGAAAAAGCAACGCAAATCCAAATCCGGCTCAAAGACTTCAAAGACCAACACTCGTATATACACTTCGTCCAACGGGCATACAACCACCACGACAACCACCTACGAGCTCTGAACCAGCATCAACAGAACACGTTTTCCACAATACAACCCGGTTTCATAAAAGAAAGCCTGCCGACCAGCATAATTTAAGCGAGTCGGCAGGCTTGAGTTTTTTATCACTGAAGAGTCAGTCTACTGTTGCTCCCCTTCGTCATAGGAAATATCAGAAGGGAAGATCGTCAGTAGCCGACGGAGTAAGGTCAGGCATCGGAGGGACAGGTGCAGCCGAAGGAGCAGCATAGCCCTGCGGCATATTCTGTGCAGGTCCGTAGGCTGTGGGAGCGCCATAAGCAGCAGGCTGCGGAGCAGCTGCCATCGCAGTGGCATCCTCAGCCTTCCATGCACGCACTTCAACATACCAGCGGCCGTTATACTCACGGCTGTCGATATCAAAGCTGATCTTCACAAGCTGACCAACCTGAAGAGGATACTGGTCCACGCGGTCACCAAAGAAATTGAAGAATACCTTGCGGGGATATGTTTCCTGTGTCTCAAGCACATATTCGCGTTTCTTCCACGCGTTTCCCTTCTGGGAAGTGCCGCCCACTTCGGGGAGCGCCACGATGATTTTTCCTGTTACTTCCATGTTTGGATATTGAGTTTTCTTAATTTATTCAACAATATTCGCCCTGAGATTCGCAACATCCGACCCACGTCTGCCGCTACATGAACCAAGCTATCATATGCCACTGCTGCCAAAAACGCTGACAGCAACTGCACCATCAGAAAAAACACTGTAAATCCGACATTGCTACAATGCTTATGGCGAATCAGTCTGATGGTAAAAAACTGACTGATAGTATGAATTCGGCTGACAATATCAGTCAGATATACAGTAGCTGAAATTCATGCTTGTTGTTGCAAAAATCAAAAGGCTGACCACAAAAGTAATCAAAAATCCCCGACTCTCCAACAAAACCACCCCACACTTTTCAACAAACTTATCAACACTTGGGTATTAGGAAATTAGAATTTAGGCGAGTTTATACGAGAATACCCCATAGTTCAGAATATTTAACATTTTGATTTTCTTACAATATATTTATCCGACGTTATATAAATAAAGCGCTTGCAATCATCTTCATTTCATAGAGCTTTCAAAATAACAAATCGCACACTCTAAATGTCCACTAAAAACGATTGATATGGAAAGCTCAAAAGATGAGATATTCATATTCTCCCGTTTAGAGCGCGATGAACAAGGCAGACTTGTCATTCCGATGTACTATAAGAAAGCCTAATTGACTTGTTCCCTGATTGCAGGTGCTTTATTTATAAACTTTGTCGTTTAGAATATTTAACAACCAAGAGCGTTAATATTAACTTTGTTGAGTAGATGGATTGGGTAAAGTATTATTAACATCAGTGCTTACCCCTTGATTAGTAAGGTTTTCAATCTGTTGTGCAATATTCTGTTGGGATTGACCCACATTTTCAAGACTTTCAAGAATTTGGCTTAAATTATCATTAAGAAGAGCATTAGTATCGGATAAACTTTTTGATGTATCTTTTATAATTTCTGCCGCCGAATTGATTTTTTCAAACTGCTGATGAATTTCGTTATTAGAGTTATAAGTATACTGTATGGCAAATATTGATAGCGTTATAGACAATAGCGTGGAACATACGGCAATATAATCCAGTAGCTTTTCGCTATCCAATATTCGCTTGGTGATGATAAATGCGACAAGGGTAATGATGGTTAAGCCTAACAGACTTATTAACCACCAAAAATGAGGCGATTTAGTCATGGCTTAATTTGCTTTGTTGTTCCTTAATAAATTCTACCACTCCTCTTAATGCGGCAATACATCGTTCAAATAAATACTCTATTCCTTCACGAGAATATACGTACTGTTCAGCTGAAATCCACACCATACCATCTTTAGTAAGAGTCGCTTTTGCAACCTTATATCTCTGATTGATACTATTTATTAAAGAGTCATATTTGACAGTATCATCTTTGATTTTGAAGATGTTTGGTAAGATTATCCTAAAGTAATTTTGGTCAGAAGATTCATAAACAAATAGATAGTACAACCCATCTAAGAGGAATGTTATTTGTTCCTCAACTTCCTTTGTAGGAGTTATACCCTTTGTCCCAAGATATTGCTTAAATTGTGTGAGCATTTGAAACTTCGTTTTTCTTTTGCAAATATAGCTATTTTTACACATTCTGACAAAGAATTTTTTGTTACCAAAGTTAATAAGCCCAACCCAAACAGGTTGGCTTATGAAAAATCTAAACTTTGGAACATTTAACTTGCGGTATGACTTATTTGAAGCGTTTCCAACGGAGGCGTCATGTATCGCCTATCTCGAAAGTAAACGTTGGAAGAACGGAGTAGTATCGCTGTATGACCCAACATCCAAGATATATAATCGAGGAGATGGTAACTATCTGTGTAAAAATACGGGGAAGAATTTTAATGTGCGTGGAAGTACAATATTTGAAGGGACAAACCTACCACTGCGTAAATGGTTCATGGCTATCTACTTAATTTGCAATCATAAGAAAGCTATCTCCGCCACACAATTAGCAAAGAATATTTCTGTGACTGTGAAAACCGCGTGGTTCCTTCTCTATAAAGTTCGAAGAACATTCAACAATGTACACCTGAAGAAATTAGACGGTGAGATAAAATTTGACGAAACATTCGGTGGCGGAAAGAATAAAAATCGTCATGCCAATAAGAAAGTCAAGAATAGTCAGGGACGGAGTTTCAAAGATAAGGTCCCCGTACTTGGGATGCTTAATCGTGGCGGAAACGTGATTTGCAAGGTGGTAAAAGACACTTCGGCTAAATCACCGCTCCTATTCTAAAAGCGATAAAACGAACAGCAACTCTCTTTACTGATGAGTGGTGTGGATATGACGTGGTTCGTAAACTTTATCCTACGAAAATGGTTGACCACGGCAAAGGTCAATATGTTGTCGGTGACGCTTATACCAATTCTATTGAAGGATTTTGGGGGAATTTCTGCAAGCGTGTTGTTAATGTAATATATAATCATATCGGGCGAAAGTATATGCAGCGGTATTTCGATGAATTTAGTTTTCCGCTACAATACTCGCAACGTTTCTAATAAAGACCGTTTTGATCTGGCAATCGTAAATACTAACATCCGTATAACCCAAAACCAAATAGCTGGAATATGAAATCCAAAAGCAATAAGAAAGATAGAGAATAGATCAACCTATAGAAGAATTGAAAAAGCCAAGAGGAAAACCAGTAGATTTTGATAAAGCTATCTCTGAATTATTAGAGGAAAAACGTCCCAAAGTTTAGTAATAAGTACGTTGGATTATAGCATAAGGCCGACCATTAGTGTTCCATCCGATACATTTTTCATCGTAATCTTTGCTAAAAGGGTCATAATTTTCGCAAATATAATGGAGTTCTACTCCAGTGATATATTTTGTAAATATGTAGTTTCTCATACTGTTTAAGCTAATTGTTATTAGATTACAAAGGTAATCTAATAGTATGAGAAAATAAAATCTCCGACATCCGTGATGACATCGGAGATTGCTTTTATACTTATCCCTACTATTTCTTTTTCGATTGAGTTACTTGACGTTTAAATAGTATCTGAAGCATAGAATTATCTAAAGTCCTAACATAACATCTCTTAACGCCATTTGAGTATATCTTCTGAGGGACAGATGCTCCATTTCCTAGAGTTGTTTTGCCGGATTTAATTAGCTTATAATCTATCTTTGATAATTCTTCTTCAAGTCCCATCCAATACATTGCTCCACATAAAAAAGAGACTTCTTTTATTGTACCATTGTTGGAGGCGTCTACTGTTGCCATTAATGAAAAATCCCCTTGGCCCTCTAAAAAAGATCCACGAGTAGGAGATTGCAGACTTAACGTCATATGATTTGCACTAAAAGCTCGTTCCGCAAAAGAAAAGCTATTTTTCGATAATACGCTGTTCCCTAAAGGAATAATTACATTTGATTGTCCACAACCATTTAGATAACAAATAACTGCTATCAAAATAAACATTACTTTTTTCATAGGACGAATTTTACAAGAGTTCCCCACTAACAGCCAAATGGAGAGTTAAACATTAACAGTGTTAATATAATAAGAAAGCGGGCTGTCTATCCTTGCACTCTTGTAGGTATCGCCAAACACCTGAACACACGCACGGATAGGCAGCCCACGTTATATGAGCTGTCACCGTGCCTCGTGTATTCTCTGTTAAATTGGCGATTTTACAAGAAGTAAGGCATTTTCTTTATTTTAAACATTGTCTTCTCTTAGACAGCACAAAGTTACGCAGAATTTTTGTAACTTTGTGTTTGAATTTCAAGAAGTATATAAAATGTCATAACAAATTAAAGTTCAATGTCTGAGATGTAGGAATACATCTTATGTATCCTCTAAAGGTGGATGTCATGAAGTCATAAATTCATTTGCCCTAATTGTGGAAAACACGAACTACTTGTTGCCTATGACCTAAATTCTGGTCAAATTGACGGCAAACAAAGATAAAATTTGTTCCCGAGGGATATGATAAAATTTTATCTGCTAAATCGGAGATTTCATTTTCTGTTATAATACTTTGTAAAAACTTAATCAGTTCTACCCTTGAGTGGACATCTAATACATTGTTCATATCCACCCCTCCTTTCTGTTTTCATCTTTCAACAACGACTGAAAATATCTTTGGAAAGCAATCAGTGTTTTAAATCTCGTGTGGTCAAACTTAATACCACTCACCCTTTCAAACGCACGAATGATGCTTCTATCCATAATTTCAAATTTATCGTCCAACTCCTTTTGAGAGTATATTTGGCTATCAGTTTTCATTCCTTTTCTAATAACCTCGATAATATTTCTTAGAAGGCCGATAGAAGCCGATTTATTCGGGTTCTCGGTCTCTATCTCTTCATCCCTTATAAATTTTAACGGATGAAGATGTTCTATGGAATAAAAGGCTTCAGAGAATTGAGGGATGTAGTTCTTTTCAGTGGTGACTTTTATTATTAGTCCTCCGTCAGAATCCTCTTCGGAATCTATTATAAATCTTCGATTATTTTCTATTGTTGTCATAGGCCACTCTTTCATAAATATTATATAAGTGATTTTATTAACTTTGTATTAATAAATCAATTAGACTATTGTTCGGGCAATATAATCGACCTATCTTTGTACTATGTCAGATAGTAACATACATTAACTGACAAGATGTCATGTTTTAAATAATCATATTCTTTGTTAATAACAGTTTTCTCTGCCATAATGACATTGGCACGGAAATTGCGATGTGATATTATAGTGCATAGGCACTCCTTCTCGCTGATACCTTCGGGATGAAGGCTGGCTTATCAACTTCGCAGCAACTGAACGTGGTGGAGCTTCAACTCCAGTATAAAAGGGAAATTAACATGTTGAACCAATAGACATTTCTAAGGAATGAGTAATTTTTCAGAAGAAAGATTGGCTCAGATTTGGGATAAAGGTCAGACCATCAGAGGTAAAAATCCCGACTTATATAGAAGGGATATATATGGAAACACCATGTATAGACACTCTTATGGTAAGACAAGCGAAATGGGGTGGAATGTTGACCATTCCAAACCCCAATCACTTGGCGGGACAGACCATTTGAACAATCTACAGCCTATGAACAGCAGAGCAAACTCTTCAAAGGGCAATAGATATTAATTGTCCAAATGTTCCAACTCAAAAATCGTGCTGCAACATGATTTTTTGAGGTCTAACAAGAGCCACGGACGATTGCACTACGTCCGTGGCTTTATTAACTTTGTAAAGTTATAACGCTCGTTTGGACGGTTTTATTGTTGCGCCACTCATTTAGGGTATTCTCGTATAAACTCGCCAGAATTTATTCAATTTTACAGCAACGAAGTCAGGCTAAGCTGTAAAGCGACAATTATCGGTCCTCTTTTTATTCATACAGACATCTGTGCTTCGCTGCGATGTGTGGAAAATTTCCATCACTCAAAATATGGTGATTTTCGCAGATTCTGTGTAATTTTGCAAAAAATTCACCGCCATTCCGCACAGCGGACCATCGACAGGCAGGTGTGGCATAATGCAACTACGATAAAAAACGGACTCAACTATATACAACCCTACGGATTATGAAGCGCTATCTCAAACATCTTTTCCAATTGATTCTTTCACCCGGAAACGGCTGGGAGGACATTGACAAAGCCGATATTCCTTCGCGCGACATTGCCGTCAAGGGTTACTATCCGCTCATTGCGCTCACATCTGTCAGTGTATTCATGCAGGCTGCCTACCACCATGAGGAGTTCATCGTGCTGTTCATGCGCATGATTATGAGCTTTCTGGTTTATTTCGTGTCATATTTCTTCGGAGTCTTCGCTCTGTCGCTTTTCGTTGAACCGACTCTTGAAAAACGCTATAACGAAACACGAAGCAGCACGTTTGTGCTCTACACTCTCGGCCTCCTCGCATTGATTTCGCTCATAATCAATGTGCTGCCCGTGACAAAAGAGATGCTCTTTTTCCTCCCCTTCTATGTGGCGCTTATCCAATGGAAAGGATGCCGATACATGGAAGTACGCAAAGACCGCACCGGATTGTTCATGATTATCGCCATTCTCGGCGTGCTCATGCCTCTTTACATTTTCTATTTCCTGTTTTCACTTGTTATAGGATAAGACAGGCTTAATCCCTCCAACACACACCGCTTTATGATTTCAAAAGATATAAATATAAAAAACAAACGCGCCACATATGACTATGCCATCAGCGACACTTTCACCGCAGGCATAGTGCTCACCGGAACAGAAATCAAATCTATCCGTCAGGGCAAAGCTTCGCTCGCCGACACATTCTGCTATGTCGACAAGGGTGAGGTATGGGTAAAAAACATGTATATAGCCGAATATTTCTACGGCACTTACAACAACCACGTCGCCCGACGCGACCGCAAACTGCTGCTTAACAAAAAAGAAATCGCAAAACTTGAAAAAAACGGTAAGGAAACCGGCTTCACAATCATCCCGCTCCGCCTGTTCATCAACGACCGCGGACTTGCAAAACTTGTCATCGGTATCGCTCGTGGTAAAAAGGAATACGACAAGCGACAGTCAATCAAGGAACGCGAAGACAAGGTAACAATGGCACGCATGATGCAGAAATAATCCATCGGCCGTCACCGTGGCCGCATAAGTGTCGCAAAACGCCGTTCGGACTACGGCAATACAAGAATATGGCTGCGCTCGTCGCCGTCAACCGCATGATACCAGACCGCTTCGGCGGTCTGTTTTTTCATCCTCACGCTTTTCAGACCGATGTCACAGCCATCGACAGTCAGTCTTGAGCCGTCAAACAGCGAATCCTGCCTCATTTTTCCGGCTACGAACCTCACCTTTGTCTGCCCGTCAAGGTCAATCAGTTCACGCGCTCCGTCAGCGTGGATTTTCACCAACACACCGGCCCGGTCAAACCGCAGTGTCACTCCACGACCGTCATAACGCACAACTCCGTCGGCCAGTTCAGCCGAAAAATCAAAGTCCTTATCAGAAGGCCCGGGACGCTCTCCACCCGAAGAGGTCGGCGGTTTCACCTCCTCCTTTCCGCCGTTTCCATTCGGCCCTTGCTCCCGACGCGGAGCGTCAGAACCACGTTCACATCCCTGCGATAGAAACATAATTACACTGACAGCCACCACAGGCAGCCACTTGGCAAGCACGAGTCTAAAAATTTCCATTCTCCGCCTCATTTCCGCTCCACTTTAATCATCACCATACCGCGCTCACCAGTCGAAGCCGACGTGTAGGCAAACTTATGCATTCCGACTCCAAGCTCTGACGGGACAAGGAAATCAGACGAGACGGTAATTCCATTGACCGTCCACACAGCATCCGAAGGGATTTCCGGCGAAAACAGGTCGATACGCGCATCGGTAAGACCATAGACCGCACGCAAGGGCATCGGCTCGCCGTCGACCACGAACTGTTCTCCCCGATGGCTGCCCCAAAGATACTCGGCAAGTTCCGGATAGTCGACAAATGGATTACGATTGCCCTGAAGACGCTCTCCGCGCTCATTTTTCGCTATTTCATGGGCGGAGGGAGGATTGTCCCTATGCCAATCGAGAAGCAGCGGTATAGCATAGTCCGTAAGCCCCGGATAGGCATATCCGTCCATTATCATATAAGCACGCTCAGTCCACGCCGCCACATGGTAGACAACGGCCATATACATGCAAGCTCTTGCGAGTTCGCCACGCAAAGCCTGTGGAGGAGCATAGGCTTCGGTCTCAACTCCGTAAAGCTCGGTCAGGCCTGCGCTCCACAATCCGTTGGAAAATGTCGGTTTTCCGACATTCCCGACCGGGGCAAGGTCACGACGGTGAGTCCTCACGTCGGCGCACAGAGGGACAATGTTGTATATGTCGCCACTCACAGCCGTGCCAAACACCGACCACGAATTTGACCACCATTCAGCCGGAATCAGACAGCCCCATTCATATCCGTCGGGGAGCACTCCGGCATTGATTTCAACAGTCGTGCCGGTGAATTCATCTGTCATCACGAAGTTCAGCGCCTGTTTTGAGACCACTGAAGCGGGACGGCTCGACGAGGCCACTCCCTGCAACAATGCCTCCCCCTTTTTACCATTAAAGGGCACTCCGGCCACCGCAAAGGTGATGGCCGAAGCGCCCGATATGATTATCATGGAGACAAAACGTCTCATCGTGATCCGGATTTTGAGTGAGGTAGAGAGATTTGTTTCGGCCGTCGAGTGAAGACGACAAGCCGGTCAGCATCGACTGCTTATACGTAGCCTCTGACGATGCCACGCTTGGAGTTGCGGACGAAGAGAATGATTTCGTCGCGCTCCTTTGTTGCGGGCAGTTCAGCCTCGATACGCTCCACTGCGTCCGAATTGTTCAGACCCGAGAGATAGAGGTAGCGATAGGTTTCCTGAATATCGCGTATTGTCTCGTTGGAGAAACCGCGACGGCGCAGGCCGATGGAATTGACTCCGGCATATGCGATGGGGTCGCGTCCGGCCTTGACATATGGAGGTATATCCTTGTTGACAAGCGCGCCACCCTGAAGCATCACATGCGGACCGATGTGGCAGAACTGATGGATGAGCGCACCGCCGCCGATGACCGCGTAATCGTCAATGACGACCTCGCCGGCACACTGAACGGCGTTTGACATAATCACATTGTCGCCGACCACACAGTCGTGGGCCACATGGCAGTAGGCCATGATGAGACAGTTGCTGCCAACGACTGTCTTACCCTTCGAGGCTGTGCCACGATGGATAGTGACACACTCGCGGATGACAGTGTTATCGCCGATAATGGCAACCGAATCCTCGCCACGGAATTTCAGATCCTGAGGAGGACCGGAAATCACAGCGCCGGGAAATATGGTACAATTCTTACCGATCCGCGCACCATCCATGATTGTCACGTTAGAACCGATGCGTGTTCCCTCACCGATTTCAACGTTCTGTTCTATGGTCACAAACGGATCTATCACCACGCTGGGATGAATCTTCGCAGCGGGATGGACGTATGCTAAAGGTTGTTTCATTGCTAAGATTTTATTTGTTCTTGATAATCTGGGCCATGAACTCACACTCGGTGACAATCTTCTCGCCGACGAAAGCATAGCCCTTCATCATTGCACAGCCGCGACGCAGCTCTGTCATGAACGACACATGGAAAATGAGAGTATCGCCGGGGACTACCTTCTGACGGAATTTCACGTTGTCTATCTTCATGAAGTAAGTCGAGTAGCGCTCCGGCTCGTCAAGTCCGCTGAGCACGAGCAGACCGCCGGTCTGTGCCATTGCCTCAATCTGAAGCACTCCGGGCAGGACAGGCTCTTGCGGGAAATGGCCTTGGAAAAATGGCTCGTTGACAGTGATGTTCTTCACACCAACGATATAATTTGTACCTTTCTCGATGATTTTGTCAACGAGAAGGAAGGGATAGCGGTGAGGGATGAGCTCGCGGATACGGTTGTTGTCCATCAGCGGCTCTTTATTGGGATTGTAGATGGGAGCCTGAACCTCCTGATGCTTGATTTCGCGACGGATTTTCTTTGCGAAAGTTGTGTTGATCGAATGGCCGGGACGGGTGGCTATCACACGACCCTTGAGCGGACGGCCGATGAGTGCGATATCGCCGATAAGGTCAAGGAGCTTATGGCGCGCAGGCTCGTTCTCGTTGGTAAGAGGAGCGTCGTTGATATAGCCGAACTCGCTGACATCCTTGCGGGGCACATTCATGAGGTCGGCGAGGCGGTCAAGCTCAGACTGCTCCATAGGAGTGTCGTAGATGACAATCGCATTGTCGAGGTCGCCACCCTTGATGAGATTACCCTTGACGAGCGGTTCGATTTCGCGGACAAACACAAAAGTACGGCTCGATCCGATTTCCGAATCGAAATTATCCATCGTGTCAAGTGTCGCAAACTGGTTGTTGAGCACCACTGAGTTGAAATCAATCTTCACGTCAGCCGAAAATTCATCGTCGGGAAGCACGAGGATTGACGAACCTGTAGCCTCGTCGCGGACTTCAATCTTCGACTTGATATAGAAGAAATCCTTGTCGGCTTTCTGGTCCTGAAGTCCTACACGTGCAATCTCCTCGCAATAAAAGCGAGCGCTGCCGTCGAGAATCGGCATCTCAGGGGCGTTGACCTCGATAAGCACATTGTCGACACCTGCGGCATAGAGCGCAGCCATCGCATGCTCAATGGTCGAGACACGCGCATCGCCTTTCGCGATTACAGTCCCACGGTTGGTTGCAACCACATTTTCAGCGAGAGCATCAATTACAGGCTGTCCCTCGAGGTCGACACGCTTGAATTTATAACCGTGGTTATCAGGCGCAGGCATAAAACGCGCTGTAATCTCAAGGCCAGTATGCAGCCCTTTGCCGGTGAGCGTAAACTCGCCGTTCAATGTCTTCTGATTCATATATATTTGTTGTATTTTCTTATTTTATCTTTTTCTCAAGCTCCTTGACTCTCTCGTAGAGCGAACCGAGCTTCTTGGCATAGACAAGGCCACGGGCATATTCACCCATATCAACCGCAGGCGAACCCATCACGCGGTCACCCGGCTTGGTAGGCTTGCTGACTCCGCTCTGAGCACCGATCTGAGTCCCGTCGGCAATCGAGATATGTCCGACAAATCCGACCTGACCGCCGACCATGCAGTGAGCCCCGATTTTGGCCGAGCCGGCTACACCGGCCTGCGCTGCCATCACCGTATGCTCGCCGACTGAACAGTTATGGGCTATCTGGATAAGATTGTCGAGTTTCACACCCTTGCCAATCCGGGTCGCGCCCATCATCGCACGGTCAATTGTAGTGTTCGCACCGATTTCAACATCATCCTCGATTTCAACATTGCCAGTCTGGGGGATTTTTTCATATCCACCGTCGACAGGAGCAAAACCAAATCCATCAGCGCCGATGACAGCTCCCGAATGGATTATGCACCGTTTGCCAACCTTACAGCCGGCATAGATTTTCACTCCGGCATAAAGGATAGTTCCTTCTCCGATTTCGCAGCCGTCACCAATATAGACCTGTGGATAAATCTTGACACCCGGTGCGAGCTTCACACCCTTGCCGATATATGCAAAAGCCCCGACGTAGGCATCGTCAGGGACATCCACCCCTTCCGAGATAAACGACGGTGTCTCAATGCCGACCTTCTCGACCTTAGACATCTGTGAAACCATTTCAAGAAGGCGAGCCACGGTGGCATACGGATCTTCCACGCGGATAAGAGTAGCCTTGACCGGCTGCTCGGGCGTGAAATCATTCTTTACCAACACAACCGAAGACTCGGTCGAATAGATATGATGAGTGTATTTGGGGTTTGCCAAAAACGAAAGAGCACCGCTATGGCCCTCTTCAATTCGCGCAAATGTGCTGACTTTTACGTTTTCATCACCTTCAACAGTTCCGTTGACTATAGCCGCGAGTTGTGACGCAGTAAGCTCCATGTTATGTGACGAGGTTTAATTATCTTGATTAATATAATGTTAGGATGGCCGATGGCGGTCATTCCCATGCAAAATTACAATAAATTTACGGAACGTCAAACAAAACCTTCCAAATATCGGATTAGACACCTTAAAAGAGGATATAAAAAAGCCGAAGCCCGAGATGCGTTTGCATCTCAGGCTTCGGTCGGTTAGAAGGGGCGGTTATCTACTTTCCCACTTTCGCAGTATCATCGACGTGGTGAGGTTTAACTTCTCTGTTCGGAATGGGAAGAGGTGGAGCCCTCACGCTATGGCCACCTTAGTGTCTTCATCAGGTTTCAACCTGACGTGTAAGGTTAGAAAGAGGCGGTGGAAGCGAAGGTGACCGGAGCGGTGACCAACGGTAAGTTTTTTAGAGTCGCATGACGATTCCTGAGGCCTTGTTACGTTTGCCAGCGGATGTACGATTCAGCGATTGAAACTGTAGTCCCTTTTTCAGGGATTACGATGGGATTGCTCCCAAGAAAGGGTTTGGGCGATTAGTACCGCTCGG
>NZ_CAJTQC010000021.1 GCF_910578445.1 uncultured Duncaniella sp. | reverse complement strand
ACCAAGTTGTAATCATAAGATTTAAGTTTGATTCTGATTGTTTGGTCCATATCTTTGTTGAATGAAAGTGTTTGTCTTACTTGATGAGGTCAACACGGCCCTGGCATTCGGTGAGCACGTTCTTTGTGATTGAGCTGCTTACCTCTGCATAGTGGCTGAATGTCATGGTTGATGTCGCACGGCCTGAAGTGATGGTACGGAGGGCTGTCACATAACCGAACATTTCGGCAAGAGGAGCCTTAGCCTTCACGATGCGTGCACCTGAACGGCTGGTTTCCATACCTTCAACCTGACCACGACGTTTGTTGAGGTCACCAATAACGTCACCCATGCTCTCTTCGGGAGTAACGACCTCTACCTTGAAGATAGGTTCGAGAAGCACAGGACCGGCCTTTTCAGAAGCCTTCTTGAATGCCTGGATAGCGCAGAGCTCGAATGAGAGCTGATCCGAGTCAACCGGGTGGAATGAACCGTCGATAACGGTCACCTTGAGCTGGTCAACGGGGAAACCTGCGAGCACACCGTTCTTCATAGCTGCTGTGAAGCCCTTCTGGATAGAGGGGATGAATTCCTTAGGAATGTTACCGCCCTTGACTTCATCAATAAACTGGAGGCTGCCTTCGAAGCCTTCGTCAACCGGCTCAACGCGAACGATGATGTCAGCGAACTTACCACGACCACCGGTCTGCTTCTTGAACACTTCGCGAAGTTCGACGGGCTTGGTGATTGCTTCCTTATAGGTTACCTGAGGACGGCCCTGGTTACATTCAACCTTGAATTCACGACGAAGACGGTCGATGATGATATCGAGGTGAAGCTCACCCATACCCGAGATGACAGTCTGGCCTGTTTCTTCGTTTGTCTCAACGCGGAATGTGGGGTCTTCCTCAGCGAGCTTCTGAAGACCGACACCGAGCTTGTCGAGGTCCTTCTGAGTCTTAGGCTCTACTGCGATACCGATAACGGGATCGGGGAATTCCATTGCTTCGAGAACAATAGGATGGTTTTCGTCGCAGAGGGTGTCACCAGTGCGGATATCCTTGAAACCAACGCCTGCACCTATATCGCCACAGTCGATTGATTCTTTAGCATTCTGCTTGTTTGAGTGCATCTGGAACAGACGGCTGACACGTTCCTTCTTGCCTGAGCGGCTGTTGAGGACGTAGCTACCGGCTACGACGTCACCGGAGTAGACGCGGAAGAAGGTAAGACGGCCTACATAGGGGTCAGTAGCAATCTTGAACGCCAGCGCACACATTGGAGCTTCCGAAGAAGGCTCACGGGTCTCGACCACATCGGCATCGTCAGGGTTAGTTCCTTCGACAGCTCCAGAATCAACAGGACTGGGAAGATAAGCGCAGACAGAGTCGAGAAGACACTGAACACCCTTATTCTTAAACGAAGAACCGCAAATCATGGGGACAACTTCCATCTTGAGGGTAGCGTTGCGGAGTGCACGACGGATTTCGTCCTCAGTGATGGTCGAGGGATCGTCGAAATACTTCTCCATGAGAGCATCGTCGAATTCAGCGATTTTCTCAAGCATCTTGTCACGCCATTCTTCAGCCTCGTCTACGAGTCCTGCGGGGATATCCTCGACAGAGTAGTCAGCGCCCATTGATTCATCGTGCCATAAAATAGCCTTCATCTTGATGAGGTCGACAACACCCTTGAAAGTTTCCTCTGCTCCGATAGGAATCTGGATAGGACAGGGATTTGCGCCGAGAACATCTTTGAGCTGACGTACCACCTCAAAGAAGTTTGCACCCGAGCGGTCCATCTTGTTGACATAACCGATACGGGGTACATTATATTTGTCAGCCTGACGCCATACGGTTTCAGACTGGGGCTCAACACCACCTACAGCGCAGAATGCAGCGACAGCGCCGTCGAGCACACGGAGTGAACGTTCAACTTCGACAGTGAAGTCAACGTGTCCCGGAGTGTCAATAAGGTTGATCTTGAACTGGTCTCCTGCATACTTCCAGAAAGTTGTGGTAGCAGCAGAAGTGATTGTGATACCACGTTCCTGTTCCTGCTCCATCCAGTCCATGGTAGCTGCGCCATCATGAACCTCACCGATCTTGTGGGTAAGACCGGTATAGAAGAGGATACGCTCCGAAGTGGTTGTCTTACCGGCATCGATGTGAGCCATGATACCGATATTACGGGTATATTTTAAATGTGCGTCTGATTTAGCCATTTTTGTTTTGTGAATCTAAATGTCCAATGAAAAATTTATTTCCGATTCAAACTTCGGCTTAGAAACGGAAGTGTGCGAAGGCGCGGTTAGCCTCGGCCATCTTGTGCATATCTTCCTTACGCTTGTAAGCACCGCCCTGATCATTGAATGCGTCTACGATTTCAGCAGCCAGCTTGTCAGCCATAGTCTTGCCGCCACGTTTGCGTGCATAGAGGATAAGGTTTTTCATCGAGATAGATTCCTTACGGTCGGGACGGATTTCGGTAGGCACTTGGAAAGTTGCACCGCCCACGCGACGTGATTTCACCTCCACTTGGGGAGTGACATTTTCGAGAGCTTTTTTCCAGATCTCAAGCGCGGTCTTCTCTTCGTTGGGAAGTTTTGCCTTCACGAGTTCGAGAGCAGAGTAGAAGATTGTGTACGAAGTATTCTTCTTGCCGTCATACATGAGGTGGTTAACGAACTTCGATACTCTCACGTCATTAAACACGGGATCGGGGAGAATCACCCGTTTCTTTGGTTTTGCTTTTCTCATTTTTTGAGCAAATGTTTTGTTTTTGGTTGCTTGGTTGCTGCATCTTTAATCTTCAACGGCCGCCCCTCCGGGGGCCATTTACTCAACCTTTGATGTTTTAGCCTTCCAATCAAATCAAAAACGAGGGGTTAACGACTCTGTTTTTAATTTAATTAATTGATTTTCAGAAAAGGAATGCGGTATGATTACTTCTTAGCAGCCTTGGGGCGCTTTGCACCATACTTGCTGCGACGCTGTGTGCGGTCCTTAACGCCGCTTGTATCGAGCGTACCGCGGACGATGTGGTAGCGCACACCGGGGAGGTCCTTCACACGACCACCGCGAACGAGCACGATTGAGTGTTCCTGAAGATTGTGGCCTTCACCGGGGATATAGCTGTTGACTTCCTTGCCGTTGGTGAGGCGCACACGAGCCACCTTACGCATAGCCGAGTTAGGCTTTTTGGGGGTGGTGGTATACACACGCACACAAACGCCACGACGCTGCGGGCAAGAGTCAAGTGCGGGTGATTTGCTCTTATCTTCAAGAGCCACGCGTCCTTTTCTTACTAATTGCTGAATAGTAGGCATCTTAGTTTATTTTGGTTTATTAAATAATGATTAGAAGTGTTTTCTTTTCTGATTATACACATCTGACACTATCTACATCACTGAATTTCAAATCATTAGCGATGCGATAACGACAGATTGCTCCTAAAAGCGTTGCAAAATTACAACTTATTTTCCTAACTGCCAAACATTTCCGCTTTTTTCTCAACAACTTCTTACCAATTCATATTTTTGCAAAAAATCAAGGATAGGTCTGAAGAGTTTTTTAAGGCAAACATCAGTTTTGATAGATATTTAAGCTGTAAACTGTCAAAAATTTTTCTCGTGCAGATGATATTTTCATTAAATATGCACTAATTTTGCACTTTAAAACAAGAATCACAACTTTTTTCGCATAATTTCATCTCAACGAACTATAATGGAAAAGAAATTCAAGCGCACTCTCATCACCACTGCCCTGCCCTACGCCAACGGGCCTGTCCATATCGGGCATCTTGCCGGAGTCTATGTACCGGCCGACATCTACGCACGCTATCTCCGCCTGCGCGGCGAGGACGTGGTCATGGTCGGCGGTAGCGACGAACACGGTGTGCCCATCACTCTGCGCGCACGCAAGGAAGGCATCACTCCTCAGGAAGTGGTCGACCGCTACCACACGATTATCAAGGAGTCGCTTGAAGAGCTCGGTGTCAGCTTCGACATCTATTCGCGCACAACTTCAAAACTCCACCACGAGACAGCTTCCGAATTTTTCCGCCACCTCTACGACAAAGACGAATTCACTGTACAGACAGCACTCCAGCCCTACGACGAGAAGACGGGCGAATTCCTCGCCGACCGCTACGTAGTCGGTACTTGCCCCCGCTGCCACAACGAGAACGCCTATGGCGACCAGTGTGAGGCATGCGGCTCGTCGCTCAACGTGACCGACCTCATCAATCCGCGCTCAGCCCTGACAGGCGAACCAGTCAAGATGCGCGAAACCACCCACTGGTATCTCCCACTCGACAAATGGGAAGGTAAGCTCCGCGAGTGGATTCTCGAAGGCCACAAGGAGTGGAAGACCAACGTCTACGGCCAGTGCAAATCATGGCTCGACGCCGGATTGCAGCCACGCGCTGTCAGCCGTGACCTCAAGTGGGGTGTCCCCGTGCCCGTAGAGGGAGCGGAGGGCAAGGTGCTCTACGTTTGGTTCGATGCCCCCATCGGCTACATCTCCAACACCAAGGAACTCCTTCCCGACTCATGGGAGAAATACTGGAAAGATCCCGAAAGCCGCATCATCAATTTCATCGGCAAGGACAACATCGTTTTCCACTGCATCGTCTTCCCCGCGATGCTCATGGCCTACGGCGACAACTTCCAGCTTCCCGACAACGTACCCGCCAACGAATTCCTCAACCTCGAAGGCGACAAAATCTCGACATCGCGCAACTGGGCCGTGTGGCTTCACGAATATCTCCGCGACTTCCCCGGCAAGCAGGACGTGCTCCGCTATGTGCTGACAGCAAACGCACCCGAAACAAAAGACAACGACTTCACATGGGCCGACTTTCAGGCAAGAAACAACAACGAGCTTGTGGCAATCCTCGGCAACTTCGTGAACCGTGCCGTCGTCCTCACACATAAATACTTCGGAGGCGTAGTTCCCGTGCGCGGCGATATGAGCGCTACCGACAGCGAAGTCTTAGCTGAACTCAACCGCATCAAGAGCGCCCTTTCCGAAGCCCTCGACACATTCCACTTCCGTGAAGCCTTGAAACAGGCCATGGAAATCGCACGCCTCGGCAACCGCTATCTGCAGGAGACAGAACCTTGGAAACTCGCCAAGACCGACATGACACGCACCGGGACAATCCTCAACGTGGCTCTTCAGCTCTGTGCCAACCTTGCAGTGGCCTTCGAACCCTTCATCCCCTTCTCGACCGGACGTCTCGCCAAGATGCTCAACCTCGGCGAACTCTCATGGGATATGTTAGGACAAACCGACCTCGTGGCCGAAGGGTCAGAAATCGCACCTGCCGAACTTCTTTTCGATAAAATCGAAGATGCCGAAGTCCAGAATCAGGTACAGAAACTCCTCGACACAAAGAAAGCTAACGAAATTGCTGCATGGAAGGCCCAGCCTCAGGCCGAGACCGTGGAATTTGACACATTCGCAGCCTGCGACCTCCGTGTCGGGACTGTGGTTGAATGCGAGAAAGTGCCAAAGGCCGACAAACTGCTCCGTTTCCTGATTGACGACGGTCTGGAAAAACGCACCATCGTTTCCGGCATTGCCAAATATTACAAACCGGAAGATCTCGTCGGCAAGCAAGTATGCTTCATAGCCAACCTTGCCCCACGAAAACTAAAAGGCATTGTTTCAGAAGGCATGATTCTATCGGCTGAGAATTCCGACGGTTCAATCGTGCTTCTTTCTCCGTCGGCAACAGTAGCCCCCGGAGCAAAAATCGGTTAGTCCACAGCTTTTGAGCATAAAGCTCTGACTAATCAACAGTTTCCAATACCACATAATTTTAAGGCCGGTGACGAGTCCGGAATTTTACCGCCGACTCGTTACCGTCCTTAAATTTCTAAAGCACATAAAAATTATACATCAAAAAGTTAACCTTTCCAACATATACCTTTACCCCATGATTCAGACACATAAACCCCGGCTTCTGATAATCTACACCGGGGGTACAATCGGAATGATCGAGAACCCGGAGACACACGCCCTCCAACCTTTTGATTTCAGCCACCTGATTGACAACGTACCCAAAATCAAAAAGCTCGATTATGAAATTGAGAACATCCAGTTCAATCCTATCGACTCAAGCGATATGGACCCGGCCGGATGGGCTGATATAGCGACCGCCATCGCCGACAACTACGACAATTATGACGGTTTCGTCGTTCTCCACGGCACTGACACCATGGCCTACACCGCCTCGGCACTGTCATTCATGCTCGGCAACCTCCACAAACCTGTCATCATCACAGGCTCACAGCTGCCTATCGGCGAAGTCCGCACCGACGGAGAGGAAAATCTAATCACCGCCCTACAGATTGCGGCGGCAACGACATTCGACGGTTCTCCCATGGTGCAGGAAGTAGCCATCCTCTTTGAAAACTATCTGTGGAGAGGAAACCGCTCGACCAAGATGAGCGCCGACAACTTCAACGCATTCAAGAGCAACAATTATCCCCAGTTGGCCAAAATAGGCCTTGGCATCCATTTTGCCGAAGAAGCTCTCTGGCGACCCAAAGAACGCAAGCCGCTTTCATTGAATACGGCTATGGACAGTGGAGTCATGTTCATCGACCTGCATCCCGGCATGACACAACAGACCCTCCGCTACCTGCTCCACACCCCCGACATACGCGGAATTGTACTGCGCACATATGGAGCCGGCAACGCCCCCACTTCCCGATGGTTTATTGAGGAAATCGCACAGGCAGTGCAGCGAGGCATCGTCATTGTCAACGTCACCCAATGCGTCAACGGTGGTGTCCACCACAGGCGCTATGTCGCAGGCGACAAACTTGCAAACGCAGGCGTTATCTCCGGCCACGACATGACCTCGGAAGCCGCCATAACAAAACTCATGTACCTTTTCGGACTTGGTCTGACACCTTCGGCAGTAGCCACACGCCTCGCAACAGACATCTGTGGAGAAGTGACACTCTGATCCGACAAACCAAAGCCCACATAACCCCATAAGAAAAAGCTGCCTTCATGCACAAAGTGAAGACAGCTTTTTTCTTATGGGGTTGTCTCTTATTCAGGGAGACTGTTTAAAATTTCATGTTTATTTTTTGACAGCCTCTAAGCTTCAGCAAAAAGTTCAGTCGAGAGATAGCGTTCACCGGTATCCGGGAGCAACACCACTATATTCTTGCCTGCATACTCCGGCATTCGTGCAAGCGACGTCGCAGCGTGGAGAGCCGCCCCTGACGAAATTCCTGCCAATATCCCTTCTGTACGTGCCAGACGGCGGGCAGCCTCATATGCCTCCTCATTACCGACTGTCACCACACGGTCAACCAAACTACGGTCAAACGTATCGGGAATAAAACCAGCTCCTATACCCTGAATTTTATGCGCACCCGGCTTTCCGCCGCTGATTACGGGCGAACAGGCAGGTTCGACAGCAACAATCTCAACGGCTGGATTCTTTGATTTGAGAAACCGTCCGACTCCGCTCACCGTGCCTCCCGTACCGACTCCGGCGACAAACACATCTACATGCCCCTCAAGAGCCTCCCATATCTCCGGACCTGTCGTGGCGAAATGAACAGCCGGATTTGCAGGGTTGGTAAACTGCCCGAGGATGACAGCTCCCGGAGTCGACATGCAGATTTCCTCGGCCTTGGCTATAGCACCTTTCATACCCTCCGCGCCTGCTGTGAGCACAATCCGTGCCCCAAGAGCCTCAAGGAGCTTACGGCGCTCTATGCTCATCGTCTCAGGCATTGTCAGTATGACCTTGTAGCCACGGGCTGCACCGACAAGGGCGAGACCGACACCGGTGTTACCGCTCGTCGGTTCTACGATTGTCGCACCGGGCTGCAATGCGCCCTCCTGCTCCGCAGTTCTTATCATGTTGAGCGCCACACGGTCCTTCACCGAGCCTCCGGGATTGAATGCCTCAATCTTGGCATAGACCGTTGCTAATGTTTTTTCTGATTTGTCATACTCTCCGAGTTTCACCAGCGGAGTATGACCGATAGTTTCAAGAATCGAATCTACGATCTTCTTCATAAATAAATAGTTTTGACGTTAAGATATATAGATAGCACTATTGCAGTATAACAACACCGACGGAATACCGGTTCATAGCCTCCCTTCGTCAGCATAGGAATAAGCTCTGTCACGCGCGATGATGACGTGGTCGAGGACACGCATGTCAAGATAGGCCGCCGCTTCTTTTATCTTTGAAGTAAGACGGTCATCCTCGACACTTGGCTTGGGATTGCCCGAAGGATGGTTATGGACGAGTATTAAGCCTGACGCAAGGCAATCGACAGCACGTTTCATCAACAGTTTCACATCGACAACAGTACCCGCAGTCCCGCCCTGCGAGAGACAGCGCCTGAATTTGATGCGGTTGCTGCGCGAAAGCATAAGCACCCAGAATTCCTCGTAATCGAGTCCTTCAAGCGACGGCGACATGAGCATCGCGACATCGGCACTCGACCTGATGGTCACTTCCCGGTTCTCGGCCATCTGCTCCCGGTTTCGTCGACCAAGCTCGAAGGCCGCGGCAAGACTCACAGCCTTGGCCGGCCCTACCCCTTTGTATTTCGACATCAGCTCATCCATGCTCAGACGGGCGAGATTATCGACCCGGTTGTCACAGTCGCGCAAAATCAATCGCGCGAGATCAATCACTGACACCCCCGGCAGACCGCCGCCGAATATCAGGCCGACAAGCTCCGCGTCGCTCAGCGCACGGATTCCGAGATTAAGGGCTTTTTCACGTGGCTTTTCGTCATCGCCGAGGTCGTGTATGCGACGGTTGGCGAAAGGGGAGAGAGTTTCCATAAGTGTTTAGTTTTAGATTTGTAGTGTGTTGAACATCATGTCCGGGCGGTCATTTCCCTTTGCGGATAAGAATTTCTTCCTCGACGTCACGCCCCCTTCCAAGTATGATTTTGATGAAATAGGCCTTGATAAAACCGCACCCGTAGCCACATATCTGGATTACACTCGCCGGCACAGCCTTGGCCGCTATGACAAGCGACCGGGTGCTTATGAGCGCCGTGACAAATATTGCAAGAAGATAGACAGCCAATGGAAGCAAGAACCACGGACTGACTATAACCGAAAGCAGCAACAACGCCACTCCGATGATTACCGCAATTGCCGGAAGCGCATGGACAGCCTTGAGCGAGCCTGGATAAAGCAGTTTGAGTGTGATGCGCGACATTCCGAAAACATAGACCTGACGCAGAAACTTACGGAAATCGACCCTGCGTTTGTGATAGACGAAAGCCGGACGGATAAGGGCGATGCTGAATCCGGCGTTACGGATACGCGTCGACATGTCAATATCTTCCGAAAACATCTCACGGAAGCCCCCTACCCTCTCGTAGACTTTTCGCGAATAGCCCATGTTGAACGTGCGCGGGACAAACTTCTCAAGACTGACTTTACCTCCGCGGATTCCGCCGGTGGTCAGAAACGAAGTCATGGCGAAATTGATTGCCTTCTGCGTAGTCGTAAACGATTCGTGAGCCGAGTCAGGGCCACCGAAACAATCCGTGGGATTTGCGTCAAGCTCGCGGGTAAGCACGGCGAAATAGTCGGGCGGAATGACACAGTCACTGTCAAAAAAGATGAAATATTCACCGTTCGCTCGCTCCAGTCCGTAGTTGCGGGCTATGGAACGACCTTCGTTCTCCTTGAAATAATATTTCACATCCACCCCTTCGGCCTCACGCACAGCATCGAGACATGGCGCGGTCGAGCCGTCCTCGACTATTATCACCTCAAAATTTTTAAGGCTTTGCCGGGAAAGGCTGTCAAGAAGGTCGCGCACTTCGTCGATACGGTTGTAGACGGGAACAATGACAGAGAATCGCGGACTCTTCTCCGCCGGATGACCGCCGATAGCATTTTGCGTTCTGTCCATAGCTGAAACGTAAGAATGTGAAAAATGGATAGGATATATTTTTTAGAGACCGTCAGCTCATACGGTGTTTGTAGTCCTCATAGGTAAACCGGCGCAGATAGGTGCAGTCGCCGTTGAGGTCACACATCACTATATCGGGATGCTGGATGCCGTTGAACATGGTTGTCTTTACGGTCGTATAGTGGTTCATGTCCTCAAGCGTGAGCCTGTCGCCTGCTTTCAGGGGATTTCTGAAACACCAGTCGCCAACGTAGTCACCGCTCAGACACGAATTGCCGCCGAGACGGTAGCGCGGAAGCCCTTCGGCCTCGTCAACACTCTCGGTGATGGCGGGTTTGTAGGGCATTTCCAGACAGTCAGGCATGTGACACGCGAAGCTCGCGTCGATGACGGCGGTCTTGATTCCCTGATTGTCGACAACGTCTAGCACTTCCGTGATGAGGTCGCCCGTGCGCCACATCCACGCGCTGCCCGGCTCAAGCACTACGCTCAGCCACGGATAGCGCGAACGGAAACCGCGGAGCACCTCTATCAGATGGGCCGTGTCATAGCCTTCGCGGGTCATGAGGTGGCCGCCTCCGAAATTCACCCATTTGAGCTGTGGGAAATAGCGACCGAACTGTTCTTCGAAAGCAGTGAGCACCTTTGCGAGATCATGGCTTGTGCTTTCACACAGAGCATGGAAATGAAGCCCCTCGATGCCTTCGGGCAATACTCCGCCGAGCTGTTCGGCCGTCACTCCGAAGCGCGAACCGGGCAGAGCCGGGTTGTACATCTCGGTCTCGATGACCGAACATTGCGGATTGACCCTCAGTCCGGGCGAAACTCCGGCTGCCAGAGTCCGCTCGCCGTAGCGTTCCCACTGGCTCAGGGAATTGAACGTCAGATGCGTCGCACGCGCGAGAAACTCCCCGATTGTCCGTTCGGTGTACACGGGGCAGTAGACATGCGCCTCACCCCCGAGCTCCTCATTGCCCAGACGAAGTTCATTGAGCGAGCTGGCTGTAAAATCACGGTTATACTCCCTGACCACCGGAAAACTCCGCCACAGGGCGTTGGCCTTGAAAGCCATGATGATATTGACCCCGGCTTCGCGCTCCACGCGTGTAATCAGTTCAAGATTCCTGCGCATGCGCTCTTCATATACTATATAATATGGTGTAGGTAGCTCAGAAGCTTTCATTTGTTCTATTCGATTTTTATGACATTGTTTAGAATATTCATCCGACTATGGCGAATTTTGCGAATTTCAGCATCAGAGTCCGCTCGTCGGTAGAATCAAACTTCACTGTGATGCGGGCGTCAGGGCCTGAACTGTCGATTTTGACAATCACTCCGCCTCCGAACTTGGCATGTTCGATACGCATATTCTCCGAAAGTTCCCCGACACTGTGGACGGCATAGCTGCCTCCGGCGGTCGGTGCTGTAGCTGTTCCGGCGACAGCCGGACGGCTTGGCGACAGCGGACGGCGGTCGGACATCGCTGGCGAACGCAGCGAATTCAGACTGCGGGCGCTCCCGGCCATAGAAGATGTGTAGTTGACAGTCGGACGGACCTTCGGGGCTGACGCTCCGAGCACGTCGTTTGTGGCAAGACGCAGGTATTCAGTGTCAATATCGCCGAGGAAACGCGACGGACGACACGCCACAGTCTGCCCGTTGCGGAAACGCGAACCGGCATAGCTGAGCATACAGAATTTGCGGGCACGCGTGATAGCCACATACATGAGCCTCCGCTCCTCCTCGATCTGAGCCGGAGAGTCCTGAGCCATAGCCGAAGGAAACAGTTCTTCCTCCACACCGACAACAAACACATTGTTGAACTCAAGACCTTTGGCCGCATGGACTGTCATCAGCGTGACGCGCTCTTCATTTCCGTCGGAGTTCGAATCCTGATCGGTGGCAAGCGACACTTCAGCCATGAAATCGGCAAGACCTGTCGCGCTGTTGCCCTCCTCGGTCCTTGTTTCGACAAATTCCTTCACACCGTTGAGAAGCTCCTGAAGGTTATCCTGCTTCGAGATGCTTTCGGGAGTGTTGTCATGGAGAAGCATCGCAAAAAGCCCGGTGCGGTCGATTATCTCCGTCGCGAGCGTGACAGCATCGTCTCCGCTGCGGTTGCTCTGCACGAACCCGGCTATCAGCCCTGCGAAGGCATCAAGCTTGCGCATTGTCCCGGCATTGAGACCGGCAGGATGTATGTCGGGCTCCTGAATGACGGTCCAGATGCTGACATTGTCGTCGATTGCACGACGGACAAGCTTATTGACCGTCGTCTCGCCTATGCCACGCGCGGGGAAATTGATGATGCGCTTCAAGGCCTCGTCGTCGTCAGGGTTGAGAGCCATACGGAAATAGGCTATGGCATCTTTCACCTCCTTGCGCTGGTAGAACGAAAGTCCGCCATAGATTCTATAGGGGACATTGCGCTTACGCAAGGCCTCTTCGAGCACACGGCTCTGGGCATTCGTGCGGTAGAGGATTGCAAATTCCTCGGCGCTGTCGCCCGACCTCATTTTGAGCTGAGAGACACGCGAGGCCACCTGATAGGCCTCCTCGAAGTCACTGTAGCATTTCACCACTTCGATCGGCGCTCCCTTCTCGTTCTCGGAATAGACCTGCTTCGGAATCTGGTCGCGGTTCTTGTCGATGAGCGAGCCGGCAGCGTTGATGATGTTGCGCGTAGAGCGGTAGTTGCGTTCGAGCTTGAAAGTCGACAGGTCGGCATATGTCTTGCGCAGGTCGAGGATGTTGCGGATATTAGCGCCACGAAACGAGTAGATGCTCTGCGCGTCGTCGCCGACGACACACAGCTTGCCACTCTCGCGGGTAATCTGCGTGACGATGACATGCTGCGCAAAATTGGTGTCCTGATACTCGTCGACAAGCACGTAGCGGAAAAATTCCCTATAGTGGCGCAGGACCTCGGGATTGTCGCGCAAAAGGACGTTCGTATAGTAGAGCAGGTCATCGAAATCCATCGCTCCGCTTGCGACACAGCGGTCACGGTAGGCACGGTAGACGGCATACATCTCCGGGCGCTTGGCACGTCGGTCGGCCTCGATCACGTCGCGGCTGATGGCATAGTCCTCCGGGGAGACAAGAGCGTTTTTCGCGCCGGAAATCGCCGAGAGCACGGCCGCAGGCTTATAGATTTTCTCGTCGAGCTGCATGTCTTTCACAATCGTCTTGACAAGCGACTTGCTGTCGGCCGAGTCATAGATGGTGAAATTGCTCTTAAAACCGATAAGCTCCGCATTGCTGCGGAGAATACGGGCGAATATCGAATGAAACGTCCCCATCCAGAGCTTCGAGGCTGTCTCACGGCCGACGAGTTCTTCGATACGCTCGCGCATCTCCCTCGCGGCCTTATTGGTGAAGGTCAAAGCCAAAATGCGCCAAGGCTCGAAGCCAAGGCGCAAAAGATGGACTATTTTATAGGTGAGCACGCGGGTCTTGCCTGAACCTGCGCCCGCAATCACGAGTTGAGGGCCGTCGCAGTATTCCACGGCAGCACGCTGCTGCTCATTGAGTCTGTCAAGATAGTTTTCTGTCATTTAATGCTTAGAGGGTGTTCCGTCACTTTATGAGGAGATGGTCGCCTGTCTGGTCGGCTATCGAACGGTAGTAGCGCTCGTCGTAGCCTCCATAGATCGGCGACACCGGCATTCCTTCGGGTGTGCGCTCGAACTTGCCGTCCTTCTCGCGCTTGATGTTTCCGTCCATGTATTTCACAAGCAGATAGTCGCCCAGATCCTTGTAGCGCTTCACATAGCGCTTCGAAGCGTCGGCCGAATGGGCGTTGAGGCGCTGGCGTGCCGTAGCGGCGTCCATAGAGGGAAGTTCGGCGATGAATTTGTCGACTTCGCCTTCGAGCGTTGCCTCCTCGGCCTTCTGCACCTTGCGGATATCGTCGATCATCTTGCTATACTGGTGATAGGCCTGATTGGCAACGTAGCTTGTCACCCAGAAGGCTGCGTCCCACGAGAGGGTGAGCAGGTCGCCGTTGCCGACTGCAAATTCGTGGGGGATGGAAGTGATGCCGTTGTACATGGGGACATACACGCAGGTGTTGGCATCATCAACGCCAAACCAGAGGATGCCGCGCATGAGTTCGGGATGAGCCGAGTTCATCTGCGACACGAACGAGAAGCCTGTCTGCTGGGTGGCGATGGCGCGTTCGTTGAGATACTCCTTGCCGTCGACCTTGAAAGTCATCGGACGCCAGCGGTAGGGAACGGCATACGGGCCTGCGCCGATGTCCTGAGTCATATCCATGGGAGTGCCTTCGAAATGGTCGCGCATCATCCACTTCATGTCGTTGACGCTGACTTTGCGGTTGGGCTTCACCCAAAGAGGGAAAGCCTCGCCCTCGCCGCGCATCACGTAGGGGAGATAGGCATCCATCCCGTCGGAGTAACGGTTGAAATAGCTCCAGACACGGCCGTCGCATCCGCGTGTGGCGGTAGCGTCTAGCTCGCCATAGGCCAGCGAGAAGCTGAAATCCTCGTCCTTGCCCTTGTAGTAGCCCATCTTGCGCGCGAAGTCGATGACATCGGGCGAATAGATGGTGTTTTCCTTATCGTTGAGGGGGAATTTGTGGATGCGCGGATGGTTGGCATGACCCGAGATGCAATCGTCGGGGATGCGGCGGGCCACCCACACAGCGCCCTTCTCCTTGCCACCCTTGCCTATGAGCTCCATGACCCAAGCTTCCTCAGAGTCGGCGATCGAGAATGACTCTCCGCTCGAATGATAGCCGTAGTCCTTGACGAGATCGGTCATGACCTTGATGGCCTCGCGGGCAGTACGCGCACGCTCGAGCGTCACGTAGATAAGCGAGCCGTAGTCCATGATGCCGGTTGTGTCGGCCAGTTCGGCACGGCCGCCCCATGTGCTCTCGGAGATGGTCAGGCCGTGTTCGTTCATGTTGCCTATGGTCGTATAGGTCTCGGCCACCTGCGGGATATCGCCGAGATACTTTCCGGTGTCCCACTCGACAATCTTGCGCACTTCGCCGGCAGCATGCTTGCCACCGGGGCGGTTATAGAGTTCGCCATAGAGCGTGTGGCTGTCGGCAGCATAGGTCACGAGGACCGAACCGTCGGCCGTGGCCTTCTTACCGGCGATAAGACTCGTACACGCAAGCGCCTCGACCGGCAACAGTGCCGCCATGGCCAGAAACAGGGATTTCATTTTCATATTTTTATAAGGTAATTGGTTTATCAGGCTGTGGATGAGATGTCGTTTATATTAAATCGGTATAGTCTCAGGCAAAGTTAAGAATTATTTTTACATTTTTGAATGATGTATCACTTTTTTTATCTAAAGTTTTGCTATTTCATAATTTATGTATAATTTTGCGTCAGAATTAGACTTTTAGCCTGATTTTGGAACTTTGTACGTTTTAAACCTGTTCTTTGATGCTTGCCGTGTATCGGCAAGCCACTCCCATCTTTTTCAGGGCTTAATGCCGCACAAAACATATGGATTAATTATTATACACAGCATCAGTAACTTCAAGACGAATGTCATGAGCGACATCTGCCATAACGCACAGACAATTTTACCCCCCCATTTGCTATAAAGTATTGGGAATCAAATATTTACCCCCCAGCCTGAAACCGGCCAAGGTTTCGGTTCGCGGGGTTTTGTTGCATAGCCCCGTCACCGGACCATCCCGGCGGGGCTTTGTTGCATTCCCCCTGCCGGAGGTAGCCGTCCCACCGCCACCCCTTCACGGGGCACTGCGGTCAGCCCTCCTCGCAATCCACACAATAATAGCTCTCCTCGCAAAGAAGTTAGGTATCCTTAAAAACTTCATCCGATTTAACGTTTCATCCGATTTATCATCACGCAACCGCTCCTGCGACAGCAGGCGGAATGTAGAAACTACACATATGAGATTCAAGATTCTTTTGGCCGGAGTCCTGCTTGGGCTTCTGAGCCTCTGTGAAGTCAGGGCGCAGGACGCAGCCGTCAAGACCAACATCCTCTCCGACATCGCGCTGTCGCCTGAGGTGAGCGCCGAAGTCGGCCTCGCGCCCAAATGGACATTCGAGCTGACAGGAAGGCTCAACGCATGGGATGTCAACGACCACTATTGGAAACACTGGCTCGTGATGCCCGAAGGCCGCTACTGGTTCTGCCGCAGATTTTCAGGACATTTTGTCGGTGCTCACATCTTAGGGGGGCAATACAACTTCGGCAACCTCGACAACAACATCAAATTTCTCGGGACTGACTTCTCGAAACTCTCCGACGAGCGCCATCAGGGATGGATGTTCGGCGCAGGCGTGGCCTACGGCTACTCGTGGATTCTCGACCGCCGATGGAACATCGAGGCCGAAATCGGACTCGGATGGGTCCACACGATCTACGACGTGTATCCCTGTGCGAAGTGCGGGACCAAGAAGCTTTCGGGCAAACACCACAACTACTTCGGCCCGACTAAAGCCGCTATCAATCTCATCTACACATTTTAACCCCCCTCATACATGCGAACCATGAAACGGATTGCAAGCATACTTGCCGCCCTCGCCTTAGCGACTCCTGCCGTCATGGCATTCAAGTCGACTGCCGACAGCACCGACATAAAGCTCTATGACATAAACGTCGCCGTCGACGAAGCGGCCGGAAAACTCAAAATCGACATCGACCTCGACATCGAGAAATACAGCGTCAATTCCGAACGCGAAATCATATTCACACCCGTCATCGTGGCCGACAATCTGTCCGACAGCCTCGCGCTCGAACCGATAGTCATCGCCGGACGCAACCGCTGGTTTCACTACCTCCGCGACGGCGAGCTTGAAGACCCTCTGAAACCCATCTACCGCGCAGGCAAGAAGAACGCCCACGCCGTCTACACACGCGAAGTCACCTTCGCCCCTTGGATGGAGCGCTCGACTGTCGAGATGCGCGCCGAATCAGCCAACTGCTGCGACGCCCCCGACCGCCTCACAGGCCCGTCGCCCTCGGGCAACATTCCCCTCGCGCAGATCGACGTGACCCGCCCCGCTTTCGAACCAGCCTTCGTCTACGCTCCGCCGGTCGACGCAGGCCCTGTCATCAAGTCGCTCAGCGGATCGGCCTTCATCACCTTCATCGTCAACCGCACCGAGCTTGAGCCCGACTACATGATCAACCCTCAGGAGCTGCGCAAAATCTACAACTCTATCCAGTATGTCAAAGACGACAAGGATGCGACCATAACCCACGTCCACATCAAGGGTTTCGCATCGCCCGAAGGTCCGTATGACAACAACGTGCGTCTTGCAAAGGGCCGTACCGAGACCCTCCGCCGTCACGTCCGCGACCTCTACCACTTCCCCGACACCGTGGTCACTTCGAGCTACGACCCCGAGGACTGGGCCGGTCTCCGCAACTATCTGACCGACTCGCTCGACTACCCGATTGAACACCGTCGTGAAATCATCGACATTGTCGACGGCCCGCTCGGCTACGATGCCCGCGACCGCGAAATCAAGGTACGCTTTCCCAAGGACTATGCCGTCATCCTCAAGCAAATCTATCCTTGGCTGCGCCACTCGGACTACACTGTCGAATATGCCATCAAGACCTATACTGACATCGCCGAAATCCGCCACGCTTTCGAGACCGACCCGACTCGCCTGCGCAACGTCGACTTCTACACCCTCGCGCAGACCTATCCCGAAGGCTCTGACGAATATTGCAAGGTTTTCGAGACTGCCGTCGAGGTCTACCCCGACGACCCGATGCTCAACCTCAACGCTGCCAACAACGACATGAAGCGCGGTGAGCTTGACGAGGCGCAGAGCCACCTGCTCAAAGCCGGCAACACTCCCGAAGCCCACTACGCACGCGGAATCCTCGCTGCCAAGCGCTCGGACTACAACGAGGCCGTCAAGCGGTTCAAGGCAGCAGCCGACGCAGGCATGGACGGTTGCGACACGCTCATCAATCAGATCAGCAAGCTTAACACATATCACCCCGTGACATATCTCATCAAACCTTCGTCTAAGTAACAGACACACAACGCATTCACCGAATTTATTCAACACATTAATATATTAAACAACCAAAATTTGTCACAAAATGAGAAAATTTAAATTCCTCAGCATGGCTGCTATTGCTGCCATGATGCTCGGAGCTTGTTCCGACGACAAACTCAGCGACGGACCAGACAGCCCGAATGGTCCCGGAACTGAAACTCAAGACGGTGTGTATTTCACCATCGACATTGACCTGCCCAATGCAAAAAGCTCCCGTAGCCAAACTGGTAATCCGGGCGACAACGGTAGCACAAGTAATTCTGGAGTAGAATATGGTAAAGACTATGAAAATATAGTCGAAAAAGCCATTATTATACTTGCTGAAGCAGAAACAAATAACTTTATAGCAGCAGCACAGATTACAAAAACAGACCTGCGTGCTTTAACAGCAGACAAGTTGACTTACCAAGCTGTTTCACAGTTCACCAAGACACAACTCAGCAATTATTATAACAAGCCGAACCATAAAACAGAAGCCAATATTTTCTTGTTCTGTAATCCCACTAACGAACTTTCGAATATAGTATTTGGACATACAGAAGGAGAAAATACTGTTGCTGGAATTGCCTCCGGCAGCAATGACTGGATTAATAAGATTGGCCATGCTACTATAGCAGCAGACGAAGCTATCTGGGCTAAAAACTCATTCCTCATGTCAAATGCGCTCATAGCCACACGCGAGATTCCTCATACTCTTCAAGATTGGAATTTCTATACATCCAAGAGCAAGCCTTTCGATCTCTCAGGCACAAACGGAGATGTAAACATTGACAATGGAACAACTGATCGCGGTGCTGTAAAGGTGGAACGTGCTGTCGCTCGTTTTGACTTCAAAGACGGCTCTATTGGAGGAAATGGATGTAATGACAAAGATGGATACAATGGTATCGGAAACCGCACATATGAAGTAGTATACACCACCGACGGCGATAAAAAAACTGCAATTGTAAACATTCAGCTTGAAAAAATGGCTCTTATAAACATGAACAAGAGCTATTACTTCCTTCGTCATGTCTCAGAAGATGGAAAGCAGACCAATGCAGAGATTTGTAAGCCAGAACTACCTTGGTATGCAATTGGAAGTGGAGAAATCACAAAGAAGGGAAATTATGTTGTCGACGCTGATTATACATGGAAGCAATCTGTAATTGCAGCAACAAATATCAATCCCATCCCCACCACTTTTGACTACAGCGAAGGTTTACACTACCCATTCTTCAAATCAGATGGTACAATCGACAATAATGGCAATGAGGATCGATGGGGAACAGTATCTTGTGAAACTGTCTTAAAAGGAATTGAAGACAACAATGACTCTTGGAATAATGGTAATAAACTCGGGGATTATCGTATCTGGCGTTATGTAACCGAAAACACAATTGCAGGTCCTGTTGAATCACAGATAAATGCAATCTCTACAGGTGTTGTATTCAAGGGTAAAATGGTTGCACCAGACGCAGCAGTTAACTCTACCGATGCTGATATCAAAGAACTTGCTGATGCAATAAATAATGAAGATGAGTCTTTTGGCGATTCATATCGTGCACCTATTCTTTACCTTTTTGCAGGCAATCTTTATCTTTCATGGACAAAAATACGCGAAGCCGCTATCAAAGCTGCTATTCCGGGATTCAAATGGGTCGCTGTTGAAGGTGAGACCGATGGAGGACACTGGGAGCCTATATCAATCAACCGCAGCAACAGCCTTTACGTTGCTGTATTCGGAACAGGCGGTTTTGGAAGTGTAGATTTTAAATATAATGTTGTAGACAGCCAGACAGGCAATGTCACTCAAGAAGGTGTTTCTATCAAATATACCGACACACTTGCAGAAGAAGTTGGTTGTGCAAACGATGCATGGAATAAATGGAATGACGCCAAAAAGCCAGCAGATGCTAACAATGAATTTAAAAACGCATTTAAGAAAGCTGTCACCGATGCGAATATAACCATTTATCAGAGAAGCAAAGACAAGGATCTTGGCTGGGGTTACTATTGCTACTACTATTACTGGAATCGTCACAATGACAACCTCAACAATGGTGTGATGGGCCCGATGGAGTTTGCTGTAGTCCGCAACAATGTCTACAAACTTGCTGTAACTAAGCTCAGCCAGTTAGGTCACCCGCGCATTTCTGAAAACGACCCCGACAAACCCACTCCCGGAACTCCTGATGAAAAGGAAGATGTTTATCTCACAGTTACTGCTCAAGTCCTTCCTTGGGTTGTTCGTGTCAATGACATCGAATTCTAATCGGAATCCACTGACGAATCATTTTTAAGAGTAATCCTTCAAAAAACAGCAATGAAACTGTTTGGACGAAATATCATCTCATCTATCATACCGGCGGCGCTTGCCGTCGCCGGTATGGTTTCCCTTTCATCGTGCGACGCGATCATCTACAACGATCTCGACCCCTGCGACGAGGGACTGCGGTTGCGTTTCGTCTATGACTACAACATGGAGTTTGCCAACGCATTCCCCTCACAGGTCGACTGCCTGACGCTCCTTGTTTACGACAAAGACGGAAAATATATCGAAACCCGCACCGAGTCAAGCGCCGCGCTGCTCTCCGACGAGAACTGGCGCATGCAGCTCGACCTCCCTGCCGGATCTTACCGCCTCCTCGCCTACGGAGGCATGGCCTGCGATGAAGCCACGTTTGGTTTCACCGCCACCCCCGACGCATCGCTCCCGATCGAGAACGTAGGCGTCAGCCTCAACCCCGGGCTCATCACATCGCCCGTCGGGACACAGCTCCACAATCTTTTCTACGGGGCGCTCGAAGTGACTGTCCCCGAAGAGTCGACCGACTACACCGAAGCCACAGTCGAAATGATGAGAGACACCAACAACATCCGCGTTGTCCTCCAGAACGTCAACAACACCTCTGTCGACAACCGCGATTTCAACTTCTCAATCACCGCCGACAACACTCTTTTCGACTGGCAAAACAACATTATCCCCACCTCCGTCACCTCCTACAGCCCGTGGGCACGCGGACAGCAGATTGCCGGAATCGACCCCGACACCGAGCAGGAATTCGAGGTAGCCTATGCCGAGTTCAGCATCTCGCGCCTCATAGCCAACCACGAGTCGCGCCTCGAAATCACCAACGCCCGCGACGGTTCGAAAGTGCTCTCGCTTCCGCTCATCAACGTGCTCCTGCTCCTCAAGAGCGACCAGTATGCATGGATGGGTTCTCAGGAATTTCTCGACCGCGAGAACACATGGAACATGGTTCTGTTTCTCCAGAACGGCTACTGGATTTCAACCCATATCACCATCAACGGATGGGTGGTGCGCATCAACAACGCAGACTTATGACGCTTAAACGATTTGGACATATAGCCCTTTGCCTCATTGCTGGCCTGGCAGGGATTTCGTGTGACGGCGACCGCAACGCCGCCACTCCTGACCCCATACCCGCCGAAAAAATGGTCAATCTGGCATTTTCAGTAGTAGCCCCCGATGCCGTCAGCCAGTCCGAATCGAGAGCCATCGTCATCGACCCCGACAAAGACAATTACTTTGAACGGGAAGATTCACAATATGAAAAAATCCACACTCTCCGCATCATAATCCTCCGTCCCGGCACTGATTTCCAAGGCAATCCCGTCAAGGACAAGGACGGAAAACCAATTCTCGACAACGACGGCAATCCATATAAAAAAATCATCGAGCACAACCGCTTCTTTACCTTCAACGATAACGGAGTGGTCCGCTACGACGATATGAACATCACGGTTCACGGAGGCGAGAACAAAACCATATATATAATAGCCAACGAGGAGGGCATCAACTCCAACCGTCCCGAGGGGGAGACAGCGGTCAATCTGAGCGACCTCACCCCCGATGACCCCTATGTGGCAGGCACTATAGAGGACATCGAGATTCACGCAGCCGGCGGCATACTCTACGACAACCGCACCGAAGCGGCGACGAAAACATATATCCCTATGGCGGAGGTCTATGAGGATGTCTACATCGAGATGCCCGAAACGCCCGAACTGCGCGAGCAGAAGGTCGGCCCGTTTTTCATCACCCGAGCTGCGGTGAAGTTCAGTTTCAACATCACGGCAGAAGACAACGAAGGTCTCTACCTCAAATCGCTGACTTTCAACAGCCTCGCCGACAAGGAGTATCTGCTTCCCCGAAACACCGAGTACAAACCGGAGAAACCAACATTCCATCAGAGCAACAACTCCGGCAAAACCGACGGCATCAAAAATCCGTCAGACACCGGCAACTCCGATATTGACCCTGACATCTCGGGCCGGTTCATTACCGAATATGAAATTCCCGAAGATGCCAAACACTCGCCGTTTACATTCAACTTCAAGGATGAAAACGGCTTTGAACTGAAAAAAAAGCAAACAGAAATCGCCCCGGTTATATATTTCTGTGAAAGCAAGTTCGGTCTGCCTTTCAATGGAGAGCCCGTTGCCAACGGCACGCCCTACTCCGTCGAACTGGTTCTTCATACGAAGTTCGGCGACCAGACAGTAGTTGCGACTTCCGAGGAACTTGCGCTCGGCAATCTGCCGATTCTTCCGAGAAACACGCACGTAAAAATCAATATCAACTTAATCAAAAACGAGGCTACGGTCGAGCTTGTGCCCTACACCGGCGTATGGCTCAATCCCGATTTCGGCATCGACCGCGAATGATGCCCCGAGCCTCCACGACATCCACCACCCCAGACATATCCACCACCTATATATATTATATAATAGTAACAGGACGTATCCATTATCACGATGAAATCGAAGATCTACAACATATTACTCACCCTCGTCATTGCCCTCGCAGCCGTAGCCTGCGCGGAAGATCCCCTCTACGACCCTTCGTATATCGGCGAAGGCGAGGCCGAAGTCACCGCCGAGGTGACTTTCACTCCGCTCTACCCATCTTTGAGCCGTTCGGTCACCGGCGGAACACCCGGCGATGCGATAAAGGAAATAGAGAATCTGTGTATCGTTTTCTATAATGAAAAAAATGAATACGTCAATCATTTCTATTATGATGAGCCACTAACGACCGAATCGAAAGAGAGGCCTGATGACTATAATGATACTAACCGCGCAGAGACAACGACAAGGAAAGCCACAGTCAAAATCCCTAAGCTTTCCTATGGAAAATATCATGTCTATGCGGTGGCCAATGTGGATAAGGGACTGTTGACCGACGAGATTGTTAAAAATATCGAAACGCTGAAGAAATTCGAGCTTGTATGGAATGAGGAAAAAGTAGCTGCCAACAATCAGATGTTTGGCTACTTTTCCGCAAATAATGCAAGCACAGGATTCGAAGCGCCAGAAATAGTCATCAATCAGAAAAGCGTCAAACTCCACGCATGGATAAAACGCGCGGCGTCGAAAGTGACAGTCGCATTCGACGGCAGAAACCTGAAGGAAGGAGTTAAAATCTTTATCAAATCCGTCGCCATAAAAGACATACCGAAATATTGCTATCTCGGAGCTGACAGCCCGGCCGAAGCTGAAAAGGAAATAGAACTTATCAAGAATGGACAGGTTATGATTTATGGAAGTGGAGATTCCTACACTGAGGACTGGATTGGATACATATCAAAAGACCATCCAATTAATGGCTACAATCAGGATATAGTGAACAGCAATGATGATGCCGACACCAAACTTAAAGCTCTTCATTCGGAAACCACCAACGCATTCTATCTATTTGAGAACAAACAAGGCATGGGGGTAGAAGGAACTCCATCCGACAAATATCAGCAGGTCAACCAAAAACACAAGGATGACCACATAGTTTCATACCCTGACGGTGTAGACCCGACCAATATAGCATGGAAAGATGCTAAAAAATATGGTTCATACATCGAGGTCAAGGCTCATTATGACTCCAACGACCCTGTTGAGCAATCAGGCGAAATCACTTATCGTTTCATGCTTGGCATGGACACGCATCTTGATTATAATGTAGAACGCAATCATCACTACCAACTAACACTTAAATTCAATGGCTGGGCTAATGACGTAGACTGGCATATTGACTACAGGAAAGGCCCAGACAATGTATTGCGCTTCCCTCACCCCTTCTACATATCATATCTGTATGGACAAACGACCATGATACCTATTGAATTCGAGGTCGATGAAGCGCGTACCATCAAAAAAGTAGAAGCTACTATAAAATCCAATGGCTGGGGACCGGCAGAAGTAAAAGATGAGACCATCGGTTATTCAGGAAGCGACCAGCCAAATGCAAATGGCGAATATTATTTTTATGTATCGTCTTCGAATGTTAACAATCCCGAAGCTTTTCCATGGAATGGCTTCTTGTCACTAACGAAACCTAAGAATCTCCTTGCCCTCACCGGCACACCACCTTGGACTGTTGAATCCAATAAAGCTCATTACTTAAGCGAGAAAGCAGACCTCAGCCATCGTGTTTACGAAGGAGACGATGTTAAAATCAGCACTATTCCACTCTACGACGCTATGGCAAATAACAAGTTGTTTGTCGAGCGCGTAGACCGTACCTATTTTGTTAAATTACCTATCTGGACGCGAGCTCGCCAGCTTATAGCGGAAACAGCCTATACAGGTAATAACCCTTATAACTCATACTATCGTCATGCAATCGTCCATGTAGAAGTCACCCTTGATGACGGCACTGTCCTCAAAAGCGACGTAGACGAGATGGGACAAATTACCGACGAGTCAAAAAAGGACGTACTGATAAAGCAAGTGAGACGACTAATCAATCCTAAAGGAATTTGGCGTAGTAACACGAATCCAAAACCTTTTCATGTCGTATTGAAAGTACTCGAAAGCGAGAATAGTGAGAATTTCATAAATCTTACAAGCGACGGTGCTTGGCGTGCCTACGTAATTCGTGATACACAAGCGGATAATGCGACAGGAGAAAGCGGATTTGTCTCTCTTAAGGGAGCAGCAGGCACAACGACCGCAACAACAACATTTGAATTTAATAAAGAAATCATGACTCGTAAATCAATTGAAGGTACTGACCAGTCTGAGATTGATTTCACGGTTAATTTTTCAGGTCCTAACACATCTGGCAAACCAAGATATGCAATTATACGAGTAGAATACAATTATTGCTCCTGTTATCACCTTATTTTCGTCCGTCAGGGATATGAGGCGGACGATACGTTTGGTGACGGACGTAAATGGTGTACTGTAAATTGTGTGAATCAAAACACACTTGCAGATAATCCTCTTGATGAAGGGTCATTATTTAGATTCAATAACTGGAATGGTATAAAATCAGAAAGCAACGTAAACAACAAGTCTCCTTGGACAAGAATAACGCCTAATGATTTTATCGGTAATGCCGGAACAAATTTGAGTACAACATCAGTCGATGGCAATAAAGATAATATAAAGTGGAGTGATTTAACTTCTGATAATCCATATACCACGGAATTTACCCCTCCAACAAATAAACTACCAAATAATAAAAAACTACGAATTGCAACCTATGAGGACTACATCAAGTTAGTTCCTAATACAGAAGATGAGGATAAAATCGAGTCATTTCCGATAAAAAACGGATATGGTGTTTTATATGGCGACGAGGCAAAAGAAACTGCAAATACTATTGAAGAAGCCTATGGATATAAGGTTTATAACAAGGATCAACAAGCATATGGAATGAGAGGATGTTTTGTATATGATATACGTACCGGTAAAAATCTCTTTTTCCCAATTGGTTCATCCGGCTATGGACATAGAAAAAGCTATACAGGTGGTTATAGCGGAGTCCTCAGATATAGCTCATCTGCCAGATGGGGTTATTTTGATGCAAAGACAGCGGACTATACAAATGGACTCTATTCTGCTCCGTTATTTTTAGATGTATTCCGTTCTTTCGGAGCAATCTATTGGTTCAATAAAAGTAAAGTAGATGATGTAACAACCAATCCTTCCGTATATAATAAACCATGTTGGGATATCAATTATTCTACATTCGATTTCAAAGCCATATATAATTCAAACGTATGGAGTAGTACTTATTTTTCAGACGCCTGCTTTGTAAGATGTATTGAAACTGATTAGCAGTTTCAATACATCCTGCGTTCCCAAAGAATAGCCGGGATTTGCAGCTAAAAAACTTTGATTTTAAACATTTCTCTGAAAAAATTTGGATATTTCAGAAAACTCACTTAACTTTGCACAAGCAAAACGGCAGTAATCACTATCGCCCATAAGAGTAGAAGCGCAGCTGCCGTCGAGCATATCTCACGTGTAAAACTTGGTGTGGTAGTTCAGCTGGTTAGAATACCTGCCTGTCACGCAGGGGGTCGCGGGTTCGAGTCCCGTCCATACCGCTGAGGAGAGAGGAGAATGAGTAATTATTAATTTCTTCGGAAATTATCTTTACTCATTCTTTTTCATATACATCGACTCTCGTCTCTCCGACATACATTAGAGAATTATATCGATACTATGTGGCGACCGCTTGCCCGATAAGCCGTCAGTCAGACACACAAGCAAATATATAATCCTTTATAATCATCGTGTCCGTATGGCGTTGCACAGCCGGACTCAGTCAATCTACAAGAAAACTTTTATACTTTTTCAATAATTAAAAATCTTTCAATTCTTCTTAACTATGCCAAAGTTTACAGAAAAGCGTGTCAGCATGATCCATGGCATACTTCTCATAGCACTCTTTGCGTGTGCAGCCTTCTACATCGGCGAAGCCCAGTTTTTCAAAGAGCTGTCGTTCAGCCCGATGATCATCGGTATCATCCTCGGTATGCTCTACGCCAACTCGCTCCGCAACAACCTGCCCGAGACGTGGGTCCCCGGCATCCAGTTCTGTTCTAAGAAAGTGTTGCGCCTCGGCATCATCCTCTACGGCTTCCGCCTGACGTTTCAGGACGTTGTCAACGTCGGCGTGTCGGGCATCGTCATCGACGCCATCATCGTCGTCACCACCATCCTCGGCGGTATCTGGATCGGACGCATGCTCAAAATGGACCGCGACACAGCGCTTCTGACCTCGATAGGCAGCGGCATCTGCGGTGCGGCAGCCGTGCTCGGCGCAGAATCGGCCATCCGCACACAGCCCTACAAGACCGCTGTCGCAGTGGCAACGGTTGTGATTTTCGGCACAATCTCGATGTTTCTCTATCCCGTGGCCTACCGTTCGGGCTGGGTCGACCTCACACCTCAGGAGATGGGCATCTATTCAGGCTCGACCCTCCATGAAGTGGCCCACGCTGTTGGCGCAGGCAACGCTATGGGCACAGAGGTGTCAAACGTAGCCATTATCGTCAAGATGATCCGCGTGATGCTGCTCGTCCCGGTGCTCATCGTGCTCGGCATATGGGTTTCGCGCCGTGGCGCTCAGACAGGCGAGGCAGGCGAAAAGGGCAAGGTCAACATTCCTTGGTTTGCAGTGGGCTTCCTCGTGGTCATCGGCTTCAACTCGTTCAACCTTCTTCCGGCAGCGCTCGTCGACGCAATCAACTATTTCGACACCTTCCTGCTGACAATGGCTATGGCCGCACTCGGCGCTGAGACCAGCATCGACAAGTTCAAGAAGGCAGGCGCAAAGCCGTTCGTGCTCGCATTCGTGCTCGACCTCTGGCTCATCGGAGGCGGCTATCTCCTTGCAAAATACGTTGCCCCGATCTGGCTCTGATAATCCGGCCGTCAACAAGGGCATCGACAAACAATCATCCGCCACGGATGTCGCGGGGACGCATTTCCCCTCCGGCATCCGTGGCGGATGATTGTTTGGTTCTATACCGACATCACCCCGGCTCAGCGTCCGCCAAGCGAGCGGTAGATGCGCTCGGCGACATTGGCCGCCGCAGAGCTGTCGGTGTGGAGTATGCCGCGCACACGGTCATAGCCGTCGAGCTGCGCACGGCGTTCGGGAGTGTCGCCGACGAGCGGAGTGAGCTGACGGTCGACCATGTCGGGAGTGCAGTTGTGGACGAGCATTTCAGGCACGACGCATCCCCTCACGCCTGTCCTGACCGCCTCGCGGTTGACCTCGTCGCGCGTCCGGCGGTCAATCCGTCCGCCGATGAGATTGGGAAGCGAGGCATAGGGGATTTTAAGAATGTGAAGGAAGATGTCGTGGGCCCACTTCCAGCCCACCGCCCTGTAGCAGACCACCTGCGGACATCCGGCAAGCGCACACTCGAGCGCCGCAGTGCCCGAAGTCACCATCGCCACACGCGAATTGGCCATCAGCCCGAGCGTAGCCCCGTCGACCACCGGGAAATCAGTGAACCGCGCATAGAACTCACGGCTGAGCGAGGGCGCACCGGCCACCACGGCCTGCAAGCCGGGATGACGGCGCGCCACAGCGTCCATCACCGGCAGATTGGCCTTGATCTCCCCCACCCTGCTTCCGGGCACGAGCGCAAGCAGCGGACGGTCGTCGAGCCCGTGGGCGGCCAAGAATTCATCGCGCGACGGCAATGCCCTGATCGCCTCCTCGACCTCCTCAACCGAAGGATTGCCGACATAGGTCACGCCGACACCGCGCTCGGAAAACCATGCGGGCTCGAATGGAAGAATCGAGAACACCTCGTCGACATAGCGTCGGATCTGCTTGATGCGATATGACTTCCATGCCCAGAGCTTGGGCGCGATGTAGTAGTAGACCTTTATGCCAAGCGACTTGGCATACTTGGCGAGCTTGAGATTGAAACCGGGATAGTCGACGAGCACCACCGCATCGGGGCGCTGGGCGCGTATGGCCTCCTTAGCCGTCGAAAGATTGCCGAGCACCTCGGGCAGATGTCTTGCCACGTCGATGAAACCCATGAAAGCCATGCGGCTGAAATGGATGAGAGGAGCGCGCCCCGAAGCGGCCGCCATGCGGTCGCCGCCGAGAAAACAGATGTCAGCCCCGGGGTCGAGCTTCAGAAGCTCCTTTATCACCTGAGCTGCATGCAGGTCGCCGGATGCCTCTCCGGCCGAGAAGAAATATTTCATAGTCTGGAATGTCAGTTAGAGGATGTCAAATAACATTAGTTAAAATCTCAGCGAAGATTTTGAATTGGATATGGCTCTGAATTGAAGGAGCATGCAAAGATAAATCATTTACGCCTCACTTCAAAACCTCCCGGTCCAAACATTAATACTTCTAAAATCGCCGGTCTGGCCACAATAAAGCCCCCTGACCGGACGTTGATATAGACGTATCATACAGAAACTATCAGAAACACACACATTTTTCAAAAGACTTATGAAGAAACTTCTGACCTTGCTGCTCGTCGTCACACTGACAGCAGGCATGGCGCATGCCTCGATTTTCGACAAGTACACATTCAAACGCGAAGACCTTCCCGAAGCGGCGCGCGAAATGCTCGACGAGTATTTCCCGAAAGCGACCGTAAACCTGATTAAAGTTGACCGCCACCTGCTCAAAAAGACCGACTATGACGTCACACTTCTCAACGGGACAAGAATCGAGTTTTCAAATGCAGGCAAATGGCAGTCGGTCGACTGCAAGAAGCGCGCAGTGCCCGAAGGCCTCGTCCCCAAGACCATACGCAACTATGTGAGCAAAAACGGCAACGGCGCAAAGATTGTCAGCATCAAGAAAAAGCTCTCCGGCTATGAAATCGGACTCTCCGACGGCATCGGGATGAGTTTCAATCTCCTCTACCAGTTCAAAGGCTTCATCACCGAAAGCGAAGAATAAGCAACCGCCTGCAAACCTTTTTTGCTGCCCGCGACAGCGACTTATGCAGCCGCCCGCTCCCTCGACAGGGAACGGACGGCTGCTTTTTTATCTGACCCGTGCCCGCCACGTGCCGATGTCAGCCCGAATGAATCCGTCATGCCTAAAAATGGCCGTGCGGAATGTAAAATTTAATGAATTTTTCCCAAAATTTCATAGTTTGGAGGATTTTTGCTAACTTGCGCGTTAATAATAGTGTCAAATTCACGTTTACTATTATTTTTATACCACTCCAGACCATCTATGCACCGTATTTTATTTCCGCTCCTGTTCATGCTCCTGCCACTTCTGTCCGCAGCCAAAACCCCTATTTTCGGGAAAGCAGAGATAGATGTCGAACTGATGTATGACTACGTGCGCCGCCATAATCCCAAATTCGAGCGTGAAGTCGCCGAAGCGTTCTACAGCGTCGGCGAACGCTACGGTATCCGTGGCGATATCGCTCTCTGTCAGGCTATAATCGAGACCGGCTGGTTCAGATTTGACAACGGGACTGCCGTGAAACCCAACGCCCACAACTATTGCGGGCTCGGAGTGAAGAAACGTGGCGACAAGGGCTGCAAGTTCCGCGACATCGAGGAAGGAGTCACAGCCATGATGCAACATCTCTATGCCTATGCCTGTTCAGGCAGTCTGCCTGACGGCGAAGACATAATCGACCCGCGTTTCACCTATGTCAAGCGCGGATGCGCCCCGACATGGGAAAAACTCGCAGGCCGATGGGCCATGAATCCACGCTACGGCAAAAACATACTCCAGATTTACTCCGGTCTCGTCACCCATGCCAAATCAGGCACTCTCGCCTCGCAGCAGAACAGCAACAAGGCCAAAGTCATCCAGCGGATTGAAGTCGAGCTCCCCGACGGACTTCTCGACATCGACCACCTCAGCCCCGAATATGTCCACGATGTGGACGACAGCGATGACGTAGCCAACAACGACCTATTCAAATGAAAGAAAAAGAAATACTCGCAAACATAGCCTCGCGCCTTGCCATAGGCGAGCTCAACGAGATGCAGCGACGCATGACCGGCCTGCAGACAAAAGGCACTGTCACACTCATCGCCCCGACAGGCTCGGGCAAGACACTGGCATTTGCAATCCCGCTGCTCAAAAGCCTCGGCGCTCCCGACGGCAAAACGAGGGCAGTCGTGATTGCTCCCTCGCGCGAACTTGTGGTGCAAATCTATGAGGTGATCCGCCCGATTGCATCAGGATTCAAGACCGTGGCCTTCTATGGAGGACACTCGATGCAGGAGGAGACAAACTCTCTGGCCGTCACCCCCGACATCATCGTGGCCACTCCCGGCCGTCTGCTCGACCATATCAAACGCGGAAATCTCGACCTCGCGACAGTGCGCACACTCGTGCTCGACGAATATGACAAGGCTCTTGAACTCGGGTTTGCCGACGAGATGAAACGCGTGTGCCGTAAACTCACATCGGTGTCGTTTGTCATCCTGACCTCAGCGACGGTGCTCGCCGAGCTGCCCGACTATCTGCCCAAAAGCACCCGCACGGAGCTTATCGACTGCAGCGGTTCGGCATCGCCGAGAAAACAGATGCAGATTGTCCACATCCCGTCGCCGTCGCGCGACAAGCTCGACACACTCATCGACCTTCTCCACTCGCTCCCCGACGGGCGTGTCATCGTCTTCGCCAACCACCGCGAGAGTGTGGAGCGCATCCATGCCGCCCTGCGCAAAGCCGGACTTCCCGCGGGACTCTACCACGGAGGTCTCGAACAGAACGAACGCGAAAACGCCGTCGAACTGCTCAACAACGGGACTACCCCGATACTCGTCTCGACCGACCTCGGCTCGCGCGGTCTCGACATAGCCGAACTGTCGGCCGTGGTCCACTACCACCTTCCCCCGTCGGCCGAGGCATGGACCCACCGCAACGGCCGCACCGCGCGTCAGGATGCAAAGGGTGAGATATATGTAATCACCGCCGAGGGAGAGAATATCCCCGACTACGTGGAATGGGACAGAGACTATGTGCCTCAGGGCACGACCGACCGTCCGATCGTATCGTCGACCGCAACCCTCTATTTCAACGTCGGGAAAAAAGAAAAAATCTCGCGTGGCGACATCGTCGGCTTCCTCATCGCCAAAGGAGGCCTTGACGCGTCACAGATAGGACGCATAGCGCTGCGCGACCATTCAGCCCTCGTCGCCGTCCCGCGCACTGAGGCCCGACGGCTTGTCAAGGAGCTCGCGTCCGAACGCATCAAAAACACCCGCGCCAAAATTTCGGTTCTCGAAGGAAAATAAAAGTAAAATCCGCCAAGCGTCAAACACCCCTGACCACGGAAATATTCTGTGGTCAGGGGCGCTTGTCAATCGGTGATACCTTACCGCGAATCACCGGACAGGGTCAAAACCGCGACGCTGGAGGGCACGGAGCATGCGGTATTGCATCGCTTCGCGATAGTAGCCCACGATATGCGAGGCCCAGTCGTTGTCGGTCTTTGCACCTTCGCGTGTCTGATTGTAGTTGCTGACAGTAGCGTCATATTCCTCAAGCTCGTCAAGCATAGCATCATCGTCCTGACGATAGTGGTCCTTGTGAATCACGAGCGACAGAGGCTGCTTAGGCTTGAGGTCAGGCATTTCACGCGGGACACCGATTGCAAGCCCACAGACGATGAAAGTCTTGTCGGGCAGCTTCATCATCGACGACAGCGCCTCAGGAGCAACTGTGCGCGCATAGCCGATGGGACATGTCCCGAGGCCGAGCGACTCAGCCATCGTCACCGCACCCATCATGGCCAGTGTGGCGTCAACCACTCCGACAATGAGTCCGTCGGCCGTATGTTCGAATTCAGGCATGTCGATATTTTTTGCCTCGCTGATGAGACGGATTTTATGATAGTCGATCATAAAAAGCAAAAAATGCGAACAAGTCTTAATCTGCTTCTGATTGGTCAGAGCATAGATCTGTTCCTTGACAGCCTGATCGGTAATATCAATTACCGAAAACTGCTGTCCGTTATAACTTGTAGGTGTGTTGCGTATAGCCTCGTAAATAAGCTGCATCTGTTCGTCGGTCACCGCCTCACGCTCATAGCGACGGATACTGCGACGATTCAGCAGACTGTCTTTAACGCTTTTCATGTCTTTATGCCGGTAAGATGATTAGTAAATTTAACTTCTCGAGATGGAGCATTAGTGCAGCCACGGATTGCCGTATAAACAAATTGAATTGTGAATATGTTTAACAAAAGCATCCGTTTAACATATTTTCAGGAATTGCTTTGTTTGGCCAAAATAGGTAACTTTGCAAAACATAACCAACCACTTGGCAACCACCACTGTTCAACTATGGATTTTATCACATCTGAAAACATACTCCTCATCGGCTCGACCCTCCTCATAGCCGGAGTGCTTGTCGGCAAATCAAGCTACCGTTTCGGACTTCCACTGCTGTTGATTTTCCTTCTCGTCGGCATGGTCTTCGGAACTGACGGCCTCGGCATCCAGTTCAGCGACATGCACACCGCGCAGTTCATCGGCATGGTGGCGCTGTGTATCATCCTTTTTTCAGGCGGCCTCGGCACGAAACTCTCCTCGATAAGGCCTGTAATCGTTCCGGGTCTCATCCTCTCTACGGCAGGTGTGCTACTCACAGCGCTCATAACCGGCCTGTTCATCATGTGGCTTTCAGGCATGGAATGGACCAACATCCACTTTGCCTTCCTCCCGTCGCTGCTGCTAGCCGCCACCATGTCGTCGACCGACTCGGCCTCGGTGTTCGGCATACTCGGAAGCCAGAAAGTGGCTCTGCGCAACCACCTCCGCCCGATGCTTGAGCTTGAAAGCGGCTCAAACGACCCTATGGCCTACATGCTGACCATAATCCTGATAGAAGCTATCTCGCTCGGCGGAGGACTCTCAGCCGGAAATATAGCCGTTGAGCTAATACTGCAATTCGGAGTCGGAGGCGCTGCCGGATTTCTGATGGGCAAGCTGACCCTATGGCTCATCGGCGCATACCGACGCATCGGACGCAGTTCGGGCGCTCAGGAAGACGCGTCGCAGGCCACTTCGATGATTTCGATATTGATGATCGGATGTGTGTTCTTCACATTTGCCATCACGACCGCCCTCGCCGGAAACGGCTATCTCGCGGTCTACATCTGCGGTATAGTCCTCGGCAACTCCACCCTCCCGAACCATCGCGGCATCTCGAAATTCATCGACGGCATGACATGGCTCGCCCAGATAGTCGTGTTCCTCATGCTTGGCTTGCTTGTGAATCCGCATGAAATGATCGACGTAGTGGCTGTCTCACTCCTTATCGGTGTATTTATGATTCTCATCGGACGCCCGCTGAGCGTATTCGTCTCACTCGCACCTCTGCGCAATATAAGCACCCGCTCCAAACTGTTCATCTCGTGGGTGGGCCTACGCGGAGCAGTGCCAATCATCTTCGCCACCTACCCCGTGGTCGCCGACATCGAAGGGGCGGGACAGATTTTCAACATCGTGTTTTTTGTCACTCTTCTTTCCCTCCTGATTCAAGGCACAACGGTCATAGCCTCGGCAAAAAAATTGAAGCTCATCGACACTGATGCAAAGGAAGAGGATGATTTCGGAGTCGAACTCGCCGACGACCTTCCGACTTCGTTGCAGACACTCACACTGACAGAGCAGCATCTTGCCGGAGGAAACACCCTGCGCGACATGCAGCTCCCGGCGGGTTCTCTCGTCATGATGATCCGACGCGATTCGCGCTACATCGTTCCTAACGGCACGCGCCGTCTCCTTCCGGGCGACACACTGCTGATAATCCGCGAAGAAAAAGACTCCTGAGCAGCACTTCAACCGCCTGATAAACCACGAAAATGACCAATCAGCCACACATCGGAATAAAAACAGAACAAAATCAAAACTTTATTTCCTTTTTGCATTAAAAAATTTGCATATCTCGGGAAACTATCGTAACTTTGCACTCGCAAAACGGAAGTAACACCGATTGATAAGAGAATCAATAATAAACGGTATCCGTAAAGCATCTCAAAACCTTGGTGTGGTAGTTCAGCTGGTTAGAATACCTGCCTGTCACGCAGGGGGTCGCGGGTTCGAGTCCCGTCCATACCGCTGAGGAGAGAGGAGAATGAGTAATTATTAATTTCTTCGGAAATTATCTTTACTCATTCTTTTTTTTATATATTTACGCAACGTCAACTCCCAAAACGATACACACCCGACTATGGATGAACTACTTTATGAATGGACAGACATGCTGGCGGCTGAAATAGTCCCCGGCAAACGCGAAGTGCTGATGCGTTTTTTCAAGACCGCACCGGGAGAGTATGGTGAAGGTGACCAATTCTTAGGCATCACAGTCCCGTCGGTCAGAAAAGTGTCAAAGCTGATGACCGACGCTCCTCTGGAAGCTATCAGCCGAATGCTTGGGTCTGAAATCCATGAACACAGGCTGTCAGCGCTGCTCGTCCTCGTCGAGCGTTACCGACGCGCCAAAAACGACAAAGGGATGAAAAAACAGATTGCAGACTTCTATCTGTCAAACACCCGTTCAATCAACAACTGGGATCTTGTTGACCTCTCAGCGCCAAAAATCATCGGGAACTTCGTTCTCGAAACCGGTGACTATGAGATTCTTTATCGCCTAAGCCGCTCGTCTGACCTCTGGGAACAGCGCATAGCAATAGTCTCGACCTACACGCTGCTTTGCAACGGCATCACTGAACCGACAGTAAGCATTTCGCAAAGCTATCTCACCCACAAACATGACCTCATACATAAAGCCACAGGATGGATGCTGCGCGAAATGGGGAAACGGACCGACGAACGCCTGCTCACAAAATTTCTTGATGAAAACACACGGCGCATGCCAAGAACAATGCTCCGATATGCCATCGAAAAGCTTTCGCCCGAACAAAGACAATATTACCTGCATCTGCCACGATGAGTAAATGAGCCTTATATTCCATCCCTACTGAAAGCAGTGTGATGCTAATCTATCCTCAAATAGAACAATTATCCATCTGTTTTTCGCAAGAATATATAACTTTGAAAAAAAGTTCAATAAAAAATTGCACAATTGAGGATTGATTCATACCTTTGCAGTCGCAAAAAGGCAGTAAGATTACAAGTCCATAGCTTTGATGCGATTCAAACCTTGGTGTGGTAGTTCAGCTGGTTAGAATACCTGCCTGTCACGCAGGGGGTCGCGGGTTCGAGTCCCGTCCATACCGCTGAGGAGAGAGGAGAATGAGTAATTGTAAATTCCTTCGGGAATTGCGTTACTCATTCTTTTTTTGTATATTTGCCTCAGACGTCCCCTATGCCATCAACCCATTGTGGCTGCCAAATGATTTCACTGATAAAATCGGCGTCTCTACAAAACATTCACTTTCCAAAATTTGTTGATGAAACGAGGGAATGTTATATATTTTGCCTACACTCAACTCAAACCTAAAAATAAATTTACGTTCAACTAAAACTCTATCAACTAATGAAAAAGTATCTTGCAGAGATGATTGGTACGTTCGTACTGGTCTTGATGGGCTGCGGTAGCGCAATTTTCGCCGGAATCGGAGTCGGGACAACCGGCTATGGAGTCACAACCCTCGGTGTCGCAATGGCCTTCGGCCTCTCGGTAGTGGCAATGGCCTACACCATCGGAAATATTTCAGGCTGCCATATCAATCCGGCAATCACTCTCGGTGTGTGGTCGAGCGGACGCATGAGCGGACGCGAGGCCGGAGGATATATGCTTTTCCAGTGCATCGGTGCTCTACTCGCCTCTTTCGTACTCTGGATTCTTGTACATACCGGCAATCAGGCAGGAATAGAAGCCGTGTTCAACGACACGACAACCACCGGAGCCAACAGCTTCATGCCCGGTAATATTGTTCCGGCGTTTATAGCTGAAATGATCTTCACGTTTATTTTCGTACTGGTAGTGCTTGGCTCTACTGACCAGAAAAAAGGCGCAGGCAATTTCGCAGGTCTTGCAATCGGTCTCACCCTTGTGCTCGTACACATCGCATGTATCCCCATCACCGGAACATCTGTAAACCCCGCACGTTCACTCGGCCCGGCCATATTTGCAGCCATCGAAGGTAACGCACAACCCATCGCACAGCTTTGGCTCTTCATCGTTGCCCCATTTATCGGTGCAATCCTCAGCTCATACGTATGGAAAGCGATTTCATCTAAAGATTAATCCATCCAACAGGAATACAACACATCATATGTGAATGTGAAGGCTGTGTCAGAAAGCCGGCAGTCGATTTTCTGACACAGTCTTTATACAATCTATTGCAGACATCAGACTGCATCACGAAAAAAATTTAAGACTATGCGACTCAACGGACGACGCGAAAGCTCAAATGTCAGCGACCGCCGCGGCAGCGGTGGCGCACGGGGTCTAAAAATCGGAGGCGGTATAGGCGCGGTCATCATCGCGGCAATCATCGCTTGGATTTCAGGAGGCAACCCGCTCGACGTAATCACCTCAAACGTCGGGAATCTGACTTCCGGCAATCAGACAACCCAAACATACACCCCGACAGAAGAGGAGGAGGAACTCGCACAATTCTCCCGGCAGATTCTCGCCGGAACTGAAGATGTCTGGACCAAAATCTTCGCCTCAATGGGCAAGGAATACGAGCCACCTACACTCGTATTGTTTACAGATGCCGTTCAGAGCGCCTGTGGCAACGCCACCTCGCAGGTCGGACCATTTTATTGTTCGGCTGACCAATGTCTGTATATCGACCTGTCATTTTTCCGGGATATGCGCAAGACGCTCGGAGCTGACGGTGATTTTGCCTACGCCTATGTTATAGCCCACGAGGTCGGCCACCACGTCCAGCATCTCTTAGGCACACTCGATCAGGCTCACTCCAAAATGAACAGAGTCAATGAAACCGAAGCCAACAATATCAGCGTGCGCATCGAACTGCAGGCCGATTTCCTTGCCGGAGTATGGGCCAACCATGACAACGCCATGTTCAACTCACTTGAACCGGGCGACATTGAAGAAGCTCTCGATGCTTCAATGAAAATCGGCGACGATTATCTTCAGAAACGGGCTCAAGGCTACTCTGTCCCGGATTCGTTCACACACGGAACATCAGAGCAACGCAGCCGTTGGCTGAAACGCGGTCTTTCGACAGGAGATATCACAAAAGGCGACACATTCTCCATCCCCTACTCATCCCTATGACATATCTGTCATTTAACAAAAATCATCCGGCGGATTCTGAGTTATTTCAGAGTCCGCCGGATGATTTTTGGTTATACGCGAAAAGAATCGACTATTCTCCGATGAGTCCGAGAAGCTGCTCACCGGCCTTCTTTGTGTCGACTTTAGTGATTATATGGGTTATCTTGTGGTCGGCATCAGTAATGAAAGTCGTACGCACCGTCCCCATATACTCACGTCCGGCCATCTTCTTTTTCTGCCACACACCGAACGCCTGATTGACCTCAGTCGATGGATCGGAGAGCAGGATGAACGGAAGCGCGAATTTATCTGCAAATTTCAAATGACTCGCAGAGGAATCCTTGCTGATTCCGATGACTGTGTAGCCCTTGGCAGTCAACTCGCTGTTATGGTCGCGGATCGAACATGCCTCAGCCGTGCAGCCCGGGGTATTATCCTTCGGATAGAAATAGACAATCAACGGTCTGCCTGCAAAATCAGAACTTTTCACCTCGTTACCCTCTGCATCGAGACCGAGAATTTCAGGAATTTTATCGCCGATATTCATATGCTAATTTTATTTTTGTGATTAGAATTCAACATGAGAGTGTTCAAATTTAATAAAACTTATACTTATAAGCAACGAACTCCACCACTATAAAGTTGTCATCAGTCAATAATAGCACGTGAAACCGAAAAATTCCCTGTTTTCAATCATGATTTACCACTTTACAGGCTCGGCAATAATATCGCCGTCCGTAATATCGTCAGCCGTAAATGTGTCGCCACGATACTGCACACAAAGCATGACGAGCGGTTGCGCACCATTGTTTCGAACCGAGCGACGCCCTGCGGGTGCAACGCGCACCACACTGCCTTCTCCTACCGGGAACACATCGCCATCAACCTGAAACTCCCCTTTGCCCGACAGGAAAAAGTAGAGTTCCTCATGGCTTTTATGAGTATGCAGGAAACCTGTCTCCTGTCCCGGCGCAAAAACCTGAAAGGAGAATTCACCGCCCGTAGCGCCGACAGCCTGACCGCCGAACACCTTACCGGGGATTTTGATTTCGGGACTTAATTCGAGTACATAGTCCTTGATTTCTGTAAGGTTGCCAAGATTGATTGCGCCATAGTTTTCAGCGCCCGAAAGTTGTTGAATCTGCTTCATGACCAATAGTATTTTAAAGTTTTCATGCTGCAAAGTTAGAGTGTTAATTCTTATCCATCAAGAAGTTACTTTCAACACACATAGTTACTTTTTTATTACTTTTGCAGAGACTCAGCTATCTACAACGATGATTTTTCCGAAAAAAATTTAAATCAACCATAGCCACATATTCAAAATCACTACTAACTTTGCAAAATAAAGCACAATGAAACCTTAATACCTTAGATTTGCAGCGACAAATATGAACGAAAAGCCCAACGACAGTAAATATCCGGTTGAAACCTGCCCTATCCGCAATGTAGTCGCACGTTTCGGCGATAAATGGTCATTGCTTGTTCTGCTCGTAATCGACAGAGAAGGGATAGTAAGGTTCAATGAACTCCACAGACTCATCCCCGACATTTCAACCCGCGTACTCTCGTCCACGCTCAAGACACTTGAAGCCGACAGCCTCATCAACCGTAAGGTCTATGCTCAAGTCCCGCCAAAAGTGGAGTACTCTCTGACAGAAACCGGAATGTCGCTGATTCCGATTGTCAATCAACTTACCCTATGGGCACAGGAAAACATGGAAAATATCATCAAACACCGTAAGGACTATGCATCGAGGAATTAATCCCAGACTAACAATATTTACAGCTCTATCAATGGTCATCCCGGTCTACAACAGGGAACACACACTGCCACGCACCTTGCGCTCGATTGAACAGTTAGGCCTATGGCCGCGACGCCTGATACTCGTCGACAACAATTCGACCGACAACTCATGGGAAATAATGCAGCAATGGAGCACCCGGATGAAAGAGCGCAAGCGAGATGTAGTATTGCTTAAAGAGCCAAAGCCGGGAGCATCCGCGGCACGCAACAGGGGACTAAAAGAGGTCGAGACCCCATACGTGATGTTTTTTGATTCCGACGACGAGATGCGATGGATGCACGTGTTAGATTTCGCACATGCAATAACGGAAGACCCTGAATATGATATTTTCGGACGAGACATATTATATGAGGATGCGGACGGACGTCGACGCAAACTATATTTCACCGCGAAGTCACCGATGTTCAATCATATTTTCCGTGGTTGCCTGTCGACACAACGCATGGTCATAAGAACGGAGCTTATCAGGGAGGTCGGAGGCTGGGATGAGACACTTCCGGCATGGAATGACTATGAACTCGGTGTCAGGCTACTGCTCGCAAGCAACCTGGTCATTGACATCGGCGAGAAACCGACTGTCGTGACCTACCATAGTGCCGATTCCATTACAGGCTCATCCTACAGCGCACGCCATGAACAATGGGAAAAATCACTCGACCGGGTGGAGGAGCATTTCAGAAAAGCCGGACGCGATGACCTTGTGAGACTTACGGACGCACGGCGTATGATACTTGCTTCGCAATATCGTCGCGAAGCAGACAAGTGCAAAGACACCGCAATGCGTGAAAATGCAATCCGTCAGGCCAAACGTCTCTATGCCGAGGTCATCGAAAAAACCGACAGCCCGAGGAAAATGAAGGCGATCTATCTTCACAACCGCCTGTTCAAACGCCTGACATGGGTGCTCGCACGGATTATCTTTCCTCTGAAAAAAGATTAGGCCTCACCGCAGCATTTCGCTCACACGCTTGAGAGCGGCGATGAAAGCATCGCATTCCTCAATTGTGTTGTAGACGGCAAACGATGCTCTGACCGTGCCCTCGATTCCAAGCGATTGCATCAGAGGCTGGGCGCAATGATGGCCGGTACGGACAGCTATGCCAAGCTTGTCGAGAAGCATGCCCATATCGTAATGGTGCTCGCCATCAACAAGAAACGAAATAATTCCACACTTGCCGGGAGCAGTTCCATAAATCTTCAGTCCGGGAACCTCTTCGAGCATCCGGCGCGTAGTATATTCAAGCAACTCATGCTCATGGGCTGCAATCTGCTCAACGCCAAGCCGCCACATATAATCTATCGCCTTCTCCAGAGCCGCAATGCCTACAAAATCAGGAGTCCCAGCCTCAAACTTATAAGGCAGGTCGGCATAGGTGGTCTTTTCGAAGCTCACCGATTCTATCATCTCTCCCCCACCCTGATAAGGAGGCATCATTTCAAGCCATTTGCGTTTTCCATAAAGCACTCCGACTCCGGCAGGGCCATACATCTTATGTGCCGAAAAGGCATAAAAATCGGCATCAATATCCTGCACGTCAATTCTTATATGCGGGGCGGCCTGCGCACCGTCAATCAGCACCGGGACATCATGGGCATGGGCCTCGGCTACGATTTCCTTGACCGGATTGACTGTTCCGAGAACGTTGGATGCATGGCAGACTGAAACAAAACGCGTATGTTCGTTGAAAAGCGCACGATAGGCATCCATATCGAGCGAGCCGTCCTCGCGGATAGGAATCACACGCAATTTTATGTCAACCCGACGCTGGAGCAGCTGCCAAGGCACAATGTTGGAGTGATGTTCCATGACCGACAGGATGATTTCATCTCCGTCACGGAAAAATGCACCGCCGTAAGAAGCGGCCACAAGATTAATGGCCTCTGTCGTCCCCCGGGTAAAGATGATTTCCTCTTCCGACGAAGCGTTGACAAAATCTCTCACCTTACGTCGCGCGCCCTCCTGAAGCTCGGTCGCCTCCATTGAAAGGGTGTGCACGCCGCGATGGACGTTGGCTTTCGTGTGGGTATAGCCGGCTACCACCGCATCGACCACCTCACGCGGTGTCTGCGATGTAGCCGTATTATCGAGGTAGACTAAAGAGCGTCCATAAATCTTACGGTCAAGAATCGGATAGTCCTCACGTATCTTAGCGATGTCCAGCATTTCTTATTGAAGTATTAAGGATTAAGTTCCAAGAATCAGGTCATTCGTGGCAGTCAGTGGTCCGGCATCCGGTGCAATCACCGAGCGTGCCGGAAAAACGACGGTCAACAAGATGAAGCAGACGCTCGCGCAGACCGCTTATGTGGACACTGTCAATGACATCGACCATGAAAGCCTGCATCAGCATCGTGCGAGCTTCGGCTTCAGGGATGCCACGCGAACGCATGTAGAAGAGCGCGTCGTTATCAAGCTGTCCTGTAGTCGCGCCGTGGGAGCATTTCACATCATCGTTGTAGATTTCAAGCTGCGGTTTGCAGTGCATACGTGCCTCGGTCGAAGCGAGTATGTTACGGTTGCTCTGATAGGCTTCGGTGAACTGTGCGCCGGGGGCGACAAGTATGCTTCCCTCGAATGCGGCAGTCGAAGCATCGTCAAGCACATATTTGAAAAGCTGGTTGCTACGGCAGCGCGGACTCAGATGGCGGATGGCCGAATCATTGTCGATGTGCATGTTTCCCGATCCGATGACCATTCCGGCAAGATGCGTCTCGGCGTTTTCGCCGTTGAGGTCAATCGAGAATTCATTGCGTGTAGTGCCGCAGGTGAGGGTCGTGGAGTTGAATGAGAAATGTGAATCTCTTTCCTGACGGACAAACATGCGGGAATAGCGCGAAGTGTTGACCGACGACTCCTCGATGGAACATGCCTCGAAACGCGCTCCCTCTCCGACATAGACCTCAGCAATCTGCGAAGCAAGATAACTGTTATCGGCATCCTGCGTATGGTCGCAGACAAGAAGCTGCATCTCCGCACCCTCATCAAGCACAATCAGCAATCGGCGGAATGCGGCAATCGAAACCGGCGACGAAAAAATATTGACAAGCTGCAACGGACGCTGAAGCTTTACCCCACGCGGGACATAAATCAACACACCGTCCTGAGCCAGAAGAGTGTTGAGTGCGACCGAAGCCTCACCCTTGGGTGCAATCTCGCCGTAATAACGGTCAAGAATCTCCGGAAGTTCCACAGCCGCGCGCTTCAGCGAACCGAAAAACACTCCTTCGGGGAGCTTCGATTCGAGCATCGATGCGGGATGAAACGAATCGTTGATGACGAGTCCAAGCAAAGTGGACAGCGAGGGGACATCGCACTTGAAGCTCGCTGCGACATCGACCGGTATATTGACACGCGAAATGTTGACCCCGTAGTCGGTAGCGAACATTCCGTCAATCGAAGTCTTTTCAAAACCTTCGCAGTTCTTGTCGGGAAGACGAGCATCGCGAAGCTGTGCGAAAGCTTCGTCACGGAGGGCATTGAGCTTTCCGGCCGAATGGGCGCACACTGTCTCACGGTTTTGCTCGAAAAGCCCGATATATTGAGTCAGTGCATTGCTCATAGGTCATTTTCCTCCTTAATCCAGTCGTAGCCTTTTTCTTCAAGTTCAAGAGCAAGCTCAGGTCCGCCGGTCTTCACGATGCGTCCCTTATATAATATATGTACGAAGTCCGGACGGATATAGTCAAGCAGACGCTGATAGTGGGTGATGACGATAGTGGCATTCTTGTCGGTCTTAAGTTTGTTGACACCACCTGCCACCACTCGAAGCGCATCAATGTCAAGACCCGAATCGGTCTCGTCGAGAATGGCTACACGCGGCTCAAGCACGGCCATCTGGAAGATTTCATTACGCTTTTTCTCACCACCCGAGAAACCCTCGTTGACCGAGCGGGAAGCAAGCTTGTTGTCAAGCTCGACAATCGCACGCTTCTGGCGCATCATCTTCAGGAAGTCGCTTGCGCTGAGTGGCGCTTCTTCAAAATATTTACGCTTTGCATTGACAGCAGCACGCATGAAGTTCACCATCGACACGCCCGGAATTTCAACGGGATACTGAAACGACAGGAAAAGGCCTTCATGACTACGGTCTTCGGGCGAAAGTTCGAGAAGATTGACACCGTGGAGAAAAGCCTCGCCACCAGTGACAGTATAGGCCGGATTGCCGGCAAGCACTCCGGAAAGGGTACTCTTACCTGAGCCGTTAGGCCCCATGATGGCATGGACTTCGCCCTCATTGACGCTGAGATTCACACCGCGAAGTATTTCCTTCCCCTCGACAGAGGCATGGAGGTCGCGCACTTCAAGTAGTTTCTTGCTCATCCTATTGTAGAATATATAATTGTAGCTGTAGTTATGTTTACTTTATTTTGTGATGCGAAATTACTCAATTTCTACCATCTACCAAAACATTTTTCCCAAGACTTTGGTTTGGAGGCCTTTCGCACGAATTTTAGGTTATCTGACAATTGATTAAAAGAGACACTGAAATGTGTTTAAACGATGTTAAATCATCAATAAAATGAAATCTATCGCGCATGAAACATTTAATAAAAGTTAAATTGTATTCATGTAACAACATTGTGTTTTCATTGTAACATACTTGTAACACCGGCACATTAATTTTGCAATGTGAAATCAATCAAGCAACTTCAATCACTATAGAAGTTCGCTGACAAGATATAGAATCAATACCTCTAACACGAAAATTTACGGTTGCAAAATAGTTTTTTAGTAGACAAAACCAAAGATTTATCACATTTTTTACGAAAAGGCTGTCGAGAACGACAGCCTTTCTCGTTTTATAACGCTTATAGCCCCCAAAAGGATTAACGCGACCGTGCATCGCGTGCAATGTTTTGAATGGCATACCGGAATTATAGAAACATATAAAAAAACCGCAGGTATTGGTTGTGATACCTGCGGTTTTTTTATATGTTTCTACAATCTTCCGGGCGAGTCAGATTGCGTAAGAAATATCAATCCGACTATGCCGGGAATCATGATTCATGAGCGGAAGTGCCATGCTCAAGAATAGCCTGCACTGAGTTTATGGCAAGGAATGTAGCACCTGTGCCATTGATTGCGCCGAGTATGGCGATGCGGTCGGAATAGTCAAGCAGCCCCTGCTCGATGAAATCGCGCAGAGCCTCGAGAGGATATCGTTGCTGCTGAGTATAGTCCTTGTAATAATAAGCCTTGATTCCATATGAAATGCTCAGCCAGCGCATCGTGCGACGACGGTAGCATATGGCGTAGACCGGGCATGCTCCACGGAAGGAGGCGATGAAACGGGCTGTACGTCCGTGATATGCGTTGGCGATGATGGCCTTCGTTCCGATTTCTCGCTCTGACACCACTGCCTGACGGGCCAGAAACGAAGTGACATGCTCGTCGGCAAGCTGAGGAATATTGTCGCTGGTAATAGTCGCTGTCAACGAAGCCTCGACTTCCTGAGCAACACTTGCCATAGTCGACACAGCTTCTACGGGATAGCGACCGTTGGCCGTCTCACCCGACAGCATCAGACAGTCGGCACGCTGGTAGACAGCATTTGCAATATCGCTGACCTCGGCACGCGTCGGGCGCGGCGAAGAAATCATCGAGTGGAGCATCTGGGTGGCCACAATCACAGGATGATGCGCGGCTATACATTTTGCAATCATTTCGTGCTGAATCACAGGGATGCGTTCAGCAGCCACCTCAATGCCAAGGTCGCCTCGGGCAATCATGATGCCGTATGAAGCCTCAAGAATAGAGTCGAAATTATCGACGCCCTGCTGGTTCTCGATTTTGGAGATTATCTTCATGTCAGAGCCGAGGCGGTCAAGTTCGGCCTGCACGGCACGGACATCATCGGCACTGCGCACAAACGAGTGAGCCACGAAATCCACACCCAGCGATGCGGCGGTGGCAAGCGTAGCCTTGTCGCGTTCGGTGAGCGAGGCAAGATGTATCTCGCTACCCGGGATGTTGACGCTCTTGCGCGATCCGAGTCCGCCGTCGTTGAGACAGCGCGCACGGATGATGCCGGAAGCCGCATCGACATCAAGAATAAGGAAATCAAGCTCTCCGTCATCAATCAGGAAATGCATTCCGGGATGCACGTCACGAGCGATCTCCGCATAATTGAGGCAGATTCGTCCGACTGTCGTGGGTTCGGATACATGACCGCAGAACTCGACTTCCATCCCTTCGCGAAACGCAATTTTTTCGTTTGGCTCAGCGTTGACCGTAGTTCTGATTTCAGGGCCTTTTGTATCAATGATTATGCCGATACGAGGCGAGACAGCCCGACAGTTCTCTACTATTTTTGCCATCCCTTCAGCCCCGAGATGAGCCGAATTCATTCTCACGACATTCATTCCTGCCATAAAAAGGCTACGGATAAACTCTACGTCACATCGACGGTCTGAAATCGTCGTTATTATTTTAGTGCTTTTTTTAGCATGTGCCTATTACTTGATTGGACGAAAAAATTGAAACTAAAACATGTATCACCCGACCTTATCTCAGTAGGCCGGATGGGAATGCGTCCATACCTCAGATGGTATATGAAACTGGATTACATAAAATTTTATGCAAAATTACTCAATTATATTGGTTAACCCACCCAATTATTAAAAATATTTTACATTTCAATCATCCGGACTTGTGTTGCAACCACCATTAAAAACACAACGCAGAATCTTCTTTGATGGTGATTCTCTAACGCGAAATTATGTTTTTCAGCACAATAAGCTGAAAATCTCGGGAATTATTACTAACTTTGTGGTCGCAGACCGCTTCGCAGAAGCCCCGGTCTGGGGTTAAGCGGAGCGGGATGTAGTGAAAATACATAAGAAAGCGTTTATCCGCGCTGATTCTTGATTGTTAGAAATTCTCGCAAAATTTCCACCTATGTCAAGGATTGAGCAACGGTAGATGCCCGTGGATATGTAATTATCTTGCTTTCGGCACGATATTTCGAGAGAAATATCGCCGGACGCATTGATTGCATATACAAGCGTGGGCTTCTGCGTTGCCGTCCAACATAGGTAAGGCAATGCGAGAAGCCTCTAACAGAAGGACGGTAACAGATACAGATTCCTACGCTTTTTTCGTACAACAGACGCCAACGAGAGGATGACCGCGGCATAGAAATATATATGACAATCGCCAAAGACCTATCTAATAACCAACTAGAGCGGCGAATTAGATAACGCCAAACATGCATCAATAACAAAGCAACATAATCAAAACTAAGACTATTAGATATGACATATAGGATTCCATTTTTGATCCTCTGTGTTGTGGCAACATTGCCTGCTCATGCAGAACGATATTCAAGTAGCGGAGAAGCATTCTTTGTCGGAGCCTTGCAAATACTATTTTTAATGTTAGTTTTTTGGGTTTGGAGACTTATCAAAGAAGGTAGACCTAAGACAAAAGAAAAACAGCACCAAAACAGAGAGAATACCATATCTAAAGTGGTTCAACCGTTATTTAGTCCATGGGAAAAATACAAGATGGATAACGCTGATATTGCAAAAGATGTGGAATCCCTTATAGAGGGAGATTTGCAATATCTTTCAGAAAAAGACATATTCGAGAAGATTGCAACATTCAAAAGGATGTCTAAACACTTCCACTGTCCAATTTCAGAATTAAAAAATGTAACAGTGAATATTTTTATCTCAAAATTTAATACTGAAGAACTAAGAGATGTTGTAGATCAATTAGCCGTAAAATCAGAAATAGAAAGTCAGGAATATTGTATCTCAGGAGAAAATACCATGTCACATTATATTCAAATATGGCTATCTGATTATTTGTATAACTCATTGAATGTGTGATGATGAAGCTTTTCTTATTTATTCTTGCATTAATCGCAATATTAAATTTCAGTGGCTGTTCTTCAAATGATAAAAGACTTGGTTATGAGTCTGAGAACTCCCCCATTGAATATGAATCAAACGCAGTCGTAGAAAATTGCGATTCAGTCATGCCACCAGAGGCCTATGACGATGATAACATAGTTGACACAACAGAATTTGAAGGAACTCCTGAGAATAAATTTCTCTCAGAAATTTATTCTAATAGTAAGTTTAGCATAAGATACCCATCGAATTGGGAAGTCGTTCAGGAGAATGCACAAGCAACTGTTAACACCACAATTGCGGTACAAATAATGCAAAAAGTAACAAATGAATATGACTTTAGACCGAATGTTAATATAATCGTTTCTAAAGATAAGCGCACCGAAACTACTGCTTCTTTAGCAAGAGTATCATACAATCAAGCGAGTAAACTAGGATTTACAACAAATCTTATTGGCATACGTGATTGTCAAGTAAACGGAAAGAACGGAAGTATAGCAGAATATATTGCGACCGTAGAAGGTTATAAACTCCATATATATCAATACATCGTTAAAAAGAAAGATAACTCGACCTTTGTTATAACGATGACTCTTGATCACAACAATCTCGGAACTCAAAAATCATTATCACAGCAAATCATTGACTCCATAAAAATATTCTAAATAAACATGAAGAACATTTGCAAGAATATCATTAATGGTACACTTCTTATCCTTACATTTTTTACATTAATGGCCTGTGAACGAGAGCCTGTGTATGTTGATAGTTACGTAATCGAAAAAGATGGGATGTTTGGACTGATTGACTCCACCGGTAACGAAATTGTCGCACCTCGTTTCCTGTCTATTGAGCCGTTACAAAAAGACGGAGTAGCACTCGCTATAATAGATACGATTCATGCCTCGGTCAGAGATTCTTCTTTCCTTGGAATTCGAAATATTCCAGTCCTAAATATAAAATACGGCTACATAACAGCTGAAGACAAGTTTTTATTTCCAGAACCGTCTTATGTTAAAATAAAGATTGAGGGCTATATGGACTCAATCCGGGCTTACTCAAGATTTTGTCAAGAAGCTTCTTTTTATGGAGGACTTGCCATTGCTCAGGACACAACAACACTTCTATATGGTTATATTGGTCTACATGGTGACACTATCATACCTGTAAAGTATCGTTCAGCCAGCAGATTTAATGAGGGTCGTGCAGCTGTACAACTTGATTACAAAGAAGGAATGAATGGTAGTGGTAAATGGGGACTCATTAATCCGGACGGGAATAAAGTCTGCGATTTTGTTTTTAACCGAATAGAAACACCTGTTAATAAAAGGGCTATAGCATCCATCACGACAATCAACAAACAAGAAGGAGAAGCAAGTGATACTCCTAGTACCACAATATTCTTGGTAGATGAAAATGGAAAGATTATTAATGAGAATCTGAATATGATGTACCGATATTCGAATTTCTCAAAAGACGGTATTGCGGTAGCTATTCCCATTCGACTAGGAGAACTTTTGGGACTTGGTTTTCGGTTCATTTCTAAAGATGGTGAATTCATAGAGACATTGGATGTTAAGAACCTTACAGAAGAGCAAACTAAAAAAATTCTTACCAGTAAACACTTTTTAGGTGAACTATTCCCAGAAGGTATTGAATTTGCAGATGCAACACGTTTCTCGGAAGGTTATGCCGCAGTTAGTCTCGGGAAAGCATGGATTTTCGTCGATAAACAACTTATACCAAGAGGTAATAATGAAAATCCAATATTTGAAAATGCTTTACCATTTTCAAATGGCTTGGCAGGCATTAAGCTGAATGGTAAGTTTGGCTATATTAATAAAGGATTCAATTTAGTTATCCCTTGTAAGTATGATTCTTGTGCAATTGCCGGAAAAAATTTGTGCCGCGTTTATGGTGGACGAAAAAATAAATATGGTTATTCAATCATCTCCTATATAGATCGTAAAGGCAATATCATATGGCAAAACATTAATTACGAAGTAAATAACCGTAAAAAAGAAACTAGAAAATCTAAACATGATTGGCGAGATTTTGATTATTCTTATATCGGTAAAAATTATTTGCCATTATTCATAATCATTCCGATTATGGTCATAATAGCCATGATAATCATCGCATCAAGACGACATAAAAAGAAGTCGGCATCTGATAAAGAGAAAATGGATGTCAATACCGATAAATTAGATGCTGATAAGTTGGATAAGCCTGCGGATACATTAATATCAGAACCCAAAATGACAAATGAAGATAATCAGTCATTGAAAAATAATGAGTTTATCCCAAATATCGACAATGACAGTCGAACTACGGAAGCATCCTCAGTGGACGAGCGACTTGATGATTTATTGAAGTTATAGCTAATTCTTTTTGGATTTAACAATACCGTATATCGGCATGGTTACAAGCCGATATCAGGGCACGATTGCCGAGTATCTTCTTTAACACAATACCCAACCCAATATAGGAGAAACTATGCTTGGCAAAAGAAAATGACCTCCCCTGATTGAGCCCCAACATCACTCGCATTTATATTCAGAGTCAGGAGAACAAGTTATCGGAAATTACTTTTGCCATATCCAAAAGTGTACAAATAAGTTTGGTAGTGAAAACATACACTTTTGGGTATGGCACAGCAATGGTGATAACCCTACTTTTGCAGTGCAAAATCAATAATGAATATGACAAACAAGGAAAAAGACCGGATTGTAGACTGCCGAATTGCAGTCGTTGGAGCGGCTGAGTTTATTGACAGCATCAAAACCGAACTTCAACAGTTGGGCTTTGAGTCCATTCAAATAATATCTTCCTCTGATAAGCAGCCTGCGATAAGCAATTTCGATGTTATTGCAGAGAATGTCAACGAAAGTAGTTCTTGTATGTCAAAGGCAACAGACATTCCTTTAATACTGCCATTCGATTTTGTTAATGGAGCAGGAGCTATCGTTGTTATGCCCGATGATGAAAGGGATATGCTATGCAAACCTGACCTCCGGCAATGGGCGGCAACATATATGGCAGGGTACTGTGCTTTCTGGAATATAGATGGTTGCGAGTGGTTGCGCGATTCATTATCCGATATCAGAAACGGCGTAACGAACAGTGTGGCACTTAAAACCGCAGCGCATATCTGCGCACGGATAGCAGCCAACATCGCAGTCGGACGTGAAGTCAAACACTTCCCCCGCTTCTATCTCTGCAAGAATTTAGAGTAGTTTGTTATTTGTAGCCGCAACGATGGCTTCGGAGATATTGCGCACATCAAGTTTCTCAAATATGCGCTGGCGGTATTTCTTGATGGTGTCGGGCGACAGACATATTCGGTCGGCAATCTCCGACATTGTATAACCCTGAATCGACAAAGTGAGCACCGCCTTTTCCCCATCGGTCAGTGTCGGCATCTGTCGCTTGTTCCATCGGCGTGTGTTGCGGTTGTATTCAAAATAATCCGGCGTACCGACACGGTGTATCTCAATGTGACCGGGTGAAGTGTGGGTAGATGCCGACACAACGCATAGCGCAAGCCACATACGGCCGTCGGAAGTCAATACAAGAGGGGTGAGTTTATGATTAACAAGAATCTTCTTGCCCCCGTTCAGTATGTGAAAGTCGTATGAGATATACCAGTCCTTGCGCTCTTCGACCGGAATTGTATTGTGAAATGAAAATCCAGCCTCGTTCAGATCAATCAAAAACTGCTGTTCATCCTCCGGTACATATTCCAGATAGAAGCGATAGCCCAGTTTCATCACCTGTTCCGGTGTCAAACCGCACAAAAACATAGGATTTGGCGACACGTACAGAAAATTCTGCTTGAAATAGTCGATGATATAGACACTCTGATATGTGGAGCGAGAAAACGCCTCAGCCGAGCGGATATATTCATCCACCCGGCTGTAATCAAGCTCCTCCGGGAGCTTGATTACATTATCAGGTATGAAAAAGTCGTCTGTCGTTTTCATCTGAAACTGTCTTCCAAGTACAAAGTTACTAAAAATCGGTGACTAAACGATTGAATGCGCTTGTTTATACTTTTCTAAGCCATAATTTTGGTTTGATTGGGGCTATATATATTCCCGGATAAACCTAAATCTTTTATTGGTGTCCAATAATATTATTACGGGATAATCCCCCTATTGTCAGGAATTTCAGTAACTTTACAGTCTGACTCAAAATTTCCCCGAATATTTTTTCACTTTTAGGGTTAGGTTTTTGAGAGGTTGTGGTTTTAATAAGTGTATGACGACAAATAGCGACATAGAAAAGCTTTTCCGAAGCAACTATACTGCCATGCTGACGCTGGCAATACGCCTGCTGCATGACACGGATACAGCAAGAGACATTGTGCACGATGTCTTCGAGTCGGTGCTGTCGGAAATCTGTCAATCGTCACTCCCGCCTATCTGCTTACCGGTGTACGCTTTGCGTGTATGAAGCATCTCCGTAGCCTTTCGCTGCGCGAGCGTTTCAACAATCTCTACGCTCTCGATCTTGACGAGATTGAAGATGACAAATGGCCCGACCCGGAGGATGTGGCGCGGTTGAACGAGCTTATAGATCAATCCTTGACCATACAAGACAGGCGAGTGGTGAAAATGCGCTTCAACGAGCGTATGTCTTACGATGAAATCGCCGGACAATTAGGCATCAGCGAGGTGGCTGTCTATAAGCATTTGCGTCATGCAATGGATGTCTTACGTAAAAATTTCAACCGCAAATGAAAGACAATATCGACCGGCTCCTCGATGCTTTGGAGCACCCCGAAAATTATAGCGATGCCGAGGTTGAGCAGTTGCTTACCGATCCTGAGGCACGCGAAGTATACGATATGCAGCACAAAACGGCTGATGTTTCCGCACCTGTACCCAAGATAAATCTTGACGAGGAATGGCGGCGCTTTGAAGCAAGGCAACTCAAGCGCAGACCCATTATCCTCCGTTGGCTATCTTTTATTGCATCGCGCAACGCGGCAGCGGTTGTAATCGCACTTGTCGGCTCCATCGCTGTGGTGGCCGCCACTATCGGTGTGACCCATTATTTCAATGCCAATAAAGAAATGGCGCAGACAGAGCAAACCGAACCGCAGAAACAAACTGCCATAGCCGACTCTAATGTTGCTCCGACTGATACCATTCCGGCTGAAGCAACTCCTTTGCCCGAAATCATTGTATTCAAAGGAGAAAACCTTGAAAGAATCCTTGCAGACATAGCCGGATATTACGGTGCGACGGTCAAGTTCAATCAAGATGCCGCCAAGTCTCTACAACTATATTTTGAATGGGAACAGTCTCTACCACTCAATGAGGTCGTAGAACAGCTAAATAACTTCGAACAAATCAACATTACACTAACCGACAAAGTATTGACCGTAAAATGAAACGCCTTATTATTCTCTTTGCGGTGATGCTTTGTGTCGCTACCGCCTTCGCGCAGAAGTTCAGCTACCGCTTCAATCAAACACCTCTCGCCGATGCGCTCGTGCAGATTGCCGGACAGCATCCCGACATTCACATCAACTTCATTTACAACGAACTCGACAAATATCCGGTTACGGCAACCATACATACAAATGATGCCTACGATATGCTCAGACAGCTGATCGGACTGAATCCGGTGTCGGTTATCAGTTCTGGCGGCAGGTACTATGTGGAAGCGTTGCAACACGGAAAGTTCAGCTACCGCGGCCGAGTCCTCGATGAGGAACACCAACCTGTTCCGGGATCTACGATATTGATTCTTGCTCCCAAAGACTCCACAGTCATCACATACGGCGTGGCAGACAATGGCGGTCGCTTTACCATCCCTTGCGACAGCCGTAATGTTATCGCAAAACTAAGTTGCGTAGGCTACAAGACCACCTACCGTCATCTGACAGACTTCAACGTAGGAGACATAATTATTCCTATTGATGCCGTGGCCTTACAGCAGGTCAAGGTCGAAGGACAGTTGGCCTCTGTATATTCCGACCGCACTGTATATCTGCCTTCACAGCGTCAGAAAAATGCCGCTCAAAACGCTATTGATCTTCTGCGTCTCATGGCTATTCCGCAAATAAAGATAAATCCGATAGATAATTCCGTCACTGACAATACCGGAGATGGCATTTCCTTGTTTTTCAATTATATGCCGGCTTCAAAGGAGGATATTGAAGGCTTGCGCACGGCAGATGTCCGCAGGGTTGAATATCTCGAATTTCCCTCTGACCCAAGGTTCAGAGGAGCGCAGAAAGCCATCAATTTCATTATTCAGGAATACGAGTATGGCGGCTATACAAAAATTACGGCAGATGAAGATTTTCTTGTAGGTCTGTCATCTGATGTCAACATCTTTTCTAAGTTTTCTTATAAGAAAATGACCTATGACATCTATGTGGCAGCCAATAATCTTAACAGCCATCACAGCGGATATGACGTTAACGGTAATTACACGCTGAAGGATTCCGACGGAAAAGATTTTACTTTGAGCCGCAACGAAACCACCGATTACGCACATTCGAAACAAAATCAATATCCGGTGACATTCCGTGCTTCTTACAACACAGAAAAAGTTCAGATTAGCAACACTTTAGGATACAGTCATTCGGCAAACCCTATTCAGGAACAGAACGGCTCGCTTACATATTCTCCAGCTGTGGGACAAGACTATTCTTACAACCGCAGCAATCCGTCTCGCAGCAATTCTTTGAGCTATCAAGGAAATTACTTCTTTGTCTTGCCTAAGGATTATTCGGTCAATTTCAATCCTCAATTCTCATATTCGCATAATAACAATTCGCTTACATATACCACTTCCTCAGCGGAGCCAATTATCCGCGATGCCCGCGAAAATGCCTATTATTATCGAGTAAATGCCTACATTAACAAGCGATTTGCCCGGAAGCATACGCTTATGCTGGGAATTAATACCGGCAATACAATCAACCGGCTGCAATACACGGGCAATGCTTTCTATTCTGACCATTTCAGCAATCCATTTGTTTCAGGACAGTTCTGTTATCAGGCACAAATACAGAAGTTCAATCTGTATGCGGATGCCGGAGTGTTATGGGAACGAACAAGTATCAACACAATTAAAAATGATGACGTATATCCCTATGTTCATTTCAACATCCGCTATACGCCCAATAATAAAAACGCATTCTCGGCTTATTTCCAGTTTGCCAACAATACACCCGGAATTGACCAAAAGGCTTCAGACCTGTTACGCGATAACGAAGTCATGTATATTACCGGCAATCCGTCACTTGACAATTCCCGTCATATTACCTTCAATGCAACATACACATGGTTGCCGTCAAATGTGTTCAACATGAGTGCATACGGACGATACTTTGAGCTTTTTGACCGATTCATTACAACATACGAACCATTCGACAATGGTCGTGCCTTGTTGCGTACTTACATCAATGACGGAAACTACGTACAAAGTAAAATCGGTATTGCTGCGACACTGAACCTTTTCAATAAGTCATTGCAATTATACATCAGTCCAAATCAGAAATTCTACCATTCTACTGGTGTGTTTGATAAAAGCTACAACTCTTTTCAGATAATGGCGCAAGCTACATACTATCTCAAACAATGGTATTTTCAGGCATACTACCAGTCGCCTCAAAAAATGATGTTCACCGGTTCTCCCACAACATATAGGTCACGAGATTTTTATGCTTTGTCTGCCGGATGGTCAAAATCTGACTTGAACATAAGCCTGAAGGCATACAATATATTCAATTCCAATTGGGACACCTCAGACCGCTATATTCAGTCTCCACTATACACCGAACATCGAACAACCTATGGAACAAATTCCCATGCCAGATTGAACCTTTCGGTAACATACACCTTCGGATACGGAAAGAAAGTTAAGCGCGGCAACGAAGTCGGCAAACAATCCGGTGCAAGTTCCGCAATTATGAAATAATTTAAAACACATTATATGAACAAACTACTCTTGTTTTTACTTACTCTCCTTGCAGTTATGTTCAATGCTTGCGATGATGATGCTCCAGACTATCCTGATACCAAACTAATCAAAGGCCAATGGCAATTAGTTGAGGTCGGGAGCAATGATAATCCGCTTATATACAATATTGTCCTAAATAATTTTTGAGTGCTACTCAACGTGCAGAGGCATCAGCCT
>NZ_CAJTQC010000020.1:46535-59812 GCF_910578445.1 uncultured Duncaniella sp. | reverse complement strand
ATGGCTGATTGTTTTATTGGTGAATGGTCTATTGCTTATATCGAACTCACGTTATTTAACTTGATATTCCATCAATAAACTTAAGGTAAGTTTATTTTCGTTGATTATGTATTATTTGTTTGAGACAAATAATGAAACTCCTTTTTCGGTCAGTTTATAGGCTTGATTCTTGCTGTTGGGCTTGTCAGGAATCGTCATAGTTAAATATCCTAAATCTATTAGTGGTGTTAATATTCGTCGTTTTAGATCTTTGATCTCACCAAATTCTAATGTGTTGTTTATAGCTTGTGCACTGTATTCTCTATCGTGGAGTAGTGTTAGAGTGTCTAAAATAGAGGTTGCTAATTCCGGTAGTTGATTTCTATATTTAGAGTTTTTTCTAACTTGGACAAGTACTTGGACAAGTAGTTCCCCAATCTGTCCTTTTTTTATTGTATTGTAGTGGTTTATAGTGGATTTAACTTGGTCTGATACTTGTCCAAGAAGTTGGGTAAGTTCAATAGGCAGTTCCCATTTTTCTTGACTGCTCATTTGAGCGTGGTCCTCCTCAAAACCTTCACGGCAAGGTAATGTAATAAGGAAATATGTGCGATCAGGGTCGGTCTCAATTATCGCAGGACTATTGCCATTCAATCTCAGATGTTTCTGGATTGTGGGTATACCTGTCGCACGTCCCTCGGTCAATCCAAGTTCCTTTAAAAAATCCCCAAGTCTGCGGTTTTTATATCTGCGCGCTTTCAGTTTCTTTGCTTCTTTTATGGCTTCTTTGCTGATTGAACGGTCTGGCCCTGCGTAACTCAAAATGTCAATATGGGTAGGCTCTATCGTGATTTCCACCGGTTCACGCTCCATATAGTCGCGATGGTATAGAGCGTTCACCACGGCTTCTTCAATAGCCTGATATGGATAATTGAAGACCTTGATTGATTTCTCTGTGTCTGAAGGTTTGGTTATTCTTTGCTTGATGACATTTGTACGCAGAAATGATAATGCCTCATCAATCATTTTTGGTACTGGACCTGTAATCTTTGGAGCTTCAATCATCAAATCGGGATTTTCAATGCTTCCTTCAGGAAAATAAACTATGTCTACTTGGGTTACGGGAAAGAATTTTTCAGGATGGTCACAGAACATCATTGCTGCCACATTCTTAATTTGGCGATTCTCAATCGGGCCGTCAATCAAATCCATTTCGTCGAGTATCTCTGTCAGAGATTTGCGGCCTATGTCATCAATCAATTTGCTACCTACTGATTTCAGGTGTTCATAGACTCTTATTCCTGATATATCATCGATAGAGATACTGCTGTTGCCTCTTTCATCGAAAGGCACACGATTGGCAAGTTCGCGTACCTCATCCAAGATTTCTCCTTTCGCTTCAATGGTGGAAGATTTACTTCTCACATAGAATTTTGGTATGGATTTCTTAGCAACGACACTTTCCATTACGGAATATGGACGATTAATGCCTGCCGGAACCCAGATAACAAGAATCATCTTGTTATCAATTTCTTCAGGAGAGACTTTGCAGAGATATGCGGGCGATATTTTTGCATCGTAACCTACCATATCTTTGAGAATTTTGTCAATCTCAGATTCATTTATGCCTTTTATCGGACGTTTTGCAATACCATTCTCCTCTTCGACACCGACAAGTATATATCCTCCGCCTATATTTTCAAAGTCAGTGGCAAAGGCACAGATGGTATGGTAGATTTTATCCGGATTCCAGCTTGCCTTAAACTCGATGCGGTTCGATTCAACTTTCCTCTTGTTGAGCAGATCTTCTATGTTGATTGGTAGTGCCATTGTTTTTATTTTTTTAGTATGCCAATAAAATATAGCGTCGGTGAGATATTTTATCGACATCGGAGAATGTGGTAAATCTTATTTGCAAAGATAATTAAAATTCGCTTTTTTTATCTATCTTTGCAACTTCTGAATATAGCGCCTGTCGGATGCACGGTTGCCGTTCATCCGTGGTGACTGGCTTTTAAAGTAAATAACTATCATCAGATTATGGCTACAACTCCCTCCAATCCTCATTTTCCCGGGTCTGCGGAAAAATGGACTGAAATAGAGCATCTTCCCGAATGGGACGAGGAATTTTATCATGTATATACAGCCAAAAAGTTTGGCAAATGGCTGATGCTTAAGACTCTTCGCCCCGAGCTGAAGGGTGTGCCTGAATATGAGCAGATGATAGAAAAAGAGTTTGAGGTGCGCTACAACTTGGCTCATCCACACATCATAATGATAAATGATTTCGAGGATGTGCCCGGACTCGGCATGTGTATCATCACCGACGATGTATATGGCGATTCGCTCGATAAGCTCATCAGGGAAGGCAAGGTTACAGAAGAACATCTCGACAAGATTCAGCATCAGTTGCTGGATGCTCTCGATTACATACAGGCCAATCATCTCGAACACCACCCTCTGTCCACTTCCCGGATTATTTTTACCGAAAATATAGGCAACCTCAAACTCATTGATGTCGGCTTCGACCAGAAGACTCACATCACTCCAAAGGATGCGAGCGAGGATATCAGAAACTATGGCGAAGTGCTCGCGGCGACGCTTGCGGCTCTTCCCGGACAGCATCAGCGTCTGCAGAAAGTGGCTGAACGCTGCATGAATCCAGATCCGGCGAAACGCTATCATGATGTCAACGACCTTCGGCTGGCTCTTGCCGACCGCAAGCGAAACAACATATACATAGCTATAATAGCGTTCCTCGTAGCGATGATCGCCCTGCTGCTGTGGCTCACATCTCCCTACCGACCGACTCCGCTTCAGGAGACCTCCAATACCCAGATTGAATCTACCGATTGAATATATGTCTGTAACGATTAAGGCTATAGAGCCTACAAAGAGTGAAATCAAGAAATATGTCAGATTCGGCAACAGCCTCTACAAAGGTAACGACTATTTTGTACCGACCTTGGTTTTCGATGAGGTCCATACGTTGCTGCCCGAAAAGAATCCGGCATTCGAATATTGCCGTGCGCAGTCATTCATGGCCTACCGCGACGGAAAGCCTGTAGGGCGTATAACAGCCATTATCAACGACCGTCTCAATAAGACCACCGGCAAGAAGGAGGCCCGTTTCGGTTTCGTAGATTTCATTGACGATCCGGAGGTGACAGACCTGCTCTTCGCGACAGCCGAGGAGTGGGCTCGTGACCGTGGCATGACTGAAATTATAGGTCCGATGGGATTTACGGATATGGACCGTGAAGGCATGCTCGTCGAAGGTTTCAGCGAGATGGGCACTATGGCTACGATATATAACTACGATTACTATCCCGCTCATGTCGAGCGCCTTGGCTATAAGAAGGATATCGATTGGGTGGAATATCGCATTACCATACCCGACAAAGTGCCTGAGAAAATGACACGCATAGCGGAAATCGTGTTGAAAAAATACGACCTGCGTATTCTCAAATATACTTCAGGCAAGAAAATCAAGGCTGACTACGGTCAGGCGCTATTCCAGCTCATCAACGAGGCATATGCCGATCTCTATGGCTACTGCACTCTTTCCGAAAAGCAGATTGACTATTATATAGACATGTATCTGAGCATTCTGCGTCTTGAATATGTCAGTGTGGTGGTTGATAACAAAGGTGAGCTTGTCGGGGTGGGCATAACCATTCCTTCGCTTGCAAAAGCCCTGCAGAAATCAGGCGGATCGCTGTTCCCGACAGGGTGGTATCATATCCTGCGCGACATGAAGGGGCAGAACGATGTGATCGACCTGCTACTCATAGCCGTCAAGCCTGAATATCAGTCAAAGGGTGTAAACTCGCTGTTTTTCTACGACCTTCTCAACATCTTCATCAAAAACGGCATAAAATATGCCGAAACAAACCTTGAGCTTGAATCCAACACAAAGGTTCAGTCTCAGTGGGATTATTTCGAGAAGCGTCAGCACCGTCGCCGCAGGGCTTTCCGTAAAAAACTGTAGTGACGGTTCTTCATGTGTCGCCTCGTCTCCACCTGTAATCTGTCATAACCATGAACGACGGCTGTCTGAAAATACTTTTTGTCGGGGATGCCTCCTCCTGTCACCGCACTCTCGCGCGCGGGCTGCAGGAGCTTGGCCACGAGACGGTGGTCGCTTCAAATGGCGGTTACTGGCTCAATACCGGGCGTGACATAGACCTTCGCCGTCGTTTCAACGGTAAACTCGGCGGTCTTGACCTATGGATGAGAATACGGTTCGGGCTAATGAAGAGGATGCGAGGCTTTGATGTGGTGACCATCGCCACTCAAAGCTATGTGGAACTACGCCCAGTCAGACAGAGAGTGCTTTTCGACTTCCTGAAGGCAAACAACCGCTCGATTTTCAACACTGCACTCGGGACTGACCCCAATTATGTGGCGACATGTCTCGACCCCGACGGCCCGCTGAAATATAACGAATTTAAAATCTTCGGTGAGGATTCGCCCTATCTCAAGGCGAAACCTTGGATATGCCGAGAGTGGCTTGCCGACGACATGCGTGCGCTTGACCGCCATATATATGCGTCAATCGACGGGGCTGTCTCTGTGCTTTATGAGAACGACCTTGCTATCCGACGTGCCCTGCCTCCGGAAAAAGTTGCCTATTCAGGAATTCCGATCGACACCGATGCCCTGCAGCCGGTGGAGCTGCCTGACCGTCCAGCTAAAATACGCCTCTTTCTTGGCCGTTACCGTAACCGGCAGCTCGAGAAGGGGACAGATGTGATGGAGCATGCCGCTCGTGCCGTCGTCGACCGTTATCCCGATAAAGCAGAACTGGTGATAGTCGAAAACCGTCCCTATGACGAGTATCTTGGACTGCTGCGCTCGGCCCATGTGGTGCTCGACCAGCTCTACAGCTACACGCCCGCGACAAATGCCCTTCAGGCTATGGCCTACGGACTGAACACAGTGTCGGGCGGAGCTCCGGAGTTCTATGATTTTATCGGCGAGACGGAATTGCACCCCGTGATTCATGTCGAACCTGACTATGAGTCGGTGTTCCGTGCACTCGAACACACAGTGCTGCATCCGCAGGAATTGCGTCCGCGCGGTCTGATGGGGCGTGAGTTTGTGGTAAAGCACAACGACTACCGTCTTGTGGCGCGTCGTACCGCCCGGTTCTGGCTCGAAAGACTCCGGCAGAAGGATGCTGAAAAGACCGCCAAGCTATTTACTTAAACTATATCTGAAAAATACCATGCTGACGCTTGATGTCCTCATAGCCACCCACACACCTGAGGGGATTCTCAGGGTGGCTGACATGAATCTGCCTGTAGTAGACGGAGTGCGCTATATAGTCTCGTGGCAGGACCACCGTGATGCTGAAATTCCCGGGGCACTTGAGACGCGCCATGATGTGACAGTCGACCGTTTCGGCCAGCGTGGTGTGAGTTTCAACCGTAACAATGCCATAGAGCTGTCGACTGCCGATGTCTATCTCGTGGCTGACGATGACCTGCGTTATACATCCTCACAGCTTGAGGCGGTAAGGCGCGTCTTTGAGGAGAATCCGGAGCTTGACTATGCGTCGTTCATGTATGAGGGGACTGACAAGGCTTATCCTACGGAGGAATGCCGCCTTGGACGGAGGTTGCCGAAAGGTTTCTACCAGACTACGTTTGAAGTCGCGGTCCGCAGGCGCGGACGTGCGGCATCCCTGCGTTTCCATCCCGCATTCGGTCCGGGTTCAATAAGCCTGCATGCGGCTGAGGACGAAATGTTTCTTCTCACCGCGAGACGCTTGAAGCTCAACTGCCGTTTTTTCCCGATTGTAATCACGCGCCATGAGGGGATGACCACCGGCCGGCGTAAAATTACAGAACCCGGGGTGCTGAGGGCTTTTGGCGCATTTATCTATTACTGCTATCCGCTGACATTTATTCCCCGGATTCCGCTTAAGGCATGGAGACTTTCCAAATCAGGGCAGTCGCGTTTTTTCACCGCTCTGCGTGAAATGATGAGTGGTGTGGCTTTTGCAGCCGAGCATGTCACTCCGGCGTGGAAGGAGGCGCGGCGATGAGCGCTACGGTATCAGCAAAGGTCCTTAAAGCCATGGGAATGTTTGGCGGTGTGAGGATGTTGCAGATTCTTTTCGGAGTCATACGCACAAAACTGATCGCCGTCTGGCTCGGTCCTGCCGGTGTCGGACTTTTCGGTATTTTCAACGGTGCGGTCGATACAGTCAAGACGCTCGCACAGTTAGGCATGCGGTCGAGTTCGGTCCGCGATATAGCAGGACAGACATCACCGTCGGCTATTGCCATGACAGTTACTGTCGTGAGACGGTGGGGATGGCTGCTCGGTGTGACAGGCGCAGTGCTCATGGCTGCGTGTGCCCCTTTGCTAAGCCGTCTGACTTTCGGCGACAGTAGTATGACCCTTCACTACATGGCTCTTGCAGCCGTGATTTTCTTTCTTTCCATAGCAAGTGCCGAAGAGGCTGTCATGCAGGGGCTGGGTGCGCTCTCCCGTCTGGCCAGAGCGTCGGTGTGGGGGGCGGTTGCCGGTTTCGTGGTTTCAGTGCCGATGTATTATTTCTGGGGGGTGGCGAGTGTTGTCCCCTCTATTATCGCATACTCTCTTGCCACATGTATCGCCACATATATATATAGAGTGCGCGGAGTCCGTGCCCAACGTCCAATCGGGGTGGGGGAGACTCTTTCGGCCGGCAAACGGTTCATCATACTTGGCCTCTATATGACCACGGCCGATTTCGTCGCACAGGCTTTGAGCTATGTGTTTGTCGCATGGCTCAACAATCGGGGAGGGGATACGGAGGTCGGTTTCTATCAGGCGGGTTATACAATGGTCAACCGTTATGTAGGCCTGATTTTCACGGCACTTGCCACCGAGTATTATCCGCGTCTCTCACGGGTAGCCGCATCGGGGCGACGGCTGAGTGTATTTGTGGCCCACGAGATGGGACTGATACTCATGCTTCTGCTTCCGGCGGTTACTTTTTTCGTCACCCTTGCTCCGTGGCTTGTAAGGATTCTGTATGACAGCCGTTTTGAAGCGGCCGTTCCCTTCATAACCATCGCTATGACCGGAATCGTGATGAGGGGTGTGTCATATTGCATGTCATACGTCATTCTTGCCAAGGGTGACGGCCTTGCATTCCTGCTCACCGAATCGCTCAGCGCGGTAGCGGGGCTGGGGCTGAACATCGGGTGTTATTCTGTGTGGGGAATCGGTGGACTTGGAGTTGCCTACGGACTTTGGTTCTTGCTTTATGCCGTGATTGTAGGTTATGTGTATTATGTCCGTTATGGCCTGACTCTTCCCGCATCATCGGTCCGTATGGCGATGCTGACGTTTTCAATAACTCTCGCATGTATTGTGGTCGCTCAGTCCATGCCATCGGTTTCGCTACGCCTTTTGCTCCTTCCTGTTCCGTTGATTGCATCGGTATTCGTTGTCCGTAACCTCCGTAAACGCCTTCGTCGGTAGCCGGGGCGCCCCTATGGTTGCGGATTAGTCGCCCGTTTCTAAATTGTTGCGCTTTGGCTTGGTGGTCTGAGACATTGTTTGTAAGTTTGCAGTCAGACCATTAAAAGACTATTTTAAACTGTATTATATGAAATTCAAACGGTTCATGCTGCCTATGCTGGCAGTGGTGTTATTAGGAGTACTCGCGGTGTCATGCTCAAAAGAGCGGAAGTTGCTTGATGCGATACCGTCGACTGTCGAACAGGCGGGTGTCATAAGGTTGAAGACTGCATTTGAAAATGCCGGATGCAAATATGACAACGGCAAGGCTGTCTATCCCTCGGGGATTGAAGCCCCTGAGCGGTTGTCGGCTATTGTCGAGGCTGTCTGGAAGCTTGACGAATCTGGAATATGTAATCCTGACGAGACCGCATGGGTTGTCGGAGATAAAATTAGGCTGGTCATGACTATGCTTGTCAGCGATAAATCAAAGTTCAAGGAAATCACCGCCGGGACGATTGAGTGGAGCGACGAGACCGGTGGCTATAGCTGCGGTGTGGCCGGCGGCATGTCCGTGTTGCTTGACGATGACCGGGTGTGGTTTGTTGATGCCGAGCCGTCGGATGCTGTCGATGTCGTCACATCAATGAGTAAGGAGGCTGAAAAATCATCGCTCGCGTCAATGACCGGTATCGTGCAGCTGCTTGAGAGCGACAATCTCCTTAATGTTGTAGTCCGTCAGGATTTTCCTGCTGCCGATAAGAAAAAGGATAAAAAGGGGGCTAAGGGTGAAAATCCTGAGTTTGAGAGCACATGGGCCACGTTTACCTGCAATGTCAAGGATAACAGGCTTGTCGGTTCAAGCTCGTTTATTGAAGCCGATGGCACGCCGTTGGTATTCAAGGGCCTTAAGGAAATCAATCCGTCTGTGCTGGCCTATGTACCTGAAAATTTCAACTTGGCCTTCGGGCTTGGTGTCAGCCCTGATTTTGACTGGAGCATTGTGACCAAGGCGGTCGGAACTTTGGGCGGATTCCAGACTCAGGCCATGCTTTCGGCCGTCACCCCCTATCTTCAGTCAATCGACGGAACTATCTTCCTTGCAGCCGGACCTGCCAACAGCGAGGCATACACAGACCTCGATCCGGGCAACTGGCATTTTGTGATGATGGTGAGCCTGCCACAGAAGAAAATCAACGATATAATGGGTATGATGCGCAGTTCGCTCTTCATGGCCGGAGTCAGCCCCAAGGAGTATAAGGACGGTGTGATGGTCATTCCGCAATACGGCATGAATCTCTACATGGGTAATGTCGACGGATATTTTGCGGTGAGCAATATGCCGTTTGAGTCAGACCGACAGAATTCGCTTGCTCCGATATTCAACGGCAAGAACGGAGCGCTGTGTGTCGACCTCCCGACGCTTAAAGAATTCGGTTACATGCTGCCCGATTTCGGTGTGAAGTTCAGCATGCAGGTCAACAATGACAATGCGACAATGGAACTTGGCCTCAACGGCAGTGACCGCCCTATACTTGAAGCAATTCTGACTGCATTGCTATGACGGAGGAAATATCATTGCGCCGTGTGCTTCCGCATGTGTTCCGTGGAAGCGAAAACGAGTTGCCTGTCAAGGATTCGCAGCTGTGGCTTCAGGAAAACATGACTTTCAGGCGTGGAACATATTATCTCATCGAGGCTGAGAGCGGGACGGGTAAGTCGTCGCTGTGCAGCTACATCTACGGTTCGCGCCATGACTACGACGGCCGGATACTCTTTGACGGAGCTGACGCTCGGAGTTTCGGCATCGGTCGCTGGTGTGAGCTGCGGCGGAGCTCGCTTGCCTATCTACCGCAGGAGATGGGGCTGTTCCCGGAGCTGACCGTGATGGAGAATATCGAAATCAAAAATCGTCTGACGGCCCACAAGTCGGCCAATGAGATTGTCGCATTGCTCGAAAGGCTTGAAATCGGTGAGAAGGCAGGAGTGCCTGCCGGCCGCCTGTCGGTGGGGCAGCAGCAGAGGGTGGCGATAATCCGTGCCCTGTGCCAGCCGTTCGATTTTCTGCTCATCGACGAGCCTGTCAGCCACCTCGACAGCCGCAACAATCAGGCTGTGGCGGAGCTAATCGACGAAGAGGCGCGCCGCCTCGGAGCCGGTATAATCGCCACGTCGGTCGGCAATAAAATCAAACTGCCTGACTACGAGCTGCTGAGGCTGTAAGCAAACAGTTCACGAGGCCATTTACGTTCGTGTGTCGTTTGCAAGAGGTAAGAAACATTATTTGAAACACAGTCATTATCCGATGTCAAAAAATATAGTGTGGCGTCTGCTCAGACGCAATATAAGTGCCGGACAGATTGCAGGATATGCGCTTGCCAATCTTGTCGGGCTTGCAATCGTGCTCACTGCGATACAGTTTTATCGCGACGTGACCACGGTGTGGGACGACGAGGATTCGTTTATATCCAAGGATTATCTGATAATCTCGAAGAAAGTCAGCGGTCTTGGCTCGTTTATGGGCGGAGATGGAGAGTCGACGCGCTTCAGCGAGGAGGAGATTTCCGATATTGCCTCGCAGCCGTGGGCCCGCAAGGTAGGACGGTTCAACTCGGCGGCGTTCAATGTCTACGCCAAAGTCAGTTTCGGAGGCAGTTCGATGGGCTCGGACCTATTTCTCGAATCCATACCCGACGATTTTTTTGATGTCTCGCCAAAAGGGTGGGGCTATGAACCGGGGCGTTCGGATTTTGTGCCGGTGATTATTTCCAAAGATTACCTGTCGCTCTACAATTTCGGTTTCGCGACTTCGAGAGGCATGCCGCAGGTGTCGGAGGAGGTCATCGGGATGGTCCCTTTGCAGCTGTCGCTTAGCGGTAACGGACGGCAACAGTGGGTCAACGCCCGCATTGTCGGATTCTCGTCGCGCCTCAACACCATTGCCGTACCCGAAGAGTTCATGGAGTGGGCAAACCGCGAGTTTTCGGCAAACGCTTCGGAATCTCCGTCGCGTCTGATAGTGATGCTCGACAAACCCGGCGACCCGCAGGCGGAAAGCTATCTTGACGAGCATGATTATGAAACTGCAGGCGACCGTGCTGCCAACGGTAAGGCTGCCTACTTCCTTTCGCTCGTGACCACGGTGGTGATTGCCGTCGGGCTTGTCATCAGCCTGCTGGCGTTTTTCATTCTGCTTCTGAGCATCTATCTGCTTTTGCAAAAGAACCGCGATAAGATTCATCAGCTCATGCAGCTCGGCTATTCTCCCGCTCAGGTGGCGAGATATTATCACCTTATTATAATGACGGTGAACGCTGTGGTGATTCTTTCGGCTATAACTGTGATGCTCGTAGCCGCACACCAGTGGCGCGAACCGCTGTCGACGCTCGGAGTCGAATCGACTTCCCCTTGGCCAACAATAGGCATAGGCCTTGCGATCATAGTGCTTATCACTGTTGGAAATCTCATGGCTGTGAGCCGGACAGTCAGGAAAAACTTTTAAGCCGTCGTCTGATATAGCCGGTTGGTTGACATTGAAAGGACCGCGATGTGTGTTTTATGGCATCGCGGTCCTTGATTGTCTTCCTGCAACATTCCATAGGGTTAGAGCTGTTGCCGAGAAAAGGGGTGTTTCATAGTATTTCTAAGAGTCTTATAGGTTTTCATTACGCTGTGAATGACAGTGATAATGATATATATAGTGTAGTTAGGTGTATATGTACGTCAATATGCCTCACCTGACGAATGCAGATGAGGTAAGTGTGTGGAACAAAGTCTGTCAGTGTAAATTTTACCGAACGGCTGTTTTTGCATAGAACTCATAGTTCAAGAGCAACTCTCCTGCCACCGTATGAACGCAAGAATGCTGCATGAATCAGACAAGTTCTGCAAGACGGGACGCAGATATTTTTATTTTATCCACTCCGGCAGCTAAGCCGGGAAGAAAGGGAGAAGAGCCGTCCCATCACTTTCAATAGCCGTATTCACACGGGAATGTAGGCCGTCGAATTGCCGTGGTGATGTAATCTCCCTTCAGCCACACATCAGAATGAATATATCAATTCATGTGGTATGGCTAATTTGCAATAGCAAAATTAGGTAAATAAATGAGAATATAACCTATTTGCGGGTTAAAACTTGTTAACGGATAAACGAGCCGATATTTAATGCAAACCTTTTTTCACGGTAATTTTTGATAAGTTGAAAAGTTTGAGTAATTTTGCAAATTAAGTTAACGACCTATTATAATATACCACGGGAGCTAATGCGGGCGCATGACGCCCCGACCAAACATAGTAAATGAAAGTCAAAATACACCGCGAAGGTACTAACATACTTATTGTTGTCATGCTGATAATGATTGTCATCAATCTATCGGCATGGATGTTCATTCGTCCGGCTGTCATCCCTATTGTCTTTTCATCGATTTCGGCTGTGTTATATCTGCTGATCGTTAACTTTTTCCGTTCGCCTCGTCGCACATTTCGCGGAGACCGAGACAATGTGGTCGTAAGTTCGGTCGACGGTACTGTCGTGGCGCTTGAAGAAGTGTTCGAGCCTGAAGTCCTCCGCCGCAAGGTAAGGATGGTTTCGGTGTTCATGACCGTTTTCAATGTCCATGCCAACTGGTTCCCGGTCGATGGAGAGGTGCTTCTGGTTCGTCACCATCGCGGACGTTTTCTAAGTGCCTATCTTCCCAAAGCAAGCATAGAGAATGAGCGTTCGACAGTGTTAATCCGTGCGACCAACGGGCAGGAAATACTCGTGCGCCAGATTGCCGGCGCTGTGGCCCGACGGATTGTGACCTATGCCGAACCGGGCGATGCCGCAAATATCGAGGACCATCTGGGATTCATTAAATTCGGCTCACGCGTCGATATCTATCTCCCTCTTGATGCCGAGGTGTTTGTCAAAATCGGCGACAAGACCACCGGCGGTGTCAGTGTGATTGCCCGTCTGAGGAATAACCCTAATGACTGATAGAATCAAAAGAATACACAAGGCTTCGAGCCCCCTATGCAAACACATTTAAATCACTAATCATCAATTGAAATCACTCAAATCCTATATCCCCAACACAATCACCTGCCTTAACCTCCTTTCAGGATGTGTGGCGGTGTTTTTTGCTTTTAACCTCGGCATGGAGACCGGTGCTCTGTCGCCGATGTCATGGGCATTTATTTTTATCGGAGCTGCTGCGGTGTTTGATTTCTGCGACGGGCTTTCAGCGCGTCTGCTCCACGCATATTCGCCGGTCGGAAAGGAGCTCGACTCTCTCAGCGACCTTGTCAGCTTCGGTCTTGCCCCTGCTTTCCTCGTCATGAATGCCATGCAGGCCTACGGAGCATCGGTCTGGATGAGTGCGATAGCGCTGTTCATAGCTGTCATGGGCGCTCTCAGGCTTGCAAAATTCAATGTCGACACCCGTCAGGCCACATCATTCATCGGACTTCCGATTCCGGCCAATGCCATATTCTGGGTAGGAGTGCTCGCATGGATCAATTCACATGCCTATCCCGGCAACATAGTGATGGCTGTCCTAATCGTAGCGATTTCACTCCTTATGGTGAGTGAATTGAAGATGTTTTCACTCAAATTCGCCAACCTTTCGTGGCGTGACAACGTTAGAAGGTATGTGGTGCTCGCCGCAGCCGTACTCTTTGTTATCACCGAAGGAATTTCGGGTTTCGCATGGACGATTGTCCTCTACATTCTGATTTCACTTTTCGGCAAAAAGGCTGAAGCGGAAGGGTAGCGGCTATCCGTCAGACTAAGAGGGTATTTAATAACAATAGTTAAAATCTGAGTGGTGTATCTTTTAGGTAAATTGTTGTAAG
>NZ_CAJTQC010000020.1:0-46527 GCF_910578445.1 uncultured Duncaniella sp. | reverse complement strand
ACTAAGAGGGTATTTAATAACAATAGTTAAAATCTGAGTGGTGTATCTTTTAGGTAAATTGTTGTAAGCGAGGAAGAAGCATAGCGCGCTATGCGACTGACGAGCTTCAACAATTTAGCAAAAGAGACACCAAGGCTTGGGTAACTTAAAAATTTTTATTCATGAAACATCATACAGAAGAAAAGACAATACCATCGCCTCCGAAAGTTTTGAGTGTCTATGACTCTTCATTTCAGTCACATAGCGCGCTATGCTCCTTCAATTCAGAGCCATATCCATCTCAAAACTTTCGCTCAGATTTTAACTATTGTTATTAAACACCCTCTAATACTATTCCTGCCGATTGCAGTGTCATTGGCAGGCCAAAAACATTTGTTGAGTTAACATGACTTTTATAGCTACAATCATAATCATTTACCTCGTGTGGCTTCTGGTAAAGCCCATGCTGATGCGCTATGCCCAGCGCAAATATCAGGAGAAGGTTAATGATATGTTCAATCAGGCGTTTGGCGGCGGCAGGTCTGCATCGTCGTCCTACGGCCCGTTTTCATCTCCAAGTAATGATGCGCCGCCTCGTCGCGAAGCGCGCAACTATCCCCGCAGGAAGAAAAAAATATTCTCCCGCGACGAGGGAGAATATGTTGAGTTCGAGGAAATCGAGGTGACGGCTGATCACCGTGCGGCTTCAAGCCCGGATTCGACTTATACGCCAAGAGAGCCTCAGGTCAGCGATGCCGACTGGGAGGAAATCAGATAGGCGATTTCATCGACAATCATTTTGACATCTTCCGGTGTCACCCAAGGACCGGAAGGGAGGCAGAGTCCGCGGCCGAAGAGGTGTTCGCTGACTCCGTTGACGTATGCAGGTGCGTCGGCATAGACCGGCTGAAGGTGCATCGGCTTCCAGAGGGGGCGCGTCTCGACATTGAGCCGTGCCAGATGTTCGCGCACATCGTCAGTGGTTATGCCGGTGATTTCAGGGTCGATTTCGATGGTCGACAGCCAGTAGTTTGCATCTGAATCAGCGTTTGGATTGGCATGATAAGTCACCCCCTCCATATCGGCTAAAAGTTCCTGATAGATTGATGCCAGCATGCGGTGGTGGGCGATATGCTTGTCGAGTACTGTCATCTGGCCGCGTCCGATGCCGGCACTTATATTGCTGAGGCGGTAGTTGAACCCGATATGCTCGTGCTGGTAGTAGGGGAATGGTTCGCGTGCCTGAGTAGCATAGAATATAGCGCGTTTCTTGGCTGCGGCATCGGGACAGATGAGCGCTCCGCCACCGGAGGTGGTAATCATCTTGTTGCCGTTGAAACTGAGGATTCCATAGTGGCCGAACGTGCCGCACTCGTGTCCCTTATATGTAGAGCCGAGAGCCTCCGCGGCATCCTCCACCACTGGAATGCCCCATTTCTCACCGACGGCACAGATTTCGTCGATGCGGGCCGGCATGCCGTAGAGATGGACCGCGATGATTGCTTTGGGCTTACGTCCTGTCTTGGCTACGCGGTCGGCTATGGCTTCGTCGAGCAGGGCCGGATCCATGTTCCAGCTTTCCGCCTCGCTGTCGACAAACACAGGCTGTGCGCCCTGATAGACAATCGGGTTGGCTGAGGCCGCGAATGTGAAGCTCTGACACATCACTTCATCGCCTTTGCCTACGCCGAGCATCACGAGGGCCAGATGTATGGCGGCTGTTCCTGCCGACAGGGCCGCGATTTCCTTGCCGCTACACGACGGGTCGGTGTCGATGATACGATGTTTGAGGTCTGCCTCAAAGCCGTCGACGTTCGGTCCGAGTGGCACGACCCATTCCTCGGCGAAAGCCTCGTCGATGAAGCGCTGTTCAGCGCCGCTCATGCGGCACATACATAGGTGGATCCGTTTATTTTCCATATTGATTTATTTAAAAAATGAGTATGTTGCATAGCCTCCGGTGGAGGATGCGACATACTCATATATGTTTGTTGACCGGATTTATCCGATTTCGCGGGCAAACTTTTCAGCTGCCTGACTGAGAAGTGCTATCTTTGACCACTGGGTCTCGTAGTTGAGTCCCTGACGTTCGCGGTTGCTCACCTTGAAGCCGCATGTCGGGCTGACAGACAGAAGGCTGACGGGGATATAGCGTGCCGCTACACGGATGGCTTCTACTATGTCGTCGACGCTTTCGAGGTTCGGAAGCGAGCCGTCGACAATGCCTATGATGGCACGTTTTCCGGCAGGAATCCAGCGCACGGCCTCTATTTCCTGAGGCGACGAGATGGCGAAGGGAAGCAGGAATGCGTCGGCGTCGACCTGTTCGAGCATCACACGGAGATGTGTGAGTTCCTTTTCGTCAAACCAGCGTGGGATGCGTGTCTCGTCGGCGGCTATACTGAGTGTTATCTCAAGGTCAGCGGGACGGCCTTCGATAGTGCGGTTGATGATGTCAAGCAGGGTCTGTGTGACCTTGTCGGAGTCAACGCCGCCAAGGAGGAGCAGGCGGTCGAAATCAGGGTCGCTGAGTCGGCCCCACACACCGGTGTCGAGCTGGATGTGACGGCATCCGCGACGATAGAATTCCTCGATGGTCTTGCGGTAGGCTTCCACGATGTCATCGAGAAGAGTCTCGGGCGATGCGTATGTCTTTGATATGTCACCGTTACTTCCGAGAAGTATGCGCATGTAGAGTTCGCCCGGCGAGGGAATGGTCTGGCGCACCTCGGCGCGTCCGGCCGTCAGTTCCTGCATGTGGGAATATTTTTCGAAAAACGGATGGGCTTCGTTGTATTCGATGCGTCCTTCGAAGCGGAGCAGGTCGTGGCGCACCACCTCGTCCTGATGGACATAACCGGTGTCGATGCGGTCGCGGCTCATGCCGTTGAAACCTTCCCAAAAGTCGCGAGCCCAGCTTTTGCGACGCATTTCACCGTCGGTCACAATCTGCAGGCCGGCTTCGATTTCCCTGTCGATCAGGCTGTCAATCACCTTATCCTCAATCGAATGATAGACTTCTTCACTGAGGTTGCCGTGGATTTTTTCGTTAAGAGCGTTTTCAAGTTCCTCGGGAGGAAGAAAACTGCCCACGATTTCAACTCGGGGCATATTTGCTAAAGTGTTGCTCATTTTCAGATTTAATTATCAGACTAATAGTTAGAAATCGAGTGCAAAAGTAGGTATAAATGATATACTATAATTAAACACGTTGTTAAAAATAGTTAACCATGTTGGCACTCGCATGTATCTATTGGGCTGATAGCAAAGGTGTTGAACTGCATGGTGACGGCATCAAACGTAAGTATTCGGTTCAGTAGCGCGTCGCCTGTCCCGACGAGGAGTTTGACAGCTTCCGTGGCCTGTAGCGACCCGATTACACCGACGACCGTGTTCATGATTCCGTTGATGGCACACGGCAGGTCGGCATCAGGGTCGGTGGTCGACGGGTCGAAAATGCAGCGGTAGCAGGCTGTCCCGGCCTTGTGGCTGAACACTTGTCCCGAGAAGCGCGACACTGCTCCGAAGACCATAGCTTTGCCCGTTGCCACACATGTGTCGTTTATCAGCAGGCGTGTCGGCAGGTTGTCGGTGCAGTCTATCACGAGGTCATAGTCCTCCATTATAGTCATGGCATTCTCGCTGTCGAGCATTAGCGGGAGCGTGGCGACGTTTATGTGTGGATTGATGGCCCGTAGCTTTTCGGCTGCCGAATCGACTTTCAGGCGGCCTATGTCGGCTGTGGTGTGTATCACCTGACGCTGCAGGTTGCTGAGACTCACCGTGTCGGCGTCGAGCAGGCCGATAGTCCCGACTCCGGCCGCTGCAAGATAGAGGCTGACGGGGCTTCCGAGTCCGCCTGCGCCAACGATGAGCACACGGCTTTCGGCAAGACGCTGTTGGCCTGCCAGATCAATCTCGCATAGCGACAGGTGGCCGCGGTATCGTATCTTCTGTTCCTTGCTTAGCTCGGTGGGATTTTTCATTCTTCTGGAGTTTCAAAATTGTAGCCACATTCGCGTATCATAGCGATATCCTCGTCTATCTGCGAGCCTATGGTGGTCAGCAGATCGCCCATGATGCTTCCGTTGATACCTATGCGAAGAGCCTTGCGTTGGGTTTCGCGGTCGATGAGCGCGCGTCCGCCTGCAAAGCGTAAGACAGCATGGGGATGTATCATTCTGAATATTGCCACCGTCTGGAGTATGTCGCGGCCGGTGAGTGGGTCGGCGTTTTCAAGCGGAGTCCCGGGGATGGGGGAGAGGACATTGATTGGAATCGAAACCGGACGGATGCGTCTGAGCGTGAGGGCGAATTCCACCCGCTGTTCCATTGTTTCGCCCATGCCGATGATGCCGCCGCTACACACCTCCATGCCTGCCTCGCGGGCGGCTTCAATGGTCTTTATCTTGTCGTCGATGGTGTGGGTTGAGCACAGGGTGGGGAAGTGGGACGGGGCAGTCTCGAGATTGCAGTGATAACGCTCCACACCGGCCTCGTGCAGCCGTCGGAGCGACTCGCTGTCGAGCAGCCCCATTGATGCGCAGAGCCCCATGCCGCTTTCGCGCTCCGACAGTTCGCGGTAATAGTCACACACGGTGTCGAGAGCCTTTCCCGAGAGTGTGCGTCCACTTGTGACGAGCGAGAACCGACCGATTCCACGCCGGTGGTTATAGTCGGCAAGCTCCATGCAGGTGTCATGGTCGACAAGCTGGTAGACGGCTATATCGGTCTTGTGGTGGGCCGACTGGGCACACCATTTGCAGTCTTCGGGACAGCGCCCCGAACGGGCGTTTATGATGGAGCACGAATCAAAATCGCGGCTGCCGAAACGGTCGGTGATTTCAGCGGCGGCTTCCAAGAGTTCTTCATATTCATCCGTGGTGAGTGTTGCGAGGCTCATTGCCTCAGCTTCGGTCAACTCACCGCAGTTGAGCACTTTTTCTTTAAAATGATTTATAGGACTCATGATGTAAGAGTGTGACAATAATTATTTTATATGTCTGTAGTCTGGTGGTTATGTGAGTCAGGAATTGCCTTGACAGCGTCCTGTGTGGCTGCAAAAATACGAAAAATAACGACCTCTTTTGTATTATCGCACCAAAACCCGCTGTCCGTCATCATAATTTTGCGTCACAGTTCCCGTTTTTCTCTGATTCAATTGATTGATAAATCCCTCATCCCAAATCCTTGAACCAATGCATCTCCGCCTCACCCCCTCACGCATGCTCGACCTGTGGATGCTTCATTCCGGTTATTCGCCGTCGCTCACCGATGCCACCTTCAGGCGCAACGACGGCATCGACACCTCTGCCATCCATCTTGCAGAAATGAAACAGTGGTACAGACGCCTGCTTCTTGAAGCCCCGGCCTCATGTCTCGTTGCCGACGATCTTTCAAAATCCGTCATCCTTTCTCCAACGGCCGATGGGGCAGCCGTGATTGACCTGCCACTGTCGGTTGTTAGAATTGTCAGGGTGCGTCTTGATTCGTGGCTCACCTCTGCGCGGATTATCACGAGCCCTACCCATCCGGCCGCCATGCGTCAGCTCCATCCCTACACACGTGCAACGCCGTCGCGGCCGGTGGCCATCTTCCACGACAATCGCTTGCGTCTTTATCCTGCCGCCGCTTCAGGCGAATCGATCAGCACGTTGCTCTGTGTCAGTTACGACGAGGATGAATACCGCCTCGACGATTCGGCCTTCGCAACCATTCATCCACGCCCTGTATAATCTCTTAAACAGCTTTTTTAATGTTCTCCTCCAATTCCAGCCTTCTTGACGAGGCGTTCAGCGCTTGGAAACGCCATGCCGGACTGCGGTCTATGCGTCGCGGTCTTATGCGGCACACATATGGCGACCAGTGGAGCGACCTGACGCAGACTGCCTCCGGCCAAACGGTCAGCGAGTATGAGAAAGCGCGCATGGCCGGCATGCGCCCTCTCACCAACAATCTGCTCCGCGCATTGGTCAAAAGTGTCGTCGGGCGTTTCCGTTACAACGTCTCGCAGTCCGAATCCACTTCGTCACAGCAACTACTTGATGTCCATCGGATAAATCTGCTGACAGAGCTCGACAGCCGTGCGCTTGAAGAGTTTCTTATTTCCGGGATGGCCATACAGCGTGTCGTCTATGAAAACCGTCCTCCTGAGGGGGCGGGAGTCTGGGTCGACAATGTGAATCCCGAACACTTCTTCTGTACCCCATTCCGCGACCCGCGTGGAAGCGACATCCGTCTTGTCGGCATGCTCCACGACATGACTCTCGACGAGCTTCGACTCCGTTTCGGGCACAATTCACGCCGACGTCACCGTTATCTTGAAAAAATCTATCGCCATGTGTCGGCCGACGGGCCTTATCTCTCGTCTGTGGCATGGGGCGGACAAGACGCGGCTGATACAAAATTTTATTCTTCCTCCTCACCGGGCTTCTGCCGGGTAATAGAAGTGTGGACCTACGACATCGACCCTCACCATCCTGTCGAAGACCCACACTGGCATTGCCGTTTCCTCACGCCTGACGGGAGCGTGATTGACCATTCGCGCTCGCCGCTGAAATCGGGCGCACATCCCTTTGCCCTGAAGTTTTATCCGCTGACCGACGGTGCTGTCCATCCTTTTATCGAGGATCTGGTCGGACAGCAGAAACACATCAACACTCTCATCACTACTATCGACCATATTCTTGCCAACAGTGCCAAAGGTGTGCTGCTTATGCCGACCGACGCTCTGCCGCCGGGACTCGACATGGAAAAAGTGGCCGACATCTGGAGTCGTCCCGGCGGGGTGATTCCTGTCAACCCAACCGCACGCCGTCTGCCTGTCGAGGTGACAGCTGCCGGACGCAGCGAAGGTGCGGCGAAGCTCTTGGAGATGGAAATGCAGATGTTTCAGCAGATTTCAGGGGTGACCTCGGCGCTTCAGGGCATGACTCCGGGCGCTAACGTGTCGGCTTCGCTCTATGAAAGTCAGGTCTACAACTCGGCCATAGCACTCCTCGACGTGTATGAGAGTTTCAATTCCTTCCGCACCCTGCGCGACCGCATAGTCATTGCATTGTTGTCGTGATTCATGCGAAGTGGGTGGAAAACGCCGTCGGTTAACATCTTTTTACAGACCTGTACATGCTTTTTACCATATATCGGTTGTAGATTTGCCAACACAAACCGACATAAAAACCTCACGCCGGAAAATTAATAGTGGTATAATAAAAATTCTTCCCCCTTTTGATTTTAAACCTTAAATTTCATCAGTCATGTTTTCTCTCATCCATCTTCGCAACCGTCATTTCCTTACAGCAGTCAGCAATCTCATCTCCTCTCTTCCTGCCGACAAAGCGTTTGACATCGACTCGATTGCCATGCAGGCGGCCATGAGTCATGCTCCGGCATACTATTGCACCTTCGACTATGCGCTGCGAATGCTCCGTGTCCTTCGCCACGGCCGTCTCCGGCTTCGTCGCGACAGGCGTCTTGCCATGTGGACCGAACTCAACACACGCGTAACCCGTCTGATGGAAAAGCGTGGAGTGCGTCTTCCCGACGCGCTGGCCAATGTGCTTTCCGATGGTGGCGCATCGCAATTTTTCATCTCTCCGGCCACAGCCGCGTCGCTTGTCCGCCGTTATTTCGACTACAGCACCCGCACACTCCTCATTCCCGCTTAAACCTCATCTTGATTTCTATTGAAAAATGCATATCTCACTTTCAACCACGGTCATAACCGACACTGTCCATGCGCTTGCGGCGCTTGAGTCGCTGTCGGCTGCCGACGACACGGCGCGCACCCTCCTCCGTCCGCTCCTTGACCGGGAGCGGACGGGAATCCTGAGACTAATGGTCAAAAACGCCTTTGCCGAAATCATTCTCCATCTTCTCCCTTATGTCGACGGTGCTGAGCTTGACAACGAACTTCCTGCTGTCAATCCCGGGCATCAGGCTGCCGGCGATGAGGCTGACACGCTGCTGGGCATCGACCTCCGGCTTCCGGCCGGAGTGTCAGCGACACTCGGCCCGCTCCTTCGCCGCAATCTCGAACTCGCTGTCACCTATCGTGTGCTTGCCGTTGCTGTCACCTCGGCTTCTTCTGTTTCGGATGCCGCCTCTACGCTTGCATCCTCATTTTCCGACCGCTCCGCGAACGCTGTTGCAGCCATGCTTGCTGCTTTGCGTTCCCCCGGACGACCTTTCGTCCGTTCGCGCGCTCATTAAGCGCTATTGTCATCTTTCCGGTGTCCTTCTGTCGCTACAGGAGGACACTTTTATTTTTAATCCGCATCTTAAATTACGTGGTGTGATGCCAAATTCCGGCTTCGGAATACACTGAATCTGACGCTTATTTCGTAAATTTGCGCCCATGAAACCTAATAATGCACTTCCATCAGGCGTAGTGGTCTATTGCGCCTCCTCATCCGATATTGATCCCCTCTATCTCAGCGTCGCCCGCCGTATGGGTGAACTGATAGCGGCTTCCGGCCTGACTCTCGTCTGCGGAGGCGGGGCCGGAGGCATGATGGCTGCTGCCATCGAGGGTGCTGTCGATGCGTCGGGCGAAGCTGTAGGTGTGCTCCCGCATTTCATGATTGAAAAAGGCTGGAATCATCCGCGCCTCACTCGCTGTATCGACACCGAGTCGATGCACCACCGCAAACACACTATGGCTTCGATGTCGCGTGCGGCAATAGCTCTTCCCGGAGGCATCGGCACTCTCGACGAGCTCGCCGAAATCATGACGTGGCATCAGCTTTCGCTCTTCAACGGACCGGTCATAATTGTCAACACCGATGGCTATTACGATCATCTTGTCGCACTGTTTGACTCGATGCAGGCCAAAGGGTTCATGCGTGGCGGTGTGATTCCGGCCACCGTTGTCGCTTCTCCTGAGGAAGCTATGGAAATAATTGACCGTATATGACGATGGACACTTCTCTGTTGGCCGATTCCGTTGCGTCGCCGTTCGTCCCGAAGTTGTGTCGTGAGTATCAGGCTCCATCCTCGGCTGCCGAAAAACTCACCATGACTCTCGGCCCTGTACCCTTTACCTCAGGGGTCAGGCCGGCTGAGCGCACATTCCTGCCGGGCTACGACTCCGGTGTGCTCTGTCTGATAATCGGTGTCTTCCTCCTGTTGGCCTATAACTTCCGCAACTACTCCACATTCCTCAAAAATTTCACCTACGACCTCTGGAATGTGCGCCGGACCGACGACACTTCCGCCGTCCGCACATTCACCGAGACAGGCATCCAGATTTCCATCGTTCTGCTCGCATGTCTGTGTGAAGGCATAATAATCAATGCTGCTCTCAACTCCGCCGGCTATACTACACCGCTCCCGACATTCCCTGAGATTGCTCTGCTGTCATTAGGGGCTGTGGCCTTCTATCTCTTCCAGTTGCTTGCCTACAGGATGGTGGGCTACGTCTTCACCGATAAGCTCTCCGGACGGCAGTGGGTCAAAGGCTTCAACGCCTCGCAGTCGCTTCTGGGAATGGCCCTGACCATACCTGCTCTCGTGGTTCTGTTCAATCCCGATGTAGCTCCGATAGTAGTCACTATTGGCGTGGTTTGCTATATTTTAGCTCGTTTGATATTTATTTTCAAGGGCTTTAGGCTTTTTTACGACAATTTTGGCTCGTTGCTTTATTTTATTTTGTATCTTTGCACTCTCGAAATTGTACCCCCGGTCATCATATTCAGATGTATCGGATTTTTCAGTCAATTACATCCCTAAGCGCTCTGACAGTGAAAGTTAAAAAAGTTTTAGTTTCCCAGCCTAAGCCGGCTTCCGACAAGTCTCCTTATTACGACATCGCTGATAAGTATGGAGTGGAAATCGAGTTTCGGCCTTTTATTAAAGTAGAAGGGCTTACTGCCAAGGAATTTCGTCAGTCAAAAATATCCATCTCTGACTTTTCGGCTATTATCTTCACAGCCCGTACTGCGATTGACCACTTCTTCAGGCTTTGTGATGAGATGAGAATCTCCATTCCTGACACTATGAAGTACTTCTGCACAACAGAATCTATTGCTCTTTATCTTCAGAAGTACATTGTTTACCGTAAACGCAAGATTTTCCATGGCGAGACAGGTAAACTCGACGGTCTTCTCCCTGCTCTTGTAAAGCATAAGAAAGAAAAATTCCTCTACATCGTTTCTGACGTTCACAAGGAAGACACAACCATTCTCGACAAGAACGGCATCAACTACACCAAAGCCGTCATGTATCGTACAGTCTCCAACGACTTCGGTCCTGAAGAGAAGTTTGACTACGACATGCTGCTCTTCTTCAGCCCGGCTGGAATTGACTCTCTGTTGAAAAACTTCCCCGGTTTCGAGCAGAAAGACATCCGCATCGGCTGCTTCGGCGCTACGACCGCACAGGCTGTCCGCAATGCAGGCTTGCGTCTCGATCTCGAAGCTCCTTCGGTCAAAGCTCCCTCAATGACCGCAGCCCTCGAAAACTTCCTGAAGGAAGAAGTTGAAAAAGGCGAATAACCTCATCTGGAAATATGGTCGGACAAAGACTATATAAAATCGAAAAACTCCGCAGCGAGATTGCCATCGGTCAGCTATTCGACCGCAGCAATCCCGCTGCTCAGTCTGTTATGGCCTATCCCTTGCGTGCCGTATGGACTGTCAACTCCTCAAGGCGTGCAGCAATGGAAACCGCGTCCGGCACACCCCGTCGCAAGGTTGCCCCTTGCCCACAGTTTCTCGTCTCCATTCCTAAGAAAAAACTCCGTCATGCCGTCGACCGGGTGCAGATGCGTCGTCGAGTCCGCGAAGCCTACCGCCTCAACCGCCATCTGATTCCAAACGACCTTCCGCTCGACATCGCCTTCATCTATGTAGCCACCGAAGTCCTTCCCTACGCCGAAGTTCTCAAAGGAGTCACCCGCATCCTCACCCGCATCTCCAAAACCCTCCCCACCACTTAACCCTTGTCACTTAATACTTAACACTTAATCCTTAACACTTAATACTTAATCCTTAACATCCCCTTCATTGCTTCGCCTCCTCTTCATATTGCCCATTCGTTTCTATCAGCTCTGCATATCACCGCTGTTTCCTCCCGCATGTCGATTCACCCCCACATGCAGCGCCTACGCCATAGAAGCCATACAGAAACACGGCATCATCCGAGGCACATGGCTCGCCATAAAACGCATCGCCCGCTGCCACCCGTGGGGCGGTTCAGGCTACGACCCCGTCCCCTAATAACACTTAACCCTTAACCCTTAATCCTTAACCCTTAATCCTTAATCCTTAGCAACGCTTTCCCAATGTTCGACTCCCACACACACCGCTTGCGTCGCAACGCCATAGTCGACATCGATCCGGTCGAACAGCGAGGAAATCTACGACTTCATAAAGGCTACTACTACTCCGTAGGCATCCATCCTTGGAATCTATTTAAGGCAACCCCTGCCGACATCCGCATGTTGCAGGCCCTCGCCGCCGAACCGCAGATTCTTGCCATTGGCGAATGCGGACTCGACCCCAAGATTGAAAGCAGCGGATTGCTGTCGAGAAACGAAATAATCGAAGCACAGACACGCCTGCTCACACTCCACATTTCACTTAGCGAGCGGCTCTCAAAACCCCTGATACTCCACATAGTGAAAGCCTATCCCGAAATCATCGCACTTCGCAAATCCTTGCGGCCCGTACAACCGTGGATAATCCACGGCTTCCGGGGCAAACCGCAACTTGCAAGCGAACTCCTCGCCCACGGCTTTCACCTTTCGTTCGGAACGAAATACAACCCCGCCTCCCTCGCCCTGACGCCACCCTCCCGCCTCCTCCGCGAAACCGATGCCATGCCAGAGTGAAGAAAAATAAAACAGAACTGCTTATGGCCGTTGGCTTAATCCTTAGGATATAGCTTATCGCCTCTTTTGATGTAAATTCTTCCCCACTTGTCTCTGTAAGTTCCGTCGTAGAGTTCATCCAGTTCCTTTTCAGTTGAAAAAAGACCTCCGTCTGTAGCCTTGATTGTGCGGCCGGTCGGAGAAAGAAACCAGTAGATGACTTTCAGAATCACAAAGCCGACAACGATGAATATCAGCCACATGAGAGCCTGAATTGCAAGATAGAGCGAAAGGGCTATGGCAGAGACAGTAAGAACGCCATAGAGCATCCCGACCCATGTCGCACGCATGGGGACACCTTTTCTATTGAAGCGCAGACGGCCCAGAAGATAGGCGTAGAGCCCTGTGGCGACAAATGGCATGAAGGTGTAAAACAACATGAGATTTCTGCTCATCTCAGGATCGTCGTTGTTGGCAAGAAAAACTCCGATACATATACCGCTGACGACAGTGCCAAACACAAATGCAGCGACGGCATGCAGGATAAAGCTGTTCCATTTCTTTTCGCCAAGCACCTCTGTTCCGGCCCATTTGTTAAACGTGTCGGCCAATAGGTTATACTTGAACCAGAAACAAAATGTGAAAACTAATGTAGCTACCCCGATAATTCCAAGGACAATTGTGAATAATGTCGTCATAAAGCAATTGATATTAGATTGTTAATGATTGGTCATGGCAAAGATATATAATAAAAAACTTATCCCCGTCACGGTTTTCAGTGAAAAGGATAAGTTTTTATTATTTTTTCAATTGTCTTGATGACTGTCGATTAGGTCATTCCTTATGGATTGCGGAGGCGTTGCGCTGGAGGCCGGTGAGTTTGGTGCGTTTGATGGCCGAACGGCGGAATAGGGTTGAGAATTCTTCCTGCTTCATGGAGATAATGGCTTCGGTGTCGAGGCGCAATATGGCAGGACGCGGACGGAATTCCTCGATTTCAGAGATAGGGGCGAAGCGGTTGTGAGGACAGACATCCTGACAGACATCGCAGCCGTAGATGTGTCGGCCGAGGTGGATGTTTGGCCGGGTGGTGGTGATGTAGGCCGGAGTGTGGTGGTCGGCCGGAGTGAGTATGGCGGTTGGAGTATGTGGGTCGGTCGGGTTGCCTGAGACTTCGGGGGGGAAGTCGCCACGGTGTTCGATGGTCAGATAGGATAGACAGCGGTTAGCGTCGAGTCCCTCAGGACTGAGAGCACCGCCGGGACAGGCGCTCAGGCAGCGTCGGCATTCACCACAGTTTCCCGTTTCGGGCTGGTCAGGAGTCAGGGAGAGGGTAGTGACAATCTCTCCGAGAAAAAAATGTGTTCCCGCTCCGGGGACAATCAGCTGACGGTTCAGCCCGATGAAACCAATGCCGCTTTTGACGGCCCAGTAGCGTTCGGGAATCGGGGCTGTGTCGACACACACGCGACACTCCGCACCTGTCTGACTGACAATCATGTCGGCCACGCTCTGCAACCGCGCCCTCACCACATCGTGATAATCATCGCCGAGAGCATATGAGGCCCATTGAAGCGGTCCGTCGGAGCGTCCCCACCAATAATTGAAAACCGACGAAATCACACTCCGTGCCCCGGGTAGGAGCAGAGCGGGATTCCGTCGGATATCGGTATATTTTTCAAGATAGGCCATTGAGGCGTGACGGCCTTCGGAAAGCCATCTGTCGTAGTCGGCCATGCGGTCGGCATCGACTTCCCCGGCGAGTGCGATTCCTGACTTGAACGCTCCCGCCGCTTTCAGCAGTCGTTTGATTTCTACGGCATCCATCGAAAAACGTCACATTGGCAGCGCACGGAACTCATAGCCCTGTTCCTTGAGCCATTCGATGGCAAGAGGGAGGGCATAGCGCATCTTATCGTGGGCTTTGAGTGAGTCGTGAAACACGATTATCGAGCCGTTGCGGGTGTAGCGCTTCACATTGTCAAGCACCTGCTCCTTTGTGACACGCTTCGAATAGTCGCGTGTCACCACGTCATACATTATTATATTATAATGGCGTTTGATGAGCTTTGTCTGAAGCGGGGAGATGATGCCGTGAGGCGGCCGGAACAGGGTTGAGCCGATATATTGGTCGGCTTCAGTGATGTCACGGAAAAATGTGGTGGCACATTCTTTCAGTCCCTGCAGGTGGTGCATGGTATGGTTACCGTAGGAGTGTCCGCGCCGTTTGACTTCCTCAAACACTTCGGGATGCTTCCTCACATTGTCGCCGACCATGAAGAAGGTGGCTTTGATGTCGTAGCGGTCAAGCACGTCGAGCACCCACGGCGTCTCCTCGGGGATAGGGCCGTCATCAAAAGTGAGATAGACGACCTTTTTTCCTCTATGGAGTATTCGCCATATAGCTTCCGTGAAGAGCAGGCGATAGAAAAACGGCGGTTGTTCAATCCACATGGATAAGGTGAGGTTTATAAAATTTTATGTAGGGGCACGGCACTGCCGCACCCCTACACTTGATTATCTTTGGAATACAGCCGTCGGCCGACGGCTGTTGGATGTCTCTCTTTTTTTACTGCTGGAGGATGGAGACGATACGGTCGAAGTTGATGCCCATGTCAGTCAGGCGGTCAACCATCTTTTCGGGATCACCGCCGATGTCGCCGAGATCCTGAAGGAGATAGACCATATAGTATGTCTCGATGAAACGGTCGGTCTGCGGGAGTGTGGCATACTGCCAAGGGTTGAGGCTCTGGTAGTATTTCACATTTCCTGCATAGCGCATGATTTCCTTTTCAAGAAGTTCGACAGCCTTGGCTGATGCAGCCTTGTCGCCTGTAGCTATGCCGATGCGGGCATAGATCTGGGCCATCTTCTGGGGAATCTGGATGGCGTATGGGGCGGCTGCTTCGGGAAGCTTCTCTTCGATGATGGTCAGAAGTTCCTTGGCCTTGTTATAGCGGTCGGTCTTGAAGGCTTCGAGTTCCTTGCGTGCGTTATCGTCGGTGGCTATGGAGTCGGCGCGTTCGGCCATCACAGCCTCGTTGATCATCGCGGTCGCAGTACCGAGGATGTATGAACGGGTGGTGGTCACCATCTTGCGCACAGTCTCGTCGAGGTAGATCTGACTCGGGTCAGTCACCTTGTCGAGTCCGCCCCAGCGGAATTTCTCGGTGATGTTGCGGTAGGCCTTGTCGGTGTTGACGGCGTTGATGTCATAGTCGCCGTTCTCCTCGTTGCGCACCGGTGTCACCTCATAGGCCATACCTGTCGAGCGCATGTAGGGCTGGAGGGCGATATAGTAGTCGGAAGGCACTGTCGATGCGAAGTAGATGGGGTTTTTCCATCCGTTCTTGACAGAGGTTGCAAGCATGTCGAGCGAGAGAATCTGGCTGAGTGTCATGCCTCCGTGGCGCGAAGCCTCGCGGTCGTCGGCCATGTTGGCGCGGATGGCTGTGTCGGCCACCTCTGCCTCTTGCTCGGTGATGCGTCCGGCCTTCACGGCTGCAGGGATGTCGACGGGGATGACGAAGTTGTTGTATTTCATCATCGGGGCGTTCCATGCGTTCTTGCTTGAGCTCTGGTCATAGACCTGACGCAGGGCGGTGTAGGCGTTGACAGGTGTGCTGTCGCAGTCGGCCGCGAAATAGCTGAAGTTCATGCGTTCGTAGCCGTAATCCTCGGGTTTGGCGAGTGTCTCGATTCCTTCGGCCTGATATGAGGGGTGCTTGACCTGATTTGCATACCAGTCGGTGGTGAGATACGAGAGGTTGACAACCTTCACGTCGGTGCGGTGTCCCTCGACCTCCTGTGCATACCAGAGGGGGAAGGTGTCGTTGTCGCCGTTGGTGAATATGATGCCGTTTTCGTCAACCGAGTCAAGATAGTTCATACCGAAGTCGCGGGTGACGTAGCGTCCCGAGCGGTCATGGTCGTCCCAAGTCTGTGATACCATTTGCAGCGGTACAAAGAGGCCTACGAGGCAGGCGAAGATAGCGCCTGCAAGGCTGACCTTGCGCTCTTTGGCTGCGATGGCTTCTTCCGAAAGGGTGTTTTTACCTTTCTCCTTGCCTCTGCGGTTGAAAAGCTCGCAGACGAGTGCCCAGAGTCCGGCAACACCCATGCCCAACCAGATGGCGAAGGCATAGAACGAACCGGCGAACGCGTAGTCGCGCTCACGTGGCTGTGTCGGGGTCTGGTTGAGGTAGAGCACGATGGCTATACCGGTCATGAAGAAGAGGAAGAAGATGACCCAGAACTGCTCGATGCCGCGTTTGGAGGTGAATGCCTGCCAGCCGAGGCCGATGATACCCATGAGGAGCGGGAGCATGTAGAAGACATTGTGACCCTTGTTGCCCTCGCCGTCGGAGTAGGGGAGGAGGCTCTGGTCGCCAAGACGTGGATTGTCAATGAAGGGTATGCCTGAAATCCAGTTGCCGTGGTTGACCTCGCCGTTGCCTTGGATGTCGTTCTGACGGCCTGCGAAGTTCCACATGAAGTAGCGCCAGTACATGTGGTTGAGCTGGTAGACGAGGAAGAAGCGCAGACTTTCGCCCATCGTAGGCTTGATTGCGTCGACGGTCTGGAGCGTCTCGCTGTCGTGGACATAGCGGGTGGCGCTTACCGGCTTGCCCTTGAGTCCGCCGATCCAGTCGGAGTAGGCTGCTGCATGCTGTCCGCTGTAGATGCGCGGGAAGAGCATGTTGAGCTCGGGAGCCATCACATAGTCTTTCTTGTAACCGGTGATTTCATAGTGGTCGGCCTGTTCGGGTGAGGTCTTGACCACCTTTGCATAGAGCGGTTTCCCTTCCTTATACATAGGTGAGGCCTGGCCTTGCGCGTCGATTTCGTAGACTACGGACGACTGGTGGGTCTGTCCGTAGAACAGCGGACGTTCGCCATACTGCTCGCGGTTGAGGTAGGAGGCAAGTGCGAACACGTTGTCGGGGGCATTCTGGTTCATCGGCGGGTTGGCGCTCGCGCGGATGAGCAGAAGCGCGTATGACGAATAGCCGATGAAGATTACGAAGATGCTCATCACGACGAGGTTGAGAATTCGCACCGGGAGTTTCTTGGCCATGAACAGGTAAGCGATGACGGCAATCATGATGACTACGGGAATCCACATGCTGTCACCGATGAAGGGGATGCCTGAGAAGAAGATGCTCAGGAGGACGCTTATGCGGATTTTCGCGATGCTGTTCTGCTTATAGAGTTCGCTGATGGCCCAGATGAAGCAGGCTACCGCAAGGATTGCATAGATGAGCACGCCCATGTTGTAGCTGCAGCCGAGCACATTGACGAAGAAGAGTTCGAAATACTGCGACACCTCGATGAATCCGGGGACGAGACCATAGAGAATCAGTCCCACTACCACTGCCGAAATCGCGAGAGTCACCAGAGAGCCTTTGGCGGTGGTGTTTTTCCAGAGACGGTAGTAGATGACAAGTGCGATGGCTGGGATACAGAGGAGGTTGAGCAGGTGGACAGCGATGGAGATACCGATGACGTAGGCTATGAGTATCAGGTATTTGTCGCTGTGGGGGCGTTCGGCGCGGTTCTCCCATTTGAGGATGAGCCAGAAGACAAGTGCTGTGCAGAACGAGGAGAAGGCGTAGACCTCGCCCTCGACAGCCGAAAACCAGAATGTGTCGCTCCACGTGTAGGCCAGAGCGCCGCAGATACCCGAGCCGAAGATGACGAGCATCTGGGTGAGCGAGAGGTTTTCGACATCATCCTTCACTACCAGACGGCGGACAAGGTGGGTGATTGTCCAGAACAGCAGCAGGATTGTGCCGGCCGAAAGGAGTGCGGACATGGAGTTGACCATAAGCGCCACTTTGCTGACATCGCCGAAAGCGAAGTTGACAAAGAAGCGGGCGGCCAGCATGAAGATAGGGTTGCCCGGCGGGTGGCCGACTTCAAGCTTGTAGCCTTGGGAGATGAATTCCGGGCAGTCCCAGAAGCTCGCTGTTGGCTCAAGGGTGAGCATGTAGGTCACCGCAGCTATGACGAAGCAGAGCCAGCCGAGCGAATTGTTGATAAGATTGTATTTTTTCATTTATCTGAATTATCAATGTAATCAGTGTTAGCGGGATTTCTGCCTCGGTTTACCAGAAACGGCGGATGCCCATCACCTCGCGTACTTCCGAGAGGGTTTTGGCAGCGCGCTCGCGTGCACGCTCTGCGCCTTCGCGGACAACTCGTGAGATGTATGCGTCGTCGTTGCGGATGTCGTGGTAGCGCTCGCGGATGGGAGTGGTGACTTTGAGGATGTCTTCAGCGAGCTGCTTTTTCATGTCGCCATAGCGGATTGAGCAGTCGGCATAAGCGTCGCGGTAGCTCTGGACGATTTCGGGGGCGGAGGTGAGCTCCATGAGAGTGAGCAGGTTCTGCACCGGTTCGGAAATCGGCTGGTTGGGTTCTTTCGGACCTTCGTCGGTCACGGCGCGCATCACCTTTTTGCGCAGTGGCTTCTCCTCGTCGATGAGATAGATGCAGTTGCCCTCGCTCTTGCCCATCTTGCCTGAGCCGTCGAGACCGGGGACTTTCACTGCATGGTCGCCGAAGTTGAAGTTTTGCGGTTCGGGGAAGAGGTCGACACCGTAGAATGAGTTGAAGCGGCGTGCGAAACGGCGGGTGAGTTCGAGGTGCTGTTCCTGATCTTTTCCGACGGGCACTTTATGTGCTTTCTGGATGAGGATGTCGACGGCCATGAGTGTGGGATAGGTGAGGAGGCCGGCGTTGACACGCTTGTTGGAGTCAGTGCCTATAATCTGTTTTTCGATATCCTCGTCGTCGTTGCCTGTCTTGATTCCGAGCTGTTTGCGGGCCTTGTCTTTGAAAGAGGCTGTGCGCATCAGTTCGCCGATACCAACGTGCATGTTGAGCAGCAGATACATTTCGGAGATTTCAGGAACGTCGCTCTGGACGAAGATTGTAGCCTTTTCGGGGTCGATGCCAGCCGCGAGATATTCGGCAAGAATATTCTTGACGTTTTCGTGGAGTGCGTCGGGCTGAGGATTTGTCGTGAGGGCATGGAGGTCAGCGATGAAAAACAGACAGTCGTAGTCGTTTTGCATTTTCACAAACTTGCTGAGTGCTCCGTAATAGTTGCCGAGGTGAAGGTTGCCGGTGGCACGAATGCCGGAGAGAACCACTTCTTTATTGTTCATAATATGGTGATGGTTAGATTGTTATAGATGCTATTAGCCCTGCTGTGGGCAATTTGGCTACAAAAGTACAAAAAAAACTCCGTAACTGCCGAATAAAAACAGGCCAAACTCGCTGAACAATCTATTAATAAAGCATTTATAACATTTCAGCCCTCCATTTTGCTGTTATGGTTTCTTTACGTCAGTCCGCTGAGATCGAGCCTGTAGACACCTCCGCAGTCAGTCTGCCGGCGAATGAACATAGTCATATATATGGGAGCATATATAATGCGCCCGCGTCGTTCGACATTCCCGTTACACATCACATAGGCTTTTTCTATGTCATATTCCTTACATGCCATCACATTGCTGAGGGCATTATGCCTTTCGTAATCTTTGCCTGATTTTACTTCGATAGGAACAACTCCGTTGAAGTCCGAAATCACAAAGTCAAGCTCACCCATCCGTTTGTTATTATAGTAATATGGCTGATAGCCGTGGCATAATAATTCCTGAGCCACAACATTTTCATATATAGCACCGAAATTTACAGAAATATCACCGGACAGAATTTTCAGCTGAACCCCGTCGGCATATTGAGCTGTCAAAAGACCGACATCATTTGAAAATAACTTGAATAAATTTCGCGTCACAGATAGCTTCATTGGCATTCTGGGCTCATCTACGTTATATACAGGAATTGCTACCCCGGCATTTTTTAACCATAGGAAGTCGTTTTGCAATCTATCGAATTTGGCATGTTCGTTAAGTCGTTTTAAAATGAATCGTTTGTTTTTTGCGTCGAGTTCAGATGGGATAAGGTCAAAAATTTCCTTTATTTTTAGCTTGTTGTCCTTTTCTGCATACTGTGCTATGTCTTTGCGGTAAAGGTTTATAATATCAGATTGAGTCCGGCTGACAATGTTGAGATTGTTTGTGGTTATATATCTTTCTACTGCAGCAGGCATGCCTCCTATTATAGTATAGAGACGATATAACTCGAGTAGCTTTTCGTGAATCACCACATCTACAGGCTTGCAATCGTTCCAGCATTCTTTTACGGTATCAATTATGCGTTGTGCTACTCCTAAATTTAAAATGAATTCTTCGAAGTCAAGTGGATATGTTTCCTTTATGCTGAGATAACCGACCGGGATTGATCTGATTTCAGTAAGTTCCACCCCAAGCAATGATCCGCTGAGGGCATATCTGTAGCTGCCTTCATCGACAAGAAACTTTATGGCGGTCACAATATTTTCGCAGCATTGAACCTCGTCAAAAAAAATAAGAGTCTCGTCTTTATGTAGAGGCTGTTTGCTGAGAGCTGATATTCTGAGCAATATGTCCTCGGCTGAATTGACATCTTTAAAAAGTTGTATAGCTTCCGGTTGCTCAATAAAATTGATTTCTACAAAAGATTTAAACTGCTTTCCTAATTGGCGTATTGCATATGTCTTACCGGTTTGTCTTGCTCCGGTGAGTAATAATGCAGTCTTTTGTGTTGCGTAAAATTCTTTTAAATAATTGTTTAGATGCCTGAATAATGCCATGCTTAATTGGGATTTTTTACAAAAATAGCTTGTTTCTGCCGTTTTTCCAAGGTTTTTTAGGCTGTTTCTGCCGTTTTTCCAAGGTTTTTTAGGTTGTTTTTGCCGTTTTTCCAAGATTTTGGCGGAATAATTGTGGGTCGAGAGTGGCGTGAATAAGGCGGGAGGCATACGGAATGCTAAGCAGTCCGTATGCCTCCCAATCAAAGTATTTCCTTCAATGTATATGGAAGATAAAATATATCCGTATTCAGTCAGGCGGTGTAGGGTGGGATTATCTATGCCATGTGAGTTCGGCTGTGCCGGTGAAGTGGTTGATGTAGCGGGCGAGGATGAAGAGGTAGTCGCTGAGACGGTTGATGTAGGTCAGGACTATCGGGGCGACGTAGGCTCCTGTGTCGGCGAGGGTGAGTATTTCGCGTTCGGCACGACGGCAGACTGTGCGTGCTACATGAGCGTGGGCAGCGCCGATTGATCCGCCGGGGAGGACAAAGAGACGGAGCGGAGGTGTCATCGAGTCGAGAAGGTCAATCTGGTGTTCGAGGTCGGCAAGAACAGGGGTGAGCGTAGCGGTGATTTTTTCAGCCGGGTCGTTTGCCTGAGCTTCGGAGGCGGAAGTTCCGTCGGCTGAAGATTCCTGCTGAGCTGCTGACTGTTGCGATGGAGTGGCGAGATATGCACCGATGTTGAAGAGGGTGTTGTTGACCGACAGGAGCGAAGCTGTCACGAAGTCGTCGAGTTCGGTGCAGTGGGCCTGTACGAGTCCTACCATTGCGTTGAGTTCGTCAAGAGTACCGTAGGCCGATACGCGAGGTGAGTTTTTGGCGACGCGCTGTCCTCCGATGAGGGATGTCATGCCGGTGTCGCCTGTGCGTGTGTAAAGGGGGCTTTTTTTCATGATTCGGTTCGTGTTTTTGCATTAAGTGGCAAATTTCGTAAATTTGCGCCATAATATAAACAATTCAAAACCTAAAAATAGCAATAAATTATGTTCTCAGGCATAGTAGAAGAGGCCGCGCAGGTGGTTGACGTTGTGAGAAAGGACGGCAATGTTGACCTGCGAGTGAAGTGCAGTTTCACCGACGAGCTCAAGATTGACCAGAGTGTAGCCCACAACGGCGTGTGTCTGACCGTAGTCTCGCTTCCGGGCGACGGAACTTACACCGTGACCGCGATTCAGGAGACTCTAGACCGCAGCAATCTCGGGCTGCTCGAAGCCGGCAGTCTTGTGAATCTCGAACGCTCGATGATGATGAACGGCCGTCTGGACGGTCACATCGTGCAGGGCCATGTCGACTGTACGGCGGTCTGCGAGGAAATCGAGGAGGTGGAAGGCAGCCGTTACTATAAGTTTGCCTACGAAGTTGCTCCCGAAATGGCCGCCAAGGGTTATGTGACTGTTGAAAAGGGTTCGGTCACGGTCAACGGCGTGAGCCTGACGGTGTGTGACTCGGAGCGCTATTCATTCCGTGTGGCAATCATTCCCTATACTTTCGAGCACACGAACTTCAAGCAAATCGAGGTGGGGACAAAGGTCAACATCGAGTTCGATATCATCGGGAAGTATCTGGCCCGTCTGAAAGAATTCTAAATCCTTTGATTTGGTGTCGCCGGTGTCGTAACTTGCTGATAGCCGGAGGCTGAACCAAATATCGGGATGGTTTGTTGTACAAAACGGTAGCTTATGGAGCGGGCGCAATCGAGATTTTAACTTTTTTAAATTAAAATTATTGGAAAGAGCGTTGTAAAATAGGCTATCTTTGCAGACTTGATGACAATTAAATCAAAAAAATAATTATGGAAAATAAAGAATTGGACCGTATCAGCTATGCTCTCGGATTGAGCATGGGTAACAATTTCCGTGCGAGCGGCATTCAGGAAATCAACGTTCAGGATTTCGCCGACGGAGTTGCCGCTGTGTTCTATGGCAGCGAACCCAAGATGAGCTATGACGAGGCAAAGGCTGAGATTCAGAAATATTTCACCGCACTCGAGGAGAAGCAGCGCGCCGAGGCAGCCAAGATGGCCGATGTCAATGAGGCAGCCGGCAAGAAGTTCCTTGAAGAGAACGGCAAGCGTGAGGAAGTCAAGACCACAGCTTCCGGCCTGCAGTATGAGGTGATTACCGAAGGCGACGGCGAGATGCCTACCGCTCAGGATCAGGTCGAGGTCCACTACACAGGTAAACTTATCGACGGCACTGTGTTTGACAGCTCCGTAGAGCGTGGCGTACCGGCTACATTCGGTGTCACTCAGGTTATCCCCGGATGGGTTGAGGCACTCCAGCTCATGAAGGCCGGATCGAAATGGCGTCTGTTCATCCCCTCGCAGCTTGCCTATGGTCCGCAGGGGGCAGGCGGTGTGATCGGCCCGAACGCAACTCTTATCTTTGACGTGGAGCTGCTCAAGGTAATCAAGAAATAAAAGGAGTTATCCTTAATGCCGAGAAGGTGCGGGCGCTGTGACTTTGGCGGCCGCACTTCGGTGTAAAAAATAGAAAACGACAAGAAAACACCATTAAAAAATAAAATTTACAAAAGTTTATGAAAAAGCTAATTATGGCTTGCGGCGTAGCCGCAGTGCTGCTCGGCGCGAGCTCATGCGGCAATTCATCATCATCAAGCAATGCCAACAAGGGATTCGGCGATTCACTCTCTGTAGCTATGGGCGAGGCTCAGGGCTGCCGTCTTGCTTCGGAATATCTCACACTCCCCGAAGATCAGAAAGCTAATCTTAAGAAAGAAGACATTCTCCGCGGTCTCAAGCAGGTTATCATGACCGACACCACCCAGCAGGGCTATCTCACCGGTATCAGCTTCGGTCTGCAGCTCGTAGGTCAGCTCTTCCGCTACGAAGAAGCCGGTGTGCCCATCGACCGTTCTAAACTCTATGAGGCTTATGCCAAGGCATTTTCTGCCGATTCAGTCAATCAGGATGCTCTCCGTGAGGCTCAGACCCAGTTCCAAGTTCTCGCAGAACAGGCTCAGCAGAAGATGATGGAATTCTACCAGAAGAAGGAAGAAGAAGCCCGTCAGGCTAAGGAAAACAGCCCTGAAGCTAAGGAAAACATAGCAGCCGGCGAAGCATATCTGAAGGATCAGATGGCTAAAGACCCTGCAATCAAGGTGCTTCCCTCAGGTCTCGCTTACAAGGTGATCAAGGAAGGTACAGGCGAAGCAGTCGGCCAGAACGGCAGCGCGAAGGTGAAATATACTGGCAAGCTCATCGACGGCAAGGTTTTTGACAGCAACTCAGACGGTGTCGTGATGAACCCCAAGCGTGTCGTTCCCGGTTTCGGCGAAGGTCTCGCTATGATGAAGAACGGTTCACAGTATGTGCTCTATATCCCCGGCAACCTTGCCTATGGAGTCGACGGCAACCAGCAGGCAGGCATCGCGCCCAACGCTATGCTCGTGTTTGAGGTAGAGACTTCTGACATCACTCCCGCTAACTAATAATATGTGTGTGAATGAGTCTCTGTCGGATGACAGAGGCTGATAAACTCACGCATAGAAAAAACGACAGGTTTTTATTCCGGACATCTCTTTTCGGTCAATGAGAAGAGAGTCGGAATAAAAACCTGCCGTTTTTTTGCGTGGATATTTTTGCTAGTATTTCCGGAAATCAGTAACTTTACGCCATATATTAGTCTATCACATTCAATAATAAAAGAGAAATGAAAAACATAGTACTATCGTCGGCACGGACAGTTGACAGAATCGCTTTTGCCACTGGCTGGACGCTTGTGATGTGGATGGCGTTGTATCCCGGACCGCTTGCGCTACAGATTATCGCCATGGTGCTGTTCTGTGTCTATATCATTTCGCTGTTTTTATGTCTGAGAGCCAACGGATGGTCGCTGAAGGCGTTCAGGCGTGATGGCGAAAGTTACGGTGGAGTATCATGTGTGACGTGGATGGTCGCACTGCTGATTGCCCGTAATAGTTCGCCGGAAGTCAAGGAGATTGTGGCCGGTGTCGCGCTGGCCATACTGGTTTTCGGACTGCTGTATTTCGGGCTTGGAAGAAACCTTAGTGAAGTTAAGGAATAATCAGCCCCGGGCCGATGTCGGGCCGTCATGCAGGAGTCATTTCGATGCGGAGATGAGAGTCCGGGTGACGGAGCACGAGGCATGAGGCTTCGGTGAGGACTACGCCCTCGGTGTTACGGACACCCTGTTTGCGGAAACTGATGCGGTCGGCCGTAAATGGGACATGGGTATATTTGGTAATATATTCCGGGTCGATGACCATTCCGCAGTTTTCTTTGCCACACAGGTCGAAAACTTCAGAGTGGTGGACGTAGAGAGTACCGAATTTCGAGACTATGCGGTGGAAGTCGATGCCCCATACGACTTCTCTGTCTTCGGCGCTCACTGATTTGACATGTGGAGTCATACAGATTGCCTCGATGAGTCCTGAACCTCCGATGAGCACTTTGCGCGACGAGCCGGACCTGCCGGTGAATGCCGCACGCGATAGGGCTGTCAGCTCTATGTCGGTCATATTATTATATGTGAATGTGCGGTCGGTCTGATTCCAGATGCCTCCGGTGAACAGGATTTCGTCCTGACTGTCGGGGAGTGTGATTCGTGCGCGAGCTCCGAAGAGAAATGATTTTTCGATGCCCATGCGCATGTCCATGATGGCTACTTCTTCCTGATCGGAAAATGTCCATCCCACTTCCTTGTCGGAAAGACGCTGGTAGAGACTTTCTTCAACTTGGCTTTTAAATATTTGACAGTAATTGTAGTTCTTGCGTGGGAGCGCGACATATTGTGATGTCTGCACGTCGAGTTCACGGGCGGCGCGTCCCATGCGGGTGACGTTTGCTCCCTGTTCGATAGTCCCGATTTCGATTCCGGTTGAGTCGTCGGGAATATTTACGGGAATAAGCGATAGAGTTTCCGGTCCGGTAGCTGAGATGTAGGCCACAAGCTGCTGCCCTTTGTAAGTGCCTTCGGGGATTATGACCGAGGGGATGAGGACTGTTTCGGTTTCGGTGAATATGGCTGTGTTGTCTACTGCGAGTTCAAACGGCTGGCCGGGGACGAGTGTGACTCCGCGAAGGGAGCGTGAGGTTTTTGAGCATCCGTCTTTTATGTCGACCGAGTAGTATTCGACTTTCATTGATTTTGCCTTTCGCGCTCCGACCATTCGTGAAATCTGGTCGAGTGGGGTGGAGGAGGGGCGTACTTTGACGATGCGTTCGTCGATTTCGCTTCGGAGTAGGGTAGGTGCGATTTCGTTGGTCAGTTGGGTGGTGAGCATTTTTTTAAGTATTAAGTGTTAAGGATTAAGGATTAAGTGGGAAAGTACAAAGTGTTAAAGACTAAGGGGTTGTGTCCCAGGCGCTTTTGCGAGGTGTGTTGAGGATTAGTGTGGATTCCGGGTTGGGGTCGGGGGCTTCAGCGGGTGTGGACGATGGCTGCGGGTGGGTTTCGGTGGTGTCGTTTTCAGGATGTCTTACGAATTCAAGAGGGGCTGGTGTCATAGTGTCGGAGTTTTTTTGATTTGGATAAGTGTTTGTTGCCTGTGTGAAACGGTTGATGGTGTTGTGGATTGACATTGCAAAGTTAGGGTGGGGTGGGTGTGAAAAAGGTGCGATAATGCAAAAGGCTGAGAAAAAAGATTAGGTTCACGGCATGAAAAAAGTCCCGCCGGAAAGTTGGGCGGGACTGATGTGTGTGTCAGGCAATGCTGGGAGGATATTGTCACCTCCTCTACATATTATATAATAGAGGTGTTAGAGACGTGGTTTCTATCATTCGGCGTCGAGTGTGCAGATGGAAACACGGTTCCAAGATTCTTCGCTGAACATGTGGCCGATGCCTTCACCCTCTGCGTTGATGCGTTTGGGGTCAATCTTGTATCGCTTGATGAGGGCGTTCTTGACAGATTCTGCACGGGCTTTGGCGAGACGTTCGTTGAGCTCTGCGGGGCCGTCCTGCGAAGCATAACCGCGAACCTGTACGGTGGCCTTGGGATGGTTGTTGAGGTAGGCTGCGATCATTTCGATGTTAGGCTGCTGGTCGGCTGTAATCACGCTTGAACCAATCTTGAAGAAGACGTAGCGGACAGATTCGAGATTGTTTTCCTTGATGACCTTTGCGGGCTTTGCGTTGGCTGCTGCAAGCGCGGCGGTAAGTTCGGCGTTCTTTGCATCGGCTGCTGCAAGGGCTGCATTGCGTCCGTCGACTTCAGCACGGAGGGCGTTGACACGTCCGTTGAGTTCCGAAAGTTCGGCAGAGTTGTCGGGACATTCGACACATTCGAAGCCGGGGCCGAAGTTATAGTTGAGACCGACAGCAAGGTTGAAGTTTGCGCGCTTGAGGTCGAGCCCCTGATCGTTATGTCCTGTTCCGTTGCCGGTTACATTCCAGAGCACGCTCGGTTTGAGCGATATGCCGAAGTGGTCGGTCACGGCGAAGTTGAAGTTGAGACCGGCCTTCGCGCCGATGTTGCTGTGGTCGCTGCCATAGCTTACGTAGTCGTGCATCCAGCCGATGCCGACGAGGGCGTCGATCGTAAACGGACGCGGGTCGCAGCTGAAGCCGCAGAATGCGTTCGTGAGATTGAACGTACCGTATGCTCCGAGGTAGGTGTCGTCGAAGGCGGTCTTGCTACTGCGTCCGCCATTGACGGTCGAAGTGTTGATGCCGGCCACGCCTTCGATGCCGAGTCCGAAGAGCGGAGTGAGCTGTTTGCCAAGATGCAGACCTACTGTCGGGCGCATGTTGCCGAAAAAGGAGTGGCCTTTGAGCGGAGTGGTGATACCACCGTCGAGGCCGAGCTGCCAATTATCGCCAAATGTCGGGCGTTCGATTAGATTCTGGGCTGAGGCACCCATAATACAGCCGACGAGGGCTGAAGCAAGAATAAATCGTTTCATGTCTTTGCTTTTTTAGTTGAAGTGTAAGTGCTTTTCTTTCGAAACGCGATGTTTTTCTTTTCTAAATGGATATTATTTGTTGTTTTTTTATTTGGTTTTTGAGTTGAAAGTTTGAGTGTTTTGTCTAATAAACAACTGACATCAGGAAAGAAGCCGAGTTGTTAGAGAAATTTAACAGATTGTGTTACAAAAATGAAAAGCAGGAAACATGGCATTCTTATTGTATATCTGACCATAAGTTGAGTCATCATTGTAAGTGGATAATCGCAGAGTAGACAATGCATTTGGAAGAAAAAGACATTGCGATGGAAATACTTATTGTATGATTGACGTGAACATAGTCGCTTATTGTAGACAGTAAGAAAAGAAAAAGGCCTTGTTTTTATGTTTTACAACATATTTTTGATTGGATGTAGGAATTGTAAAATTCGTACATTTGCCATTGCAAACGATTGACAACGCGTCCACTGCCATTCGGACCTGTCGTCGTTGCGAGATCCTTAAAGTACCGATTAACACAAAAAATCACTTAAGTTTTATGGCGGCTCCACTTGCCAACAATCATATCTCGGTCGACTGCGTTGTATTTGGCTTCGACGGTGAAAGCCTGAATGTGCTACTCAGCAAACGAAGCGGTTGCGACGCAAACGGCGAAGTCTTCATGGATTATAAACTGCCGGGCAGTCTCATCTATCAGGATGAAGACCTCGACGATGCTGCATCGAGAGTGCTCAAGGAACTAACCGGTGTGAGTGACGTGACTCTGACCCAGTTCAAGGCTTTTGGTTCGAAAGACCGCACAAGCAATCAGCGCGATGTCCACTGGCTTGAAAAAGAGCAGGCGAAGGTGAAGCGTATCGTGACCATAGCCTACTTTTCGCTTGTCAAGCTCGATAAGGCTCTTGAAAAGACGGTCAACACGGAAGTGGCCGAATGGCAGCGACTCAACCAGCTCGAGCGTCTGGCCTTTGACCACAACCTGATAATCGCCGAGGCTCTCAAAGCCATAAGACGCGAGGCCGACAACAACCGTGCGCTCATCTTCGATCTTCTGCCCAAGAAGTTTACGGCTTCCCAGTTCAGGATGCTGATGGAGATTATCTATGACAAGCAACTCGATGTCAGAAATTTCCATAAGAAGATTTCGCAGCTGTCATATATAATACCACTCGACGAGAGGCAGCAGGGTGTGGCCCACAGGGCAGCACGTTACTACCGCTTCGACAAGAAAGCCTACAGCGGCTCGCGTTAGCGGACGGCGCATGCAGGCGCGAACAGAAATTTAATCAACAGAATTAACGTTACATCATAACAAAACACAGACAATATGTATCTTTTAGGATATGACATAGGCAGTTCTTCAGTCAAGGCGAGCCTTGTGAATGTCGAGACCGGAAAGACCGTGGCATCGGACTTCTATCCCCGTACCGAGGCCGAGATAATAGCAGTGAAACCCGGATGGGCCGAACAGCGCCCCCAGCAGTGGTGGGATTGCCTGAAACACGCTACCGAGAGCATTCTCGCTTCGTCAAAGGCTGATCCGAAGGACATCAAGGCGATAGGCATTTCCTATCAGATGCATGGACTGGTGATGGTCGACAAGAACAAAGTGCCCCTGCGCCCGGCCATCATCTGGTGTGACTCGCGTGGTGTCCCCTATGGCGAAAAGGCTTTCGGCGAACTCGGCGAGGAGATGTGTCTCAGCCACATCCTCAATTCACCCGGCAATTTCACCGCCACCAAACTCGCGTGGGTCAAGGAGAACGAGCCGCAGGTGTTTGAGAAAATCGACAAAATCATGCTCCCCGGCGACTACATCGCCATGCGTCTGACCGACCGCATCTGCACCACCGTTTCGGGTCTGTCGGAAATGATGCTCTGGGACTTCAAGGAGAACAAGGTCGCCGGCTTCCTCATGGACTATCTCGGATTTGACGAGGGCATAATCCCCGAAATCGTCCCGACTTTCTCGATTCAGGGCCGTGTGACAGCCGAAGCCGCTGCCGAGCTTGGTCTCACCGAAGGCACTCCGGTGTCGTATCGCGCAGGCGACCAGCCCAACAACGCTCTTTCGCTCAACGTGTTCAATCCCGGTGAGATTGCATCGACCGCAGGCACTTCGGGTGTGGTCTACGGTGTACTCGGCGAGGTTAACTATGACACCAAGAGCCGTGTCAACACCTTCGCCCACGTCAACCATAGCGACGAGGCCACCCGTCTGGGTGTGTTGCTCTGCATCAACGGCACAGGCATCCTCAATTCGTGGAGCAAGCGCACTGTAGCTCCCGAGGGCATAAGCTATGCCGAGATGAACGATGTCGCCGCCAAAGCCCCGATCGGAGCTGAAGGTGTCTCGGTCATCCCGTTTGGCAACGGCGCCGAGCGTGTGCTTCAGAACAAGGAGGTCAACTGCTCGATCCACGGTGTCAATTTCCTCACCCACAACAAGTCTCACCTTCTCCGCGCGGCTCAGGAAGGCATCGTGTTCTCGTTCATGTATGGAATGGAGATCATGGAGCAGATGGGCATGCCTATCAACAAGATTCACGCCGGACACGCCAACATGTTCCTCAGTCCGCTCTTCCGCAACACTCTTGCAGGCGTGAGCGGTGCGACCATCGAGCTTTACGACACTGACGGTTCGGTCGGTGCGGCCAAGGGTGCAGGTATGGGCGCAGGCATCTACCGCGACAACAACGAGGCGTTCGCGTCGCTCGAAAAAATCGAGATTATCGAGCCTTCGGTCAGCGACAGCCGTGCCTATCGCGATGCCTACGCGCTGTGGAAGGAGCGCCTGATGCGCGAAATCTGATTTACAATACAAAAACGATATACTTAATCTTTAATACATCTATCAATACATTTATTATGGCAGTAAAAGAATATTTTCCCGGTATAGGAAAAATCAAGTTTGAAGGCAAGGACTCTAAGAATCCTATGGCCTACCGTTACTATGACGCAGAAAAAGTTGTGCTCGGCAAGCCCATGAAGGAATGGCTCAAGTTTGCTATGGCATGGTGGCACACTCTCTGTGCTGAAGGCGGCGACCAGTTCGGCGGAACTTCAAAGAAATTCCCTTGGAACATCGGTCCTGACGAAATGACCATCGCAAAGCAGAAGGCCGACGCCGGCTTCGAGTTCATGCAGAAGATGGGCATCGAATATTTCTGCTTCCATGACACCGACCTTATCGGCGACCTCAACGACATCGAGGACTACGAAGGCCGCATGAAGGAAATCGTTGCCTATCTCAAGGCTAAGATGGACGAGACCGGCATCAAGAACCTCTGGGGCACTGCAAACGTGTTTGGCAACGGCCGCTACATGAACGGTGCTGCAACCAACCCTGATTTCGACGTTGTTGCCCGCGCTGCTGTCCAGATCAAGAACGCTATCGACGCTACCATCGCTCTCGGCGGTCAGAACTATGTGTTCTGGGGTGGACGCGAAGGCTACATGAGCCTCCTCAACACCGACCAGAAGCGCGAGAAAGAGCATCTCGCAATGATGCTCCGCATGGCACGCGACTATGCCCGCTCGAAAGGCTTCACCGGAACATTCCTCATCGAACCCAAGCCCATGGAACCCTCTAAGCACCAGTATGATGTCGACACTGAGACTGTCATCGGCTTCCTCAAGGCTCACGGTCTCGAAAACGACTTCAAGGTGAACATCGAGGTTAACCACGCTACTCTCGCCGGCCACACTTTCGAACACGAACTCGCAGTGGCTGTCGACAACGGCATGCTCGGCTCGATCGACGCTAACCGCGGTGACTATCAGAATGGCTGGGATACCGACCAGTTCCCCATCGACAACTTCGAGCTCACTCAGGCCATGATGCAGATCATCCGCAACGGCGGTCTCGGCAACGGCGGTACTAACTTCGACGCCAAGACCCGTCGCAACTCTACCGATCTCGAAGACATCTTCATCGCTCACATCGCCGGTATGGATGCAATGGCCCGCGCACTCGAAAGCGCAGCTGCAATCCTTGAGGAATCTCCCTACAAGACCATGTTTGCTGAGCGCTACGCTTCGTTTGACGGCGGCAAGGGTAAGGAATTCGAGGAAGGCAAGCTCTCTCTCGAAGACGTGGTTGCCTATGCCAAGACTCAGCCCGAGCCCAAGCAGACTTCAGGCAAACAGGAGCTCTACGAAGCTATCGTTGCAATGTATTGCTAATCGGAAAAACAGTGACGTATTCTCAGTGGATACGTCACTGTTTCCATGATACAATGTTCGTGCGGCGTCAGACAGATGATGCCCGCACGGACATTTTCCTCTAATAGATTCCGGCACACACTCTCTTCCCTCAGCCCGCTCCTCATAAACCGTTACTCTGAAAACAATCAACACTAACTATATAACCCATAAAAAAACTTCTTACCTAACCATGAATTATCCTCAGAAAGGAAGCAAGGTCTACCTCTTTTCGATTGTGCTTGTCGCAGTGCTCGGAGGCTTGCTTTTCGGCTATGACACAGCCGTGATTTCAGGAGCCGAGAAGGGTCTTCAGGCTTTCTTCCTCGGAGCAAAAGATTTTGTCTACACCGACACCATCCACGGCATCACCTCGTCGAGCGCACTGCTCGGCTGTATCATTGGTGCTGCCATTTCAGGTTTCTTCGCCTCGTATTTCGGTCGCAAGAAGTCGCTTGCCGTCGCCGGTATTTTCTTTTTCCTTTCGGCGCTCGGTAGCTATTATCCTGAGTTCCTTTTCTTTGACTATGGCACTCCGACTTCAAGCCTGCTGATTGCCTTCAACTTCTACCGCATTCTCGGAGGCATCGGCGTGGGTCTTGCCTCGGCCATCTGCCCGATGTATATCGCCGAAGTCGCTCCGTCGAATCTGCGTGGCACACTCGTGTCGTGGAACCAGTTTGCCATCATCTTCGGCCAGCTCGTGGTCTACTTTGTCAACTTCCTCATCCTCGGCGAGCATACCCAGCCCGTCATCGAGAAAATTGGCGAGACGCTCTATCAGGTCAGCGCCGAGTCCGACGCATGGACAATCGAACGCGGCTGGCGCTACATGTTCGGCTCTGAGGCCATCGTTGCCGGATTGTTCACCATCCTCGTAAGCCTTGTGCCGGAATCGCCGCGCTATCTCGCCCTCACAGGCCGCGACGAGAAGGCCCTCATGGTGCTCTCACATATCAACGGCTATGACAAAGCCCGCGAGATTCTTTCGCAGATCAAGAGCACAGTCGAGGTCAAGAGCGAGAAACTCTTCTCGTTCGGCATCATGGTCATCTTTGTCGGTGTCATGCTTTCAGTCTTCCAGCAGGCAGTCGGAATCAACGCCGTGCTCTACTATGCACCCCGCATTTTCGAGTCGATGAACATGGGCAACCCGATGGTGCAGACCATCATCATGGGTATCGTCAACATCTCGTTCACACTCGTGGCAGTCTTCTCTGTCGAGAAGCTCGGACGCAAGCCCCTGCTCATCTGGGGTTCGATCGGCATGGCCATCGGAGCGTTTGGTGTGGCGATCAGCAACATTGTCGACGGTATCCATCCGCTCATCCCGGTTGTATCGATTATGGTTTACTCGGCATCGTTCATGTTCTCATGGGGCCCCATCTGCTGGGTGCTCATCGCTGAAATCTTCCCCAACACCATCCGTTCGCAGGCTGTCGCCATCGCCGTGGCATTCCAGTGGATTTTCAACTTTATCGTCTCGTCGACCTTCGTGCCGATGTACAACATGCACGGTCTCGGCATGGGCGATAAGTTCGGCCACATGTTCGCCTACGCCCTCTACGGCATCATCTGCGTCATCGCCGCATGGTTCGTCGCCGCCCTCGTCCCCGAAACCAAGGGCAAGACCCTCGAAGACATGACCAACCTCTGGCGCAACCGCAACAAGAAGTAACATGCTATCCATACAATATTCTTAACAGATAGAGCGTATCATAATATCCTAACTCTAAGATTTACCCCTGCCACAAATTTCGATGGCGGGGGTGATTTTTTTCAAATGCATCTATAAAGTGCCACTAGTTAGGATCTAATGTACGTTAAGAAGATGATTTGTATTAAATAATATTAAAATGATAAGGTTCTTTTGTTTGAATTTGGCATAATCTGATGGATAATATATATTTGACAAGCATAAAGAGATAGGAGATCTCTATATACTTATTATATATAATGGAAGAAGTAATATAGTTTTAATTTTTTGTACTTCTCGTTTAGTAATTGTATTATATACTGATAATTTGACGCTATTTTTAATTAGAACTACTGTTGTACGAATTGATACTTATTTTAATTATTAATTAAAATTTATTTAAAATGAATACCAAAAATATCATCTACCGATAGTGAAAATAAATCTCACCGTAAATTTTGCATTTGAGTCCATAGAGACTTCAAATGGTGTATATTCTTGGCTTTTAATATTAATATTTTGTAATAAGCCTAAAATTAGTATTAGGTATAAGTGTAGAATATGCTTATCTGGTATTAAACTACTACGTCATTTTATACTAATATTTTTTAAAGGTTATATTTACTTTCGCAGAATTATAGATTTGTTAGATTTGTTAGAGGAATTAATTTGATGCCAAGACAAATTCCTATATAAGTTTTTAATATTTTGAAACCAAATCTATGCTCTTCTGTAAAGATAGAATTTAATATTTAATGATGAGACCGATACTTCTCAAAGAAGAAGTGTCGGTCTCTTTTCTCATTACTGGAATTATAAAAATCTTGAAATTATTTTGTAAATAAGTACTTGTAGACATAGAATTTCATTATCTTTGTCATAAACCTAATTGCAATTACCCTATGGAATATCCTTTGATCTCTGAATATCGTGACGCAATTCTTTCGGCAGAAGATAATTTCAATGAGTTGTCCTCGCTTCGGCCGGTGCTTGACAGTGCCGGTAATCCAGTCATGTCGAGTGGCAATTTTGCTGTGGTTTTCAAGATGAGAGATGAAAGGGACGGGAAGCTATATGCTGTTAAATGCTTCACGAAGGAACAGGATAGGCGCAACGAGAGTTATCGCAAGATTGCAGATGAATTGGAATCTGCATCATCGTCCTATATCATACCGCTTCGTTATCTGGAAGATGAACTTTTTGTTGATTCAGACCAGTGTGATTGTGAGGAATTTCCAGTCGTCTTGATGGATTGGGTTGAGGGAGAAACGCTCTCTGCTTATATCGAAAGCCATATCGATAATAAGTATGACCTTGATATGTTGAGCTATCGTTTCAACCGTATGGCCGCTTGGCTTTTATCTCAGCCTTTCGCGCATGGCGACCTCAAACCCGACAATATCCTTGTCCGTGCCGATGGTTCTTTAGTGCTGATTGACTATGATGGCATGTTTGTTCTCTCTATGAAAGGGGAGAAGTCGCGTGAATGTGGTAGCCCGGATTACCGCCATCCTTTGCGCACAGATAATGATTTCAACGAGCGTATCGACGACTTTTCAATCGCCGTCATTGCCCTTTCATTGAAAGCAATCGCGTTAAAACCAGAATTGAGAAATATATCAACGACAGACACACTTCTGTTTACTGAGCCTGATTTCCGCGATTCTTCCACATCCGCCATACTCAAAGAGCTTCAGGCCCTTACGACTGACATGGAGCCATCCTTGCTTTTGGGCGCATTCTTCATTGCCTTGGCTAAGAATAGCTTGGAGCTGCTTTCTTTCAGGACATTTATAACTGAAAGACCTGAGAGGCCTGAAATCGATGTAATTGAAGAACTTGACACAAAAGTTACCAAAGAAGAATTAGCCGAAGGAGTGGAAGATGAATTCGGAGTAATTTATAGTAAAGATGGGAAACGCTTATTAAAATGTTCGAGAGCATTAAAATTAGTAAATTACAATATAAAAGCAGTAACAAAAGTCGTATGTAACGATGCATTCTCTGGTTTTTGGTTATTGCAGGGCGTCCATATCCCGTCGTCGGTCATCTCAATCGGGGATAGCGCTTTCGAGGGTTGTGAATCATTGCAGAGCGTCAATGTTCCGTCGTCGGTCATCTCAATCGGGAACAGCGCTTTCGCTGGTTGTCGTTCATTGCGGGGCGTCAATATTCCGTCGTCGGTCATCTCAATCGGGGACAGCGCTTTCGAGGATTGTAGCTCATTGCAGGGCGTCAATATTCCGTCGTCGGTCATCTCAATCGGGAACTACGCATTCTCTCGTTGTAGCTTATTGCAGAGTGTCCATATTCCGTCTTCGGTTACTTCAATCGGGAACCGCGCTTTCGAGCATTGTGAATCATTGCAGAGTGTCCATATCCCGTCGTCGGTCACCTCAATCGGTCTCCACGCTTTCCTTTGTTGTGAATCATTGCAGAGTGTCCATATCCCGTCGTCGGTCACCTCAATCGGGGAATGTGCTTTCCTTTGTTGTGAATCATTGCAGAGTGTCCATATCCCGTCGTCGGTCACCTCAATCGGGGAATGTGCTTTCTCTGGTTGTGAATCATTGCAGAGCGTCCATATCCCGTTATCGGTCACCTCAATCGGAGACTTTGCTTTCAACTGGTGTCGTTCATTGCAGAGTGTCACTATCCCGACCTCGGTCACCTCAATTGGTATCGGCGCTTTTGCGGATTGTGAATCATTGCAGAGTGTCAATATTCCGACTTCGGTCACCTCAATCGGAGATGGCGCTTTTGCGGGTTGTGAATCATTGCAGAGCGTCATTATCCCGTCGTCGGTTACCTCAATCGGAGAGAAGGGTTTCTATGGTTGTAATTCTTTGCACAGTATTATTATACATGGCTTCTTAAAGGTAGATGAGAGTAATGTCTTTCCGGCTCAGTGCAAAGTTATTTATAAACAATGAACGGTAGATTTATAGCCATCACAATATGATAATCATAGAATCCAAGCGGAAGAAGATTGAGAATCTTCTCAAAAAATATCCTGATGCTGTTATTATGGATGTAACGAGCAAAGCTGAGGATGATTTGATTGCGCTTAGTCCTTTTTATCCTCATGGTGGGATTCCTGTACCATTCAGCGAGGGTGTTACGGCTGAATGTGTTGAGGGGGTCTGGCAAGGATTGAAGGTTTTTGAAAATGAGGATATTGACAAGTCCATATTTCGCAATAAGAGCATGAAAAATATCAAACGCTCAGTCCGAAAACATGGGAAAGTTCTGGGGCATAGAAAAGGCATTGACAGGCAGGAAATATTGGGATATGTCGAGGCAAAACACCTCATCTATATCCCCACCTATAAATGGGTGCTTGAAAATAGAGTCCATGACATTATCAATCGCCTAAAAGAAATTGCCAGAAATAAGACGTTGGTTTTACTTGACTATAATACGTGTTGCGATGTGGATAGCCCGGTCAAACCACTTTCACACGCCTATCTGATTAAGGCTTATATTGAAGGCCTTTATCCTTATGGCGACAGTCAGACAGTATCAATGCCAACACTTCCATTTGAAGATTTATAGACAACATTATGGCAAGGCGAGAAAATTATCTATCATTCAAAGAGCTTCTTGACAAGCACGGCATCAATAAGTTATATCATTTCACCGACCGGGATAATCTCCAGTCAATCATTGAAAACGGTGGCTTATATTCGTGGGCCGACTGTGAGTCAAAAGGAATCACTATCCCTAAACCGGGAGGTGGCGACTTGTCGCGCAGTCTCGACAGGCGAGACAATCTCCAGAATTATGTGAGGGTGAGTTTCGTTGACGAACACCCAATGATGTTTGTGGCGATGGACGATGACCGAATTACCAATCCGGTGATTCTTGAGATAGATCCGGAGGTAATTTTTGATGAAAATACCAAGTTTGCCGACCGCAACGCAACCCGTAACGGAGCTAATGTCGGCGGTTCGCTTGACGATTTCAAAAACATTCATTTTGACAGCGTCAAAGCTGACGATTATTTTGACCTTGATGAGGAGGAGCAACCGTTTTATCAGGCAGAAGTGCTCGTTAAAAATTTTATCCCGCTTGATAAAATTATAAACATATCTAATTTTGGGGTAAGAGTTCCGGCCTCTCCAAAGCAGATTCAAAGCAGGATACCATATACAGCGCAAATCACTCGCAATACACCGACGGCTTTTATATTTCTGCTTGACCATTCGGTAAGTATGTCGCGCGAAACAACACTTATGGGTGAACGGATGACTATGGCCGAAGCTGTCGCTCGGATTGTCAACCGTCAGATTAATGAGCTCGTCCTGCGGTGTATCAAGTCAAACGAAGTGAGACATTATTTTGATATTGCCGTTGTCGGGTATGGCGAAAGGTCATACAGCGCATGGGAAGGGGCACTCAAAGACCGCGATTTCGTATCGCCGGAGGAACTGCGCGATAATCCATTCAAACGCATAATGGTAAAAGAAGAAAAGCGCACACGGCGGGGGACTGTCGTTAAGGAAGTTGAGAAAGTACAATGGGTTCAGGCTGACCATTCGGGACATTGGACTCATTTCCATGATGCTTTTGACCATGCAAAACGGCTTCTGAGGCAATGGATGGAGCAGCACCACGACAAGGATTGCTACCCGCCGACCGTCATACACATAACTGACGGACAGTATAACGGAGCTACTAAAGATGAGGTTCAGCAAAAGGCCAATGAACTGAAATCCATGTTTACTAACGATGGAAATGTGCTGCTCTTTAACATCCACATCAATGTAGACAATGAGACGATTGTGACCTTCCCGAAATCAAAGGATGAACTTAACAGCGACAGATTCGCGACAGATCTGTTTGAACTGTCGAGTCTGCTGCCGTTGCGCTACAATGAAGAAATCTGTAAAATAAAAGCTACTGATTCCTCAAAGCGCCATTCCGCAATGGCTGTCAATGCCGACATGACCACCCTTATAAAGCTTATGGATATAGGAACCCCCACAAATATCAGTGTGCCAAAATGACAAAGACAAGAAGTATAACTTTAGGCAAGTTTGAGAGAAATACCATTAATGAAGATGCCGTTGCTGCCTGCCGGAATATGATTGCTGTTTCCGATGGTGCAGGAGGTGGAGGCCTCTTTGCCGACCGATGGTCACGCTACCTCATAACGAAGCTTCCGAAATTACCAATTGAATCGGCGGAAGAACTTGACGGATGGATAGGCTCAATCTGGGAAGGGTTTTATAATAATGCAGAAGCTTCGGCAAAACGACTGGGAGGAATGGCTCTTGATAAATTTTATGATGAGGGCTCTTTTGCGACATTAGCAGTCGCATGGAAGCGTGCCGACGGAATTTGCCAATGGATGGCTTATGGCGACAGTGTCGTTTTTCATTATGATTACTCGACGAAAATGCTGACTCATTCATTTTCTTCGTTGGCTGATTTTGACAGACCGCCATACCTTATCAATTGCAAGGATGAATTGAATCCTGACGGATTTCGCAATGGCTGTTTCCCGATGAATAAGAATTCATTTGTGTTTGTGGCAAGCGATGCGCTGGCACATTTCATTATCATGATGTATGAACTTTCGCGAAAAGAATCCTACGCCGATGAAATTGAGTTGGCGCAAAAAGAATCATCCAAAAATAGCAACATCCTTAGAAAAGCTCAAGCCGTCGGCATACGCAATTTTGAGACATACGTCATAGAAAAATTGCGGACGGTTGTCTATGATAAACGTCAGTATGGCAGATGGCTGGCTTCGTTGAATAAAATGGGACTTCTGGCTCACGACGACTATTCGTTAGCGGTAATGTATGACTGATTAGGTTAAGTTATCGGGCGATGAGCTTATTTAAGGATTATAGCCGTACACTTCATCGACAGGCTATTTATTTGTCATGATGTCTATTTTTTATTAAATTCTTCCGATAATTAGTGACTTTACAAATATGGATATGTTAGTAACAGAAGGTATCTACGACCGCATGATGGGCTGTCTTTACGGAAATGCTATTGGAGATGCTTTGGGACTTGGGGCGGAGTTTATGAGCCGGGATGAGGTCAGAAGGTTTTATCCGCAAGGTCTGAAAGAATATTGCCAGATTGTGCAGGATGACCACCGCCGACGTTGGTCGAAAGGGGCTTGGACTGATGACACTGATATGATGCTCTGCCTTCTTGGCGCATTCGGACCTGACGGATTCAATTATCGTAGGGCAGCCAAAAATTTTAAGGATTGGTATGAAGATAATCCCGTTGGCATAGGGAGACATATAGTAAAGGTATTGATGTGTGGAGATTACACCGATGCTCCGTTTGAAGCCTCAAAGATAATGTGGGAATCGACACGATGTAACAGTGCTGCAAACGGGGCTTTAATGCGCACATCGGTAATGGGCTTGTGGAATCCTTATGTTCAGACATGGGTGGATGAAGCCTGTATGTTGACTCACTATGATCCGCGCTGTGTGATTTCATGCCGTATAGCTTCGGTGATAATCCATAATCTCGTGTGGGCAGATAAAACACTTTCGAAAGAAGAGATTTTAGAGATGACAACCGACAGTGAGCTGGTGGCATATATCGATACCGCATATTTTTGTGCGGATATTGCTGAACTGAAAATAGCCGAACAGCCGGGCATCGGTTATACCTATCGGACTCTTGCGGCTGCTCTGTGGTGCTACTGGCATTCGGAATCGTTTGAGTCAGGATTGCTTGCGATAGTCAACGAGGGAGGTGACGCCGATACTAATGCAGCTGTAGTGTGTGCAATACTCGGCGCAAAGTTCGGCTATAGAAGCATCCCGGCCTGCTATATAGATAATCTTAATAATGGAAATGAATATCGGGATAGGTGCGAAGCTTTTGTCCGCTTAGTGACAGGAGAATGAATTGAGGCGTTGTTCCGGCTTAGTTCGCATCCTGAATTATTTAAGGATTAGAGCCGTACACTTCATCGACAGGCTATTTATTTGTCATGACGGAATGGTATTAACAATAAATGGCATGATTTTATTTCTGAGTTTCGGGATATTTGTTTAACTTTGCGAGTAACTAACGAATTACATTTTACCCTTAGATTTACCAAAGAAATTATGGCAAAATTTGATAAGATCGCTGTACTCGCCAAGATGGGTGAGACCGGTGTTGTGCCTGTATTCTACCACAAGGATGCAGAAGTTGCAAAGCAGGTTGTAAAGGCTTGCTACGATGGTGGCATCCGTGCGTTTGAGTTCACCAACCGTGGCGACTTCGCTCACGAAGTTTTTGCAGAAGTTGTGAAGTTTGCCGCCAAGGAATGTCCTGAAATGGCAATGGGTGTAGGCTCGATCGTTGATCCCGCTACCGCAGCACTTTATATCCAGCTCGGCGCATGCTTCGTTGTCGGCCCGCTCTTCAACCCTGAAGTTTCACGCGTATGTAACCGCCGTCTCGTTCCCTATACCCCCGGTTGCGGAACTGTCAGCGAAGTCGGTGCTGCTCAGGAAACAGGCTGCGATCTCTGCAAGTGCTTCCCCGGCGATGTGCTCGGAACTAAGTTCGTCAAAGGTCTTCTCGCTCCCATGCCTTGGACCAAGCTCATGGTCACTGGCGGCGTAGAGCCCACCAAGGAAAACATCGAAGGCTGGATCAAGGCCGGTGTATGGTGTGTCGGAATGGGTTCGAAGCTCTTCCCGAAAGACCGCGTGGTTGCTCAGGACTGGCAGTATGTCACCGACAAGTGCCGTGAGGCTCTCTCATATGTTGCCGAGGCTCGTAAATAATATCAGCTGAGTATACATTTCGATCCATAACGGCGCATACGGGCCGGGGCTTTCAACAGACCTCTGTCCCGCGTGCGCCTTTTCTATAGCTACACGTAACATATAATCATCACTTATCAAACTTCAGATGGAAAAAACATGGCGTTGGTTCGGACCCAACGATAAAATCACCCTCGAAATGCTCCGACAGATTGGTGTCGAAGGTATCGTCACCGCCCTCCACCACATTCCCAACGGCGAAATCTGGTCGCTCGAAGAGGTGGAAAAGATGAAAAACTTCATCGAGAAGGCCGGGCTGCGCTGGAGCGTGGTCGAGAGTCTCCCGGTGAGCGAGTCAATCAAGTATGCCGGACCTGACCGCGACCAGCTGATTGAGAACTACAAAGAATCGCTCCGCAATCTCGGCAAGGCAGGTGTCAAGACCATATGCTACAACTTCATGCCTGTCCTCGACTGGGCGCGCACCGACCTTGAATATCCCAATCCCGACGGTACTTCAAATCTCTATTTCAACCGCGCCGAGTTCGCATATTTCGACATCCACATCCTCAAGCGCGAGGGGGCGGAGAAGGACTACAGCGATGAAATCCTCGCCCGCGTCGAAGAGCTTAAGAAGACAATGGACGAAGAGGGCGAAAAGCGTCTCGTCGAGAACATCATTGTCAAGACTCAGGGATTTGTCAACGGTAACATTTCGGAAAACGACCTCGACCCGGTGCAGAAGTTCCGCGAGCTTCTTGCGCTCTACGATGGCATCGATGCCGACCAGCTCCGCGAGAACATGAAATATTTCCTCGAAGCCATAATGCCGGTCTGCGACGAGTATGACATCAACATGTGTGTCCACCCCGACGATCCCCCATTGCAGATTCTCGGTCTCCCGCGCATCGTCACCTGCGACGCCGACATCAAGGCTTTCCTCGACGCAGTTCCCAACCCCCACAACGGACTTACGTTCTGTGCAGGCTCGCTCAGCGCAGGCGCTCACAACGATGTGCCCGAACTCGCGAAGAAATATGCCGACCGCACCCACTTCGTCCATGCCCGCATCTGCAACGTCATGCCCAACGGCGACTTCAAGGAGTCGACCCACCTCGACCCGCGCCTGATTGACGTGGTGCGCACCTTCGAGGAGAAGCGTCCCGGAGTGCCGATGCGTGTCGACCACGCTCCGCTGATGCTCGGCGACGAGAAGATGGGCTACAACGCAGGCTATTCATTCCACGGCCGCATGCTTGCCCTCGGCATGGTCTCTGGCATCATGGCTACGATAAATGCCGAGAAAGGCTGCTGATTTTCAAGACAATTCAGAATATTATATAAAAAATCATGAACGAATTATTTTCAGTCAAGGACCATGTAGTGGTCATAACAGGCGGCACAGGTGTGCTCGGCCGCTGCATCGGCGAATATCTCGCCACACAGGGCGCGAAGGTTGTCATTCTCGGCCGCCGTCAGGAAGAAGGCGACGAGATTGTCAACGCCATCAAGGCCAAGGGCGGCGAGGCGATGTTTCTTGTTTCCGACGTGATGAATGCTGAGGTCGTGCAGGCCAACTGCGATGAGATTATGGCGAAATACGGACGTGTCGATGCCCTTCTCAATGCAGCCGGTGGCAACATGGCCGGTGCTGTCATCTCGCCCGAAGGCAACTTCTTCGACGTGAAGATCGACGCTTTCCAGAAAGTGCTCGACCTCAACCTCACAGGCACTGTCATCCCGACACAGATTTTCCTCAAGCCGATGGTCGAGGCCGGCAAAGGCTCGATTGTCAACTTCTCGTCGATGGCTGCTTTCCGCCCGATCACCCGAGTGATGGGCTATGCCGCAGCCAAGGCAGGAATTTCAAACTTCACAGCCTTCCTTGCAACCGAAGTGGCCTCAAAGTTCACCTCAGGTATCCGCGTCAACGCCATCGCTCCCGGATTTTTCGTGACCAACCAGAACCGCGCGCTGCTCACCAACCCCGACGGCTCGCTGACCGCCCGCGGTGCGTCGGTAATCCGTCAGACTCCGTTCGGACGTTTCGGAGAGCCCGAAGAGCTTTGCGGAACTATCCAATATCTCATCTCTGACGCTTCAAGCTTCGTCACCGGCACTGTAGCCGTGGTCGACGGCGGTTTCAATGCCTTCGCGATGTAATCTTCAGTCACGGATATAGAAACGATAATACCGGCTGTGGCAAATTCTCGCCACAGCCGGTATCGTCGTTTATGAGGAACTACTTAAAATTCTTTATGCTCGGTTCTTGTTATTCTGATTTACAACTCATCCATGTCAAGCGCGATGTAGTGCTGATAGGGATGGTCGCATGCCGGACATACCTTCGGAGGTTCTTTCCCGACCATCTGGTAGCCACACACCAGACACTGCCATGTGATGGGTTTCTTTCGTTTCCACACAGTCCCTTCCTTGACCTGCTTCAGATAGGCCATGAATCTGTCGTAGTGGCGCTGTTCGATTGATGCGATGGCGCGGAAATGTTCTGCGATTTCAGAGAAACCTTCTTCGTCGGCTGTCTTGGCCGCTTCGGTGTAAAATTCAACGCCTTCGGTGAGTTCTTCATGAGCCGCAGTGGCAAGATTCGACGCTGTGTCGCCTATTTCTCCGGCATCAACTCCGAGACTTACGTCGAGCGAGCCGCCTTCGAGATGTTTGAAGAATACCTTGCCGTGGCGCAGTTCGTTGGCCGCTGTCTCACGGAAAATCTCACCGATGGGGAAATACTCTTCCTTATCGGCCTGTCCTGCATAGTAAGTATAACGGGAATATGCTCCTGATTCAGCCATGTAGGCTATGACCAGATTCTTTTCAGTCTGTGTGCCTTTTATGCTTTTCTTAGCCATAGTGATAGAGTGATTATATGTTTTAATTTGATAATTCTGTCTTGTATAAACCCCTGCGGCGGATAAAATGTTGACATATCCACATAAAAAAAGTCTCCGCCGGAATTGGCGAAGACTTTCTTATGAATTTCTGAAGTCGTGTTTGATGATTATTCGACAGTGACCGATTTAGCAAGGTTTCTGGGCTGGTCGACATCCTTGCCCTTGTTTACAGCGATGTAATAGGCAAGAAGCTGGAGCGGGATTGACGCTACAATCGGAGTGAGACATTCGGGCACTTCGGGGATTTCAATGCAGAAGTCTGCAATGTCGTTCATGGCCTGATTGCCTTTCGATACAATTGCCACGACAGCACCTCCGCGCGATTTCACCTGCTGTACGTTTGAGATGATCTTGTCGTAGAGCGAATCGCTCGGTGCGATGATCACACTCGGCATCTCATGGTCGATGAGAGCGATCGGTCCGTGCTTCATCTCGGCAGCGGGATAGCCTTCGGCGTGGATATAGGAGATTTCCTTCAGTTTCAGCGCACCCTCGAGGGCGGTGGGGTAGTTGTAGCCACGGCCGAGATAAAGGAAGTTGTGGGCATAGGCGAAGATTTTCGAAAGCTTCTTCACTTCGTCGTCGACTTTGAGAGCCTCTTTGATAGTCTCAGGCATCTTTTCGAGCGAGACGAGTATATCGTGGAGCATCTCGTTGTCGATTGTTCCGCGAAGCTGGCCGACGGATAGCGCGAGCAGAGTGAGCACTGTCACCTGACCTGTGAACGCCTTTGTCGAGGCCACACCGATTTCCGGACCTACGTGGATGTATGTTCCAGAGTCAGTGTTGCGGGGGATTGATGCGCCAACCACGTTGCATATACCATAGACAAACGCGCCTTTCTCGCGTGCGAGCTGTATGGCTGCGAGCGTGTCGGCTGTCTCGCCCGACTGGCTTATCGAGATTACTATATCCTTCTCGTTGAGCACCGGATTTCCGTAGCGGAATTCTGAAGCATATTCCACTTCGACGGGAATCTGGCAGAAATCCTGTATGAGACGCTTGCCGATGAGTGCGGCGTGCCACGACGTGCCGCAGGCCACGAGTGTGATTCGTTCGGCTGTCATGAAACGCTCTTTGTTGAGCTCAACGCCCGAGAGCACGACACGCGAGCAATTGTCGACGATGCGTCCGCGCAGACAGTCGCGCAGCGTCGAAGGCTGCTCGAATATCTCCTTTAGCATAAACGTGTCATATCCGCCCTTTTCAAGCTGGGCGAGCGAGAGCTTCAGCTTCTGGATGTTGATGTCTGAAGGCTGGTTGTTCGACAGTGAGATTACCTGAAGAGGTTCGTTGCGGCTGATGATGCCGATTTCGTTGTCTTTGAGATAGATAACCTTGTCGGTGTACCCGACGATTGGGGTTGCGTCTGATGCGATGAAAGTCTCGCCTTCGCCTACGCCGATTACCAGCGGAGAGCTCTTGCGGGCAACAATCATCGTGTCGGGGTTTTCCTGCTCTACGACAGCGATTGCATATGCGCCCTCGACCTGAAGCAGAGCTTCGCGGACAGCTTCGAGGAGCGTGCACGATGAAGTGAGCTTGATATATTCGATGAGCTGGACGAGCACTTCAGTGTCAGTCTCGCTCTTGAATTCATATCCGTGGTCGGTCAGCACTTTTTTCAGCACTGCGTAGTTCTCGATAGTGCCGTTGTGGACGAGCGCTATCATGCCGCTTTGCGACACATGGGGATGGGCATTGGTGTCGTTCGGCTCGCCGTGGGTGGCCCAACGGGTATGGGCGATACCGAGCGTGCCTTCGATGCAGCCTGCCTGAGCCACATGTTCAAGATTAGAAACTTTTCCTTGTGATTTATGGACATGAAGCGTCCCTTCGCTGTCCACGAGCGCTACACCGGCGCTGTCATAACCGCGATATTCAAGGCGCTTGAGTCCCTGTATCAGGATGTCATAGGCTCTGTTTGAGCCGATATAACCAACAATTCCGCACATAAAGTCTTTAAATAAGTCGTGTTTTTAAAATTTTTTAGACCGCATCGGCTTATCGGGGAGAAGAGCTCTGCCGGTTCTTTAAGATTAAGAATGTTAATTGAACTGATGTTTTTAGAGCATTCATGCTTCCGGCCTTACAGCTTTAAGCATCGGGGCTCTGCTGTCCCGGACAATATTCTTAGGATTGCTCCGGTGATTTTTTATAAAAGAAGATGATGAAAGTTATGGCTTTTTCTCATTGTCCCTTCAAATATTTTGCAAATATACGAATTTTTGTCCTATTTTCCCAATCTATGAGTTAAATTCATCGAAATCCAACCGCTAATATGCTATTAATATCAAAAAAATACTGTGCAGTCTAATCTTTTTCTTCGGTCAGGTGTTATTCTGAATTGGGCGCTTCTGTGAAAAAAATCATCATTGCATAAAAAAATATGATGGTCGCTGTTGCCTTGTGCATGATTTTTTATCGGCCTTTCATACTTTTTTCACTTCTTCCCTCTGCCTTTTGCGAAGGGTAGGGGAGATTTTTTTGATGCGATTGTGAGTGCTATATTATATTAAATAATGTGGTAAAAGGCTCAATATAGGGAAAAGTGTTAAAATTCTGTTAAAATACCGTATAAAATTTGGAGGGAATGTAGA
>NZ_CAJTQC010000019.1 GCF_910578445.1 uncultured Duncaniella sp. | reverse complement strand
TTAGTAACTACTTCCTATTTTTATTTTTGCCCAAAACGTTTAGGACAATATTGGTCTTAATGACGCAAATGTTAAATTCGGGTTTGTCAGATGACAAAATTTTGGACTTTTTTGCTAAAAATCATGACTTGGCGGAAAAAACTCTAAAAAAAGTTTGCCAAGTCGATAAATTGTCTTACCTTTGCGCTGTTTTTGAAGCTTAAAATTGTTTTATAATTTAATCAAAAAGAAAAAATGAAAAAGTTAGTTTTATTACTCGCTGTTGTATTCAGCGCATCACTTTTCTCTTGCGGTTCTTCTGACAAGGCTGCCGCTGCTGCTGATACTGCTGCTGTTGTAGAAGAAGTTGCTGTTGTAGAAGAAGTTGCTGTTGATTCAGTTGCTGCTGACAGCGTAGCTGCTCCTGCTGACTCTGCTGCTGTTGCTGAATAATTTCGGCTCTGCATAGTCGCAACTTTCTTAGACAAGAAAAAATTAAGCTGATTGCTCTGATTGAGAGTGACCAGCTTCTTTTTTTATACCATTTTCCGTGGATATTGGCGGTTTTGACCAATAGATAGCCATTTGAAGATTGTTAGATAGGAATAATAGAGAAAAATTTGCTAATTTTGCTCTTGTAAACAGACACGTCGGCTATTTATGATGACATATTTATGTAATGTCCTATTCGAGATAGATTGTCCGTGCGCTTTGTCTTAGCCAGTTAATGACCAATGAAGATAGCAGATATAGATTTAGGGGAGCGACCTGTGATGCTCGCCCCTATGGAGGATGTGACCGACCGCTCATTCCGGCTCATTTGCAAAGAGCAGGGGGCTTCGATGGTCTACACTGAATTTGTCAGTGCCGACGCGCTTGTGCGCGACATTCCATCCACTACCCGTAAGCTTGCCATTGATCCAAACGAACGGCCTACGGCCATACAGATTTATGGACGTGAGGTCGGGCCGATGGTCGATGCTGCAAAAATTGTTGAGGCCGCGTCGCCGGATATTATAGATATAAATTTTGGTTGCCCGGTGAAAAAGGTAGCCGGTAAGGGAGCAGGCGCAGGCATGTTGCGCGACATTCCCAAGATGCTTGAGATAACACGTGCGGTGGTCGATGCGGTCAATCTCCCGGTGACGGTGAAGACCCGGCTTGGATGGGACCATGAATCCAAGATTATAGTGACGCTTGCAGAGCAGCTTCAGGATTGTGGTATCAAGGCGCTTACGGTTCATGGCCGCACACGCTCTCAGATGTATAACGGATCTGCCGACTGGGAAATGATAGCGCGTGTCAAAGAGAATCCGCGTCTTACTATTCCTGTTATCGGAAACGGAGACATCACCACGCCCGAGCTTGCCCGCGATGCTTTTACCCGTTATGGTGTGGACGGAGTCATGGTCGGACGTGCTTCAATTGGCGCACCTTGGATATTCAGCGACATACGGCGGTGTATCGACGGCACGTCTGGAGAATCTGTCGGGATTAATGAAAAATTCAATCTCCTTCGCCGTCAGATTCATGAAAGCGTGGACAGGATTGACGAGTATAGGGGAATTCTTCATATACGTCGTCATCTCGCGGCCTCTCCTTTGTTTAAAGGGATATTTAATTTCCGTCCTTTGCGCATTGAAATGCTCAGGGCTTCTAATCTTGAGGATTTGCTCGCAATTCTCGATCGGGTAGAAGAAATTGTCCTGAAAAATCAGCCGGAGGCTTGAGGTCGGTAAATTGCCTTAGAACTGAAGAATATAAATTAATCAAAACCGAAATAAGAAAATGAAAGCATTTGTTTCCTTTTTACTTCTGCTCGGATTCGTGGGCAGCATGCAGAGTGCAAATCTTGTAAAATATGAGCTTAATGTCAATGAGTTCCATGAACTTAAAGTTGTCGACGGCATTAATGTGGTTTACTCGTGCAATCCTGATTCCGCCGGCAAGGCTGTCTTTACCTGCCCGGCATCACAGGCTTCTGCATTCATATTCAACAATAAAAAGGGGAAACTTTCGATGCAGGTATCGACTGAGAACGTCGGAACAAGCAATCTGCCCACCGTTCATGTTTATTCTACATATCTGACTAAGGTCGAGAACTCAGGCGATTCGCTGGTGAAGGTGGTGAACATTGCACAAGGACCGAAATTCTCTGCAAAACTGATTGGCAACGGACGTCTTGTTGTCAATGATGTCACTGTGACTGAAATGAATGCGGCCATATCGACCGGCAATGGAACATTGGTGGTGAATGGCAAATGTGAGCATGCGAATTTTAATTTCATGGGAACAGGTGTCATTCAGGCTGACGGCCTTGAGGCTCAGACCGCCTCTGTCAAGGCCGGTGGTACAGGATCCATAGGCCTCTGGGCCATAAAGTCGCTTTCAGTTATGGGCGCGGGCAGCACGAAAGTATATTATAAGGGTAATCCTGAGATAAAGAACCGTTCGGTGGGAATAAAGACATTCCCCATCGGTCAGTAGAAAAGGTGCTTCATCATTAACAAGAAATCCTGATTAAGGATGGCGGAAATCCAAAATGAAGATGAGAGCCTGAAGGTCACTGTCGCACGCACTATAAAGTGGAATGTGATTGACCGTGTGTCGTCGCAAGTACTTTATGCCATCACCGGCATAGTGCTTGCGAGGGTGCTTTCACAGGAGGATTTTGGCCTCGTGACGGCGATTCTTGTATTTCAGGCATTCGCCTCGTTGTTTATCGACAGTGGATTTTCCTCAGCTTTGATTCAGCGCAAAGAGCCGACACGTCTTGACTACTCGACTGTCTTATGGTTTAATCTCGGCGTGGCTATAGCTTTGTATATAGTGCTGTTCTTTGCTTCGCCTTGGATTGCGCAATTGTTTGGCGGTGACCAACGGCTGATTCCATTGGCAAGGGTGATGTTCCTTTCATTCATTCTAAATGCCAGTGCGATTGTCCAGACCAACATACTTATGAAAAAGATGGAGGTCAGGATGGTGGCCGTCAGCAATTCAATCGGACTGATTGCCGGCTCTGTGGTCGGCATCGGTCTTGCAGTCACCGGTTGGGGGGCATGGGCGATGGTATGGCAGACAATTGCCATCGGAGCTGTGAAATCCTTGATTTTGTGGACAACCGGAGGGTGGAGGCCGCTATGGGCTTTTTCGTCAGAATCTCTTCGTAGCTGTTTTGCCGTTGGTAGCGGTGTCATGTTTTCGTCGTTTCTCAACACGGCGTTCCAGAATATATCAGGTTTTATCATTGGTCTGAGAGCCGGACTTGTGCCGTTGGGTTACTATGGTCAGGCCGACAAGTGGAGTAAGATGGGCGTCATGTCCCTTTCTCAAGTCTTGACAGCGTCATTTCTGCCATTGCTGTCAAAGGTGCAGGATGATTCGGAGCGTTATGTGCGCATGTGTGCGAAGACACATCGTTTTACGGCCTATCTTCTATTTCCGGCAATGGGCTTGTTGATATTGATGGCGCGCCCTATTTTCCACACATTGTTTGCCACTAAATGGGATCCGTCGATAATACTTTTCCAGATTCTTTTAGGTCAGGGCGTTTTTACGGTGCTGATGTTGCTTTACCGCAATTACATATTGGGGCTTGGGAAAGCAAAATTGCTTGTCGTGACTGAAATTGTCAGGGACTTGGCAGCGATTGTCGCTATAGTAATAGTTTTTCCTTACATCGGTCTGGAGTCGCCGGAATCGCCGGTTGAAGGTTTGAAATATCTGCTTTGTGGACAGTTTGTGGCTTCGGCTATTACGTGGGGTGTGACGCTTTACTATGTCATTCGGCTTACAAAACGTTCGCTATGGGCATATATGCTTGACATTGTCCCTTATTTTTTTCAGACTGTGCTCATCTCGATTCCGTGTGCGTTTATAGGAAATCTCGATTTGCAACCATTAATTATATGTCTGTTGCAGGCAGTTATATTTGCCGGTTTGTATTTGGGCGGAAATTTCTTGATGAATTCAAAAATACAGCGTGATGCGATCGGCTACTTTAAGGGTAGGCTGTAGAACGTCAGGTGAAAAATTAAGGGATATATATATTATGTATATATCTCAGTTCGTAGAATGATGTCTTAGCCGAGTCGACTTGATTCCGAGATATCGAATAAAATTATGTGCGTTAAATTTTATTGTCTGATTGACTCAATCATGATTCCAGACAATTATAATAGGACGCAGACTGGCGTGATAAATGCTGTAAAAAAGAGAGTCGTGTCGTATATGGATTTATACTTTGGAGTCACTTTTTGAAAACGTGTGGACTCAATAGGCGGCCTTAGCCTCGGAATCTGTAGCTGGGGGTTGCGGCGGAACTGCGGGTGATATACAGAGTCAGTTTGAAAATTTAATTAATAATGCAATCAGACTAATGATTGTCGTCAAACGTATGGTGGTGGCCGTATCATTGCTTCCTGTGGATAGCGACTGGTGACGCGCTTTGAAATTGATGCCTCTAAGTTGAGATATGCAAATGTCTAATATTACATAGTTATTAAGGGAAATTAACATGTTATTACTTGTAATATTGTAAATTTTACCTAAATTTGCAATTGCAGAACTATAATGATGTGCAGATACTTAATCGTGTAGACTATACAAAGTCTAATGTTTATATTTTTGACTAAAGTAACTGTTTTCACCATGAAAAAGAAAGAACCTAATTATATCCACTGCTTATGAAAAAATATATCTATACATTGGTTTTACTTCTGTCATTTTCTTCGATTTTGGCAGAGGAAAGGGATATGGCTAAACTGAAAGCCCAGTATGTCGCATGGAAAAGTTATGATAATAAAAAACATGATAACCCCCGTAAGCGTGAATATAAATACATTCTGCAAATAGGAGATGGCTTATCATATTATTATGATCCTCAGACCTATTATGTTGACTCTCTTAACAATGATCCAGCGGGATGTGCAATCAGAGACAAGGTTATGGGAGATGCTTTCAGGCAAGCCCGTGACACCGGTGAAGATCCCTTTAAATTGATGAGAGAAAAAGGGTTAATGGCAGATAGCAGATATAAATGCAGGAAAAATTTCTCAACTAACCTGATAACAGTCTGGGATAGCAATGGTGACATATATCAGTATGAGGTTGATATGAATGATCTTTCATGGGAATTGTGCGATTCGACAACGACGATCCTTGACTATGAATGTCATCTTGCGACGGCGGATTATCACGGTCGAAGATGGACGGCTTGGTTTGCTCCGGAGATTCCTGTTCAGGATGGTCCGTGGCAATTATGCGGTCTTCCAGGGCTTATCATGAAGGCTCAGACAGACGGTGGTGAATATGGATTTGAAATCACAGGTCTGCAAAAATGCAGTGAGCCATTCAAGCCGACTCTTATCAATCCTGATAAACTCTTCAAGACTAAAAGAATATCATTTTTGAAGATGAGAGATTATAGCCGACGCAACAGAAGCGCGCAGATAGCTGCCATGACCAATGGAAAGGTAATAGTAAATGCTGATTACAAAGGCACTATCGATTTCCTCGAAACTGATTACCACGAGTGAGACAGAAAAACAGTGTCGTAGAATGACATAATGGTCATGGAATCAATGATGCCACTCGTCGTCGGCGCTCCATTGGCTGTCAAAATTTTATAAAAAGTTAGCGGAACATATGGATGGCCGGAATGGCATTCCATATGTTCCGCTTTTTATCTGACTAATGGCGTGATCGATTTTAATTTTGTGAGTTGACGCGTATTGAGCCTCCGATTGACTTGTCGACTTTCGAATTGCGGACGGTAAGCCCTGAGGCTTTTATAGAACCGCCGCTTGATGCGGAAAAAGAGCCTTTCGTAGAGATGCCGGCGACTTTGATGGATCCACCTGATGATGCCTCGCAATCAATCGAAGCTGTGGAGACATTGTTGACACTTATGGATCCGCCGGATGATACTTCGAGTTCTGCCTTGTTGGCCTTTAATTTTTTGATGCTGATTGCTCCACCTGATGTCGCATCGAGTTCAACACGGCTGCAATCTATTGATGTAAACGAAATTGAAGCGCCTGATGATGCTTCGAATTCCATTTTACGTGATGAAATTGAAATCGGGACATCGCATCTGACAGATGCGGCTGCCGAAACATCAATTTCGTTGACCATCGGTGCGCTTACCGTAACGATTACACCTTTGATTTGGCTGCCGTTACGATTGCCAAAGCGGTCTCGTTTAGGCGATATTTTAAGGGTCTTTCCACTTATGCGTACATCAATATTCGCGATTCGTTTTGAATCTCCTGAAATCTTGACCGTGGGGTTGTTGCGATTTCCCGGCTGGTAGATAATCTTTACTCCTGCACTTGCTTCAAGTTCGGAGAATGGTTGGCGTATGTTGACGATTTTTGTTTCAGCGGATGCTGAGAATACCCCTAATCCCAATACGAGAAACAGAAGGGTGATAAGTGATTTTTTCATCATTATAGTGTAGTTTTCGTTAATTTTAAAGTTCTTAATGAGGGCCCGGATAGTTAACGTTTCTATATATAAGACGGAGAAATCACGGATTAGTTACAATAAATTTTAGATTTTTTATAATATATTGATAATCAGAGTCTGTTATCACGGCCTATTTTGTGGCAATTGGTTTGTTTGGCGTGAAGATCCGGTCGATTATTGCGGCTATAGCTCCGTCGCCGGTGACATTGCACGCTGTCCCGAAGCTGTCCATCGCGATGTAGAGAGCTATCATCAGTGCCACCATCTGCTGGTCGAAACCAAGGATTGATTGCAGTAGCCCGATTGAAGCCATTATAGCTCCGCCGGGGATGCCGGGCGCGGCTATGATGGTTATGCCAAGCATGCCGATGAAATGACAGAAGAGACCTAAATCGTGTGGCTGGTCGTGCATGATCATCAGCGCAAGCGCGCATGCGACTATTTTGAGCGTACTGCCGCTCATGTGGATAGTGGCGCATAGCGGAATTACGAATCCTGCTATGTCTTCGCTTACACCCATTTTTATGGACTGGCGTAGTGTCACCGGAATTGTGGCGGCCGATGACTGTGTCCCAAGTGCCGTAAAATAAGCCGGAAGCATGGTGCGCAACATTGTGAATGGATTTTTGCGCGCAAATAATGCTGCGATGCAATATTGTAGCACCAGAATGAAGACATGGAGGATAAAGATGATGACTATTATTTTTATGAAGCATTTCAATATCATCCCCACCTGTCCTTCAAGGGTCATGTTTAAGAAGATGCCGAAGATGTAGATAGGCAGAAGTGGAAGGATGGCGGTGTCGATTGTCTTTGAGACAATATCACGGAATTCGTCGAAGCCTCTGCGAAGGGCAGTCTCTTTGACAAATGCCATGCCAAGCCCGAACATAAAAGCAAAGACAAGCGCCGTCATGACTGTCATAAGAGGTGGCATTTCGATATTGAAAAATGGCGATATTTTCGGCGTATCGCCGAGTAGAGCCATCCCTTGTTCACCGCCGATGAGAGACGGGAATGACAGTGAGCCGGTGAAATAGGAGAGTATTCCGGCAAAAAATGTCGCGGCATAGGCTATGGCGGCTGTGACGACAAGCAGTTTGCCTGCTCGTCCGCCGATGTCGGCGATAGCCGGTGCTACGAACCCTATTATTATCATCGGAATCATGAATCCGAGAAACTGGGAGAAGATTGAATTGAAGGTGGCCATTATCTGAGCAAACCACATCGGCGATATGTATCCGATGGCTATGCCGAGAACGATGGCTATTAGTATTCGTGGTAGCAGACCAAGTTTTTTCATGATTTTTTAGAAAGTTAAGATGTTATTTCCATAGTGTGGAGGATGCGTCGGATGGCATTCGCCAGTCGCCACGGGGAGAGAGGCACACGGAGCCGACTTTAGGTCCGTCAGGGAGGCATGAACGCTTGAACTGCTGGCTGAAGAACCGGCGGAAGAATGTAGAGAGCCAATGGCGGATTACCTCGTCGGGATATTGCTCTTTCGAGAATGCATGGCGTGCAAGAAGATAGATTCGTTCGGGAGTGAATCCGAAGCGGAGTGTATAATACAGGAGGAAGTCGTGGAGCTCGTAAGGACCGACGAGGTCTTCGGTCTTCTGTTTGATGTTTCCGTTGCTGTCGGCCGGGATTAGCTCGGGGCTGATTGGGGTGTCGATTACGTCGAGGAGGCATTTGCGCACTGTCGACATTTCCGGGACTTCATTGGCGAAATATCCGACAAGGTATTTGACAAGAGTTTTGGGAACGCCGGCGTTTACGCCATACATTGACATATGGTCACCGTTATACGTAGCCCATCCTAAGGCGAGTTCCGAGAGGTCGCCTGTGCCGAGGACGATGCCTCCGGTCTGGTTGGCAATGTCCATCAGAAGTAGTGTGCGCTGACGGGCCTGTGAGTTTTCATAGGTCACGTCATGTATGGAAGGATCATGGTCGATGTCTTTGAAATGTTGTGTGACGGCCGGAGCGATTGAGATTTCGCGTGAAGAAACGCCGAGACCTTCCATCAGTTCGACGGCATTAGTGTGTGTGCGGTCTGTCGTGCCAAAACCCGGCATTGTCACACCGATGATCCCTTTGCGGTCAAGTTTCAGGCGGTCGAATGTGCGTACGGCGATGAGGAGTGCAAGCGTAGAATCCAGACCTCCTGAAATGCCGACTGTAAGAGTGGTGCAGTGAATGGCGTCGAGGCGTTTGGCAAGTGCTGCGACCTGAATGTTGATGATTTCCTCGCAACGCTCGCGTCGTGCTTCGTCGCTTGCCGGGACAAACGGATGTGGGTCTATATATCTTAATAGTGTTTGTGTATCGGCGGAAAGGTCGGTTGTGTCGGCATTCCTGACTATGGGTTCTATTTCGATACCGTTGCATTCGGCTTCTGCACAGTCGGCAAATGTGGTCATGTGGAGACGGTCGCGGTTGATGGCCTCAATGTCTGCGTCGGCAATCGAAGTGTTGTCAGAAGGATTCCAGCGCTCGTTGGCCTTTAATATAGTGCCGTTTTCTGCGATGATTGCTTTGCCGTCAAATGTCAGGTCGGTTGACGATTCGCCCCATCCCGCGCCGGCATATACGTATGCGCACAGGCAGCGAGCCGACTGCTGACGTAACAGTGACCGGAGGTAGGCATATTTGCCAATGAGGTCATCGGAAGCCGACAGATTGAGTATCACCTGCGCTCCTGCCATTGCGAGGCGTGAGGAAGGAGGAATAGGAACCCAGAGGTCCTCACAGATTTCTATGCCGACTTTAGCGCCATGGGAATTGAATATGCGTCCTGCCGACATTTCGAACTGTTCGCCAAGAATGCTGACAGTCACGGTTTTTCCTGACGGAAGAGGCCTCCACCATCTGCGTTCATAAAACTCGTTATAGTTTGGAATGTATGTTTTCGCTACGAGGTCGACACGTCCGTTGCGGATAAAAGCAGCGCAGTTGTAGAGCGCTCCGGCATGGCTTACAGGCAGGCCGACGGCGAAATGTAGATTGAGAGTGTGGGAATAATCGCGAAGTTCAAGAAGCGCACGGCTTGCGGCATTGAGGAGCGTTGAATTGTGAAAGAGGTCGGCGCACGTATATGCCGTCAGGCACATTTCAGGGAATACGGCAACTTCTACGCCAGCTTTATCGAGTTCGGCAAGTTTTGATTTGATTTGCGAGAGATTGAAATCGACATCAGCGACGCGTACGGTCGGTGCGGTGGCGGCTATGCGGAGAAAACCTGAATGCATTGTTGCTGGTTTTAGAGATTGATAAAAATTGAAGTTCAGATTCAGTCCTATATATTTCTAAGGTTATATAGGTCGATGAAGAGAATAGAGTACGAAATTAGAAATAATTTCTTGATTTTTGTCAAAGTTGTGTTGATAAAGTTAGGGGAATGAGTTAACTTTGCGGACAATCAACATGAAAATAAGCTTCCGGGTTGTTTTCCGGAGCCCACATGAAAGATTATGCACGATGTCTTTATAAGTGAATTTATAAGTCTTAGCTGGACCAACCTTTGGTGGGGGTTGGGGATTGGCTATGTCGTGATGATTCTTTGTGTGATAGTGGTTGTCATAAGTGAAAACCGCAATCCGTTGAAGACATTGGGGTGGGTGATGGCTCTGCTGCTATTCCCGGTAGGAGGTGTAATCCTGTATTTTGTATTCGGTCGCAGCATACGCAACGTGCGTATGATTTCGCGCCGTAACCGCCGGAAGCTTCTTAAGCATGAGGGTACGCAGCCCTTGCCGAAACTCGACAAGCAGCTTTCAGTCGAAAACCGTCAGCGCATCAGACTTGCCTACAGCATAGGGGGCGCAAACCTTTATACCGGAAACGATGTCATGATTTTCAGCAACGGTGAGCGTCATTTCGAAGAGCTTTTCGACGATTTGCGAAATGCGCGGGAATATATCAATCTGCAATTTTACATCATTGCTTGCGACCCACTCGGACGACGGTTGCGTGACATTCTAATCGAGCGAGCGCGTGCCGGTGTCAAGGTCAGGGTGATTTATGACTACATCGGGTCGTTTGATGCCCGCCGTCGTGACTTTTTTCAGCGTATGAAAGAGAATGGAGTGGAAGTGCACTCGTTTTTCCGTCTTTCGTTTCCGACGCATGTCAATCGTCTTAACTGGCGCAATCACCGCAAAGTCGTGGTCATTGACGGCAAGATCGGATATATAGGCGGAATGAATGTGGCTGAGAGGTATGTGTCGGGCGGAACTTTGGGGAAATGGCGCGACACGGCTGCTCGTATCACCGGACCGTGTGTCGCCGCTTTGCAGTATCATTTTGCCGTTGACTGGAAGTTCATGGGCCACGAGCTTCTCTGCGATCCAATCGGGGCTGTCACTGATGTGTTGCACGAGGGCGTGAGTAATGTCACTATGCAGGTGCTTGCATCCGGCCCGAATGACCGTTGGGGAAATATGACATTGCTTTTTTATAAAGCTATTTCATCGGCGCGTCGGCGCGTCTGGCTTCAGACCCCATACTTCCTGCCAAGCGAAGGACTGCTGAAAGCGCTCGAAAGCGCGGCGCTTGCCGGTGTTGATGTCAGGGTGATGATGCCTATGTGGTCAGACTCTCGTGTGCTCACATATGCGTCCCACAGTTATGTGGAGGAATGTCTGCTTGCCGGAGTAAAGGTCTATCTTTATGATGCCGGAATGCTGCATGCAAAGGTTCTGATTGTGGATGACGATTTTTCGACACTCGGGTCTACTAATTTTGATTTTCGCAGCCTTGAGCATAATTTTGAGGAAAATCTGGTCATGTATTCGCCTGAGACCAATCGCATACTTACCAAAAATTTCGAAGAGGATTCCAAGGAATGTGTCAGGCTTAAGCTTGCTGAATGGAATCGACGCGACCGCAAAAGAAAATTTCAGGAATCACTCTGCCGTCTCCTGAGTCCGATATTATAATCTGGCTTATAGACCGATATGGGCGGCCTGAGTAAGGGGTCAAAGCCTTTTTTACAGCATGTAGCCTATATGGTATATAAAAAACGAAGGGTGGCCTCACGGTCATCCTTCGCTGCTTACACATAGTACTTAACGTCAGTGGATTTATAAATGTCTAATAATGCAAATGTCTCTTGATTTTGGTTGAGAGCTTTGTTAACATCACGGCGCGAATTGTTTTACTTAAAATGTTTTTGAGCATTGCGCTCCGTGATGTTGATGCAAAGTTATATTTTAATTTTTAAAAATCCTAATCCTGTAAGGTTGCTATAAAACACATCTTTATAACATGGATATGTTTTGTTGCCGAAAGGCTGAAAATTTGTTAAAGATGCTGTGGATATGGCAGACAGATTGTAAGCCATTTTAGGTTGGATTGAATCAAAATGTTATTAAGTTAAAGTAAGTTAAATATTGTATGCAAAGAATGTTCATTGCATGTAAATAGTGCGTTTTGATGAATGGTGACACCTATAATTAAAATAGGAGAGTGGTGATTGAGATTAATTGAGGAAAAATAATTAACTTTGGGGTCGCGTTTTGCCAAACGGCTTGTTGCAGGCGGTGTTTTTTATCCGTTATCCGATGAGGCGTATGTATTTTCGCCTGTGAGCGTTTTTATGGAAGCTCATGGCTACTCCGTTTGGCCAACATGAACACAACAGATGCACAATAACTCAGAGATGAAAGAAGACAGCACAAAAATAGTGTCGGTCGGACAGATTGACATAGGTGTGCCGGCAGAGCGTCCGACACCCGATTTCAACGACCTCCCCATAATTGCCATGCGTGACCTCGTGTTGTTTCCGGGTGTCACTTTCCCGATAACACTTGCACGTGAAGTGTCGGTAATGACAGCTGCCGCAGCAGCTGAAAATCATATCCCTGTCGGAATATTCTGTCAGCGGGATGCTTCGACTGAACATCCGGCATTGGAGGACCTTTACGAATATGGCGTCGTGGCCGATGTCCTGAAGACTTTCGATCTGCCCGACGGGACGCATACTGCGATTCTTTCGGCGCGTGAAAAAATCAAGATTACCGGGAAGGCTGAAGGACGACATATCCCGGGTGCGCTTGCAGCTCAGGTAAAGTCTGTCCGGGAGAGCACCTCGCGTCAAAGCGACAAGGAGTTCATCGCACTCGTAGACGATATACGGCAGACAACACTCAATATTCTTCATGCCGGCAACGAGAAGATGACAGATCTTGCATTCAACATAGAGAATATCCCGGGGCCGCAGTTGCTTATAAATATTATATCGACACATTCTCCGTTCACACCTGAGGTGAAAATCGAGCTCCTGCGCAAGAATCGCATGAAAGACCGCGCACAGCTGCTCCTGTCTCATCTTGCCCATAGCGAGGAAATGGCTGAAATCCGTGCGGATGTCCATCGCAAGGCACGTCGCAACATCGACGAGCAGCAGCGCAATGCATTCCTTCAACACCAGTTTGAGGTGCTCCGCGAAGAGCTCTACGGCGATGATGACGATTGCAGGGTTCTTGAAGAAAAAGTCAAGAAGCTTGATTTGCCGGAGGCTGTGAAGCGTACATTCGATAAGGAACTCGAAAAACTGCGCAGACTTAACCCGCAGAGCCCCGACTATTCGGTTCAATATACCTATCTGCAATTGCTGACAGACCTTCCGTGGGGAAAATATTCTGAACTCGATACAGATTTTCAGGCTGCCGAAAGGATTCTCGACGAGGATCATTATGGCCTTGAGAAGGTAAAGGAGCGCATTCTCGAACAGCTTGCGGTGATGATGAATACACCGGAAGGCCGTTCGCCAATTATCTGCCTTGTCGGTGCGCCCGGTGTAGGCAAGACTTCGCTTGGTCAGTCGATTGCGAAGTCGCTCGGTCGCAAGTATCAGCGAGTGTCGCTCGGCGGTCTGCATGACGAAGCTGAAATCCGCGGTCATCGCCGTACGTATATAGGCGCGATGCCGGGACGTATCATTGATGCCATCAAGCGCGCAGGGACATCTAATCCGGTCCTCTTGCTCGATGAAATCGACAAGACAGGCAGCGATTTCAAAGGAGATCCCTCGTCGGCTCTTCTCGAAGTGCTTGACCCTGAGCAGAACAGTCATTTCCATGATAACTACGTGGATGTCGACTATGACCTCTCGCACGTGCTTTTCATCGCTACCGCCAATACTCTTTCGACAATTCCACGTCCGTTGCTTGACCGAATGGAGATTATAGACATCTCCGGCTATCTCCCGGAAGAGAAAATAGAGATAGCGCGTAAGCATCTCGTGCCGCGTCTGGCTGAAGAAAACGGATTTGGTAAAGACGAAATCACATTCTCGACTGAAGCACTGACGAAAATAATAGAAAGCTATACGAGTGAAAGCGGTGTCCGCCTGCTCGAAAAGGAACTTGCCAAAGTGATCCGCAAAATCGTTCTTGGAAAGATGCGCGGTGAGTCATATAAGCTCCATGTCGAGCCCGATGATTTAAGAGCATACCTCGGTGTCGAGACTTATACCCCCGAGCGCTATGAGCTTTCCGACACTCCCGGAGTGGCGACCGGTCTGGCATGGACCGCTGTCGGTGGCGAGATACTTTTCATCGAATCGTCCATCACACAGGGTAAGGGAGAGAAACTGACAATCACCGGAAATCTCGGTGATGTGATGAAGGAATCTGCCGTAATCGCCACTCAGGTGGTGAAAGCCCGTGCTGAGCGTTATGGCATTGACCCCGAGAGCTTCGAGAACCGTCAGCTTCATATCCATGTCCCGGAAGGTGCTATTCCGAAAGACGGTCCGTCGGCCGGTATTACAATGTGTACGTCAATACTGTCGGCCATTACCGGACGCCCTGTCAAATCGCGTCTTGCAATGACTGGCGAAATAACTCTTCGTGGCAAGGTGTTGCCTGTCGGCGGTATAAAGGAGAAGATTCTGGCTGCCAAACGGGCCGGCATTACTGATATAATACTCTGCGCTGACAACCGTAAGAACATTGAGGATATAAAGCCGGTTTATATTTCGGGATTGACTTTCCATTATGTTTCGACTATAGATGAGGTTTTTGCCATCGCATTGGGAAAATAGCCTTCTGATATTAAATATGTATAATTCATAGGTGTATGAAAAGAATTCTCCTCCACATTGGGCTGATGTTTCTGGTGGCTGTTGTCATTGGATGGCTTGCCATGATGTGGCTTGATGTGTGGACTCGTCACGACGACACGATTATAGTCCCGACTGTTAAGTCGCTCACTTACGACGATGCCTCCCGCCGGCTTTCCGAGGATGGGCTTGTCGCGGTTCTGAGCGATTCAGTCTACGATAAGTCGACCCGTCCGGGAACAGTAATCGACCAGAATCCTAAGGTCGGGACAGTTGTGAAAGAAGGCCGTGAAATTTATCTCACAATCAATGCTTTTTCGCCTAAGATGGTGACAGTCCCGACTCTTACCGACATATCGGTGCGTCAGGCCAAGTCGATACTCGAGGGATTGGAAATCAAGAATATTGTCGAGAAGCGCATCCCAAGCGACTTCAAGGACCTCGTGCTGGGTGTCTATTATAAGGGCCACCGTCTTTCACCCGGAGCGCGAGTCCCTGTCAATGCCACGGTCGAACTTGAAGTCGGCCAGGGAGTAAACGACACGTTCGTTGATGATGACAGCATCGCCGAATCTTCGGATTCCATTGAACATCTCAATCTTTTCGAATAAAAGGAATGAAAGAGCTCGATAAGGATGTCCCGGCTGAGGATATGACGGATTTCGACATGGAGTCGGAGATTGATGCCGGGGAAGTTAGTGTCGGTGACGGCGCAGAAACGGAGATGTATGAACACTTCCGTTTTGTGGTCGACAAAGGTCAACAGCTTCTGAGAGTCGACAAATATCTTGTCACCCGGATGGAGAAATCGTCGCGCAACCGCATTCAGCAGGCTGCGGATGCGGGATGCATTCTGGTCAACGGCAAAGCCGTGAAGTCGAATTATCGTGTCAAGCCGCTTGACACGATACAGATTGTGATGGACCGTCCGCGTTATGAACTTGAAATCATACCTGAAGATATTCCGCTTGACATAGTGTATGAAGACGACGCGCTTCTTGTCGTCAACAAGCCGGCAGGACTCGTGGTGCATCCGGGTCACGGAAACTATTCGGGGACGCTTGTCAACGCTCTCGCATGGCATTTCCGCGACAATCCCGACTACGACGTGAGCGATCCTCGCCTTGGCCTTGTCCATCGTATTGACAAGGATACCTCCGGGCTGCTTGTCGTTGCCAAAACTCCTGATGCGAAGACCCATCTCGGCCGGCAGTTTTTCAACAAGACAACTAAACGTGAGTACAACGCCCTTGTCTGGGGAGTGCCTGATCCGAAAAATGGCCGTATAGAAGGAAATATCGGGCGAAATCCCAAAGACAGGCTACAGATGGCTGTGCTGCCCGATGATGATCCTACGGGAAAGCATGCGGTCACTCACTACGAGGTGCTTGAGGATTTCATACATGTGGCCTTGGTGAAATGTGTGCTTGAGACAGGACGCACTCATCAGATACGTGTGCACATGCGTCATATCGGTCATCCGTTGTTTTCGGATGCACGCTATGGCGGCGATGTGATATTGCGTGGAGAACGCAGCGGTTCCTATCAGAAATTCGTGGGAAATTGTTTCGCTTTATGTCCTCGTCAGGCTCTGCATGCGCGTACGCTTGGCTTTGTCCATCCTGACACCGGTGAAGAGATGTTTTTCACAGCGCCTATTCCGGCCGACATGACCGCGCTCATTGAAAAATGGCGTTCTTATGCAGTGAAATGAGTCTGTTCCCTGTCTGTAATCTAAGGATTGAGGCCTAAATTTGAACTTTGTTGTTAAAATTTGGTTAAATCTCTTGACATCAGCCACAGTCGGTTGTATTTTTGCACTTTATTATTTATCATGGCTAAAAGGCGTCATCATTTAATTCCGTTGTTCACCACTCGTGCAACCGCGACACTGTCTGTCGCGCTGGTGCTTTTCATACTTGGCCTTGCTTCCTTCATGGGCATAGCTGCCCACAAGGTGACACAAGGGATAAAAGAAAATATGGGATTCGTTGTGCTCTTCAATGAAGAAGTCACAGCCTCTGATATCAGTTCGGTAAAGGCGAAAATAGAAAAAATGGGAGGTGTGCGTGCCACAGTCTACTCGTCGCCTGATGCGGTTCTTGACCGTTGGCAAAAAATGGTAGGCGAGGAGGAAGACATCGTGCGTCTTGCCGGTGTGAATCCTTTTGTCGGAGAGCTTGAGGTGAAGGTCTATCCTGCATATGCTTCAAGTGACAGCATTGCACTTCTGACGTCTCCGCTCATGCTCATGCCTCAGGTTAGCGAGGTTAAGGTCCACACGGCTCTTGTCGACCGTGTGAATTCTTCGTTGCGAAGCCTTTCGCTTGCGTTGGTGTTTGTAGCCGTGGCATTGCTTACGGTTTCATTTATCCTGATATTCAACACTGTCCGTCTGACGGTTTATGCCCGGCGGTTTACCATTTACACTATGAAGCTTGTTGGCGCTACAGGCGCATTTATACGTCGGCCGTTTCTGGCCGATAATATCGTCAACGGTTTTGTCGCAGGAGTGATAGCGTCGCTGGCTCTCGTGGCGACAGTTTGCTATGGACGGACCTACGAGCCTGAACTGGGCGACTTCCTTAGCTGGGAGATTGTTGCGGTTGTTCTCGTCGGGATGGTGTTGACAGGTATGCTTATCTGCTTTATCGCTGCAATTTTCGCGGCAAACCGTTATCTGCGGTTATCATACGATGAAATGTTTAAATAAATCAAATATATTAATATGGCTTATAACCCTGCTCCAAAGCGCGACGAGGATGAATCGCGCCTGCTGAAAGAAAACGAAAGCAGTCTTCCGTTACTGAAAACCAATTTTATTCTTATGGCCATAGCGGGTATTCTCATTGTGGCAGGCTTTTGTCTGATGGCCGGCGGAGCTACCGACTGGGATGCCTTTAATCCTGACATATTTTCGACACGACGTATCGTTGTCGGGCCCTCGATTGCATTTATCGGTTTCATTTTCATGGGTTTTGCAATCATGTATAGCCCTAAGGGTAAAGAAAAGAATGACTAAAATTTATCTGAAATAATAATACAGAAATGGATTGTATTGACGCTCTTATTTTAGGCATAGTCCAGGGACTTGCCGAATATCTGCCTATCAGCAGCAGTGGACATCTTGAGATTTTCCGTGAAATTCTTGGCCTGAAGCTTGAAGGCTCGGATGCCCTTGAATTTGACATTGTGCTCCACGTAGCCACTGTGCTTAGTACTATAGTGGTGTTATGGAACGAATTTGTGCCTCTCTGCAAGTCATTCTTCACCATTGCGCGTGACGATAAATTTTTCTATGTCTGCAAGATTCTTCTTTCATGTATCCCCGTGGCTATTGTCGGGCTCTTCTTTAAAAGTTTTGTAGAACAATTTTTCGGTGATGGTCTGACTGTGGTCGGCTGCTGCCTTTTTGTTACTGCGATTCTCCTTTCGTTTGCCTACTTCTTTAGAAATCCGCAGCGTGAACGTGTCGAAGGAATCAAGGGACACGACATCACATGGGCCGATGCTTTCATCATCGGTTGCGCACAGGCTGTGGCCGTTCTTCCCGGTCTCAGCCGTTCCGGCACTACGATTGCTACAGGTCTGCTTCTTGGCGACAAGCGCGATAAAATTGCACAATTCTCGTTCTTCATGGTTATAATCCCTATTCTTGGTGAAGCTCTCCTGAGCGCCAAGGATCTTATTGCCGGAGAAGGCGTTGGCGCTTCTGTCGGTACTTGGCCTCTGGTCATCGGATTTTTCGCTTCATTCATAGTTGGTTGTATCGCCTGCAAATGGATGATCAACATTGTGAAAAAAGGTAAGCTTATCTGGTTTGCGCTCTACTGCCTCTGTGCAGGTATCCTCTGTCTCGTATGGTAAAATCCTGAATATGCCATGGATTTTGTAACAGGTGAAATACTTTATATAGATAAACCTCTCGAATGGACATCATTTGATGTTGTGAAACGTCTCCGTGGTGTGTTGCTTCATCGTCTCCACCGTAAGAAGTTCAAGGTCGGCCATGCCGGTACTCTTGACCCTCTCGCTACAGGTGTGATGGTGGTTGTGACAGGCCGGGCGACAAAGCTTATCGAGTCTTTGCAGGCCGGTGTCAAGGAGTATGTGGCCACTGTCAGACTTGGTGCTACTACTCCGTCGTTTGATCTTGAAACCGAGATTGATGCGACCTATCCTACGGAGCATATCACACTTGACCTTATCCGGGAGGTGCTTCCTCGTTTCACAGGTCGTATAGAGCAAGTCCCTCCTGCATTTTCTGCATGCAAGGTCGATGGGAAACGTGCGTATAACATGGCCCGGAAAGGCCATGATGTGGAACTTAAGCCCAAAGTGCTGGTTATCGACGAAATAGAGCTGTTGGATTTCAACTCAGCCGAGATGACACTGACTCTACGTATTGTATGCAGTAAGGGTACATACATCCGTGCGATAGCCCGCGATCTTGGCGAGGCTCTTGGTTCCGGCGGACATCTCATCGGTCTGCGTCGTACGCGAGTGGGAGATGCTGTGATTGACGACTGTCTGACAGTCGAGCAGGCGGTCGAACTTATCCGCACCGTCGAGCTCACTTTCCCGGATGACGATGAGGCAGGGAAAGCACTCCTCAGTTCGGACACAGACTGATTTCAGTCCCGTTGATTAACGGCATAAATATTTGATAATTCAGAAGAAAATAAGATAATTTTTAGCATGAAGCTTTCTCAATTCAAATTCCGTCTACCAGACGAACTCATAGCCCAGCGTCCCGCGCCTGAGCGCGACCAATCAAGAATGATGGTGGTCAACAGACGTACAGGAGAAATCGAACATAAAATCTTTAAAGACATCATTGATTATTTCGATGATGGAGACCTCTTTGTCTATAATGACACAATGGTTTTCCCTGCCCGTCTCTATGGCAACAAGGAAAAGACAGGTGCGCGCATCGAGGTGTTTCTGCTTCGTGAGTTGAGTGCTGAAAACAAGTTGTGGGATGTCCTTGTCGAGCCTGCCCGCAAAATCCGTATCGGCAACAAACTCTATTTTGGTGATGATGAGTCAATGGTAGCCGAGGTTATCGACAACACTACCTCGCGCGGACGTACTCTGCGTTTTCTCTATGATGGCCCTCATGAAGAATTTAAGAAGGAGCTTTATAAGTTAGGAACAACTCCGCTTCCTTACTATATAAACCGCGAGCCTGATGAGGAGGATGCTGAAAGATTCCAGACCATATTCGCCCGCAAGGAAGGTGCGGTGATTGTCCCCGGTGCAGGACTCCATTTTTCCCGTGAACTTCTGAAGCGTCTTGAAATCAAGGGCGTTAATCAGGGCTTCATCACAATCCACAGCGGCCTCGGCAACTATCGCGAGATTGATGTGGAGGATCTTACAAAACATCGTATGGATTCGGAAGAGATGGAAGCAAGCGAGGAACTTGTCGATCTCGTAAATGCGACAAAGGATGGTGGACATCGCGTTTGCGCGGTCGGTACATCCGTGTTGCGCGCTGTGGCAAGCTCTGTGAGCATGGGCGATCATATGAAGACATATTCAGGCTGGACTAACAAATTTATCTTCCCTCCTTATGATTTCTCAGTGACAGACGCCCTTGTGTCTAATTTCCATCTGCCTTATTCGACAATGCTCATGATGGTGGCCGCTTTCGGTGGCTATGATCTTGTGATGGATGCTTATAAGAAAGCTGTCAAAGAGGGATATAAATTCGGCGTTTACGGCGACGCTATGCTTATAGTTTCTTGATTTTATTGAGTAATTGGCTAATTACCTTACCATATCATCGCAAAGTGAAGCGGCTTTTCGTGAAAAGATGAGCCGCTTCATCTCTTTTGCCATTCCTGTGTCTTCGGCTGAGGAAGCAAAGGAATATGTGGCTCTTTATACTAATGAATATCACGATGCGCGTCATGTGTGCTGGGCATACATGATTGGGTCTGACCGTAAAGAATATCTGTCGTCTGACAACGGAGAGCCCTCAGGAACGGCCGGCAAGCCTATCCTCGGACAGATAAACTCATTCGGCCTCACCAATATTGTGATAATAGTGGTGAGATACTTCGGAGGTATAAAACTGGGCACATCCGGCTTGATAGCAGCCTATCGCGAGGCTGCCCGTATGGCCATAGAGGCTGCCGAGATAATAGAGGGAAAAGATATGACATCATTGAGCTTCACGTTCCCTTATCTCGCCATGAACGATGTCATGAAACTGCTTAAGGCGCAAAATCCGCCGGGAGGACGTGAAGTCGTTAAAATCATATCGCAGGAATTCGACAATACGTGTCTGCTTTCAATCTCGCTTCCGCTTGACCTTCTTCCTGAACTTTCATCAAGAATCTCTGCCATATCGGGGACATCGATACTGTCTTGAGTGGGGATAGCTCCGGCTTAGAACTTTTTTCTATACTTGTCCTCCTCTGAATCGTCGAGGATTGAAAGATAAGATGAATACCGTGATTCTGATATAAGATGGTTTTCGAGTGCATCGCGGACTGCACATCCCGGCTCATGTGTGTGGGTGCAGTTGCCGTAACGGCATTCCGAACCGATTTTGAAAATTTCGGGGAAAAAATGGCTCACTTCATGCTTGTCGAACTCCAATGTGCCGAACCCTTTTACCCCCGGAGTGTCTATGATGTAGCTTTTGTCGTCCATGCCGGGTATTTCAAACATTTCAGAGAATGTTGTGGTGTGCATACCGGTGTCGTGTGTGTCTGAAATTTCTGAGGTCGCAAGTTCAAGACCCGGAATAAGATCGTTTATGAGTGTTGACTTACCGACGCCCGAATTGCCCGAAAAGAGAGTGGTTTTTCCATTGAGCTTTGATTGAAGCACATTTATACCTTCTCCTGTTTTTGCTGATAGCCTGACCACGGCATATCCGATTGATTCATAGAGGTAGCTCACTGCATTCAGATAGTCCATTGCCTCGGCGTCATCTTCAATAAGGTCGATTTTGTTTATGACCAATATCGCAGGGACTCGATAGGCTTCGGCCGTTGCAAGAAACCGGTCGATGAAAGTGGTCGATGTGACGGGATGGAAAAGAGTGACCACAAGACACACTTGGTCGATATTCGCAGCCAGAATGTGGCCTTGTTTCGACAGATTTGTGGCTTTGCGTATGATGTAGTTGCGGCGTGGCTCAATCGCTGTTATATAGTTGGTCTCATCCTTGTCTCCGCTGATGACTACGCGGTCGCCTACGGCAACGGGATTGGTGGTGCGTATTCCTTTCAAACGGAAATTTCCCTTTATTTTGCAGCTGATATTTGTTCCGTCATCTGTACGGACGAGATAGTTGCTGCCTGTATTTTTGATTACTGTTCCTGTCATAGACTCTGAATTTTGTGCGGACTTTCCACCCTTTTGGGTTGTTTCCTATTTACGTTTGGGCATAGCGTCCGAAATCTGGTTGCTTAAGAATTGTGTGGCGCGCGTCTTGTCGATACCGAGTTCGACGGCTTTCCGTGCATCCGCTTCGGCATCTGCCGGACGGTAGCGCATTTTATTTAACGCCGCACGGTAGAGATAAAGTTCACCGTCATCGGGCGTAAGCGCCAGAGCCGAATTTATGTCGTCTGAAGCTTCCTGAAGTGAACCGGTAAGGAGATAGCAGTATGCGCGTCCGCTGTAATATTCGGGATCTTTGCGTTCGAGGAGTATCCTGCTGTAATATGGGATTGCACCGGCAAAATCACCTGTGCCGCTACGTACAGCCGCGCCTGCGATTTCAGTCTCTATATTTCCCGGAAAATTCTGCTCCATGAATTCCATGTCTGATTTGGCGGTGCGGAAGTCGTGACGACGCAGGGCAAACAGACAGCGTGGAAGCCTTGCCGATATTTCAAGGGAGTCGAGTTCGATGATGCGGTTATAATCGAGATAGGCATCTTCGTCATATCCGTTGGCAGCAAGTACTTTCGCCCGGTTGGATAATATCGTGACTGATGACGGGGCCATTGAATGGGCGTCGTTGAGGGTCACTATTGCAAGAGAATCCTGCCCCATATTGAACCGTATTATTCCGAGGTTTGAAATCAGAAGCACGTTTGACGGGTTTGACGGTTCTGCCCGGAGAGCCTCGATAAGCGCATTTTCAGCTTCAGACCATTGGCCATTGGCACATGCTTTGTCTGCTTCGTCAATTTTCTTGAAATACAGCGACTCGGTCTCTTTTTCCGAAGCTTCTGTCGCCATAGGAGAGAGCAGAAATACCGATAGAAGAAATGTGACCGAAAATTTTTTGAGTACTGACATTATCTTGATGGAGAGGTGTGACATGAATGTGGATTATATGATTTTGAGTACTTATGACTCGGATATGCGGTTTCGGTATTCTCGTGGCGAAAGGCCGGTGAGATGCTTGAAATATTTCCCGAAAAATGACTGATTGGAAAAATTGAGGGCGACACTGATTTCCTGAATGTTCATTCCGGTCGTCCTTAGGAGGAGTTTCGCTTCGAGTATGACTCTGTGGTCAATCCATTCTCCGGCCGTTTTTCCGCTGATTTCTTTAAGTACGGCCGAGAGGTGCTTAGGTGTTACAAAAAGCTTTTCGGCATAGAAATTCACTGCACGTTCGGTCTTGAAGTTAGCTTCAATCAGGTCAATGAATTGAGAGAGGAGCTCTTCGCGACGGGAATTATGCTTTGTGTTGTTTACGCGTGAGGCATATATGCCGAGCGTGTTATAAAACAGCACCTCGCACATCGAACTTAGAGCCATTTTGTTGAAAAGCCTGTCAGATGATTTTATCTGGCGTTGTAGCATCGCATAGATCAGAGTCTGCGTCTCAAGTTCCTCCGCCGTGATTTCAATAATGGGATTGGCATTGTAGTGAATGCTGTAAGGAATCACATAGTGGAGCGAGGGAAGAATTTCATTGATTTTTTCCTCTTGCACTACGATGAAGAATCCGTCGAAATCATCGCTTTGTCTGCATTGGCTGATGATGTGTCCCGGTCTGAGCACCATGATTGAGCTTGGGCCCATGCGTCTTGGCGCAACATCGATGACAGCTGAAATCTCACCTTGTTTGCACACGGCGAGAAGCATACTGTCGAGACGCGATGGAAAACTGACTGAAGGTATGTCTGACAATGAGCGAAACACGCTGATCATCTCTGTTCTTGAAACCGGAGGTGTGTTGGAAGGCATACTCATCGGAAATATGTTCGGAGCTAAGGACTGTGTGGGTTGGTAGATAGGGTTTAGGATGGAATACTGGTGGTGTTATCGTTCAAAGGCTGGCCTTGACAGCCTTTAGGTATTGTTGACAACATGTATGTTGTCGCTGCAAAGTTACACAAACTTTTCGAAAAAGTGGTCGCTTTTACCGATTTTAAGCCCGGTTATATCCGATTTTTCATTGGACCGGAAATCCGAAATATGATTTTTGTCTCAATAAAACCCGATATGCCTGAATGTCGTAACAAGTCCGGGCGTCTATGCCGTGTCTCAGCAGTTGCCGTCGCCGGCTTCTTTAAGCAGCTCGATTGCACGGCTGGCATCTTTCTCGTTGACCATAAGATTTACATCCGACAATCCTGACAGTGGGGTCGGGTAGAGCGCACCCATCGCTTGATTGTCTATCACGGAATGGATTCCGTTGGCTTCGAGCATCCCTTGTGCGATTGATGCAGATATGCTGTCTGGAAAAGTGGCTATTGATTTCATGAGGAGAATTGTGGTTAATGTAGTCTTATGTAGTCTTATGTAGTCCTAACGTATGCCGCGGCGGTTAAGTTCGGCCTGATATCGTCGGGCATTCGCTTGATGCGTCGGATAGTCCGATGCAAAGTTGTGGTATCCTGAAAAATCCTCCTTCGCACACATATATATATAATTGTGATTTGGCGCATTGAGGACAGCATCGATGGTCGACGATGCCGGCACGCGGATTGGACCGGGGGGGAGGCCGGTTATTTTATACGTGTTGTAGGGTGATTCGATTGCAAGATGCTTTCCTGTGATTCGGCGGAGAGTGAAATCGCCCGATGCGAATTTCACAGTCGGGTCGGCCTGAAGTCTCATGCCTTTGTGGAGACGGTTGAGATATAGGCGTGCTACTTTTGGCTTTTCATCAGCTTTGGCGGTTTCCTCCTCGACAATCGACGCTATTGTTGCGACTTCAGCCGGGGTAAGTCCCAGCTTGGATGCCTTGCCTCGTCGGTTCTTATCCCAGAACCTGTTGCGGTAGTCAAGCAGACGGCGGACGATGTTACGTGGCGATGCGCTCCAGTAAAATTCATAGCTGTCAGGGATAAAGGCCGCAGGGTAGGTTTCCCGTGTGAAACCGCTGTCAGGGAGCACCTCGTCGCAGGCGTCGATAAACTCAACGGGTGTGCATTGGAGTTGGGCGGCTATGCGTTCCGACAGTTGCCTCATGGTGCGTGTGCCGTTAAATTTTACTTCCACAGGAGTCTGTCGGCCGAGTGCCACTCTGCGGCTGATATTGAGTGCGCTTTGTCCGGGGATGACTTTATAAGCGCCTTGTGATTTTTCGGAATTCCCACCCATGAGTTTCCATATTATATATACGCGCGTTCCCATCGACGAACCGAGGTTTGATTTCATGGAATCCTTCACGGCAGACTGTGAAATCCCTTTGGGGATGTAAATCCATTCGCTGTCGCTCTCTGAGCCGGAATAAGGGATGAATACAAATGCGAGTGCTGATATTCCGGCTACGAAGATGGCTATCCCTGCAATCAGCAATCCGAGGGAATGCCTGTAAAACCACGACTTCTGCCTATTTTTTTTGCTTTTGGATTTTGTTGATGATTGTCTTGTTGCCATGATTGACCGCTATGATTATCGAAGTTTGTGGAGTGAGTCGAGCATTTCCTGAAGTGTTGCTCTGATTTTTTTTAGCTTTTCGACGGTTTCAAATTTCTTGACCACTCCGTCACGATTGCGTCTGAGCTCTTCTTGAGCCGCTTCAAGCTTCATGCCCTTGTCTTTGACAAGATAGGCTATCATGCGGATTACCTCTATGTCGCGTGGAGTGTAGAATCGTGTCCCACGGTCGTTGCGACGTGGATTGATGGCCGGAAAATGATTTTCCCAGAAACGCAGGGTCGACATTGGTAGCCCGAGCATTTCAGAAACCTCACTGATTTTGTAATATTTTTTACTTGTAATATCCATCCGTCTGGAAAAATATTGGCAAACTTAGTCATAAAAACTGAAAAATGCAAAATAGAATACCGTCCTAATTATGTCGTGATATAATGAATCGTTGAGTCCGGAATCAATGCTTTTTTGCCATTAAACTATCAATTGGATGACTTATTTTGGACGATTTCATAATAATTTAACAAGATTCTTTAACATAAATCTAAATTATTACGTAAATTTGTAAAAAGTTTCAAACTGTATCAAAGCGAGCGTTATATTTTCAATGTAAAAAACGGTTTGAGTCCTTAAATATTAGAACTACAAGTAACGTAAATATCAATCATTTAATCCAATCATTTATTAACCATCCAAGCAAATTAGTTCTATGATTAGGAGACTTATTCTCTTAGCAGTGGCCCTGATGCTGACGTGTGTGTCAGCTGTGGCTGCCCCTAACGACATTAAGTGCAGCGGTGTACTTGTCGCGGAAGATGGCGAGCCCATTATTGGTGCTACCATCTCAGTGCCCGGTACTAAAATCGTGGCAACGACAGATGTCGACGGGCGTTTTACCCTGACTGTTCCAAAGGGTAAGGAAATCCATGTGAATTACATCGGTTACAAACCTCTCAACCTCACGGCAAGTGCCAATCTCGGAGAAATCAGAATGGAAGTGGAGTCACAGATGCTCCAGGATGTCGTGGTCACTCAGTCGATTGCCCGTACGCGCCGCACTCCGGTGGCAGTTTCGGCAGTCGACGCAGCTACACTTGACATAAAGCTCGGAAATCAGGAGCTTCCTGAAGTCCTCAAGACCACTCCCGGCGTATGGGCGACAAAGGACGGCGGCGGTTTCGGCGATGCCAAAATCAACATCCGTGGCTTCAAGTCGTCAAACACCGCCACAATGGTCAACGGTGTCCCCGTCAACGATATGGAATGGGGCGGTATCTACTGGTCTAACTGGTCAGGTCTCGGCGACGTGATTTCGTCGATGCAGGTTCAGCGCGGTCTCGGAGCCACAATCATTTCATCACCCTCATTCGGCGGTACTATCAACATGGTCACCAAAGGTCTTGATTCAAAGAAAGGTGGCACTGCATGGTACGGACTCGGCAACGACAACTCGATGAACTACGGTATTTCATTCTCGACCGGCCTGATGAAGAATGGCTGGGCCATGACCTTCCTCGGTTCGCGTAAGACCGGCAACGGATATGTGCAGGGTACGGACTATGAGCAGTTCAACTACTTCTTCAATATCTCCAAGCGTCTCAACGATAAGAACCAGATTTCACTCACCGTGACAGGCGCACCCCAGACCCACTACAAGCGCAGTTCTCAGGACGGTCTTTCGGTTCAGGGATGGCAGGATGTGGCCAACTTTATGCCCAAGGGTCAGGCTTACCGCTATAATCCGACCTACGGTTTCGGACTCAACGGCGAACGTAAGACATCGCAATACAATGTCTACAACAAGCCTGTCGCAATGCTCAACCACGTATGGCAGATTAACCACAAGTCGTCACTCTCATCTGTTGTCTATGCCTCTATCGGTACAGGCTACGGTTCAAGTGGTCAGGCTTCCACCAGCAGTCTGCGTAGCTATTGGTATGGCTCAAGCAACGGTAAGCTAAACTGGAACACATACGAAAACAACGGTGTTACTTACCATTTCCGCCATCCCAACGGCCAGTTTGCCTACGACCAGATTCAGCTCATGAACCAGAACAGCACCACCGGTTCACTCATGGTGATGTCAAACTCTGTCAACAACCACAAATGGTTTGGCGGTATCTCCAACTACAAGAACGAGATTAACGACCATCTCTCTGTCACTGCCGGTGTCGACATCCGTTACTACTATGGCGAGCATACAAATGAGATTTCCGACCTCTACAACGGCGCATATTTCATTGATAACGCCAACCGTGCGTCGGCCACAAACCGCCGTACTTTCGCTACTGAGGCTGAAAAGCTCGCTTATCAGAACCAGAAACTCGGTGTCGGCGATGTGGTTTACCGCAACTGGGATAGCCGTATCTGGCAGGAGGGTCTATATGCACAGGCAGAATATCAGGCTTTCGACAAGAAACTCAACGTTGTGCTTGCCGGTGCTGTCAACCTTAACACCTACACTCGCTATGAGCATTTCTATGCTAACGAAGAGGATAGCGAATCACCGTCGAAGACCTTCTTCGCAGGCAATATCAAGGCTGGTGCAAACTACAACATTGACCGCCACAACAACGTCTTCGTCAACGGCGGTTACATCACACGCGCTCCCTACCTCCAGTATGGCGTGTTCGTTTCTCCCGCCAACTCCAATGCCATCAACCCCAATCCCAAAAACGAGAAGGTTCAGGCAGTCGAGGTCGGCTATGAGTACCATTCACCCAAGTTCACAGCCCAGCTCAACGGCTACTACACCATGTGGAAGGACCGTACGCTCATCACTTCTGGTACGCTTTCCTATGACAATGACCGCTACACAGCCACAATGAACGGTGTTGACTCGCGCTATATGGGTGTCGAACTCAACTTCGTCTATAAGCCCGTCAAATGGTTCGAGCTTTCAGGTATGTTTGCCTACGCTGACAATACATGGCAGAACGACCCTGTCGGTTATTACTACAACAGTTCAGGTCAGGCTCTCGCAAGTCTCGGCGACCGCAATGTCCCTGCGACCATCACTACTCCGCTTTCGCCCGACCATCTTTTCGCCACAATCGACCAGAAAGGTATAAAGGTCGGTGGTTCGGCTCAGATGACAGGCGCTCTCGGCGTTCAGTTCCGCCCCTTCAACGGTTTCCGTATCGGTGCTGACTGGACATGCAATGCGCGCAACTTCAGCGACTTCTCGCTCTCAAACAACAGTAGTGTCTCTATTGCCCCCGGACAGACTCTCAAGATTTCCGAGCCATGGGAAATCCCCTTCGGCAATCAGCTCGACCTCAATGCAAGCTATAATTTCCCGATCACCGAAGGTGTGCGCTGCACATTCCAGGCCAACGTCTACAACGCATTCAACAACTACTACATCATGGATGCCTATACAGACTACAGCTCGGTCGGCACATGGGAAAACGCCTATCGTATTTTCTACAGCACCGGACGCACATTCAACCTCCGTGTGAAACTCCATTTCTAATCAAGCACCATACTCATAAACAACAGACATGAATAAGAATATTTTTAACGCCTTCATTGTCGGCTCTCTCGCTATGGGTCTGGCAAGCTGCAGCGAAAATAGCTGGAACGACCACTATCTCGATGGCTTCGAAGGTGGTGTCGACTATGACGATGCTGTCGAGGGTACTTACGCGCTCACTGCTGCCGACTATTCCTCGATCGCTTCCATAATGCAGGGAAAGGCTACGACTGATGAAGAAAAGGCTGCTGCCAAAGCCATCGGTACAAAGCTTTATTTTGACAAGTTTGGCATCTATCCCGCTCAGGTCGCTCTTCCGGGTTTTCTTGACACCTCGTCGTTCCCCTACTATCTTGCGTCAAACGGTTCGGTGGTCGACATAACATATCAGGAAGCATCTGAGGTTCCTGCCGAACTCACGGCCCTTGCCGGAGCAAAGACCTACACGGTGACAGCTGCCGACTATAAGACCGTATGGGGCAGCGATGAAAATTACATCAAGGGTTTTGCTCCTGTCGCTCCTGCCGCGTCTAATCTTCCCGCTATCCTTGCCGTGGCCCTGCCCGATGTTGATGCGGATACCTATGCGGTTGTCAGCTATGAAGAAGCTTCGACCAATCCTGTTTTTGGCAATATTTCCGATGAAGGCCCGAAAGTATATATCGATGAGACCTTTGCTGAAGGTTTCGGCGATTTTACCATCGAGAATGTGATAATACCTGAAGGGTCTACCTATGTATGGAAACATGACACATACAAGGACGATTCCTATCTTAAGGCAAGCGGATTTGTAAATAAGGCATGCCGCGTTTCCGAAGGTTGGGTAATCTCGCCAGAAGTAGCGCTTTCAGCTAAGGCCAATGCTGTCCTGTCGTTCGAGCAGGCATGGAATAAGTTCGGTTCTCTTGAAGAAGCCAAGAATGAAGCCACTGTGTGGGTTCGTGTTAAGGGTGGTTCATGGAATCAGCTTACCGCAAAAGAGATTCCTGCCAATGACAGCTATACATTCTATCCTACCGGCGATATTGATCTCTCGGCTTATAACGGAAAGACTGTTCAGATCGGTTTCTGCTATAAGAGCACCGAGCAGAGCGCAGGAACATGGGAGCTGAAGAATCTCAAGTTGCAGGATGGCGGCCAGAGCTCACGCAGCAGCCGTGCTGTCGCAGCGGAAGTCCCCACTGAAGCCAAAAACGCAGTTTATGCCTACAATGGCAGCAAATGGGCCGTGGCTGAAGGAGTGGTAGTCCTCAATCCTGCCGATTATACAGCTATGGGCTTCAGCAACAATAAGCTGACTGACCCTGAAATCTTCATCCCGCTCTATCTCCGCAACAAACTTCCGTATGCTCTGAGTGGAGCTCAGGAATATGTGGTCTATAACGGCACAAAGGCCGACCTCTTCGTTTTCGACGGTACTAAGTGGACTCTCAACAACAATGGTCTTGAAACAGTAACCGGACGTTTCCAGAAGAAGGACAATGTATGGTCGTTTGTCAAGTATGTCGGAAAGGCTATCTTCTCTGAATTTAATGAGGCCGAGATTATCCGCGACCGCACATATCTGCTTGTCTCTGGAGACATCTGTGCTGTACCCGTGAACAAGAGCAGCAATTACGGCTATCTCCAGACTTCGTCAATCACGATTTCCGGCGGTCAGATTGTAGAGAAGAGCGATGTCAATGGCTTCACCTTCGCCGCATCGTATGAAGACGATGATAAGAACGTGACTCAAGCGCCTGACGGACAGTTCCTCCTCCGTGATTCAAACGGACGTTACCTTTACATGTCTGGCACTTATTCAAGCGCCAATCTTTCGGCTGCCCCGACCATTGATGGTGGTAAGATTGCAGACCAGTATCTCTGGACAGCCACTCCCAACGGCGACGGTACATGGTCGATAAAGAACGTTGGCAACAACCGCGTGATGGCATACTCAAGCAACTATGGCAGCTTCGGTGTCTACGAGTCACTGGGAGCTAACGATGTTTGCCCGAGCCTCTACATCCTTGGTGAATAATCAGTCAACCCGGCCCGGAGTCTGATAGCTTTGTCGGATTGGTCTTCGGGTCTACGATAAATGACGGTGCGTGACCGCTATGCGGAACGCACCGTCTGTTTTTATGATACCTTTGTTTTTCTTAACTTTTATACGCTTTTGGCGAACCATTGTCAGATTTCTCTTGTTAGTTTGATAGTTGTATTTGAAGAATTTCTTTGGAAACAACAATCTTCTTATCAAAATCTGTTCATTATGAAAAATTTATTTTCATCAGTCATCGCATTGATGCTGCTTGGTGTTCCCGGCGTGATTTCTGCCCAGACTCAGCGCAGCAAAGAATTCAAAGACAAATATCAGCTTAAAGAAGCTGTCGTGTTGAGCCGTCACAACATCCGCTCTCCATTGTCGGACAGCAAGAGTGATCTCGGACGCATGACTCCACACAAGTGGACTGAATGGAGCGCAGGTAAAAGCGAACTCACCTCGCGCGGTGGTGTGCTTGAGACAATGATGGGGCAATATTTCCGTAAATGGCTTGTTGACGCCGGCATGTTTCCTGAAAACTATGTCCCAACGGCCGATGATATAAACGTGATAGCAAACTCCATGCAGCGCTGCATTGCCACCGCCCAGTATTTCTCCTCCGGTTTTATGCCTGTTGGCGGGATAAGGGTCAATCATCGCTATACTCCAAGCAAGATGGATCCGCTTTTCAATCCGCAGCTGACAAAAGTCAGCCCTGAATTTGTCAAGGTGGCTATGGAGCAGATAAACGCTATGGGTGGAGAAAAGGGGATAGTAGGCATTAATGAGGCTATCGCTCCCGATTATGCTCTGATGACCGAAGTGCTCGATGTCAGTGATTCGCCTATGGCAAAAAGCGATGATCCGAAACTGAAGGCTCTTGACAATTACAATACAGAAATCGTGCTTGAAAAATGGGCTGAACCTTCGATGAAATCCGGATCGGCTCTCAAGGAACTCAATTCGGCGAGTGATGCGTTTATACTTCAGTATTACGAAGAACCTGACAGCATGAAGGCTGCATTCGGCCACAATCTCACCCGCGAGGACTGGGCTAAACTCGCCCATGTCAAGGATACGTATCAGGACGTATTGTTCACCGCTCCGATAGTGGCGGTCAATGTGGCAAATCCTCTGATCAGGTATATGTATGACGAATTGCGTTCGCCCGACCGCAAATTCACCTTCCTTGTCGGACATGACAGCAATCTTTCGAGCGTGGCCACCGCCCTTGGAATAGAGGAATATGAGTTGCCGGAGGCTATTGAAAAGAAAACGCCGATCGGATCGAAGCTCGTGATTGAGAAATTTGTCGGTCCTGACGGTGAAGAATATGCGGATATAAATATAGTTTATCAGTCGGTGGACCAGCTTCGCGACATGGAGCTACTCGACCTTAATAATCCTCCGCAGATTTATCCTCTGTCGTTCAAAGGATTGTCGAAAAATGCCGATGGCCTATATAAGATGTCGGATGTGGCATCAAGATTCGAACAGGCATTGAAGGCATATGAGGATATTCCTTAAGAGAAACAGACAATGCTAAAAATACAGCCGCTATTCAAGTCAGAGTGACATGGATAGCGGCCGTATTTTGTTATGTAGTAATATCAGTTGGATAGGGAGTAGAGTGTCTGATAGCTGTATTCGGCATCGGGATAATAGTAGGGGTCATATGTGGTGACATAGGAGGAGAATTTGAATGGCGAAAGCTGGTCGATAGCCCAATATTCGTGTCCGACACCTTGAATGTACAGATGGATAACGGTCGGATCATACGGCGAGAAATCCCATTGGAAGTAACGGGTCTGTTGCTGTGTGCCATATATGTCGTCCTCGTAATAGCTTTCCCAGACACCTGTGCCGTCGCCATAGAAATCCCAGTAGTCCGACGAATAATATTCCTGTCCGTCGGGGTAGAATCCGCCGGCTTCTGCATACCATGTCGTGGAAGTGAGGTTGTAATATATATCGTTTTCGATGTTGTCGTCATCTTCGCATGATGTAAGGAACAAAGGCAATGCGATTATGGCAAGAAGGTATATCGTTGCTTTTGAAATCTTTTTCATTGTTGGCAAGGTTATTTTTGTGTTGCTATTCTTGTTGTTGGAACTATGGTTTGCAAAGGTAAGCGAAAGGATGGAATATAAAACTCTGTCGGGAATGTAATTTTAGTTAAAGTTTGTGAATGCAATGGCTGTTTGGTGCGAAAAATTTGTAACTTTGCAGTCGCTTTTTAGCATCCCGTGTGATGGGAAATTAAGAGCAATTCAAATTACAACTTAATTTTTAGTAACACAATTTAAAACAACCCAATCAGAAATGAAGACATTTCAACTGACCGCCGAACCCCGTACCGATCTCGGCAAGAAGGCTGCCAAGGCCATCCGCAAGGAAAACAAGATTCCCGTAGTGCTCAATGGTGGCGAAATCATCACTCTTCCTTATGACAAGGAGCTCAAGGCTGGTGAAAAAATCGTTGAAATCGGCAACGGCAAGGGTCTCATCACAACTGACCTCGTAGTTTCACAGGACGCTGTGCGCAAGCTCGTGTACACTCCCGATATCTACGCTATCGAACTTACCGTTAACGGTGAAACCCGTATGGCAGTCCTCAAAGATATTCAGTTCCATCCTGTAAAGGACACCATCATGCACATCGACCTTCTCGAAGTTAACGACAAGAAGCCTGTTGCTATCGAAGTTCCCGTTAAGCTCGAAGGCCATGCAGAAGGTGTTAAGGCCGGTGGTAAGCTCACTCTTTCAATGAAGAAAATCCGCGTTAAGGCTGTCTACACTGAAATCCCCGAACGTGTTGTCATCAATGTTGACCACCTCGGCCTCGGCAAGACCCTCCAGATTGGCGAACTCCACTTCGAAGGTCTTGAACTTATGAATGCCAAGAACGCTGTTGTCTGCGCCGTTCAGCTCACTCGTGCTGCCCGTGGTGCTCAGGCCAACGCAAATTCATAAGCAGACGGCTTAGAATAGTCATAACGACAGATTTTCTCATTGTTCACATTATTGCATGCTGGCTGAGAAGATCTGTCGTTTTTTTATTATCCGAAAATTGCCGCTTAGGCAGTCATCATGCCTTTGGAAATAAATAGAAAAATCTACAAATATGAAATATCTAATTGTCGGTCTTGGAAACATCGGTGCGGAGTATGCGATGACCCGTCATAATGCCGGGTTCAGGATTGCTGATGCCCTTGCCGAGAGCGGAGGTGCGACATTCTCTACGGAGCGCTATGGCGATATTGCCCGAATGAGGGTGAAGAATGCCCAGCTTGTGATTCTGAAACCGTCGACATATATGAATCTTTCAGGCAATGCCGTGAGATACTGGAAGGAAAAGGAGGGAATTGAAAATGGACAGATTCTGGTCATAGTGGATGACTGTGCCCTGCCTTTCGGTGCAATCCGCATCAAGCCGCGAGGAAGCGATGCCGGACATAACGGATTGAAGAATATCGCGCAGATGCTCGGGACTCAGGACTATCCCCGCCTTAAATTCGGCATCGGCAATGACTTCCCGCGAGGCACACAGATTGACTATGTGCTCGGACGTTTTTCTGACGAGGAGGAGAAGGCTATGGGGGCGCGTATCGAACTCGCGGTCGATGCCATCAAGACTTTTTGCCTCGCAGGCATTCAGACTGCCATGAATACCTATAATAATAAATAACAGGAGTATGAATGAAGTAAGAGTTGACAAGTGGCTGTGGGCCATGCGTGTGTTCAAGACGCGTACGGTGGCTACAGAGGCCTGCAAGAAAGGGCGTGTTTTTATAGGCAACACCGTCGCCAAGCCGTCGCGCACAATCAAGGTTGGCGATGTCGTGAATGTACGTAAACCACCGGTGACTTATTCATTCAGGGTTCTTGCGTTGGCGCAAAACCGTCTCGGCGCAAAACTTGTGCCCGAGTATATGGTGAATATTACTCCTAAGAGTGAGCTTGATTTGCTTGAGGTCGTTAAGATTTCCGGTTTTATCGACCGTCGCAAGGGGCTTGGCCGTCCTACGAAGCGCGAGGGGCGCGATCTCGCCCAGTTTACCGAGTCTATGTCTGACGGATGGGACATGGATTTCCTCGATGATGAGGATGACGAATAAAATCTATCATTCTTTTACCGATATTATCCTTAGTTATGAAACTTCACCGGACTACAATTCTGTTTTCAGCTTTCTGCTGCAATCTTGCGGCCTTTGCCTGCACTAATTTCATTGCAGGCCGTAAAGCTACGACCGACGGCTCGGTCATGGTTACCTATGCCGACGATTCCTACACACGTTTCGGCGATCTTTTCCATTCTCCGCGCGGCAAGCATGCGCCCGGTACTATGCGGCAGGTGATCGACTGGGGCGACAACAGTCCTCGAGGCGAGATTCCACAGGCTTCGGAGACCTACAATGTTGTCGGAAATATGAATGAACACCAGCTTGTGATAGGCGAGACCACATGGACCGGTCATCATGAGCTTGCAGATACCACCGGCGTTTCCATGCTTGACTATGGATCACTCATCTATATAACTCTCGAACGTTGCAAGACTGCCCGCGAAGCTATCAGGACAATGGCTGATCTGGTGGAGAAATACGGTTATGCCAGCACCGGCGAGACTTTTTCCATCGCTGACAAGAATGAGGCTTGGATCATGGAGATGATTGGCAAAGGTGCGGAGAAAGGTGCGGTGTGGATTGCGGTGCGTGTCCCTGACAATGCCATCTGCGCCCACGCCAATGAGCCGCGTATCCGCAAGGTGGACTATAAAGACACCGAAAATGTGATGTATGCCAAGGACCTTATTCCGTTTGCCCGCAGGCGCGGTTATTTCTCCGGCAAGGACAAGGATTTTTCGTTTGCTGACGCTTTTGAAAACCACGATGCAGCCAAGCGCCGCTCGTGCGATGCCCGTGTATGGAGCTTCTTCCGTCGTTTCGCCTCCTCGGAGGAGGATAAGGCTTGGTTTAAGTGGGTGAATGCCGAAAGCGACGAGCCGATGCCTCTTTTCATCATACCCGACCGCAAACTGTCGCTTCAGGATATGCAGGCCCGCATGAGAGACCACTACGAGGATACGCCTTACGAAATGACTTCCGATCCGGGGGCTGGTCCTTATAAAGCTCCTCAGCGCAACCGTCCGATGCGCTATGAGGTCGATGGTAAGAAATATACCCATGAGCGCCCTGTCGCAACCCAACAGACAGCATGGCATTTTGTCAGCCAAAGCCGTGCCGATTTGCCTGATCCCGTAGGCGGTGTCCTTTGGTTCGGTACGGACGATGCCAACACATCTGTCTATATGCCTTTCTATTGTTCGATGACAGAAGTTCCTGAAGAAGTGCGTCCGGGCAACGGAGACCTCTACACGTTCTCTCCGACAGCCAATTTCTGGGTGAACAACTGGGTGGCAAATCAGGCTTACGGTAAATATAATCTTATGATTGATGACATCCGCAAGGTGCAGGGTGCGCTTGAAGACAGGTTTACCGCCACGCGTCCTGATTTCGAGGCCGAACTTTTAAAGTTGTATCAGTCCGGTGACATTCAGGCGCTTGAGGCTCGTGTCAATGCCGACGGTGCTTCGATTGCCAAGGAGGCTACGGATGCCTATAGGGATCTCGCGCTTTTTCTTCTTGTCAGATACCTTGACGGCGGACGCAAAAAGATAGACGAAAATGGCGATTTTGCACGTAATCCTCATGGCAAGCCGCTCTCTCCGGAATCTCCCGGATTTTCCGAGGACTTCTATCGTCTCATTGTCGAAAAGACCGGAGACCATTTTCTTCTTAAATGATTCATTCTTCTGAATTTCCAGATATTATTTGGTAGAAAATATTACTAAGCAGCCCGGGCAGAGTCTGTCCGGGCTGTTCTGTGGAAGTAGATAGATGGAAAATCACGTTAGATGAAACATAATTAGTAGTCATGGTGTGTCAGATTAAGACGGTCTGACACACCATGACTACTAATATTATAGGCGGATATAAGGGTTGTATTGTATACCTAATGTAGCTTATGTAAATTATGGTCGAACGGCGCTTGAGGGTAGCGACCAGTCAGCCACGAATTCAACAGTCGATTTTGGCGCGACAGTTTTTTTGATGGTCTCAACGATAGTTCCTACTACGTTTCCAAAAAAGTCGTCATGTGCTGTGTTAAATTTGTCTTTTAATTCCATTGTTACTGATGTTACGTTAGATATGTTGAGTAAGATTTTCTATATGTTAAACATATAGGAGTTGAAAAGGTTTAGAATAAAAGTGTTAAATTTTGTAAAATATAAAAAAATAACACGAAAGTAGAAAGAAAAGGTTCGGTTCAATTCAAAATTATGCGGGATAAGGGCTCGCCTTTGGGGCGATGGAATGAGGATCGGGGAGAAATGATGGCGGATTGGGAAAGATTGAAGCGGATAGGCGGAGCTGTTGTCAGCGTCCGGGTGTCAGGTCGATAGAGAAATGGTCAGAGGAGCGATATGCCGGGAAGCGTTCGCGTCCCTCCTTGAGGTTTGTGAGGTCGAGCAGTGCATAGATGTGGCCGTTGCGGCGTGTTTCCTTTATATCCTCACCAAGATTGTCGAAAATTGAAGACATGCCGGTGGTGTAATCGCCATATTTGTCAACTCCTGTGCGATTACAACCTACTGTATATATCTGATTTTCGATTGCGCGGGCACTTAGCAGGGTTTTATAGGGCTTGACGCGTGAAATCGGCCAGTTGGATGGTACAATGAGCAGGTCGTAGAGATTTTCGGGTTGATTGCGCGTCCACACTGGGAAGCGGAGATCGTAGCAGACAATAATTTTAATGTTCCATCCGCGGAATCGGATGGTAGGGGGCAGAGATTGCCCCGGGGTATAGACGGTGTTTTCAGATGAGAGAGGGAACAGATGACGTTTATCGGAAAAGGTGATGTCGCCCATCGGCTCTACAAAAAACGCACGGTTGAAGTATTGTCCTTGTCCGTCGGTAGCGAGGAAACTTCCGGCAATTGCAAATCCGAAATATTGTGCCCAGCGTTTGAGCGCATCAACGGTGTGTCCGTCAATCGGTTCGGCTTTTTCGGCAACGGTTTTTGCGTCAGGAATAAAAGCTGTGGTAAACAATTCCGGCAATATGACTATATCGGTGTCGGGTTCGACCTGATTGAGCTGATGGGCGACTGAAATCAGGTTGTTCTCGACATCGGCATATGTTATGTCAAACGGTATTGCGCAGATTTTCATTCCAATAAATGACAGGACGATAGGTTGGTTGTGTGTATTATTGTTTTTGGTCAGATGGCAAAATTTTCAGGCTTTATGCCCTTGAAATCACGATAGTAGCTTTTGATGGCGGCCATATCGGCTTCAAGATTGCCGGTCGGGTGATATGTCTTTTCCAGATGTATGGTCTTGTCGCTTGCCTGAATAGCGCCGAGCACGATGGGTACGCCTGCGCCATAGGCTATCCGTAGAAATCCGGTGTGCCATTCAGTGACGCGAGCTCTTGTGCCTTCCGGGGTGATTGCCACCGACATTTTGTCGCAGCTACGGAATTTGTTGATGAGAGCCTCAGTGAGTGACGCACCACGGCGTTTTCTTGGGACAGGGATGCCTCCGAATGCTTTGAAGAGCAGGTTCATCGGGAAGAAAAACCATGTCTCTTTGATTAGGAATCCGGCCTGACGGCCGAGCGACCAATAGGCTAATTTTCCGAGCACGAAGTCCCAGTTGGATGTATGTGGAGCCACACAAATGATACATTTGGGGTAATCAGGGACAGTGCAGATGACTTTCCATCCAAACAATCGCAATATGGTTTTGCTCAGGGACATCGGCTTGGAATGTACGGTTAGTTATTAATTATATGGATTTTATGCTTTTAGAGCGGCTACGTTGGCATCTTTCTGCTCCTGAGGCAGTATGGCGTTCATTTTCTTTATGATTGCATCGACATGGGCATTGAATTCAGCTTTGAGCTTTGAGAATGCCGCATGGAAATAAGCTGCACGAGCTTTGCGATATTCATGTCCGTTAGGAAATGATTTAGCTGACTGGGGGAAAGATATGCTGATGCGGCGTAGCGCATTTTCCTGAAGGTCGGCAAGTTCATAGATGATCTCGTTAAGCTTTTCACGGTCGATACCGGGAATTGAAAACTTTGCTACGACACATTCGCCTGCGAGTGCTCCGCAGATAATGCGTATTTCTTTTTTGAGAAGACGTTTGTTTGAAGCCATTGTTGTTCAAGTTTTAAGGGTTGTATAGGTCAAGCGGCTGTCTCCGCTTGGCGACTTGCATGGCAAGTCATAATGCAAATTTACAAAAAGTATTGATTTTATAGGGTAGAAAGCAAAACTTTTTTCAACGCAAGTAGCGATGGGGTTATCCGTGGAGTGTCGTGATGGATGTCCGGATTCCCTGTCGTGGTGGGGATTACATTCTCGGGTAGTATTCCTGTCGCAGCCTTTACTGCCTGCGGGAATTTTGCCGGATGGGCTGTCGCAAGGAAGATTCCTTTTTCGCCGGGAGCGAGGTTTTCGCGTAGAGCCTCGTAGGCTGTCGCGCCGTGCGGGTCCATGAGATAGCCGTGGCGGGAATAGACATTTCTCATCGCCGAGATAATCCTTTCGTCTGATAGGGCATATCCCTTCATGTCGCGGCTGATTGCTTCACGGTCGCCATTATAGAGGTCGAGAATGCGTGAAAAATTTGAGGGGTTGCCAACATCCATCGCACAAGCTACTGTGCGCTGAGGTTTTTTAGGCTCGAATCTCTCTCCTGCAAGGTATCTGGTGAAAGAGTCGTTGATGTTGTTGGCCACTACAAATCTTTTGACCGGAAGACCCATCCTCATGGCAAGCAAGCCGGCGGTGAGATTGCCAAGATTGCCACACGGGACAGAGATGACCGCTCCGTCCGCAGGGGGGGCCGGTTCGTTGCGGAGGAGCTGGCTATATCCATAATAATAGTAGAACATCTGCGGAAGCAGACGGCATACATTTATAGAGTTTGCCGAGGTAATGTGCATTTCCTCACGCAGCAACTTATCGACGAAGGCTTCCTTCACCAGACGTTGGCAGTCATCGAATGTGCCCATTATTTCGATGGGATATACGTTGTCGCCGAGCGATGTGAACTGATGGCGCTGGACTGATGTCAGACCACGTTCGGGGTAGAGGACGAAGACATTTACGCCGGGGACTTTATGAAAGCCGGCAGCGACAGCCCCTCCAGAATCGCCGGAGGTGGCTACAAGGACGTTGACAGCTTTGTTGCCTTGAGGCGAGAAGTGGCTGATGATGCGTGCGAGGAAGCGTGCGCCCACGTCCTTGAATGCGAGTGTCGGGCCGTGGAACAGTTCGAGCGCATAGATGTCGTTGTCAATCCTGCGGAGGGGGATTTCGAATGAAAAAGTATCAAAAACAATCTGTTTGAGCTCGGATGCGTCGATGACATCTCCGAGGACTGTCGTTGCCACGATGTATGCGATGTCACTGACTGACATTTCGCCTATATTGTTGAAAAAAGCACGCGGTATGACCGGAATCCTCTCAGGCATGTAAAGCCCTCCGTCGGGTGCAAGACCGGTCATCACCGCTTCTTCGAGCGAAGCATGTTGGCTATGTCCGTTTGTGCTATAGAATTGCATTGGGATTATTGAGTGAAATAGGGTCAAGCAAAAATATGAATTTCCACCTGAAAGTGCAAAAGCCTATTGTTAAATTTACCGAAAATGATTAAAAAATAATCCTTGCGAGCGAATCGCAATTTTTTCGAACGTAGTCAGTGAATCCGCGCTCGTAGTCGACAGCCGACTGGCATCCGAGGTTTGACTCGATGTTGCTCATTCTGGCACGGATGTCGAGCAGTCCTTCCTGCACGCTGTCTTCATCGTGTGCTGATTTGAGCAGATTCATCGCATGTTTTTCTCCAAGTGCGTAAGCTTCGCGGTCGTGGACTTTAGACGATACTTTTTTAGCGGAACTGTGGCTTTCAGTTCCACCGCACGATGTGAAAATGATGGCTGATGAAAATGATAAGGCGAGGACTGAGAAGATTCCTATAGCAGCGGACCTGAAAAATCTCATAGGATAGTCATTGCGATTTTAGCGCACCCTTCGGCGTCGGCGAGTGCGTCATGGTGATTGTTGAACGGAATGCCGAGGAATTCACAGACATAGGGTAGGGAATATGATGACAGGAGTGTCTTCGGGAATTTGCGGCGTGCCGTCTGATAAGTGCAAAAGAACGGGTAGCACGGATAGTCCATGCCGTAAGCACGATGGGCGGCGCGTATGCAGCGTTCATCGAAAGCCTTGTTGTGGGCAACGAGCGGCAGTTTCCCGATAAGGCGGTCGACATCGCGCCACACTTCACTGAACACTCTGGCATTTTCTGTGTCCTTGCGCCCGATTCCGTGGATGTTAAGTGTGAAATGTCGGAAATAATATTCCGGCTCCGGTTTTACAAGCTCGTAAAAACGGTCGACGATACATCCATCAATGACTTTGACAGCTCCGATGGCACAAATTGATGTCGGCTCTGAATTGGCGGTCTCGACGTCGATGGCTACGAAATTTTCCATGTGGATACATTCGATTGTAGAATAGTTTATGGTGTGGAGGCTATTGGCTGTTGGATTGTTATCCGGCAGTCTCTGCCAGACATGCGGCGACCGTGTCGCGCACATCTTCCATGAGCCAGCGCGGGGTGGATGTCGCACCGCATATGCCTATGCTTTCCGCTCCTTCAAGCCATTCACGGCAGAAGTCTGAAGGGTTTGAGACGAGGTGAGAGCGAGTGTTGACGCTATGGCATTCGTTGTAAAGCACTTTGCCATTGCTGCTCTTTGCGCCTGCCACGAAGAGGATTACGTCGTGGCGGCGTGCGAAGTCGCGCAGATGGTCCACACGGTTGGCAACCTGACGGCAGATAGTGTCGAACGATTCGAATTTCACACCCGGCATTATCCGATGGTTTATTTCGCTGACCATTTCGGCGAATCCCTGTAGCGACATCGTAGTCTGAGAATAGAAAGCGATGTCGCGTGAGAAGTCGATTCGGCAGAGCTGGCTGATGTTTTCGACAACAATCGCTTCGCCGTTTATCTGCCCGACAAGTCCATTGACTTCGGCATGGCCGGCTTTGCCGTAGATGACAATCTGCGGGCGTGGACGCGAGTTGTCGTAGGCATCCTTGATGCGCTGCTGAAGCCTCAGGACGACCGGGCATGTCGCATCAATGATTTCAATGTCTCGTTCACGGGCAAGCGAATAGGTGGAAGGTGGCTCGCCGTGGGCACGGAGAAGCACTCGCGACGATGAGAGCTCGCGAAGGTCGTCATGCGTGATTGTCGACAGCCCTTTGCGTTCGAGGCGCTCGACCTCGTCGCTGTTATGGACTATGTCGCCGAGGCAGTATAGCGGCTGGTCGCTGCGTTCGAGTTCTTCTTCGGCCTTGCGGATTGCAGTGACCACTCCGTGACAGAACCCTGAGCGGGCGTCGATTTCTATTATGGGCGCTTTGGTTTCCACTATTTTGCAGTGATTGAGTTGTAGAGATTGAGCAGCCAGTCGTTCTGTTCGTCTATGGTCATGGCCGAGTTGTCGAGCGCGACGGCATCGTCTGCGCAGCGGAGCGGGCTTTCTTCGCGTGTCATGTCAATGTGGTCGCGCTCAGTGACGTTGGCGAGGACATCTTCATAAGTGACGGATATGCCTTTGGCGGTCAGTTCCTTGAAGCGGCGTTCGGCGCGGCGTTCAGGGGTGGCGTTGCAGAATACTTTCATTTCCGCGTCGGGGAAAACGACTGTGCCGATGTCGCGGCCGTCCATGACTATGCCTTTTGTCTGTCCCATCTCGCGTTGCATCCTGACGAGCGAATGCCTGACGGCCGGAATGGCAGCGACAGGTGACACGTGGTTCGATACTTCGAGCGTGCGGATTTCATTTTCAACGATTTCACCATTCAGCATTGTCTGCTGTCCGTTTTCGTCTACCCGGAAGTCGATGTTTATCAATGGAAGCGAAGCGACGAGCGATTCTGTGTCGACCGCTCCGTCGGGACGGATAAATCCGTGACGCATGGCATAGAGTGTCACCGCGCGATACATGGCTCCTGAATCAATGTAGCGGTAGCCGATTGTCTTGGCAAGTTTGCGGGCCATAGTGCTTTTCCCCGAAGAGGAATAGCCGTCAATGGCTATTATGATTTTATCAGAATTCATATAGTTTAGTTGAAAGGTTGAGCATGATTGTTGTCGCACCGTTGTGGGGCTGTGACAGGGCGATTCCGACACCGAAATTTCTGACGTTGAGGCCTGCGCATGCTGAGAATCCGGAAAGGAAACTGCGTTTGTAGGTTGACATGTCGGTGCGTGTCTTGTAATTGTAGCCGATGCCTATGTGGAATTTTTCACTCGGGACAAAGTCAGCGGCAAAAACAAGATGGCGCATGAGGTTTGAACCGAATTTATCTTTAATCACAGGTGTAGTGCCTGTCGAGCCGTCGCCATTGTCGTAGAATGGCAGATGCCATTTGGTGAGATTCCATGCAGTGACCGACCATATTACCGGAAGAGTGCCGAATGATTTCGAAATGCCGAGACGGACATCTATGGGCAGGCGGTCATAGCGGGTGTCAAAGCGTTTTACCTGCCCTCCGAGATTGGCTATCACGGCTGAGAACGAGAGGTTGCGTTCAGGATCGTAATAATTGACTCCAAGGTCGGTGGCGATAGCCATCGCCGTGTAGGAATCATAGCTTGAATATATGTATTTGAGCGTGGCTCCGCCACGCCAATGATCGCTTATGTCGTGGGAATATGTGGCGCTCAACACCATGTCCTTCGGTGAAAAGTCGCCTGTGAGGACTCCGTTGACATCCGCGCCTTTGATTGTTCCGTAGCCAAAATATTGCACTCCTGCCATCCATGCACCGTGTTCTCCGGCACTCCTGCCGAATTTCACGCCGGCGAAATTGCTTTCGCCGATATAACGCATGTAGTTGACTCCAAGCTGCATCTCTACTTCCGGGCCGAGGAGACCGGGGTTCTGGTCGATACTGTTGATGTCATCCTCGATAGCAGTGATGTTTATTCCGCCAAGACCGTAGGTGAGAGTGGATGAAGGCAGATTTAAAAAATTATAGGCAGTTGACGATTCCTGACTCCATGCGTCAATGGAACATAGAGTGCCAAACGCGACAGAGAGCAATGACAGGCGAACAGTAGTGTGTAGGATTCGGGATAGGGTCATGGCTATAGTTATTCTTATATACAACGGACGTTGGCCTATATTATTATAATATGTGCGGCCATAATTGTCATGGCGTAGCGGATGGCGTCAAAATTAAAATGTCAATAAAGCTAAAACTATTGTAATCAATCTCAAAATAGTTGCAATTCAAAGGTCTGTGCGCTAATTTTGCTTCACTACATTTTTGCTTATTCTATGCTTAGAAATATGACACGATTCATTCTCCTCCCTCTCATCGCGGCCTATGCTTCATCTGTTGATGCGCAAGCAAGACAGCGTGATGCCGGAATGTCGGAAGCCCCTAAAACTCAGGTGTCCATTGATGTCTATGAATATGAAAGCGTCGATGTCCATCCGAGTTTTCCCGGGGGTGACGGGGCAATGTATCGATTCATCAACAGGGAGCGTCGCTATCCGTCGCAGGCCTATCGTGATGGCATCGAGGGACGTGTCCTGTGTAGTTTTGTCGTGAATGAGGATGGAACGATCTCACACATCTCCGTAATCAAAGGGGTGGAGGAGTCGCTCAATCGTGAGGCGGTCAGGATTCTCACAAAGATGCCTGCGTGGGATGCCGGCATGATTGACGAGACACCGGTCCCGGTCTATTGCATTCTGCCGATTGCTTTCCGTCGTTAACCGCACCCCCACGGCAATTAAGAAACGGAATTCCAAATCGTAGAGCAGGCGTGCCGGTTTATGTCTGCTGTTTGCTTGCCACGCTTTTTAACTCCCACTTGTTTAAGAAGCGGTTTCGGGGTGAGGTTTGGCAGCTTTGCTGATGGTCACGAGGTATACTCCCGAGAAAATGAGCGCGACAGCTACTACCTTGACCGGGGTGAAGCGGTCGAGGCCAAGGTAGACTCCGATGAGCGACGCGATTATCGGCTGGACGTAATTGTACATTCCGACCAATGTGGGACGCAGATTTTTTTGTCCGATCATAGTGAGTATGTATGCGAGGAATGTTGCGATGACAACCACGTAGGCAATCCCTGCTATTTCAGTGTGTGAAACCGCGCTCCAGTCTGTCGATATCCATTCTTTGATTGAGATGGGGAGTATCACTATGCTTGCGAAAGTGAACATCCATTTCATCAGTGTGAATACGGAATATTTTTTTATAAAATTCTTATAGAAAGTCAGATAAAGCGCGTAGCTCAGCTGTGCGGTGAGTACGAGCAGGTCGCCGAGCATTGGATTGTCTCCCTTCATTGCGGACTGCGCTCCGCCAAACACGAGCAGTAGCGCTCCCGATGCTCCGAGTGCGATTCCTCCGGCTTTTTTCCAAGTGATAGGCTCTTTAAGTATCACGGCGGCAAGCAGCATTACCCATATAGGCATGGTGGTGGTTATGATTGACGCTTCACCGGGCGAGGTGAATCCTATGCCGGTGATGTAGCTTCCCTGATTGAATACAATTCCCAGCATTCCCGCGCCGGCCATACGCAAAAGGTCGCGCAGCGGAACATGCTCATATTTTGTGAATATTGATGCTGTCCAGAAAAGGATGGCTGCTCCTAATATACGGAAGTTGGTCAGTAGTAATGGAGATATGACTCCGGCGGTCATTACTATCTTTGCAATCGGAGCCATCATGCCCCATGTGGTGTTTGCGCCAAGCATTGCAAGATGCCCTTTTAGCTTGAAATCCTTGTTCATTGATATGTAGTATGGTTAATACCGAAAATTTGAATTAATTTTGCAAGGCTGAAAAACAATTGAATCTCGTCGGTTTCGAGAAATTCGGCGCAAAAGTATAATAAAAGCTACAGATAGCAAAATTCTTGTTGATAAAAGATGACACCATCAGAATTTACAGAGAGAGGAGTGCCGGTTGTGTGTAATAGCAATCACTCATGGCTGAATGTCATTGCAGACCGTGGTGCATATAAAATAATGTTCACATCGCGAGGGGCAGGCTGCGGATCTTCGGCATACGGTGGTTTTAACATCTGTCATTACACCGGCGACAGCGTTTCGCATGTGGCTGACTGTCGACGCAATCTGGCCGAGGCTCTCGGAGTTGATGCCGATCGGATTATTGTGCCACGGCAGACTCATTCGGTGAATGTGGCCGTCATCGACTCTTTTCCTCCAGACGACGCGACGCTCGAAGGGGTGGATGGAGTGGTCTCTATATTAAATAAGGTGGTAATCGGTGTCTCGACTGCCGATTGTGTGCCGGTTATTCTTGTGGATGAGATTGCCGGAGTGGTTGCCGCGCTACATGCCGGATGGTGTGGGGCGGTCGGTGGAATTGTCAGGGAAGGTGTCAGCCGGATGATGGAAACCGGAGCAGTCCCTGACAGGATTATGGCATATATAGGCCCGTCAATATGCGTGGACTGTTTTGAAGTCGGCGAGGAGGTGGCCGAGAAGTTCCCTGACGAATGTGTTGTGAGATATGATGACGGGCGTCGGCCTCATGTCGATTTACCACGCTATGTTGCTTTGATGCTGAAGCAGGAGGGGATAAAGGATTGTAATATCACGCCATTTGCGAAGAACTTATGTACGCGATGTCACTCTGAACAATATTTTTCGGCTCGGGCTTTAGGCGTGGAGTCGGGGCGTAATTACACTTTTGTAATCAAGAATGATTTATGATGTAATGTAAATGGAAAATATACTTATTTAAAATGGTTATAAATAATATTGCCTTGTGGAAATAGAAGCGTCCGATATACATAGCTCGGATTTTCAGGGAGATTAGAGTCAGATTCTTTAATTAAATATAAGGAGACGACAGACTGCTATTGTTGTATAAGATGTTGTAATATTGCGTTATAACTCGTTTTGATTAAAGTAAAACTTTAAGTATTTTGAATCTTGCGTACTAATATGCTGAAATTCAGCGATGTGTAAATTGTTTATAACTTCCAAATAAAAAAGTGCTTGATTTTCAAAAATGTTTTTAAGAAATTTGCATTGAAAATTGAATGTAGATATCCCTACATCAGGCGGAAATTCAAGAACCCTTTTCGTGCAAATAGGTACGCGGTCCGTCTAACTCTTGCTTGTTGAAGATTAGCTACCCAACTGACCGATGCAAAACGAATACTCCCAGAAATGGGACAAGTGTCTCGAAATCATTCGAGATATTGTCCCTGCCGAACAATTTAAATCATGGTTCAGCCCGCTGACATTCCGTCGGGTTGAAAATGATGTGCTTACTATTTATTGTCCTACAGAATATTTTGCTGAGCAGCTTGAAGAAAGATATATCAATGTGCTTGGCAAGACCCTTAAGCGCGTGTTCGGTTCAAACATTCGTCTCATATATGAATTTCCGGTAGTTGCAAATGATCCCAGCACACAGATAGAAGTCGGCAGCGCTCATCCGAGCAATGCTGTGAAGCCGATGCCCGGCGCGACATCAAATCCGTTCAAGGAGCAGATTGTCGAGGATATTGACTCGCAGCTTAATCCTGACTATACGTTTGAGAATTATTGCATAAGCCATAGCAATAAGGTCGCACAGTCTATCGGTGAGGCTATTGCAAACGATCCGAAGCTTAAGACTTTTAACCCGCTCTTTGTTTTCGGTCCTTGCGGTGTGGGTAAGACACATCTGATTCAGGCGATAGGCATCCGCATCAAGGAGCGCAATCCGCGTGCGCGTGTGCTTTATCTTACCGCCCGCTTGTTTGAGAGCCAGTACACGGCCGCTGTCATGCGCGGAAAGCTTAATGAATTCATTAACTTCTATCAGAGTATCGACACGCTGATAATTGATGATATTCAGGATTTCATCGGCAAGGAATCCACGCAGAAGACATTCTATCACATTTTCAACCACCTGCGTCAGAATAACCGCCAGCTCATCATGTCGAGCGATTGCAGCCCTTCCCAGATGGAGGGCATGCAGGATCGTCTGCTTTCGCGATTCAAATGGGGTATGACCGCTCAGCTCGAGCGTCCTGATATTGAATTGCGTCGCGATGTCCTCTTCCAGAAGTCTTTGCGCGACGGAGTGAAGCTTCCCAAAGATGTGATGGATTTCATTGCGTCTAACGTTACCCAGAGCATTCGTGAAATCGAAGGCGTTGTGGTTTCACTTATGGCGCATGCGACATGCCTTGGCGAAGAAATTACTGTCGACCTTGCGCGCCGTGTACTTTCCAATTCGGTTAAACTCAGCAAGCGTACTGCCAATTTTGAAAGCATCGCACGGACAGTGAGCGATTTCTACAACATAGAAGTTGACCAGATTTTCACGAAATCACGTAAACGCGAGATTTCCGATGCGCGCCAGATGGTGATGTATCTTGCCAAGAAGCACACCAAGATGCCGCTAAAGGCAATAGGAACACGTCTCGGACGTACGCATGCTACGGTTCTCTATGCTTGTCGTCTGATTGATGAGCGCCTTCCGATTGAAAAGAAACTCAGTGAGGATATAGCCCAGCTTGAAACCGAACTGCTTTCCGTATAAAGATTAAATGACAAGAGCGTATGTGGTCATCCACATACGCTCTTGTCGTTGTTTTCTGTATGAACCCAAGATTGCGTGTGACGCGAATCGCAAATGTCTAATCGCATAAATCGCTATAACATGGGATTTCCTGAAGGAATCGGTAGCGTCGGGTCTCGCTGTCGAGTGCGCAGCAGTAATGGCGTAGCCCATTGCTTACGATAAGGTATTTTACTTTTAATGCCAGACTGTAACGGGCGATTTGGTTGAACACATCTTGCGTGAGGGTTATCGAAGGCGCTTTGTACTCGATAATCATTATCGGCTGTCCGTGTCTGTCGTATACCACGGTGTCGCAACGTTTCGATGTGTTGTTGAGTTTGATTGCGATTTCGTTGGCCATTAGAGATGCCGGATATGACAGGTCTGTCCGGAGATAAGAGGTGAAATGCTGTCTGACCCATTCTTCAGGTGTAAGCAACAGCCATTTTTTTCTCAGCGGATCATAAATTTCATTGCCACGGGTGGAGGAACGTAATCTCACGTTGCCGGGAGGAAGATTCAGCGGGCAGATTGCATTGTCGTCGTTCTGGATGTGGTGCATATAGACGGTGATTTTCGGCAAAGTTAGCAAAATTCGCTAAAAATATGTAAATTTACACTCTGAAACCATAAACATACCCATCAGTAATGGCCTCGTCGAATCCTACATTCTCGGAATTAAAACGTCAGCTTGCAGCGCGTGTCAAGCTTGCGCCTGTCTATCTTCTTCACGGAGAGGAGGGATATTACATTGATGAACTTGTGAAAGACTTTGAGGCACTTGTCCCGGAAGAGGAGCGCGACTTCAATCTGTATGTTCTGTATGCTCCCGAATCCGGAGTCGAGACGGTGATGGATGTGTGTCATCGTTATCCTATGATGGCTCAGCGGCAGGTTGTGATTGTTAAAGAGGCTCAGGCTGTGCGCGCCGATCAGTTGAATAAGCTCCATAGCTATGTAGAGCGGCCGAATGAAACGACAGTCCTTGTGATTTCATGCCGTGGCGCGCAGGCTAAGGGCAAGGAATTGCTCGCCGCAGTGAAAAAGAACGGTGTCATTTTCGAATCAAAGCGCCTGAGCGAACGCAATGTTGTGCCTGTGATTAACGATCTGATTAAGGAAAAGGGCCTTAATGTCGATCCGAAGGCGCTGGCTATGCTTAGGGACTACATCGGAGCAGACCTGTCACGCCTGTATAATGAAATAGGAAAGCTTGCATTGATTCTCGGCCCGGGGGCAATGGTCACGCCTGAGGCTATCGAGCGGAACATAGGGGTGTCGAAAGACTATAATAATTTTGAATTGGTCGACGCCATTGTGAGCCGCAATCCGGCTAAGGCTTTTGCGATTGTAGAGTATTTCAGAAACAATCCTAAAAATAATCCGACGGTGATGACGGTGTCTTCGCTGTTCAATCAGTTTTCAAACCTGCTGATTTATCACTACACTCGCGATAAATCACAGAGTGGCTATATGGATGCGCTTGGCATGCGTAATGCTTGGGGATTGCGTGTCTATGAAGTTGCCGCGCGTAATTACAATGTCAGGCAGACGATTGAAATCATATCTGCTATACGCGAATTTGACGCTCGCAGCAAGGGTATAGGTTCGCGCCAGAATGAATATGACCTGCTGAAAGATCTGGTCTATCGGATTCTTACTGCGCGAGGGATTATAGGCTGAATCGAGGCTATTGGCGTTGTCCGGAGTCTGGGCATGCGAGACTCGGTAATGAAAAAAAGGTCTTGAAACCCTCCGCGGTCAGCATTGAAATTTACTTTAACGAAAATTTGGATATTAGGCGCTTGCTTTGTAATTTTGTCAATTGATGAACGATGAAAAGCGAAAAAGTGATGCCGAAGAACGGCTGCGGCACTATCTGTCACAGCATCGTCTGCGTTGCACCCCTGAGCGCTTGATGATTCTTGGAAAAGTCGTGGAGATGAAAGGCAGTTTCTCACCCGCGCAATTGCTTGATGCTCTTCTCGGCGGCGACTTCAGACTGAGTCAAGGAACGGTCTACAACAGCCTTAAGCTGTTTGACGCCGCAGGGATTGTCAGGCGACGCAGGTCGGAGGATGGTGTCGAAATCTACGAATGTGCTTCGCGAGAGGACGAGCATCTGACATTGGTGTGCTCTCGATGCGGACGTTCGCGAGAGCTGAGAGATGCGGAGCTTGTCAGGTATCTGAAATTGCGTCGCTATCCGTCGTTTGTCATGACCGGATTTGACCTTTACATCCATGGCCTCTGTTCGCGGTGTCGTGGCGGAGGACGCGTCAGGAAGTAATCGAGATTACGGTGCAGAGTAACACTTGAAAATTAAATGCAATAATAAATTTATATATATCACGTAAAATGAAAGTTGATGTGCTTCTGGGTCTCCAGTGGGGAGACGAAGGAAAAGGTAAGGTTGTGGATGTACTCACTCCGCGTTACGATGCGGTGGCCCGCTTCCAAGGTGGTCCTAACGCCGGCCATACGCTGGAGTTCGAGGATAAGAAATATGTCCTCCGCTCAATTCCGTCAGGCATTTTTCAGCATGGCCAGATAAATATCATCGGCAATGGCGTTGTGCTTGATCCTGTCCTGTTCAAGCAGGAGGCCGAGGAATTGGAAAAGAGTGGGGTTAACCTCCGTTCGATCCTTAAGATTTCCAAGAAAGTCCATCTGATTGCGCCGACTCACCGCCTGCTTGATGCTGCCAATGAAAAGGCTAAAGGCGGAAAGAAAATCGGCACTACAGGTAAGGGTATCGGCCCTACTTACACAGATAAAATCTCGCGTAATGGTCTGCGTCTTGGCGATGTGTTCCATAATTTCAAAGAAAAATATTCAGCGCTCCGTCAGCGCCATCTCAGTCAGCTTGAGGCCTTGGGTTCTACTCCCGAGAACCTTAACGAGCTTGAAGAGAAGTGGATGGATGCGATTGAGTATATAAAGGGCTTCGGAATCGTTGATTCGGAGTTTCTCATCAACAGCCTTCTTTCGGAAGGAAAGAGCGTGCTTTGCGAAGGTGCGCAGGGAACTCTGCTCGACATCGATTTTGGCTCGTATCCATTTGTGACTTCGTCCAATACCATCAGCGCTGGTGCATGTTCCGGACTTGGTGTCGCTCCCAATAAGATAGGTGAGGTGTTTGGCATTTTCAAGGCTTATTGTACCCGTGTCGGCAGCGGTCCGTTCCCGACAGAGCTTTTTGACGCTACCGGTAAGCGCATCCGTGATCTCGGTCATGAATATGGTGCTGTTACAGGTCGTGAGCGCCGTTGTGGCTGGATTGACCTCGTGGCTCTCCGCTATGCGATTATGCTCAACGGTGTGACACAGCTTATCATGATGAAGAGCGATGTCCTCGATGATTTTGATGAAATAAAGGCCTGTGTGGCATATAAAATCAATGGTGTTGAGACTAATCAATTCCCATTCTCCATCGAGGAGGACATCGAGCCTGTCTATGCCACTCTTCCCGGATGGAAGACCGACATGACAAAGATGCAAAGCGAGGATGAGTTCCCGCAGAACTTTAAGAATTATATCGATTTCCTCGAAAAAGAACTTGCCACTCCGATTACGATTGTTTCAATCGGTCCTGACCGCAAGCAGACTATCGTACGCGAGAAGAAAGCTTAAGCGATAAATTTTATTGACAATGGAAGCCATGACCGTCGCGGGCTGTCGCAGGACGGTTTCGCGATGAGTCTGGCTCTATTTTTCCATACCTTAATCAAGTTAACCTCTGAAACCATGGCAAAAGTAAAACCGTTCAAGGGCATTCGCCCTCCGCGCGAAATGGTCACTGAAGTGGCATCGCGTCCCTATGATGTGCTTAACTCTGAGGAAGCCCGTAAGGAAGCCGAAGGCAATCCTCGTTCGCTCTATCACATAATAAAGCCTGAGATTGATTTTGCTCCGGGTACTGATGAGCACGCTCCGGAAGTCTACGACAAGGCAGTCGAAAATTTCAATGCTTTCTGTGGAAACGGATGGCTTGTGCAGGATGATAGCGAGCATTATTATATCTACGCTCAGACTATGAATGGCCGCACTCAATATGGCATCGTTGTCGCTGCCAATGTGGCTGACTATATGGAGGGTCGCATTAAAAAGCATGAGCTTACCCGTAGGGATAAGGAAGAGGACCGCATGAAGCATGTCCGTATCAATAATGCCAATATCGAACCTGTGTTCTTCGCTTTCCCCGACAACGATGCGCTTCAGAAAGTGATCGACGTCGTAACTGCAGGAGAACCTGAGTATGATTTCACTGCTCCCGACGGTTTCGGGCATCACTTTTGGGTGATTGACGATGAGGAGATGATTGCGACCATAACCGAGGAATTCGCAAAAATCCCATATCTCTACATTGCCGACGGTCACCATCGCTCGGCTGCGGCCGCTCTTGTCGGACATGAAAAGGCGCTTGCAAATCCCGCACATACAGGCGATGAGGAATACAACTACTTCCTTGCAGTTGCTTTCCCGGCTTCACATCTTAATATTATTGACTACAACCGTGTGGTCAAGGATCTTAATGGGCTTTCACCTGAAGAATTCATCGGCCGCCTTGGCGAGCATTTTGTGGTTGAAGAAATGGGAGCTGATGAATACCGTCCCGCTTCACTCCATAACTTCTCGCTTTATCTTGGCGGAGTGTGGTATTCGCTCACAGCAAAAGAGGGAACTTATAATGATGATGATCCTATCGGTGTGCTTGATGTGACTATATCGAGCGATCTTATCCTGCGCGATATCCTTGGCATAACAGATCTTCGCAGCGACAAGCGTATTGATTTTGTCGGTGGCATCCGTGGTCTTGGCGAACTCAAGCGCCGTGTCGATTCAGGAGAGATGGCAATGGCTCTCGCTCTTTATCCTGTGTCGATGAAACAGCTCATGGATATTGCTGATTCAGGTAATATCATGCCTCCGAAAACTACTTGGTTTGAGCCGAAGCTCCGCTCAGGCCTGATTATCCATCGTTTGGATTAATTATCGGCATAGTCATTACAAAAATAAAAAACTCACGATACCGTCGCGGTGTCGTGAGTTTTACTTTCTATCTATGTCTGATGTCTGAAAATTGTATATTCGTTTGTTTTTTCATTCCTTAATCATGCCTTGGCATCAGCCGGAATGATGCGTTTTGCTCCGATATAGCGTTTGGAGTAATAACCCCCGTCGGGGAATTTCTGATATACAACACCTTGAGAGGTAGATGCGTGGATAAATACGCATGAGCCGTCGGGGTTTACGTCGACCACCATGGCTACATGGCCCACTCGGGAACGGCCGCCTCCTCTGCCTGAGAAAAACATGAGATCGCCGGGGCGGAGGTCTCCTGTCTCAACTTTCTCTCCTTCGTGATACTGGGTGCTTGAAGAGCGACTGAGGTTGAAGCCGAAGTTTTTGAATACAAAACCGATGAATCCTGAGCAGTCAAATGCCTTTGGGCCTGCACTGCCACGGCGATAACGGGTTCCGAGGTATTTCGAGGCGAAATCTTTAAGCTGGTTGATGAGTTCGCCGTTGTCTGTGCCGGAAGCTTGCTCCACTGATTCTTCAGCGGCAAAAGGGGAAAATGCTCTGACGGTTTCGAAGCTGCTTTCCATTATAGAGGAGCTTGCTTCAACCGCAGTTGTATGGGCTGTGGGTAATTTATATGGGGTCGGGTTGTCTGCTTTGGCTGTAAGGGCCGCGCCGCAACTCATTAAAAGTGATACTATAGATATGGTTATTGACCTCTTCATGAGTCAGTGTTGATAATTTTTAAATTAAGATTATGTGAAAAACTGTGATTGATTTTAATTTCACATTGCAAAATTACTCAAGAAATCCTTTTTTTCAAAATCGCAAAATGTTGAGATATGGTGTTTTGGCCTGTTTAAAAGATTTCGAAAGAGAATGTAACATAATTTTGCATGAAAGTTTAAAATGTTAATGAAAACGGTGAATTATGGTGGTTTGAATACAATAATTAACACATCTTAACTATATTCTCCTCGGAATTTCTTTACGATTGGTCTATGTTATTGGCAATTTAGAAGGCTTGTTGATGTAAGTGTTAAAACGATGAGTGTGTATTGGCGACCTAAATACGTAATAAATAATGAATTGCACATATATGGCAACGGTGTGTAATTTACAATATTTTGCGTATTTTAACACTGCTGTGCGTGATATTGAGTATTGATAATTTTGAGGTGCTCAATTTCTTGATTTTTTGCGAAATATTTGCGACCTTTGCGTATGTTAAGACCTTAATCATAGGTTTTGATTGCTTTTTGCATTCAAAATGGCCTCTCCTTCTTGCAAAATGATAAAAATCAAGTAAATTCTAATAACTCTCAAATGAAAAAAAGTGCTTTGCAGCAAGCCCGTGCGGCTTACAAGCCCCAACTTCCAATCGTTCTTACCGGTGGAGTAAAAGTTGTAGAAGGTCAGCCGACTCAGTCGGCCGGTGATCAGGAAGATATTAAGAATCTTTTCCCGAATACATATGGCCTTCCTGAAATCCGTTTTGAAAAAGTTCCTGCAACTGAGTCGGCCGAGCCGATTAATGTAGGCGTGATTCTCTCCGGAGGTCAGGCCCCCGGCGGACACAATGTCATCAGCGGTCTTTTCGATGGTATAAAGAGTATCAACCGCAAGAGCCGTCTATATGGCTTCCTCATGGGCCCCGGTGGTCTTGTTGACCATAAATATAAGGAGCTCACAGCTGATATTATTGATGAATATCGCAACACCGGCGGTTTTGACATCATAGGTTCCGGCAGAACGAAGCTTGAGACAAAAGAACAGTTCGACAAGGGTCTTGAGATTCTCCGCGAGCTTGACATCAAGGCTCTCGTGATAATCGGAGGCGACGACTCAAACACTAATGCTGCTATCCTTGCTGAATATTACAAGGCTATTGGCGCAGGCGTGCAGGTGATTGGTGTGCCTAAGACTATCGACGGAGACCTTAAGAATGATGTGATTGAAACTTCTTTCGGTTTTGATACTGCGACTAAGGTTTATTCTGAAGTTATCGGAAATATCCAGCGTGACTGTAACTCGGCTAAGAAATATTGGCATTTCATCAAGCTCATGGGCCGTTCTGCGTCACACATCGCTCTCGAGTGTGCCCTGCAGTGCCAGCCTAATGTTTGTATAGTGTCTGAGGAGGTCGAGGCAAAGAACATGACTCTTGCTCAGGTTGTCGATGACATCGCTGAGTCAGTTGTTGCTTGTGCTAACGATGGAAACAATTATGGTGTTGTGCTTATTCCTGAGGGCCTCATTGAATTTATCCCTGCTGTCAAGGCGCTTATCGCTGAACTCAACGACCTTCTCGCTGCTAAGGCTGGTGAATTTGCAGCGATTGATCCTGAAAAACAGCGTGAGTGGGTTGTCGCCCAGCTGAGCGAAGAGAACGCGAAGACCTATGCTTCGCTTCCGGCCGGCGTTGCCCGTCAGCTTACACTTGACCGCGACCCCCACGGAAATGTGCAGGTTTCGCTTATTGAAACAGAAAAGCTTCTCTCTGAAATGGTGGGCAAGCGTCTTGAACAGCTCGCTGCGGAAGGTAAGTACAAAGGAAAGTATGCAACAATGCACCACTTCTTCGGTTATGAAGGCCGTTGCGCAGACCCGTCGAACTTTGATGCCAACTATTGCTATGCGCTTGGCTATACAGCAGCATGCCTTATCGCGGCTGGCAAGACCGGCTACATGTCAAGCCTTCGCAATCTGACTTTCGCTCCTGTCAACTGGATTGCCGGCGGTATACCTATCACTATGATGATGAACATGGAACGTCGTCACGGAGAGATGAAGCCTGTGATCCGCAAGGCGCTTGTCGAGCTTGACGGTGCACCGTTCCTCAAGTTTGCAAAGGAGCGTGACCAGTGGAAGCGTGAGACCTGTTACGTATATCCCGGTCCTATCCAGTACTTCGGTCCGGTTGAAGTATGCGACCAGCCCTCACTTACCCTTGTTTACGAGCAGAAGCGTCGTAAATATTAATAGATATTAAGTCTTTGCACTCCGCTTTCTTTTTTGTTGGCGGAGAGCGCCATACGGCATCCCCCCGGTTGTGAATGACAGCCAGGGGATGCTTGTATCTATATTGTGTCGCTTCAGCTTCGGTGAAATGATGGGGTAGGGTATAAAAATTAGCTGACATCCGCAGTGAACGGATGTCAGCTTATGAGAAGCGCCGGAGGAAGATGATGAAACTCCGAATGACAGGATTTGAGTGCTTGCCGTCCTTTGTAATCCTCCGGGCAGTTATGCCTTCCTCCGAAGAGGACTGAGGCCCGCCATTGGGCGGCGAAGCTTGTCTCGGTATTTCAAAAATAATTGATGAGTTTCCCAATCGTGCTCCGGCGCGGGATTTTATTTACTCTCAATTTTACAACACAAAATTAATGTATTTCGTTTAATTTTCCAAATAGGAAATTTAAATTTTATGAAAAATAAAAACGACTCTTTCTTGGTGAGAGAGCCGTTTGTTTTTCTTGTAGCCCATAGCAGAATCGAACTGCTATTTCAAGTGTGAGAAACTTGCGTCCTAACCGTTAGACGAATGGGCCGGTTGGTTATGTCGGTTTGAAGATTGACTTGTCGTGATGTCTCTCATTTCGACAGTGCAAAGGTAGGCAGTTTTATTTAAATGTGCAAGCGATGCAATCTGATTTAACATATTTTTACCAATCTTTTGCGCCGGGTATTTTCAGATGGTTTAGGCCGGCATGTAAAACTAAATGTGTATAACAATTGTTAAGAGTATAACGCTGACACGATTTTTAATCAGTTCATGATAATTCAAGGAAAATGATTACCTTTGTGTCTAATTTATCACATAATTTAGATTCAGATAATTTAAAAGTTTCAACGTCTATCGAAGCAAAATTCATGACAGAAAAAACAATTGACATACTTCCTCTCGTCATCGAGGGAATCCGCGAGCGCAAAGGCCGCAAGATCACGACAGTGGATATGAGTGAAATCGATACCGCTGCAGCGCGCAGGTTTATAATATGTGAGGGCACATCTACTCAGCATGTAGCTGCCGTGGCTGACAGCGTCAGAGAATATTTGCTCGAAAAAGAGCATATCAAACCATATAATTACGACGGCTATGGAAATTCGCAATGGATAGTCATAGACTATGGCGATACACTCGTGCACGTCTTTCTTCCTGAGACACGCAGTCTCTATGATCTCGAAGACCTGTGGAGTGACGCACGGATTACGGACTATCCGGACGAAGACTGATTGTCCGTACAGCTATTTTATCCTAACAATTGCAAGCATTGACACATTATGAGTTCACAGACTCCTCCCAACAACAACCCTAAGCCTAAAAAGCCGATAGGGATAAAGTTTAGCATGTATTGGGCCTACGCTATAATAATAGTGTTTCTTCTTGGCATGCTCTATATCGATGACAATTCGATAACTAAAGATGTAAGTTTTACAAAATTTGAAGAATATGTGACTAACGGTGGTGTTGGAGACATGACCGTCTATACCAATACCAACCGTGCGGAAGCAGTTCTGTCTGATTCTCTCGCGAGTGCCATTTTCCCTGAAAGCCAATATCAGAGCGGAAAGGGCAAGATTGCACGTATCGTGACAGATATTCCCTCTGCCGACCGTCTTCAGGACAAGATTGACATGTGGGCTGAAAAGGGTATATATAACGGACATGTGAAATATGAGAAGGCTTCGGATTATTCGACTCTCTTATGGACATTCGGTCCTATAGTTCTTCTGGTGGCATTCTGGTTCATCATGATGCGCCGGATGTCGGGAGGCGCGAGTGGCGGAGGCCCCGGTGGCGTTTTTAATGTTGGCAAATCCAAACCCAAGGTTTTTGATAAGGGTGAGGGCACAGATGTCACATTCAAGGATGTTGCCGGATTGACAGAGGCCAAGACCGAAATCCGTGAGATTGTGGAGTTCCTTCGTAATCCGCAGCGTTACACCGATCTTGGTGCGAAGATTCCTAAAGGCGCTCTGCTCGTAGGCCCTCCGGGAACAGGTAAGACTCTTCTTGCCAAGGCTGTGGCAGGCGAGGCCAATGTGCCGTTCTTCTCGATGTCGGGTTCTGACTTTGTCGAAATGTTTGTGGGTGTCGGTGCTTCGCGTGTCCGCGACCTTTTCCGTCAGGCTAAGGAGAAAGCTCCCTGCATTGTGTTTATCGACGAAATCGATGCCGTCGGTCGTGCGCGTGGAAAGAATCCCAATATGGGCGCTAACGACGAGCGCGAAAATACGCTCAACCAGCTTCTCACCGAAATGGACGGCTTCGGGACTAATAGCGGTGTGATTATCCTCGCGGCGACCAACCGTGCCGATATTCTTGACAAGGCTCTTCTTCGTGCCGGACGTTTTGACCGTCAGATTAATGTCGACCTTCCTGAGCTTAAAGACCGCATAGAAGTGTTCAAGGTGCATCTTCGCAACATCAAGACTGATGAGTCGGTCGATGTCGACCTTATGGCTCGCCAGACAGCAGGCTTCTGTGGCGCTGACATTGCGAACGTATGTAACGAAGCTGCGCTTATCGCAGCCCGTAATAATAAGACGGCTGTTGACCGTGAGAGCTTTATGGCTGCGATTGACCGCATAATCGGAGGTCTTGAACATAGCTCCAAGATTATTTCGGCTGACGAGAAGCAGGCTATCGCTATCCATGAGGCGGGCCATGCCACAGTGTCGTGGTTCCTTGAATACTCCAATGAAATGGTCAAGGTGTCAATCGTGCCTCGCGGCATGGCATTGGGCGCTGCATGGTATATGCCCGAGGAGCGGCAGATTACTCCGCTTCAGGCTCTTCTCGACCAGATGTGTATGACTCTCGGCGGCCGTGCGGCCGAGGAGCTGACTTTGGGACAGGTTTCCACCGGCGCTCTCAACGACCTTGAGAAAGTCACCAAGATGGCATATGCTATAGTGGTCTACTATGGCATGAGCGAAAAGATTCCAAATGTGTGCTACTATGATTCTACAGGTCAGTCGTATGGATTCTCGAAGCCCTATGGCGGTGAGCGCGCTAAGCAGATTGATGACGAGGTGTCGCGTATTATAAACGAGCAGTATGAGCGTGCTAAACAGATTCTTCGCGAGCACAAAGAGGGTCACGCCAAACTTTCCGAGACTCTTCTGACGAAGGAGGTGATGTATGCCGAGGATCTTGTCAACATCTTCGGAAAGCGTCAGTGGAAGTCGCGCACTGAAGAAATCATGAAGCTACAGGCGGAGCGTGATGCAAAACGCGCTCTTGAAGAAGCTGAAAAAGAAAAGGAGAAGAAGGATAATGAGAAATCAGATGAGTCTTCAGAGTTGACAGCCGAGGTAGTCGACGTTACGGAGACTGTGGTTGAAGTTTCGCCTGAATCCAAGAATCCGGATAATGAAACTGACAAAGACGGAGATGACAAACCGATTCCTACTCCTCCTCCTTTTAAAAAAGACTGATAGAAAATAAATACTCATTAGTTACGTCAATCAATCGTATGGCCACTGCACCGGTGTTAATGGTGTAGTGGTCATTTTCATTGCTTTATTGTGGATTTGATTCTAAAAAATATGAGCGATAATAAAAATAATCCTTGAAAAATTTGGTTTATAAAATAAACTGATTTATTTTTGCAGTGTGAAATTTATAAAGAGTGACATCGCGCGAGTTTACTCTTTTATTTTTCCAAGCACGGTTTATTTTATAAACCTGTTTATTTTAAATATTAAAATTTACTCTCTAAATCCAATATTGTCCTAAATAATTTTTGAGTGCTACTCAACGTGCAGAGGCATCAGCCT
>NZ_CAJTQC010000018.1 GCF_910578445.1 uncultured Duncaniella sp. | reverse complement strand
TCGTGTCGGACAATCAATTGACGTTGTTCTGATTTCTTATATCGAACTCACGTTATTTATGACAAACCCCTGTATGATCATGTGGCAGCGATAGGGATAAAGGGAATAATCTCAAAAGAATTTGAACCGGAAATCAGGCGTCGCGCAGAGCTATTCTGGAGAGTGGTCCACCCCGAAGATACAATCATTCCATTTGATGCATTTATCGAAGAATACAACGTTCCAGTCACAGCTCCCGCCACTTTCAAAAGCAAGGAAGAGATAAAGCGATTGATTCAGGCGGTAGAAGAACAGCAAAAGGATTAATCCCTATACAATAGATTGACATACGTATAACTTGCTAATATCAGGTATATAATCCATTCTTCAACGAGGAGGAGTATAAAGTTATCATTTTCAATGTAAATCTCTCATAATCAACAGAAGCAGTGTCGTAATAATGGTTTACGGCACTGCCTCTGTTTTTATTTTGACCGGTCTACGTCAATGGAAACCTACATGAGCCATTACAAAATCACGTTATTATTCCATAAACTTCTTCTCAAACGCATTAAGTTTACTCTCATAATATGAGCGCACATCATCCCACCTGTAGTAAGGATAAGAAGATGTTTTTATAGGGAACGGCACTTCTTTTTCATTCAAAAGTATCTTGACTAAAACATCACCATCAGATTCCGGCAACGAACCGTCATGGTCTATTTCCTTACGGATAGGACGATAAAATATAATCTGCATATTTGAAGCCATCGGGAAAAATTCAAAATTCCTCCAGTTATGAGCCAACATATCGATGTTGTCTGTCGAGTAGTCAACATTATTTATCTCCATAAGCGTAATCAAAGGCAACAATACAGATTCATGGCCGAAACGCAAATTAGCTCCCACCTGCTTTGAGACTACAGCCGAGTCCGCGCCCTCAATTATACTTCTCAATAAGTAACGTTGGGAGTATGGCACACGCCCTGATGTCAAAGGTGTGTTGCATGCCGTCACATACCACTCCGCATTACGCTCGATCCATTCATCAGACAACTCCTTGGGTGTAAAAAAGTCATACAAATCATAGAGATTATCATGGCTTTGAGAATTAACGGCCACTTCAAAGACAGATTTAAATACGCCACGGCTATCAATCGAATCCTTTGCCCAGTCCTCATCGCTGAATACTAATCCCATAAACGAAGAAATATCCCTCGGACGGCCGGCAAACTCATTGGCCACCTCAGAGGTAGCCTTGGCAATTAACTGTTGGGCATTAGAATCAAGATGATTATAGTTCAATGTATTCTGTGTCGCCATAGATGCGTCAAAGTTAATTTTAAGCCCCGGTTCGATTGTCTGCAGTTCGGCAACTTCATTAGCCATTGAAAGGATACAACGTATGACAACCGTTGAGTTGGCATTGACATAGCTTCCCTTGCGATATATTTCAGGAAAATTTTTAGCCATGCGCCGTGCTATCTGCCGGTGCTGACGATGACCCAGCGGAGTCAGTTCGCCGGCCCGGTTCTTTGCAGCCTGACTTATATTCTCAAGCTCACGAAGTAAAAATTTCCCCTTCTCTGTAAGTTTATCCTTCATCAAAGCCTGCCGGAGATATTCAACCGGCTTTGTATAAAGCTCATCGGCTGTAAGCCACCGGCTGCCATGACGGCCATAGTGTTCCATATGAAAAGCTTCATAACCCGCCGGGGCAGGCGTAAGCGCAGGGACATTATCATCAGTCACCGGATAAGCGTAATACTGACTTCCGGCCTGATAACGGTCTATTGTCTGCGACGAGGCTTGATGACAAAACATGATGCCTGCCAAGACAACAAGCATAAAAATAAAAACTCTATTCATAAATTATGACACCTCAATATTATTAAAAATCACATCTGAATTCCCAGTCACCCCTACCCGACATAAAGACGCGTCGAGAAGCGACCTTTAGAAGATACAGCAGTTACAATATACATCCCCGGAGTCAAGGGGGAATTAATCATGTGGCTGTCAACATCGTCCAGAGACTGTCGGAATATCAGCTGTCCGGTCAGACTATAGATTTCAATCTCAGACATGAGCGGACATTCAATCTTGACGGGCCATCCGGAAGATACAACCGAAGGAATCAACGTCAATACACCTTCGTCGCTATCAGAGGTGACAGAGCCTATTGCCGACAGCGCACCTCCGACTGAAACCTGACGCGTCACACTTTTGTCGCCATAAGTGACCGTAAGCGTACCGAATGCAGGGATAGAAGAGGCTTTCAAAGTGTTGCCTTCAACTACACCCACCCCATCGGAGCATTTGAGTGCGTAATCCGACGAAACAATCCCGAGCAATGAACCGTAGTGGTTATAGAGGAGTAATTCGGGAGTAAATGTCGCTCCGAGAGGCAACGATATCACATCTCCGGGATAATCAATCTCGACTCGCGACACCTCCGTATCGACAGGCGAATCATCGAATACCATCAGACAATTGGCAACCGCGCGAGGCGTAGACTCAGTTGTCTTGTTGACTATGGCATCTGTCACATAGAGCTCAGCCGAGCCACCGCCGTCGCACTGCATCATGTTCGTGCAGCCGAAATGACGTGCTATCTGCGCAGCCTTGGCGGTACTGAGTCCGGCTGATTTCCCATATATCGGATCTGTCGACTTGTCGATTACCATCATGTAGAGTGTCTTGTGATCGTCAGACGTGCCGTAGAGTGAACGGGAATATGTCATGCTGTCATAGTCAGACGCTCCGCAAAGCGAAAGCACCTCACTGTCGCGCATCATAAGCAGATTGCCGCCGATAGCTGTCTCCACGAGAGGATAGACCGGTGATGACGAAGGTGAGAACTGAAAGGCATATTTAAGCGAAACGGTGTCGCCCACCTTGACATTGGCAAGCTTTATGCGTCCGTTGCCACGGCCAACTATCGCGAGATCGTGAGTCCCGAGAGTCCCTGTCCCGGCATCGTTACGGATTTCCTTGACAGTAAAATTGATGAAACGGCCACCAATCCACTCCTCTCCTTCGGCGAGGTCAAGGATGACTTCTGTCGCATCGCCACCGTCTGCAAGCTGATAGAATCCTGAAGCATCAAGCTCTGATGAAATCGGACGAAATTTGGTCTCCGCACCATAGAAACTGTTATATATCCCAATCTCATCCGGGTGGACTCCCTTGTTACACTGACTGACGGTGTAGAGCGCTATACCATTATTAATGCGCAACACTACCGAAGGGAGACAATAGTCAATATAAACCTCCTTGTCGGGCGATACGGACATAAGTCCCGTCACTTGCAGCGGTCCTCCGAAAGCCATCTCGGAAGACATGTTGCACTCGGTGACCATCTTGCCATTACGGATGGAGACATTACGCGTCTGCGATGAAAACAGTTTACCATCGGGACTTTGCGAACTCACGGCCCAGAAGTTGGCGTTCTGACCGGCGATAGCTTTATGGCCCGGTGCAGAAAGGCGCGAGGCGGCACTGACAATCTTCTCAGTACCCTTGGCACTTTCATTGGCCACGGAATTTTCGACACGCACATATTCATTGGTCATATCGGTGATGACCATGTTGACATTCAAAGGTATCTCCGGAAAACGCAGACGCAGATAGGTCGTACCCGGTCCAATCTGTCGCTCAATCAGTCGGTCCATCTGATATGATTTGCCGTCTATGGTCACATTTTCAGCCTTTAAATAAGAAGAAAACGTAAGCAAACAACCGGCCATGACGCCTAACAGACATTTATCAAGTCTCATAGTTAATCTTCAATTTATTATTCAAATTTTATTTCTAAAAGACAGCATAAGGGCATAAAGGCTTTGAATCGCACATTATGCCCTTTTGCCTGAGGGGAGTGGAGATTTTCAATCGTTTACTTCACGATAAATTTTTTCCCGTTACAGATATAGATACCGGGAGCAAGCGGTTCTCTGCATTCGATGCCCATAAGGTTGAAGATGCGATTGTCGGCAGGACGCTCGTCTTCTCCGATGATGTCGATAGAGCTCTGAGCACCTGCAGGCGTGATGAGCAGGTTGTCGAAATTCCAAGGATAGCAGAGCGAAGTGACGGTCAGCTTATATGTACCGGCCTTAAGTTTCACGTCGCGATAATCAGGAGTTTCGTTATAGGCCGGAGTCAGACCGTCATCGCTGCCGGACTTAGGCCAGAAATAGAGTACGTTCGACGTGCTACCGTCGGCTTCCTTTGTAGAAATCCAACGGTCCTTGTCAGCAAGAATTGCTTCGAACTCAGCGCCATCCTCGCTAAAGACAACAGGAACAGCGGGACGCAAAGGCTGATTGAAAGGAGTAAGCTCATTGCCGTCAATTGCAAGAATCATCGAGGCCGCATACTGTTTAGGCCAGTTAAGAGACGGATTGCCGTCGATAGCATACTGATAGCCCGGGGCGACACCTGTCGAGGCGACACGTCCGTATTCGCTCCAATCAACCGCATGCTTCACTGAAATATCAACATCCATATCGACCGGGACAGTAATGGTGTAGTTAAACACCGAACCCCAGTTTGCGATAGCCTCCTCGCGCGAGATTGTGCGGTTGCCATCGGCAGGGATGATTGCAGAGTAACCGTCCCAGCGCGGATCACCCATCGCAGCGATATAGTGTCCTCCCGATGCCTGCTGGTCATGAGTGATAAAGACATCGTCAGCATCATCGCGATATTCAGATGTCTCATAGAATGGGACATCAGCAATATCTGTCTCAGGTTCATCCTCACTCACGAGATAGAGCACGAAACGGCCGGGCTTTAGTTCATATTCCTTTGTTCCGGCAGCGTCGGCTTCAGTAGTGCCGTCAATCAGGACACGTTTAACTGCAATTTCTTTCTCGATAGTAACTTTCTGAGTGTTGTGGATATCGCCGTTGAGCACCATCATGAAAAGATTCGTTCCGTTTTTGAGCATCGACACGCATACACCCTGTCCGTCAGAAGTCACCGAGTTAACTCCTTCGGGAAGCATTTCTTTGGTCAGACGGGTGCAGCCCATCGGAGTCTCGGCATTGGTATGGCCCGCTCGTAGGAATTCAGCGCCAAGGAATACCCATGTCAGAGCATGGATGTCGCGGTTTATGTTCTGAACCATATACCAGACCGGAGTCTTCTCATTGTTGACATCAATGGGAGCATCGTAATACACATAACCGTCATACGGATTGGGACATTTGTAGGTGAAATACTGTACACCCTGAGCACCATAGGCAAGATTACCGAAAATCTGAACGCGCATATGATCCTCTTCCGGTGTCGGGTACGACACTCCTGCCTTGCCACAGTTTGATGCAACGGAATGAGCGAAAGCCCAGAAAGAAGTACGATAGTATTTTGCGAGCTTCGATACGACTTCAAGGTTATTGAAAAAATCCGGTTCGATATAGATTTCTTTCGTATCGTCATACTGACGGACCGGATAGTAGTCATAACTGATGAAACCCGTTCCGACCTCGCGCATAAAGGTGTGGACATACTCATCATAACTGGTGAAGCCGATTGCCGACATATCAGTACTGATGTTCAAGAGATTTCCATATAATATATGATCGGTGTCAAATTCCCGTATCCAGTTTACTTTCTGTGTCATCTGAGGGAAATGTTTGCGATGAGGCTCATCCATGATGAACCAGCCACCGAGACGATCGGAACTCTTGACAGAATTGACAGTTGACTGCACTTCACTATAACTGCCGAGACCGGCCTTGCAGATCATGCTGAGTTCAGTCCCTTCGCGGAGATTTATTTTCACCCCGTTGACTTCCTCGCCGTCAAAAAGAAAAGCCTTATCGACACCGGGCCACGCTGTGCCCTGAGTGATGGTAAAACCACAGTCCCATAGTTCCTGATATTGCTTTTGGAGAAAAGCCGGTGCTTCGTCACCTTTACCACCCTCAAAATCAACAGAGCCCCATGCATAGATAGGGAAATACTTTCCTGTCGGATGTCGGTAGAAGGTATTAAGCGCGGGGAGCTGATTCTGACGGGAAGAGTGTCCGGACTTTGTATCCGCCGCGCCGTTAAAGTCTTCAGCTTCGATTATGTTTTCGGCATCAGCATTCAGACTCAAATCCTTGAAAGGAAATTCGTTTACATCGTAGCGTATATTGCGCACCTGAATCGCACCCCCGACAGGAAGACCGGGGAAACGTATGTCCTGATACTGTCCGGCTTTGTTGAGGAAGCGTACGGTGGTGGCAGTGCGCTGCGTGGTGAGGTCGACACGATATGTTTTCCACTCATCAGAGGCTGTCATCGAACGGTCAAGCGTCTGCGTACGCGTTGCAGAACCAAGAAAGACCTTATACATCACCATGTCTATGTTACTGATGTCATGTGTCGAACGGTATTCAAAACAAAGAGCGGTATATTGAGAAGGAACTGCCTCTGTAATGGTGTTGAGTCGGAAAGTCGGAAGGTATGCACCGCCATCATTTTTCTCACATGTCAGAGTCCATGTGTCGGTCTGGGCATCATAGTCAGACGAGAATCCTGAAGTAAGCGGAATCTCGGCAATCGTCATAGGATATCCCTGAGCCATGGACATCAATGGCAAGGAAATGGCTAAAGCCATTAAAAGCAATCTGATTTTCATGGGTTTGTTTGTTGAGAGGAAGAGGGGTTAAAAATATATCGGACAGAAGAACCTAAAAACAAACGGGGTTCTTATTGTTCTTCCGCCCGATATGAATTAAATTGGGTTGCCGGTTAATGAACGGACAAACCTATAGGCATCTTTTCAGCTTATTTTACAATAAACTTCTTGCCGTTCTGGATATAGATACCGGGGGCGAGAGGAGCTTTGCACTCTACACCCATAATGTTGAAGATGCGGTCGTCGGCAGGACGTTCGGGAGCAATTGTAATATCCTCAATACCTGACTGGGTGGCATTAATCCAGCGGACATTCTTGACCCAAAGCATCGAAGTTTCGGGAAGACCTGTGCACTGTACCCAAAGGAAATGGTTGCTGCCGAAGACAGACGCAAAACCAATCTGATTGATTTCCTTGGAAAGATCGAATTTAATGGTCTTCCAATCAGCTTCATATATTTCCTCTTCAGGAGTTCCTTCAAGATTTTCGGTAGCAGCAACGACAGTCATATCAGTGTAATCAAGCTTTTTGTGGAGATACACTTTCGGAGCAAAGGATTCTCCTGTGAGCTTATAATCAAAGCAGAATGTTGTGCAACCTTCGGGAAGAGGTCTTACAAGGTTTGAAGACTGGAGGATAGGATTGCCACCTGAACGGACGTAGATGTCACTGCCACCGTCCATGTCGGGATCGAAGTCTTTTGAAAAATCGGCGTTGGGAAGAGAGAATGCGTCAAGAACATCACCGGCAGTTGCCTGATTCTTGCACTCGGCAGTTGCTTCTTCAATGGTCATAAGACGGATATTCTTCACTGTAAGAGCCCAACCTTCAGCCTTGTTGGCATCGTTGGTAGAAATCCAGAAGTAGTTCTTGGCATAGTCGCTCTCACTACCCCACTGGTTATTACGGACGATCGGCATGTAGACGGTCTGATATTCATCAGAAACAAGGAGTAACGGACCATGAGCCTGATCGATATAGATGTTGTTATATTCGTGCTGGAATACAACGAGGTTGTTAATCTGACGGTTTGTCTTGTATTCGAATGCGAGGATGGTATATTCCATCGGGCACGGAGATGTGAGCTTCTGGGTACGAAGCCATACACCGCCATCGGCATAAGCATTGGTCGTCACAGTGATAGCGCCGTCTTCGTCAAAAATAGGCTTACCGTTTTCGTCAATGGGATATTCCATATGACCACCGTTTTCAGGAACTATTTTATTATCGACGATGTTGCCGGAGTCGCGGAAATAGATCGGATAGACAGCCGATGCCTGAAGTGTAGCTGCTAAACAAGCCAGCGATAGTAAAGATTTTAAGTTCATAATAATTTGTTTTAAGGTTAATGATTTGTAGTTTGGAACTGAGTTTGATGTTGAGGTTTGATTATCCTTTGATTGAACTATCACAGGAGCAGTGCTCCGGAAGTTGTCATTCATATCAAGGAAAGGGACTGTTCAATAGTCGGAAGGTATATATCACCAACCCGGATTCTGGAAATTCTGGCCGGTAGCCAACTGGAGGGCAGTGGCTTCCTTGCCGGGAACGGGGCAGCGGAGAAATTTATCGGTAGTGGCAGTGCGATGATTCACGACATAACGCCGGTAACCGGTACATGTACGATATTCTATTCCGTTTTCAGGATCGGGAATAAAATTGCCATTCTCATCGCGGTCAAAATCGAGATCACCGTTTGAATTGAATGCGAGTTTTGTAACTGTTTCACCTACAGGTTGCATACCGGTTACGACGCCGGTCTCTTCAAGAATCCTCCAGCGACGGACATCAAAGAAACGATGATCCTCAAAGGCCAATTCGACACGGCGCTCGTTGCGGACACGTATGCGGAAATCATCCTTGCTTATGCCATAGGGGATACGGGGCATCCCGACACGTGTACGGACAGCGTTGACAGCATCGACTGCATCATTTGGTGCGGTTGAAGCGACAGAAGCCTCGTTGGCCGCCTCGGCATAGTTGAGATAAAGCTCTGCGAGACGATAGACTCGGTAATAACCGTCCATCTGTGCCGTACGCGACGACGTGATGTTGAAATATTTATGTAGATAATATCCTGTGCGGGTATAGAGGATATTTGTCATTGAGGCATTGTATTTCGAACCCTCACCGGTGTAGATGGTGGGCTGGGGACGGTTGTCAAGAAGATGGACGTGAGCACCGTTGTAGTAGACGGTCGACTTGAGGCGCGGGTCACGGTTTGCATAGGGATCGCTCTCATCGTAGAGAGTGGCCTCGGGATTGATGATTGGCTGCATGTGATCGGAATCAGAGTAGCCGAGTATGGGAAGCTTGCCGTCGATGGTCTCATAGGAGTCAATCAGCTCCTGAGAAGGGCACGAACCGGCCCGGAGATGTCCGGCAAGGATAGGAGCGGCGTTGTATTGCCACACGTTACACTGCGAGATTCCAAGTATGGTTTCCTTGTCGTTTGTGCCGTTGACATCAGGTTTCCGCTGAAAAAGGAGGTCATAGGCACAGTTCGATATAAGATTTTCGTTATCAGACGCTGAAGGCGAAGTGGTGAAAAGCGCATATCCGTTTCTCACGCAGTCATCAAGAGTTGTCTTGCATATTTCAGCGGCATCCGCCCATGAGATTGAACCGTCATTATTGAGGGGTGATGCGGCATAGAGCGCAGCTTCCGACATAATAGCGCTGACAATGGCCTTATTGATTCGCTTCAGGTCGCTGTCGGATGACCCTGAACGCCAGTCGATGTAGTCGCAGGCAAGCACCTCGTTACAATCGGAAATGATCTGACGCACTACATCGGAAAAGCTTGCAGGACGCACCTTTGAGTAATCGTAGTCGGAATCATCTTTCTGATCAAGAATCAGAGGAACGCCCCCATAGATTTTTGCGAGCTGGAGATAATAGTAGGCACGCAGACCGAAAGCCTCTGCACGATAGCGCCGGCGATTGCCATCTTCAAGGATATAGGCATTATCGATATTGTGGATAAGGATATTACAGTTGGCAATACCTTCATAGTATGTTTCCCATTTATCGAGAGCTGTAAGTGGATTGTTGGAAATGGTAGCGAGGCCATTGTTCCACTGTGCCATAGGACCACCTTCAACATCGTCGACATCATGGGCGTTGTCTGTAGCGGCATCAAGGAAAGACTTGTTTGTTCCATAGGCCGAACCAAACGAAGCACTCGTCATCGGCAAATAGCAATTGTTGAGCCATCCTGCCGTCTGAATTTCGCTTTGGAAAATTTCATCAAACTTTATCGAGCCGTCTGGATAGTCGTTGATTTCGGTACATGAGGCCATTGCAACAATCAGAGAGGCAATCGGCACAATAGTCCTGATATAGTGTTTCATCGGTGTGGTCTGATTTAAAAGTTAATGTTAAGGCCAAAGTTAAACGAGCGATAAACTTTAGTGTAGACTTGGGCAACCTCCGGGTCAAGTCCTTCAAACTTCATGTTGTCCCAAGTAAAAAGATTCTGGGCAGCAACATAGAAGCGAAGTTTTGACATTCCTATCCGCGAGACAATCTTATCGGGAAGAGAATAGCCAAGTGTGGCATTCCTGAGGCGCAGATAATCAAGTTTAGACACATAGAACGCATTAGGCTGAAGACTTGAAGAAGATGATGACGACAGAGCGGGATAGCCGATATGACGTCCCTCGGCATATCTTTCTGCAGTCCATGCGCTCTGATGAATCGGCATATAGACTCCCTCGGTGGTGACACCGTCAACGAATTCTGCCACCCCGACACTCTTGTTAAGGAGCACGGACCGACCTCCCTCACCGACAAAATCGAGATATAGGTCAAACCCTTTGTAGTCAAGCTGGACAGAAGCACCATATTCTATACGAGGCATATCGTAGACTCCATCAAGCGGAGCGTAGTCCCCTTCATCGATGATTCCATCGTCATTAAGATCCTTGAATTTAAGGTCGCCGGGGCGGGGTTGCTTGCCGGTATAACGAAGATTTGAATTGTCGATTTCCTGCTGAGAGTTATAAAATATCGACCCGTTCGAACTGTCTATAAGATAGCCCCACTGCTGACCGATAGCATAACCTGTCTTTCGGTAAGGATAGGCATAGCCGGCATTCGCATATGAAAGCTCGCTCGCCGTCACCCAATGGTTCTTGTTCCACCCCATCTGCCCGGAAGCGGTTATGCCAAGTCCACACGCCAGCTGAGTGCTATATGTCAGACCAAGATCAACACCAGTGTTAAACACCTTGCCGGAATTGGTAAACGGTCGATTCTCTGTCTTTATACCACCGAGTGTAGGTATGAGTTCCGACTGAAGAAGGACACCATCCTGATTTGTCCGCCAGTAGTCGAAATTTATATGGAATTTATCGCAGAATCCAAGGTCAAAACCATAATTCTGCTGTTTTGATTTCTCCCATCCGATAGCCGGATTGCCACGACGCATATTCAACACACCGTAACCCGAATAGATGCCGGAAATACCGCCGACCGAGGCGCGATATACATTATTGTACAGATAACGGGAATCCTGATCACGAAGTGAGTCATAGAAAAGAGCTCCATATGAGGCCCGGAGTTTCAGGTAGGTGACAATGTCGTTTCTGAACCAGCTTTCTTCAGAAGGAACCCATGAAGCAGACACTGTCGGGGAAAAATGGAACTGATTGCCCTCTGCCAACATTTCAGAACCTGCATAATTGAAATCAAACTGAAGGAAATAGCGGTTCTTGAAACCATATTTAGCCTCTCCGGCAAGCTGTATGCGATTTGTCGGAAGAATGAAGGCATAATTATACCATTTTTCAGCGTCACCGCGATAATCTTCAGACGTGTAATGTATTAAAGCATCCACAGAGTGATCCTCCGCAAAAACACGGCTATAATTTAACATTGCCTGAATATCCATGTAATAATTAGTAGTCGTGCCTTTGGCCCATGACAGCGGTGTTTCTACGTTACTGCCCCAAGGCTCGTATGATTGGGTATTTTCATTATACACGACACGGCCATAGTCATGGATGCCGCCTCTGATGCCATTATAAATCGAGCTATAACCGAAAATGCCCTTAAACGAAAGTCCTCTGGTGATGAAATCAAGCTTAAGGTCAAACCCGATATTAGCTGCGAGATCAGTACGTGTCATCTGGTTGACACCACCATAGTTGATAGCACCACGCAATGGATTGGCATAACCTTCATTTGTAATCACCCCTCCATCAGGTGTGACACCGTCTTCAACCCAGTTGGGCGTGGTATAAAGCAATTTATAAATCTCAGTTCCTCCGAGATAAGCGGCGTTGACACGGCGCACACCGATATTGGTATTGGCAAATGCCCGCATCCACGGGGTTATATCGACATCAAGATTCGAAACAACGGTAAAACGGTTGGTATAGTCCGACGGATTGTACTTATCATCATATGTGGTGTTGTAACGTCCTGATTCACGTGCAAAACCCACATTAATATAGAAGCGGACTTTCTCAGAACCTGCCCCGACCTGAACATTATATTTCTGGAACAACATATCGTCCATATACATATCACGCCAGTCATTGTCGGTTGCCGTCCCATCCCTGAACGCCGTCAGCTGAGCGTTTGTAAACTTAGGAGCAAGACCATCATTCGTCAGAGCAAAGTTGCGCAACACAGCCTGACCATACGAATCAAGCATATCCGGATTCCGGGTGGCTTTCTCGATTCCGAAATTGGCTGAAACATTGACACTCATCGAATTGTTCTGACCATGTTTGGTCGTGACGATAACCACACCCTGTGCGCCTTGTGGCCCGTAGAGAGCTTTAGCTGCCGCATCCTTAAGTATGGTAACCTCGGCAACGGTGGTAGGGTCAAGATCGGCAAGCGACATAAACGGCATCGGAATCCCGTCGAGCACCACAAGGGCATCAGTCGCGTAGGGAGAACTCTGTCCGCGGACCACCCCATTGTACCAGCCTGAAAGTTTTCCACGAATGGCACTCTCAAGCGATGTCCCTTTCCATTTATCAATAGCCTCAGCCTTCACCGACGACTGAGCGCCCGTATAGCTGTCGCGTGTATCCTGATAACCAAAAGCAGCCTGAAGTTCCTGCTGTCCGTAAGGAATAGAATCGGGCTTGATGCCAGCCATCGCTGTGAGCGAGGCTGAAACCATAAATATCGGAATTATATTTTTCTTGTGAATCATGATAGTGTAGGTTTGTTGTGTGGATTACTCCCAACCGGGGTTTTGCCAATAGTCTGCACCAAAGCCTGTGAGCGACCCGAGCGTGCTTGCTTCTTTCAGCGGAATCGGAACGAGGCGATATTTTGCGGCAGAGCAGTATTTGCTCAGACCTTTTCCCTGCTCCTTACCTAAAGGGAAACGGACATATACATATTTTTTACCATTTTTGTGAATCCACATTCCGGTATTATAACGTTCCTCCTTTATGTCCTCATCCGGCCTGCCCCACCTACGGCAGTCGAAATAGCGGTGTTCCTCGAATGCAAGCTCGACTTGTCGCTCATGGCGTACGATAAGCCGCGCATCATTCTGGCCTGATGCAACCTTGTCCACAGCAGCTGCAAACCCTGCACGATGACGAATTTCATTGACCAGATTCATGGCCTCAGGAATCTTGTTGGTTTCCACCGCACATTCTGCCAGATTCAGATAAATCTCGCCAAGACGATAATATTTCCAGTTTCCTTCATCCTTCATCTGACCGGGAGTCACTTTATAGGTATGATATTTATTGTTATAATAACCGGTACGGGTGTAGCGCTGTGATGTGATATCAATCTTCGCGTTACCGCTTCCCGATGCGAAGTCGGACTCCTTTCCATCCCATGTAGTCTCATTGTTCCAAGTCTCTACAGTTTTGTTCAACACACCGGTGTTGAGTTTCGAACCGTTATATATGACCGACGCATAGAATCGCGGGTCACGACCTTCATAGGGAGCTTCAGGGTTATAACCTGATTTTGAATTTATATTGATATCCGAATGCTTCTCATCGACATACGGATTGGCGAGATCGTAGATAGGCTCACCCGTAGCAAGCATATCGTAGGCATCGACAAGCTCCTGAGTAGGGATACATCCTGCCTGATGTGTCTCCACTGCAAAAATAGGCACACCATTGATGGTGGAATGATTGACGCCCCAATTGAGCGGACTGCCCCAGATTGTCTCCTTATCATCAGCTTTTGAGCCTGCATAACTGCGCGATGCGAAATATTCCTGATAGCAGTTCGCATACGACTTGTTGTCGACAAGGTGGGTATAGAGCTCATAACCATTGGCTATGAGAAGATCAAACGCTTTCTTATTTTTCTCATAAGCATATTGCCACAAATCCTGATCTTTACAGAATAGCGGGCTCGCAGCAAAGAGCGAAGCCTGAGAGATAATTGCACAGGCGATTCCTTTGGTCATTCGGTTTTTCTGCTGGACAGCTGTGATTTTCCACGGAAGATTGGGGCTTTCAAGAGCTGCCTCACATTCGCTGACAATATGCTGTAACACTTCCCATGCAGCCTTACGTTCCATGCCCGCATATGAAGAATTCACGTTGAGGACATCTGTCACTATCGGCAGGTCACCATAGAATTTCACTAATTGCAGGTAGTAGAACGCCCTTAACACACGTGCTTCCGCAGTGCACAACTCCCGTTCTGTTTCGCTTTCGAACACAGCATGAGGGAAATTCTTGAGACAGTTGTTAAGGATACGGACCATAGCCCAATAGCGTACCCAGTATCCGCCATCCCACTTACCTTGTGTGGTGTCATCCCACTCGAACCGATGTTTGGTGCTGTTGCAGTTGCCGGCATAAAGGTCAGAGATAATCAATGGCTGGTATTCCGCAGTCGACCATCCCTCGTCGGCCATATCGATAAGGAAGTTGTCAAAGAAATAATACATAAACATCTTCTGCGGGATATGTGACCATGCCGAAGCAAAGTAATCTTTGGTGTTTTCCGGAGTCTGAAACACAACATCAAGTGTCATACGGCCATCAGGCGTGACATCAAGGTCATCCTGACACGAGGACATAGACAATCCTCCACCACAAATCGCCGAGACAATTATGAATATATTTATAAAATGTTTTTTCATGATCTGAAAATATATTGGGAAATATTCTTAGAGGTCGATCGACAGACCGGCAGTATAGGTTTTCATCAGCGGATAAGCCGAAAATCCATTCTGTTCGGGGTCAATCATCTTGGTATGTAGTTTGTTCCATGTATGGAGATTGTCGGCGCTCATATATATTCGCACATTGCTCATACCTATTTTCTTTGTCAGTTTCTGTGGCAGAGTGTAACCGACTGTAAGGTTCTTGAGACGGATATATGACGCATCCATCGTGTAGTAATCATTCGTGGTATGGCTCGATGTGTCGACAAGCGAGAGTCGAGGATGGGTGATGGTTTCACCGGCCGCATAGCGCTCGTCGCTCCAGCGATTGTCACACATATCAGAGAAGAAAACAGTTCCGAATCCTTCATACATCACCTGACTGCCGAAATAACGGGTATATTTTCCTACGCCCTGAAGCATCACTGAAAAATCAAACCCATATGCGTTACCTCCGAATGTCAGACCATATGAAATCCGCGGTAGAAGACTCGAATATCCTATCGGTGCTATATCCTTTTGGTCAATGATTCCGTCATTATTAAGATCCTTATATACGAAGTCACCACGTTTTGGCTGAATGCCGGAGTATGTGAGTCCGCGCAATGCAATCTGTTCGTCAGAATTATAGAACCCGGTCCCGTCAAGTCCAAGCTCAGGATTTACCGAACGGTCTATAAGATAGCCGAACTGCTGTCCGATGCTGAATCCTTCAGTCCGATAAGGATAGGCATAGTCATCACCAAGATATACCTCATCAGCGTTGATAACGATATTCTTTGCATAGGAGAAGTTTCCTGAGAGGAAGAAATCAAGATTTTTGTTTATCGAATAGTTATAGCGGCCGGAGATTTCATAACCGGAATTCCTGACCTTACCGAAATTGGAACGCGGAAGTTGCGTTGTGGTCAGGCCACCGAGACTTGGAATTGTGTTGCGCGAGATAAGAATATCGGAACGCTTCTCATAAAACCAGTCGAATGTCACGTCCAAGTTTCGGAACAGTGTGAAATCAACAGCGTAATTCTGTTTCCATGCTGTTTCCCAATGAATATCAGGATTACCGATGAGACTTTCATAGATGACACCCGTACCGTCGCCGGCGCTTGTGAGCGAGCCCGGAATCATAATGGCATCCTGTGGATGGTAGATGAATGGAATTTTCGAGTTATTGTCGAGATAGAGGAATCTATGATTCTGACGAATTGCCTCGTCTGCTCCGGCATAAAGTTCATCATTACCGACTTTCCCGACCGAAGCACGGAATTTCAGTTTGGTCAGCCAACCGGCTTCAGCAAGAGGCTGCATGAATTTTTCGTTTGAAGCTACCCAGCCAAGCGAAAATGCAGGGAAGAAACCAAAACGATGACCGGGAGCAAACTGCTCAGAACCGTTATATCCGATATTGACCTCAGCAAGATAACGGGAATCGAACGCATAGGTGAAACGTCCGGCAAGACCAATCATCTTATACGGAATCGAACCAAGAATGTTTTCCTTCTCGTCGCGCTGGAAGAGAACCATACCGGTCACATTGTGAATCTTGTTGAAAGTGCGGTTATAGTTAATCTGAGCCTGCACATTCATGAACCATCGGCTAATATCGGCACGTGAAAGCGCAAGCTGGCCGTCGTCTTCGGAATTACCCTCCATCGTGAAAACCGGGTGGTCATATCCTCCGGGGTTGAGATCGTAGCGGTAACCTGAAAAGTCCTTGCTGCCCATTGTCAGCTGCTGCGCATATGTCTCAAATGAAATCACGCCACGGGCAGAGAGGCCTTTGGTGACACGGTCGAGATTGAAATTGAGAGTTGCAATAGCGTTTGCCGATGCTTCGACAAGCAGCTTATAACCTGAACGATTGAGTTGTCCGTAAGCCGACTGGGCAAGAGAGAGCTCATTGTCCTGCACCACACGATTGCCCTTGACATAATGAAGAGCCAGAGAACCGTCGTCGCGAACACCCTCGGAAACAACAAATCCGTTTGTCTCATTTCCGGCAATCGTCAGAGGCCCCGGAACGGTAGGCTTTGAAGTCAATGCCGACCAACGCAGTCCGGCCGTATTAGATCCCGCCATATTCGCAGCAGCCTGATTGGTCTTCCTGATAGAAGAACTTACGTCGAGAGAAGCACTAATCCAGCTATTAAAGTTATAGTCAAGATTCGTGCGGATATTATAGCGGTTCATCTTCGATTGCGGATCATAACCGAGCGCATCCTTTGACTCTGTCTTATACATACCACCCTGATAGACATAACCAGCGCTGGCAAAATATTTCAATTTCTTTGAACCACCGGAGATATTAACATTGGCCTGAACCATGTTAGAATGATCTTTGAGATAGACATCACCCCAGTCCGTGTCAGGATACCAGTAGCGTATGGCCGGATCGTCCGAACCACCTGTCTTCCACAAATCATAAAGAGCCACCTGAGCATCTGTGTACTTTGGCACACCGCCGTCATTGAGAGACGCTTCATTGGCCAGACGCACAAAATCATACGAATGGCGTCCTTCGGGCCAATAGTTAAACTTCTGCATCGAGTAGTTGACCTGACCATGGACATTGACCTTACCTTCCTCACCTCGACGGGTGGTAATCAATATGACACCGTTAGCTCCGCGCACACCGAACACAGCCGTCGATGAAGCATCCTTGAGTACACTTATTGACTGAACTTCATTCGGGTCGATTTCGCTCATGGACGAGCGTGGGATTCCGTCGACAAGAATAAGAGGAGATGTTCCATTTGTCGTGGCTGCACCACGGAGAAACATTTTAACATCATCCTCGCCGGGCGCACCGCTCTGCTGCATCGTTGTGAGTCCCGGAAGCTTTCCGGAAAGTGTAGCCGCAAGATTCGGTTCGGACGATTTTTTTATCTCCGCAGCTCCGACTGCCGCTACAGATCCGGTGACAGTAACCTTTTTCTGCTGACCATAGGCCACCACAACCACTTCATCAAGATCGGTGGTTTCTGTCTCCATAGTCACATTGAGTGTAGGCGAGTCAACCGGCTTCCTGACGGTCTTATAGCCTATAAAGCTAATTTCCAATACAGGTTTTTTTGAGGTGAGCCTAAGTGTGAACTCTCCGTCAACATTGGTAAACGTCGCATTCGTGGTATTCAATTCTCGGATGGTCGCTCCTATTACAGGCTCGCCTTCGCCATCGATGACTGTACCGCTGACCACAGGGAATTCAACACCCCACAAGGCCGGAGCTGATACCAGCCAGAGCAGCATAGCCATGCAAATTGCAATGTAATGTTTTTGATGGTAGGTCATGATTGGTTGATTAAGTTTATTCGCAAAGTTAGCATCTACGATATTCACATGCTTTGTTCGTAGTTTCAACTTTATTTATATTTGTTTCATTTTTTTATCATATTTATTTGCAATATGTGCCATAATCATCATACAGCTCTGTTTATAAGCATATTACATATGTGATGTTTCTTATTTGATTTAACACTCCGCAGCATATTTCATCTTTAAAACTATGCTTTGGAGACATTTGAAAACTTCGCTTTATTTCGAGATTACTGCAATGATTCATAAAGATAGTTGAACCGTCCGCCGGGAGCTGTGTCTCCGTTAACATAGAAGTCCATGATATCGCCCGGATTCTGCATATTGTCGTTCCACTTGAACTCGAAACTGAGCTTACCATCGACACCTAAGAGAGTCTTGGGTATTGCGATTTCCAATATATTTCCGTTGACCGCATAGCGACCATTACCGACCTGTCGCCAGTCCCATGAATTTCCTATGGATTTTTCAATGCACACACCGTCGGCTGCTGGTGACTTACGGTTAACAATGAAATCATAGCCGTTCCATCCGGTAGCCTTATTACGGTCAATGTCTATAAAAAGCATCATCCAGTTCGGATCGGTCGGAGTAGTAAGAGCATCGGCCGTCTCCACACGGAAGTACACGTAGTCTCTGTCATGAGCGACCTTCGCTCCGACAATATCGTTTCGACCTGAATTATTGGTATAGTATTTGTCATAACGGCCTCTGTGGTCTCGGTGAAATGTGTTGCCACGATAAGCCTTATATTCCGGAAGCACATCGTCCCACTCATCTCTACGGCCGAGTTCTATGGTCTTTTGTGCGGATGCAGTCTGAGGTTTAGACATGCCTTTATACCGGCGGACATTATCGACAAGCTGCTGATAATAGACATCTCCTTTGTCACCCCAGCCCTTGGTCGGTTCTATGTCACGGCTATGGTCACGGTCAAACTGATCGACAAACGACAGCGGATCGCTCCACCCGTGAGCCTTGGTCCACATTCCGGATGTCCATTCATTCCATCCAGTGACGAATACCATCTGTGGTTTGAGATAACCAATGGCCCTGTCCCACTGCTCCTGAAAATTCCACCCATACAAGTAAGCATCCTCACGAGGGTCAAAGCCTTTCAGATAGCTGTAGCTCCGGCCATAAGTGTCAGGCAAATTAAACGCACAGCAATGTCCGCCACTGAGAGCGCGTGCGTTCTGGGCTATCCCGACCACACACTGCTCAAACTGTTTTGCATCTTTATCATAACAATAACCGTGAGTGGGATAAACCTCAAGCCAGCCCCATTGGTCAGAGGTCGGGTCTGAACCACAGACATAGTCGGGCTGTCCCGGACGGAAGGTAAAGAATTCGCGTATTTCCTGCTCAGTTCCTGTCGTTGCCAGATTGTCGGGATAGGCCATGATGAGTGGCTTTCCTTTCCAGTAGAACCATAAATTTTCATACTCGCCCTTACCGTAAAGTCCGCTGTAGAGATTTAAAAGCGACTTACGCGAATCTTCAGTAGGTGCAAACGGAAGCATAAAGACTATCTTTGGGACATTGACCCCGTCTTTCTGAGCCTTATCCCATGTCCTGAGCAACACACGGAACGAGTTTTCCCATATATGCGCACCGTTAGTGCAGTCAAAAAACACACAATCAATACCTGCGTCGGCAAGCATCTCGGCATGTTTGCGAAGCACCCATGGGTCAGTAGTCTTATAATAACCGAAAATAGGCTCATCCCAGTAGAAAACTCCCGGACGCTTACCCGGTTCTCCCCATGCCGGATGATTATAGTCATTCATGGCCTCCGGATGCTGACGAATCACTTCCGAGATGTTCTTGACCTCAACGGACGTATCATCATTACCACCGGCCGAATCAAAACCCTGATGCCACGTCCAGTAGAACATACCCACAAAACGGTCTTCTTTGCGGTCGCCGGCCACATCATACCCACAGGCCTTACGGCCAAGAGCATCCGTAAGCATCCAGTGGTCACTTTCGGTGGCAACTCTCCCTGATTCTGCCTTTACAGAGAGACCGGCCACAAAGACCATTAGTATCGATATAAAATTGCGATAAATCATTTGTATCAGGTATCTATAAAATGCTAAAATATCTCCTAAGGCGTCTCACCTCACAACCACCTTGACAGACTTTCCAAGTGAGGTTACAATATAGAGCCCCGCACTTGGAAGTGTAACCGTCTGTGTTCCTGACCCTGAAGCCATTACAGACCCGAGTACATTTGTGACCGTGAAGTTTCCGGCACATTCAACATTCAGTCTGTTTCCGACAATCGGAGTGACACGGAGATTATTTTTCGTTTCATCCACACTATCTATCTTGGTCGAAGAATAATTCCAGCGGAAATTATAGCAGAAACGGCGATTGGGAGCGGTGTCACCGTTTAGACAAAGTGAGATAGGGTCATCAATATCGGTCGGATTATCAGCCCATTTAAAATAGAAATTGCCCTTCTCGGAGTCCATCAGACCTAAGGCTGCCATCGGAATCTCAACTACAAGCCGATTGCCATCCGTACGGAACTCAGCCAAAGAGGTTCTCACCCATTGCGAGGAAGCAGTGTCCCATCTCATCACATACGTCAGACTGTCTGACTCAAATTCCTTATTGATAAGGAAATCGAACCCATGCCAACCAGTTTTGAAATCACAATCTGTGTTTATGAACAGCAACATCCAGTTTGCATCAGTATAAGGAGTGAGAGCAGAAGCAGTCTCCACATAAAAAGACACCTTTCCGCCATTCACATTGACCTTGGAAATCAATATATCATTACGGCCTGAAGCATTCTGATATTTATTACCACCATAGCCTGTATAATCGCGGTGGGCAACGTCGCACGGAGTGTCATAGAATGTCTCCACGACCCCGTCCCAGATTGATAAATCCGAATTGATGTCGAGAGCTGTGGCACGGGTAGCAATCGGAGCTTCGCGAACACCCTTATAACGACGGATACCGTCGACCATCTGCATGTAATAATTGTCAGTACCCCCACCCTTCATCGGCTGAATCGTGCGGTTGAACTCGGCATTATACTGATCAACAAAATGATAGTTGCTCTGACGGCCCATGAAATTCACACCCCCGGCAGCAGGAAACTGCCCGGCGATCCATTCATTCCAATCATTGATATAGATAAAATCGGGGTCGACACTTAGCGCTTCATCCCAACGTTCCTTGAAATAAAATCCATAATATTCGGGATGGTCGATCCACTTTTTATTGAAAAACTTTTTCTTCGGAAGATCATACTCATTGAGCGCAGGCTCGCCGGCAGCGAGTGTCCATGATTTCCCGACCATGGTAGAGGCATGCTGCGCAGGTGTGACGGCCATCTGTTCATAACGCCCGTCATGAAGCGATGCCCGTTCGGCCGGAGCAAGATTCTTCACATGCGGGTCATGCATGTCGTAGCCAAAACTCCAATGGTCCTCTGTCCCGACATAGCGTTTGCCGTTCGTGCTATAGTAGCCCCACCACATATGACGTAGCGTAAAAAAATCGCGCATTTCCTGTGGATATTGGGCCTCTTCATTGTAGAGCAGCAGAGGCTTGCCATCCCAATAGAACCACAAATCCTTGTAGCGCTCGCCGAGATAATAATATTCATAAATATCATACAGACGCTTAGCCACTTCATTATTATAGCCCCAGAAACACACCTTCGGGACGATATTTCCCTCCTTTTTCATAGCTGTCATGACAGAAAGCAGAGCATTCCATTCATCGACATAGCAGACTCCGTTAGTGCAGTCAAGAATCAGGACATCAACTCCTGCATCCGTGAGCATGGAAATATCTTTTCTTATCACATAGGGATCACAGCTTGTGAAATATCCAAGCTCAGGTTCTCCCCAATGGTAAGCAAATTCATGAGGCCACAATCTATGGTTATAATCCAGACGTGCGGCCGGGTCTTCTTGAAGAATCTTTGTCACGTCAGAAGCATATGGCGACTTGAAATTCGTATGAAACCAATCGTAATGCCATGACACATAGAATATCCCGACCGTACGATTCTTATCAGTCCGAAGCGGATGGTCATCCGCCGTGGGCATAACGCGGTCGATTCCGTCAATTGCCACCCATGTATCAGGATAGAGGTCTATGACATCGCTGTCAGCCGAAAGAGTCAGTGGCAACGACAAGACCACAGCCGCGACGGCCCTATATAATAGTTCCCTGTAATTCATGATCAGATATTGCTTTTAAGGATTGAGGTGTGCAGGAAGGAGACTCCTACATCTATCTGGAAACTTTCACTCCCTTCGGGGCCTTGACATTTACTACTGTTTTACCTGACGAATCCTTGCGTGCTTCTACAGACACCGGACCGTAAGGAGTCGGCACAGTTCCGCTGGCATATGAAAGATAGCCGAGATTCGGTTTGACTTGGATGGTTCTGCAACCGGGCTCAAGCGGTTTGACACCAAGCACATAGCGTTGCAGCCAAGGAGTCGGGCCGGCCCCCCAGCCATGACACAGGCTCAGACGTAAGCCGACGTAGCAATAAGCACCGCCCTCACTATGGATATCATATTTTCCGGAGGGAACAATCTCATCGATTCTTGCCGCATTCTTTGTGTCTGGATAATTGAGATCTTCCCAGAAAGTAGTTGCGCCAAGGTCAATCATAGCCCCCCAATAATCACTTATCATTTCCATCGCTTTTTCAACATAGCCGTTTTCAGCAAGTGCCTCGACGGCATAATAGCCATAAAACGGTGAAAATGAGTTTATACCGTTATCAAGGAGCGTCCGACAGTCGGCATCCGGATTTTTAGACATCCCCGACAGCACACTAAGGCTGAGAGCCTGACTCGCATCAGTCCGTTTGATTTCGAATTTCTCCATGCGGGCGAGCGTCTCAGCAGCCACTGCATCCATCTCCTTATCGTCAAGCCATCCGGCAATCTGGCGGGCGGCCTTAAGGGTCATATATGTAAGCGACTGCAAACCGTCGTGGATAACGTCGAGCTTCTCCGATGTAGGCCAGTCAAGAAAACGCACGCCTGTCATTTTTTCCTCTCCGCTGACATCCACACACTCGTCAAGCTGGCGGACAAGGTCTAATATATAGTCACGGTTCTCTTTCAGGTAAGCCATGTCGCCGTGATGGAGATAATAGTCCCTGTGTATGAGAAGCCACCACATCGAGTAGGAGCTGAACCCATTCATCCACCCGGGCAGCGGAGTATCTGCCTTAGCAAAATCAAGCGTACGACGCACCACATCATGCTTCCCCCACACATTATTGACAGCCATCACTTCAGGATGGAGGTCTCCAAGCCAGACGAGCCTGTCGCGCTTTATACCGTCCCAGAGATAATCCTGCATATTGAGTTTTACTGTATATGCACCTGTCTCCCAAATTTTATTCAAGCGCTCGTCACTGCAATTGAACGAACCCACCTCCGGATCATCAATCATCACGCTTATGGCCTGCACATTGCGCAGCAGATAATCGACATCCTGATCGATAAGGTCAATCCGGGCGAAACGGAAACCGCTGTTACCATGCTCAAGAGAACCGAGCCACGGAACATGAATCTCAAAATCGCGCATTGCATGCTCATTAGTGGCATTATGTGGATTATGGTACGGAGCGACATCGCTCATGGCTTCAGAAACCGACTCTCCCAGACGCACTCTCAGACGTAGCGGACGCGACGACGCACGCATACCCGACGAAATCTTGATAGCCCCATGTAGCTCCTTCCCGAAATCAACAAGAATGGCAGCCTGATGATTGCCGCTACTGCGCATCACAGTGCAACTATTATCAGCGACAGATACCTGTCCCTTGAAATCTTTCATCAGTATTTCGGGATTCTTTATGTACTCACCGGTCGTATCCGACATCCATACAATGCGCGTCGGCTGCACTGATGTGCGCTTGATTTCACCGGTGGCTGTGTTAGGCAGTAGAGCTGCGCCCAAAAGAGCGAGTAAACATAGTTTCTTAATATTCATGGAGAAAATTTATAATGTGATTGCTCGGTTTGAGATATAGACGATTTTACTGATAATTTTCTTGGTGATGTCCGTATGCAAAGTTAGCAACTCACCATCCTTTACCGTTGTCGGGCATTGGTCATTTTTCTGCGTATTCGCACACAAGCAATTAACATATGTTCCAAATTTTGTCAAACTTGTTTAAATGCTAAAAAAGCTTTGTCAAAATTATCGATGTCACCATATGGGTACACTTCCTTTCAACTTTAATCAAAATAAATATATATCTTTGCAATTATCATGAAAACAGCAAACCTCAGTTGAAGACATCTACTACAATCCTAATTTTACTCCTGTGCATTATCGGGAGTTTTGATTTAGAGGCCTATACACCCGCAAGGCGACCTGAACTGTCAAACCTCTGCGTGCGTGCCATCGGCCAAGATTCCTATGGTTATATCTGGATTGCCACAGCCAACGGTCTGTGCAAGAGCTATGGTGATGAGTACGACATTTTTTTTGGCGACAAGGACGATTATCAGACAGTTCCGTCAAGTTCTGTAATAGACCTGTTCAATGACAGTGACGGATGGCTCATGGTAGCCACAAACACCGGTGTCTGCGCGCTCGAAAAAGGGACAAAGACATTCCGCCGTTTTAAACTTGAAAATGGCTCTACGCACGATTTTGTCAGCTACGGGTTTATCGAATATGCCGGACGGCTTCTATGTTATGGAGCGGGAGGACTATATGAACTTGACAAGGCCTCCGGACGCATTGACCTGCGCGTAAGAATTGACGGAGAGTCTGTCAAAACGGCAGTCAAAGGTCCGGATAATCAACTATGGATTTCCAACGAGACATGTATGATGGGGATTGATTCAACACTCAAACCGACCATCAAACTTGAATTCGATCCAAACAACCACGTAAGAACACTCGCTTGTACGGACAACGGACTTCTGCTCGGCACACCCAACGGAGTGTTGAAATTCAACACGACCACCCGTAGCACGTCGCCTACCTCAATCGGCGATGATACGGAAATCAACCGTATACTTACTATTGAAGACGGCATACAGCTGATAGCCACCGGCAACCGGGGTGTGCTGGTCTACAATCCTGCAACCGATTCCGTCAGTCACAAATACAACAACATCGATTTCAGCGAACTCCAAACCGACGAGATTACCAACCTGTTCTATGACAGGGATAAAAACGTGTGGGTGTCGACATTCGACAGAGGGGAAGTACTTATGGCCGACCGTCCAAGCATCTTCAACATCAACCGCAAACTCATCAAATCATTCCGCGACGAATTTGTGACAAGAGCCACACCTGACAATAATGGAAATCTGTGGGTCGGGACTCGCTACAACGGCATAGCCTTCTATGACAGCAAAACCAAGACAAAACAATATTTCAACAGTCATACATCCACAGCGCTCAACTCGTTTTCTCATGATTTTGTTCAGGAAATGGCTTTGGACTCCAACGGGCGTCTATGGATCGGCTACAACAACAGTCTTATCGTTTGCAGACCAACTATATCCGCTTCAGGCCACAGAAGTCTTGAAATGTTGAAGAAATTCCCGTTTTTTGTCAATGCCGTCAGCATGGCCATGGACAGCGCCGGACAGATGTGGGTCGGAACAGACAATAGCGGACTTTTCATCATTGACCAAAACCTCAATATAGTCAAGAAGATTACAACGCCACTCATTCAATCCAATAACATTACGAAAATCATTCCATACGACGATGAACATGTATTGATTTCGGCCTATACCGATAATCTTTACCTCATCGACATAAACAGCATGACTGTCAGTATTGTCGAAAGTTCCGACGGCAAAGCTATCGACTCTGCCATAGACCTGATGCTTGACCGCGACAAGAAACTATGGATAGGCACATATCACAACGGTTTGCTACATTTTGATTTCGCGACCCGTGAAATCACATCATGTCTCGGCAATCATAAATTCGACATTGTCGGACTCTCCCAAGACCTCCACGGAGATATATGGGCCAGCAGCAGCTATGGCATTTACCGATTCAATTCCGATGGAAAGATAATCAACTCATATCTGAAATCGGAAGGCCTCGGAGGAAATCAGTTTCATGAAAAATGTGTCGCGTCAATGCCCGGAGGTAAGATTCTGTTCGGTGGCAATGCAGGACTTGAAGAAATAGCACCGTTGACCGACTTAAAAAAATCGCCCGCCCCAATTTCGGTAGTTACTCGTGGCTTGTGGCAGCTCCCCGACTACAGACCAATCCTAAGAGGCGAAGATGAAAACCGTGCCGAATCATCAGTCGAGCAAATCTCCATCAGCCACAAAGACAACTCTATCAATATCGAGTATTTCGCTGTATGCTACGACAGTCCGGGCAACATCGAATATGCCTACATGCTTAAAGGACGCGATAAGGATTTTATCAACAACGACCACTATACACGTGTATCATATTCCGACCTTTCGTCGGGCGACTATGAATTCTATGTCAAAGCTCGTTTCAAAGGTGGAGAGTGGCAAGAACCGGTCAGACTGCTGAACATAACGGTCACCCAGAATCCGTGGTTATCTACCCCGGCCATACTCCTATATCTGTTATTTGCTCTAAGCATCATTTTTACAATCAACCGCAGCTATCTTCGTTTCAAACTCATAAAGCAAAAATATCTGCTTTCCGAAGAGCGCATTAAACAAGAGAAACGGACAACAGCAAACCGCATCAACTTCTTTACCAATATCTCCCATGAACTCCGCACTCCTCTCACACTGATATGCGGACCGGCCAAATATCTCCGTGCCAACCATAAATCAATGACCGACGACCAAATCAAGGAATCAATCGATTTCATCGACAGCAATGTCGAGAGACTGATGACGCTTATAAATCAGCTTCTAAGTTTCCGTCGTGTCAACAATGAAACGCTCCCTCTGCAAGTTGCCAAAAACAATCTGGCTCTACAACTTGAATCGTTGGCGAAACTCTACACATTCTATGCTACAGAAAACCGCGTGACCATACTGTTTGAACGGCAGACCACCGACGATGATACGATGCTGACATACGATAGTGATAAGATTGAGAAAATCATCAGCAATCTTATCATTAACGCCGTGAAGTATTCGACGGATAACGGAACCGTCACACTGAGGCTTGACCTTATAAAACATCCTGACGGATTTGACAACGATAATGACTTCACATACGCACAAATTTCAGTGATCGACAATGGTTGTGGCATCCAAGAAGAGGACATACCCAAAATCTTCCAGCCATTCAAACGGTTGCTTGGTATCGACAGCACAAAAAAGACTGAAGGATTCGGGATAGGACTCCATTTTGTGTCACATCTTGTAAAAGAACATAAAGGCATCATCAGGACTAATAAAAATTCTAACGGAGGCATGACATTCACAGTCATATTTCCTGTATGTGACGAAGCATTCTCTCCTTCCGAATTCCAGACAACATCTCCTGATATTCAGGTCGATAAAAAACCGGTGTCGTTCACACCGACAATAAATGATGAGGATAATGCCGAAAAAGAACAATTCAACGAGGCTAATCCGGATACAAACACCGATACTGACGACTCGGATGAAATTAAGCCTAAAATACTGATTATTGACGACAATAGCTCGCTGAATACATTCATATCAACCATATTCAGCCCCAACTTCACTGTCATTCAGGCGTTTGACGGTCAGGATGGGCTTCTGAAAGCAACTCAGGAATGTCCTGACATCATAATAAGCGATGTGCTGATGCCGGGTGAAACCGATGGATTCGAACTATGCCGGAAAATTAAAGAAGATAGTTCCACTTGCCACATACCTGTCATCCTCCTTACCGCAAAGATTCTCGACGAACATAAAATTCAAGGATACAATTGCGGAGCTGATGCCTATTTATGCAAACCGTTCAGTCCGGATGTTCTTATAGCCAGAGTCAATAATCTCTATAACAGACGCTCGCAGCGGGCAACCATGATTCTTGCCTCGGCCGGCATAAGCGAAGCCGGAGTAAATAAGGATAATCAGGATGAATTATCTCCTTTAGATAAAAAATTCCTTGAAAAACTTTATGCCTATATTGACAACAGCCTTGACAACTGCGATCTAAATGTCAACATGTTAGGCCGGGAGTTAGGATTCTCAAGGACAAATTTCTATCGCAAAGTAAAAGCGCTTACAGGCATTTCACCAAACGATCTGTTGCGCGTCTATCGGCTCAACCGCGCGGCAGAACTTCTACTTACACGCGAATATACCGTAGGCGAGGTCGGCGAGCGCACCGGATTTGGCAATCAAAGTCATTTCTCATCCCTGTTCAAGAAACATTTCGGCGTTTCACCGCGTGCTTATGTTACAAATCACTTCTCGCAATGCACCGTGGCCATTGACCAATAGAAACGCCACCTTGATATTAACCTCCACCATAACTCCGAAAATCAGACAGTCTTTCAAATATACACTCTAATTGTTGCAACTTGATTGCTGACAGGATAGGTGAAACAAAATGCACAATAATTGAAACGTAACAGGAATCCACAATCCTGTTACCGATATTACTTTTGTGACATCCCTCATCAATCCTATAAACCATCATGAAGCACCAATTTCTTGCGGTAGACCTCGGAGCTACCAGCGGACGCACAATACTCGGTACTGTAACTGACAACAATGTCTCCATTGACGAACTTACGCGATTCAGTCACAATATAGTCCACATGGGGAAACATCAGTACTGGGATTTACCTCATTTATACAATGAAATTGAAAAAGCGTTACGCCTGCTTGCATCCGAAAATATAATCCCGACATCAGTCGGTATCGACACATGGGGTGTCGATATCGTATGTTTCGGTCAGGACGGTCAGCCTCTCGCAAATCCTATCAGTTACAGGGACAACCATACCATCGATGAACCGGCACGCTTCTTTAAGGAATCCATGGCAAGTGAGCAGGTGTATGACCTTACAGGAATACAGGTGATGAACTTCAATACCTTGTTCCAGCTTTCAGCCATGAAACGCAACTGCAATTCATCGCTTAACGCTGCGAAACGCATAATGTTTCTGCCGGATGCCCTGAGCTATCTATTGTGTGGAATCGAAGTTACGGAATATACAATCGCATCAACCTCACAGCTCCTGAATCCGGTAAGCCGCACTATCGAACCAGAATTGCTGAAAGCACTCGGCCTTAGTGCAGACCTCTTCCCTCCACTCATCATGCCGGCCACTGTAATCGGCCGACTTACACCAGATGTCAGCCGGCGCACAGGAATGCCGCAGATACCGATCATCTCTGTCGCCGGACATGACACAGCCTCGGCCATCGCAGCCATACCGACACCTGACGAGAATTTTGCCTATCTCAGCAGTGGGACATGGAGTCTGATGGGTATCGAAGTAAAGAAACCCATCATCAATGACGACAGCTGCGTCGCAAACTTCACAAACGAAGGTGGCGTCGAGACTACGACCCGTTTCCTGAAAAACATCTGTGGAATGTGGCTTCTTGAATCATGTCGGAATGAATGGAAGAAAGAAGCGAAACCTACCGATTTCGATACACTGTTTACGTTATCCGACAAGGTGACAGATCCTATGCGCTCACTCATCTTCCCTGACGCACAGGAATTCGCCAATCCGACATCAATGGTCAATGCGATAAGAGAATATTGCCGGAGGACATTGCAACCTGTTCCGGACACACAGGGAGAGATAACATGCTGCATACTTGTAAGCCTCGCCCTTCGTTACCGTCAGGTAATGGAAATGCTTCAAAGCTTCGCTCCGTTTCCAATCAACCGACTTCACATAATCGGCGGAGGGTCACAGAACGACCGTCTTAACCAGATGACCGCAGATGTGTTACAGATGCCGATAATAGCCGGCCCTGTAGAAGCCACGGCATTAGGCAACATTATGCTTCAGGCCAAAGCTGCAGGAGTTGTAAGCTCCCTTGGCCAGATGCGTGAAATCATCGGAAGCTCTGTAGCCCTCAAAAAATTTATTCCTTCTCCCACCCGAAAAGCTCTCTGGGAGTCGGCCTACAAACGTTTCGTTGAACTTCCTAAGTAAAATAGAAAATAAAATTCATAGAGTAGAAAATTAGATTCATTAGGGTTTGATAAAGCCTATATAGACAGTCCAGATCCAAGGACGAATTTTAAGTCTTTCAGATGAGTTGCTAAGCAGGCTATTGCCGGAGATGATGGGAATCACCTCCGGCAATCTTACTATATAATGAAAGGGTCATTAAATGACCCTTTCATTATTAAAAAACCGTTCATTGACTAATCCTTAAAATCGTCTGTTCGGAAAGGCACGGCTGGCATGCCGAAAGAATTTTTAAGATTACCAATACTAAAATTCTTGAAACAATAGCGCACATGCTTTATTTCCGCACTTATCTCAGGGCATGTAACAATCACTTCTGGTGTATTCCAGTCGACCACGGCTTTCGCTTTATGGAATTTTCCGTCACTACCGGCTGCTTCAAAACCTTCGACATTTCCGACGTTTGGTGTTAGCCCATAGTCCGCATTGTCAAACCGTATGCGCACAGAGCCGTCATCGCAATTAGTCATTGAACGATATTCGGGACTACGCCATGGCATACCTCGTAATCCGTACTGCCGTTCAGCGACTTGCCACGCCATGCGCTCACCTATCTCTCGTTTACGTGTGCCATGTATGACATCCACCTCATGTGGATATACAAGATCATTCGTACATGTTATGCCACAGTTAGGTATGACTTTAACTGCCATATTCTGCTGTTCCCTGACGAGCGCAGCAAAGACTGCCTCGGGATTTCCCCATCCAAAACCCGGATTTTCAGTCTGATAGAATGGAAGATTATTATCAGTGTCACCCCAGTCAATCCGCCATCTGGCAACCATCTCTGAAAGCAATTCGCAATATCTGTCAGGATTGCTCACATTCGATTCGCCCTGATTCCATAGGAAACCTTTTATGGTATATCCGATTAAAGGATATATCATCGAAGTGTATTTAGTGCTGTATCTATAGGCCGGGAGGCGGTCCTTCTCAGCTTTCATAGCCTCGAAATCATAACCATAACGCTCAAGTATGTCCCTTGGCAGCCAACCTTCAATCTGTGTGCCGCCATATGAAACACAGAGTATCCCTATGGGGACATCAATCAAATCATTAAGTTCCCGTGCGAAATAGAAACCTTGGGCACTGAAATAAGGAGTGTTCTCAGGGGTTGCAACCTTCCACTCCCCTCCGATACGTTCTTGAGGTTCATATTTATCACCCCTTACTATGTATGCCATGCGCACACGGTCACGCAAGCGTCCGGATCGGGCAATATCACTTGCAGCCCCTTCAATCGGCTGAGAGTTAAACCCGATCATAGGCATCTCCATATTGGACTGACCTGCCGCCAGCCAGACCTCTCCTATCAGAATATCGCTTACAACGATAGTCTCATCACCCTCGGAGAAGGTTATGGTATGTGGTTGGTAGGAGGCTGCCGGTGTAGGAATCCGCACAGTCCATCTACCATCACTGTCGGCCTTTACGCTTGATTTATCGCCACTCCACGACGGTGTGATAGTGACAATCGCTTCCGGAGAAGCCCATCCCCACAGTTTAACATCAGCCAATTGCTGAAGCACGGCATGATTGCCTAACTGTTCGGGCAGTTCCAATGCAGACAAACAGTTCCAATGTGCTCATCAGAGCTGTCAATATGGCTATTTTTCTCAAATTTAATCTCATAATCTTAAGATTTTTGCGGACTACTCCAGTTTAAACAGACCTTCCAGACAAGAAACATGATGCTCTTTTATTCCAATCTCATCCATCCATTGACGAGTCTGCATCGTTTCAAGATTACCTGTATTATACCCTCCTCCTTGGTCGTTGGTCCAAATCCAATAGGCCGTAGGCCATAGACAGGCACGGAAATCTATTGACTTATAGAAGTTCTCCGTACAACCATGTTGTCCATGATGAGCAACTTGCAGATAATCACACGACAATTCGTCGCGATATGGCCCATTTAATAATTTCTCGCCAGATTCTGCACCTGTATCAGCAAGAAAAAGAATTGATTTTCTATCATCCCATACCTTCATTACCATAGATGAGTTATTGAATGGATTAGTTTGTAGCTCCTCATTGACAACTCCGAGTATTTTAAAATTAAACCCATCTATCTCACCGACATATCCGGCTTCCCGGAAATCCGTAACCGGAATAGAGACCGTATCAAGCACGGCATAGAAATCTTTAGCATATTCACTGTAGGGATTTTCGAGTTCAATCAGTTCGGGAGAATACCTCGAATGATAGATATGATTGATTTTCATCCCTTGCCGGTCCTTGAGAATCTGCCACAGCACTCCCATATGGTCATCGTGAGGATGGGATATGAACCATGCCTCCACCTCATTTCCAAGAGCGGCTATAAATCCACGGAGGTAGAGCTGTTCTGTCGGCCACCCTCCATCAAATACAATAACCTTTCCACCGGCTGTCCTAAATACATAGGAATTGCCGATATTCCCTACCTGCATTGGTAATTGCCACATTGTGAAACCCGAATGTTTTTTATCCTTTTTCGGTTTAGCCGAAATCACAGTGCCGATTCCAATAATCAGAATCATAGCAAACAAAATTCTTTTTAACATGGTTGGTTTTATTTTGTGTCGTTAAAATTCAGAATGTACGCAACCACGCAGAAAGATCGTCAAGCATTTCCGTGTGATGCTGAAATGATTGCAGACATCCCCAGCCGTGTTCACCTGACGGATAAACATGGAGCGTGGCAGGGACACCTGCTTCCTTCAATGCTATATAGTAAGAAGCTGCATTATAGGCCGAATTGACGCCACTGTCATCATCCGATGTAAGAATTATAGCCCGTGGTGTATCGGCTGTACATTGCTTTTCGTTTGAATACATTTCTATAAGCTCCGGGGTAGCTGAGTCTCCAAAAAAACTTTTATGGGTAAGCTCGTGACCACGTGCCGGGTTCATCGAGATTACAGGATAAAACAGAATCTGAAAATCAGGCCGAACATCCGATGATGAAAAATGAGTTGCTATGGTCGATGCCAGATGTCCCCCTGCCGAAGACCCCATTATACCGACCGACATCGGATTTATCCCCCACACTTCCGCACTGTCGCGCACAAGTCTAATGGCTGCTTCCGCATCCCCTATAGGTCTGGAACGGTCACCGGCAGGAAGAGTATATTGCAGGACAATGAGAGCAATCCCTTGCTTATTGAAAAAAGGCGCCCAGTCCCAGCCCTCATGACCGATTGCATGGCCAAGATATGAACCTCCCGGACAGGCCACGACGGCGCGTCCTGTATTCAGCTCATCTTTAGGCAGAAAGACTTTCATCACAGGTTCTTTAACATCGAATATAGCTTTGGTAGGTGACCATTGCGCCGCCATGGCCAAGGATGTTGTCAATGCAATGACTGATAGGATAATGCGAATTGTTTTCACGTCTGAATAATTATTTCTATGTTGGTTATATCTGATGGTTCATTAACGAATCTTATCTACCGAAATGTGGTTTACCGCAGCACCACGCCCCTTGATTCCAACTATGACCGTCATAGGAACTGGAAGTAAGAAGCGACCATTATCATCGATTGCTACTGCTTTTCCATACATATCAGTCACATCAGGGATTATTTTACCTTTACCGTGCCACACAATCTGATAAAGTCCAGCAGGAAGATGAACACCCTGATAAATCAACCCGTCGATGATTTTTATTTCTCCTTCAACAGAATCGTCCAGCTTCCCGACATAGGACCAATAAGCAAGCCTGTCAGTAAAATCACAGTTCCTTATGTCACTGCCACCTGTCAGTCCGCAGTCAGTCAGAAAAGTGGATGGTTTGACACCGTTAAGCTCAACAGGCGAAAGATATTCATTATCAAATATGCGTAAATTCTTCACAGGCGCATAATCATCAGCTTCTGTATTGTCGAACGGTTTGCCATCAAACGGATTATCAGGCCATGTCCCTATCGAATGACCGCCCCTCAACACACAATCACGCACCTCTATATCATCTATCTCGTTAAAATCCTGACGCGGATTGGTCGATCCCCATGGTATAAGAGCCAACGCTTTGCCTGCGCCTCCTCTTGAAGAGTCAATGTAACTGCCATAGACCTCTATGTGTCTTACGGACGAATCAATCGAATCGACCCTCTCTCGCCATTCTCCTCCGCGTGGATCCATATAGCTGCTGCACAACACTATACCGTCATCGTTTGATTCGAACACACATCTTGCGACCCGGACATTTGTCACAGCATTGCCGAAGCTTAAACCGTCACCGCTAAGACAGGAAACATCATACATTTTCAGGTTTCCGATAAATACACTGTCAGCCCTGTAGAATATGGTATGATAGTTACTGCATCTTACAATATCTATGTCACAGATTTCAACATGCCTGACGTTACACACCGCGATGGGAACGATATGTATGCGGTCACTGCATGTCCGCGCATAGTGAAGCCATGCAGGATTCTCGCTATAAGTATCATCCATACGGATTTTACCTCCTCCCGTAATCTTGACCCTCTCTGTATCTTTAGCCAAGATAAGGGGACGGTTAGTATACATACAATGAGTCCATGGCACACCGGGTATCACATTGTCGTGTCCGTATTCCGGAGGATACTCCACATAGTGAGCATAGCGTGGCGACTGACGCAAAACCGCCCCTCGTTCGATTACGAGTTCCACATTCCTGCGCAGTTCAAGATTTGTCGCTATATACTGCCTCTCAAACTTTCTATCCGGCCAACAACTAAGCACCACCCTTCCGCCTCCTTTTGAAGATGCCATATCAATAGCCCGCTGAATTGCCGCATTGTCATTTGTGATTCCGTCGCCCTTCGCACCAAAATCATCCGCATAATAATCCAATCCGGATATAGAAAATTCATAGGGATTATCAATGAAGTCTCTCCAGTTTTCGATAAAAAAAGGTTTGACTATAGCCAAAACCATCCCATCATTCAAACGTAAGGCAGCTTTAAATCTGCTGCTGAGATGTGACATTCTGCCATCCAGACGGGAGTTTGGTATATCTGAGATTTCAAACTCACTTCCCACATTACACTCCCCGAGCAGTTCAAGACTGTCAAACGGCAGTTCAGATTTCCAGAACGGAGCATGACGCACTTCGATTGTAGCCCCATCCACAACATAGCAACTGTCAATGCACCCCTTAACCGTCACAAAGTCACCGGTCACTTTACATGAGCTTATCATACCGGCATCAGGATATATCACATCTTCCCGCTCAAAGGAAATTCGGTCGATATCAAGCTCCCCTCTGCCACCGACAGGCTCAATACGAATTCTTTCAAGCCGTCCCTTAGCGCCGGGGTTATCAGAAAGATTAAACCTGACAAGCTGTAAGCCGGAATGGCCCGATAGCGCTACAGTCTTGAAACTCTCCTTACAATTGGCATCTGTAGTGAAATAAAGACGCAGACTGTCGGCACTGCTACGGTTTTCAAGAGCAATCATAACCGTATTTCTAAGTTCCAACAGCGGGCTATACATATTGTTACGACTGCCACCGGTCGCCAACTCAATAGCATCACCCTCTTTAAAATCAATAGACACAACACCATCTGCACGGCTTATGCCGGGATTGCCTATTCTCTTTAATGCCATTTCCGAGCCCGGAATTTCAAAATCAAGATCAAGCGGTTTTCCGACAGCCAATCCATCAACCAGATATCGAACACCTGACCAAGGCTGACGACTGTCATTTTTTACTGATATTTCGACTGACGCAACATCATTCAAAAAGGGACATGAATGCATATCGAACATCACGCTCTGCCATAAAGTAGGGATAATATCGGCCTCACCGCTGAACGATTCTCCATCCGATGACTTAAGGGTAAGGCGCGTACGAAAACCACGACCGGGCCCCTCCGAAACTAATATGCCGTATTCCAGCATCGAAGTTTCACTCAAGTCAAGCGGACGGGTGAAATTTTTATAAATCGTTCGCCAGCAATCCGCACTGACTCCATCCGGGAACGTCACTTCAAGGCAACTCTTCCCCTCATAATATGATTGAAGTGAATTGTCAAGTCTGAGGACACACCCGGCATCACGCGATAAAAAACCTTCGACAGAATCCTCCCATGAAGCCAAGACACTACGCTCAACCAGCGAACACCGGTTAGATACATTTACCCCTACAGGAAGTGAGCTGCCGGTGATAAGACAACTGTTGCTCACTTCCAGAATAAATAACAGGACAATGTATAAAAAACATTTTCTCATAGCGTTTGTTTCATGTCAGGCTGATGATAAATAACCATATGCAAATATAAAGAAATCCACCACCAAAAGACTTCTCCGATTGTGTCAAAAATATTGGCTCGTGTTGTCTACCAGCCACACCTGAACCCGTATTGCACATATCCGACAAAAATTGGCACAGAGAGCAAACGCCGACGAACCACATATTAACTATCTTTGCCATACTTAGAGGCTGTTTAAAAAAGCTCACAACTTTTAAGCATGTCACACTTTACAATAATCAGACATACTTTTAAATAAAATAAGTCAATCAAACCTCATCACATTTTCAAATCACCATGCGGTTAAACAATCTGATTCTCTCAATTGCGCTGTCAGCGACCAGTTGCATCATACAGACTGCTTGTACCCAAAAGCCTTCGTCTGCATCAATCGCCACGATTGAAAAGGGCTTCATGACCCCACCCGATTCTATCCGTATTGCAGCTTACTGGTACTGGCTCAATGACAACCTATCGCCAGAAGGGGTCATCAAAGACCTGCAGGCCATGAAGAAGGCAGGGATAACACGTGCGCAAATAGGCATGATCGGGATTGACGGCCTTCCAAACGGCGAAGCGACTTACAACAGTGAACTCTGGTGGAAGACTCTTCATCAAGCATTGAAGACTGCCGGTGAACTTGACATTGAAATTGGCATATTCAACTGTCCGGGCTGGAGTCAGTCAGGAGGCCCGTGGATCACACCTGAACAATCAATGAGGCACATTGTATCAGCCGACACAATAGTCGAAGGCCCCGGAATGATGAACATAACGCTACCGGCCATCGAGAATGCCTGTCAGGACGAGGCTGTTATAGCTTATCCGGTATTTGATTCCGAAGCTTTCTCCAGAACATGGACTCTACGAAAAACCGAAGGCAAGCCACTGGTGGCCTCAATGAAACTCGACAAACCTGAGACATTACGCAGTCTGGTCGTTGAAGTCGACAAGCCTATACGCACAGAAGCTGTGCTTAAAGCCAGAATAAACGGAAATCTGGAAGAGTTGAGACGTTTTGATATCGACCGGTTCAATGACCAGAACATAGTGGGATTCAATCCTTACGCCCCAATCGTCATATCCATACCTGAAACCCAAACAGACGAAGTGGTACTCGAAGTGGGAAACAACGAAGCCATCGAAATGGCTGTAACGCTCTCAGAAAGTCCCAAAATCGAACGGACGGCTGAAAAACAGCTCGCAAAAATGTGTCAGGAACCATTGCCTATGTGGGACTACTACATGTGGCCTGAACAACCCGTCTATACAACATCAAATTGGACTATAGACCCGGAAAAAGTTGTCGTTCTGACTTCATTTATGGACAATGGCAAACTGAAATGGGACGTTCCTGAGGGACGTTGGGTGATTTCACGTATCGCAATGGCGACCACAGGTGTTACGAATTCCCCTGCAACCCCGGCTGCCACAGGCCTTGAAGTCGATAAAATGAGCAAAAAACACCTCCAAAGCCATTTCGACGCATATATCGGAGAAATCTTACGCCGAATTCCACCCGAAGACCGCAAGACATTCCGTATAGTTGTCGAAGACAGTTATGAAACAGGAGGACAGAACTGGACCGACGGGCTGATTGAAAAATTTACGGAACAATATGGCTACTCACCTGTGCCGTATCTTCCGGTGCTCAAAGGCATCCCGGTCGGTGACAACGAATTGTCAGACCGTTTCCTGTGGGACTTGCGCAGACTCGTAGCCGACCTCATCGCATCAGAATATGTCGGTGGACTGAAAGAAATTTCAAACAAACACGGACTTACCACATGGCTGGAGAATTACGGACATTGGGGATTCCCAAGCGAGTTTCTGCTTTATGGCGGCCAAAGCGATGAAATAGCCGGTGAATACTGGAGCGAAGGCACATTAGGCGACATCGAGAACCGCGCGGCATCATCATGCGGACATATATATGGTAAAAATAAAATATGGTCAGAGTCGTGTACGGCAGCCGGAAATCCATTCGGCCGTTACCCGAATGTCATGAAACAGCGCGTCGACCGATTCTTTACCGAAGGAATCAATGCCTCTCTGCTCCATCTTTTCATCCATCAGATGGAAACACCTGAAGAGCCCGGTATAGCAGCATGGTTCGGAAATGAATTCAACCGCAAAAATACGTGGTTTGAACAACTCGATGTCTTCACCGACTATCTTCGTCGCTGCAACTATCTCCTCCAGCAAGGTCGCTACGTGGCCGATGTTGCCTACTTCATCGGTGAAGACGCACCTAAAATGACAGGACAATGCAATCCGCCGCTTCCTGACGGTTACTCGTTTGACTATATCAACGCAGACATCCTTAAGAATCATGCCAAGGTCAAGGACGGTCGACTGATTCTTGACAGCGGGATGGAATATAGGGTTCTGGTGCTGCCTTCGCAGGATACGATGCGCCCTGAAATGCTTGAATGTATCGAACGTTTCGTAAAGGACGGCTTGACAGTAGTCGGCCCGTCTCCGGTCCGCTCACCAAGTCTTGCAAACTATCCTGATGCTGACAAGACAGTGGCCGACATTGCAAAACGCATGTGGATACCCGGCAAGAAAGTCAACCAATACATGAAGGGAAAAGTCTGGGATGAGACAACTGTGCTGTCGGAAGTTTTCTCCGATTTGGATATCCAACCGGATTTCACAGTAGAGAACGGAGAACCGACTCCTCTTTTCATACATCGCACCCTTGATGATGCCGAAATATATTTCGTCGCAAACCCGACCGAAGACAAAATATCCTTGAATCCTACATTTCGCGTAGATGACAGGTTTGTTCCCCAATTATGGGATGCGACCAATGGCACAATCCGTACGCTTCCGCAGTTCAACTCTGTGAATTCCGGAAAAGGTATCACCATCCCGTTGGAACTTGAACCGCTTGAAAGTGCATTTATCGTATTCCGGGACGATGCAGTCGCACCCGCGACATACACGACTAATTATCCCCAACCGGATATCATAGCAGATCTGACAAATTCAACATGGACTATAAATTTTGATGCTAAGCGTCAAGGACCGGCACAACCCGTCGTGACAGACTCTATGATCGACTGGAGCACCCACCCGGATAAGGCTATTGCCAACTATTCCGGAAAAGCAGTCTACACCACCGAGTTTAATCTCCCGCAAATCCCCGACGGACAAACCTACTTGGACCTTGGTAAAGTCATGGTCATGGCAAAAGCAAAAATAAACGGAAAATACGCCGGAGGAATGTGGACACATCCTTATCGTGTCAATATAACAGAATTTCTGACCAAAGGAAACAACACGATTGAAATCGAAGTTGTCAACACTTGGCGCAACAGACTGATTGGTGATGCAGCACTTCCACCCTCATCAAGAGCGACTTGGACAAACTTCGATATGGTCCGCTCTGATGAGCCTCTTCAATCATCAGGTTTATTAGGGCCGGTACGGATAATGACTTATAACTAACCCTGTATCCTACAGACTTAACAGAAGTCTACAGACCTTTTCTACAGACCCAAAAACCTGACATAAAACACTTTTTTCCATTATATCCTCGAAAACCATAATAATGTATGACACACGATTCCCACGGCTTTGCCTTCATTGGTTAAGCCGTGGGAATTATTCTTATGGAGAATTATCAGGGATTGATTTAGTTAAACCGTCTGTAGATATATTTCGCAAGGCCATATACATAACGCCTGAAGCCGGGACGGCAGTGCATAAGACGGTCAAACCATTCCATATGCGGGTCAAGAAATCTGACTGTAGCGCCGACAAAAATCATGGCAATCAATGTCCCTATCCCGACCACATGCCATTGCCATTGTCCGAAATAGACATAGCCCAACGCCACAGCTATCACAACAAGACTTATATCAACCAAGATTTTGGCCTTTGCAAACGGAATACCGCTCGCCTTTGTCACAGCAACCGTTATACCCTCGCCCGGCATGGTCACTGAGCCACACCGTATTTCCAAAGATATCCCTACAGCCAACACAAGACATCCCATCAACTGCATGACAGTCTGCCATATCAGACCGTCACCAGTAAAAACAGATGTCAGCCACATGTTTATATCCAATAAAAATCCGAATACAAAACCGATGACAAGCTGAAAAAGCTGCACGAGATGAAAGCGACGCCGAAGTATCAGTATCTGCATGCCTACAAGGAGAAAATTCATCACATACGTATATTCTCCGATAGTAAGTCCCGGTGCTTTACCCGTGTCTCCGACAAGCGACATCACAAACGGAATAGTGGATATAACACTGCTTCCAAGGTTGGATCTCACACTGAGAGACACACCGAAAGTCATTATAAACAATGATAGCAGTAATAGAAGATGCTGCCAGAAGAAGGAGATTATCTTGTCTTTGGTGATTGTCGTTTCCGGGTGAACTAATGTAATCATAATAATTCTGTCATTTCACACTGCAAAATTAATCAAAAAACATGAAACGACGTTTAAAACACCTATCACCATTCCGTAAACAACACATATAATATAATACGATTATACAGACCGGCATGACAATCGTAAACAATTCGGGCAATTCTAAAGCCCACAAAAAGTCTCGTCTATCACACGGGCAAAGTGCTCGCGTTCGAGGTCATGCACCTTCTTCTCGACATCATCTGCCGTATCCGACGGCAAAACCGGTGTACGGGCCTGAAAAATTATGCGACCCTCATCACATATTTCGCTGACATAATGGATGGTAATACCAGTCTCATTCTCACCTGAAGCCACAACAGCCTCATGGACATAATGTCCATACATGCCTTTTCCACCGAACTTCGGAAGAAGTGACGGATGAATATTGACAATCCTGTCGCGATAACGCTCAATCAGAAACTCCGGAATCATCAGTAGAAAACCGGCAAGAACAATGATATCAATTCCATGTGAGTCAAGGACTCCAAGCATACGTTGCCGGTCATTTATCTCATCCCTTGACATCACGACCGATTCCACACCGAGACGCCCGGCCCGTTCCAAAACCTTTGCCCCAACCTTATTGCAGACCACAAGAGCCACTTCACCCGAAGATTCTTTTTCCTGAAAATATCTTATTATATTCTCGGCATTCGAGCCATTGCCTGATGCAAATATCGCAATCTTTTTCATATCAGTTACCATTTTCGAGACCGTGAAGATATGAATTTTATTCTAAAGTAAAAAATTATCATCGGATTTGACAGTCTATATATTATTCCGTTGTTATGGAATGACAAGGGAATTTTGTACTTTTGCGAAATAATATGTTTATAAAATTTCACTGACAACATGACTATTGACCAGATACAGAACGACATTGTCGACGAATTTTCAGAAGTCGATGACTGGATGGACCGCTACGCCATGATTATCGACCTCGGCAACAATCTTCCGGAGATAGACGAGAAATACAAAACCCCCGACCATCTCATCGAAGGCTGTCAGAGCCGTGTATGGCTCAACGCCGAGCTCACACCCGAAGGCAAGGTCCACTATACGGCTGATTCCGACGCGATAATCGTCAAAGGTATAATTTCGCTTCTGATTCAGGTACTTGACAACCAGACTCCTGACGACATCCTGAATTCCAATCTCCATTTCATTGATGACATCGGCCTTTCGGAACACCTGTCGCCCACCCGCTCCAACGGTCTGCTCGCCATGGTAAAGCAGATGCGTCTCTATGCTCTTGCTTTTCAGGCAAAACAAAACATGAAGTAGACATAAACGACAGATGGGAAAAAACAAACTGAAAAAATTTGCCGAGATGGAGACACTCGGCTGCGTCTATCAATATCCCCAGTCGGTTCTTGACAATGAGGGCGACTGTCCGCTACGTGGCAACTGGGGTAAGGATGTGTTTGGCAATTCAAATCCTATAGTCCTCGAACTCGGATGCGGAAAAGGCGAATATGCAGTCGGCATGGGCAAACTCTATCCCGACCGCAACTTCATCGGCATCGACATCAAAGGGGCACGTATGTGGACCGGCGCGAAGGAGGTCGACCAACTCGGACTAACCAACGTCGCCTTCCTGCGCACATCAATCCATCTGCTCCCACGGTTTTTCGCCCCGGGCGAGGTCGCCGAAATATGGATTACCTTCCCTGACCCACAGATGAAGAAAGTCAACAAACGGCTCACCGGCACACATTTCCTCGACATCTACCGTCAGGTCCTTGCTCCGGGTGGAGTGATACACCTCAAGACCGACAGCCCCTTCCTCTTCGCATATACAACCGCGATGCTTGACCATAATTCAATCCGTCCGCTCCACGCCACAGCCGACCTCTACAATTCGGAGGCCAACGCTATAGTACCGCCCATACGGACTTACTACGAACAGCAGTGGCTGGGTCGTGGAATCCCGAGCAAATACATCGCGTGGCGACTTCCTGACGCAAGCATAGCGCTTGACGAACCTGAGGTCGACATCGAACCCGACACCTACCGCTCCTTCGGACGTGGAATCCTCCAGTCATCAGCCGATCCGTTTTCGGAAACAAATATTCAGGAGGATTGAACCTTCCGGCGTGAAAATTTGTTAATCCATCAACCCATTCTTTCCCTATAATACCACACCATTCATGCAACTTTATCCAGCGCTTATTACAGATGCTCTTCAGACAGTCCGCTATCCGGGCAACGGCAAAAATCTTGTCGAAGCCGAGATGGTCGAGGACGATATACGCATTGACGGCGACAGTGTGAGCTTCTCACTCATATTCGACAAACCGACCGATCCGTTTATCAAGTCAATGGTGCGTGCAGCCGAAACCGCCATACACACATATATTTCTCCCGAAGTCAAAGTCACGGTGAATGTCGCTACCCGACAGCAACCCGCCCCCCAAAATACGCCTGTACTTCCCGGAGTAAAGAACATCATAGGTGTCTCTTCCGGCAAAGGCGGAGTGGGCAAATCGACCGTCGCCTCCAACCTCGCAGTGTCACTCGCAGCCGAAGGCTACAGAGTGGGCCTTCTCGACGCCGACATTTTCGGACCATCGATGCCCAAAATGTTCGGTATCGAAGACGAGCAGCTATATATCCACGAGGTTGACGGACGCCAGCTCATATTACCCATCGAACGCTATGGCGTGAAACTCCTGTCAATCGGCTTTGTGGTCGACAAGGAAAAGGCCGTCCTTTGGCGCGGCTCAATGGCCTCCAACGCACTGAAGCAACTCATAGTCGATGCCGACTGGGGCGAGCTTGACTACTTTGTCATCGACATGCCTCCGGGCACAAGCGACATCCATCTCACACTCGTACAGACACTTCCCATCACCGGAGTGGTAGTCGTGACCACACCTCAGGAAGTAGCCCTTGCCGATGCCCGCAAAGGCATAGCGATGTTCCGTGAAGAGAAAGTGAATGTTCCTGTCCTCGGAGTAGTCGAGAACATGGCCTATTTCACTCCTGCCGAACATCCCGACGAACGCTACTATATTTTCGGCAAAGAAGGTGGTGTCAGACTCGCAGAAAAACTCGGTGTGCGACTTCTTGCCCAGATTCCACTCGTAGGGTCTATAGCCGACTGTGGAGATTCAGGCAAACCGATAGCTCTGACCGAAGGATTGACCGCACACGCATTCTCCCACTTAGCCCACGAAGTAATCGACGCGGTTGCAGAGCGTAACCGCGAACTTCCTCCAACACATAAGGTTGAGCTGAAGCACTGACACGTGCTTCAGCTCCGCCCCTCTCTCCTGTTTTTTAGAGGCTGTCTCCACCTCCGCCCCATATCATCACACTCACAGCCGATTCTACCATATTTATAGCTTAGCATACAACACGGTCTGATTCTGACAGACCTTTTTCATCACTATTCAACCGTTTTTACATGAGATTTTCACTACGCTTCTTTTCATTGACGGCTACTGTATCAATGGCTATTCCCACGATGATAGCCGAGATCCCTGCCGGTTACTATTCCCGGCTTGAAGGTAAGTCAGGAGCAGCATTGAAGACCGCAGTCTTCGACGTAATCAATCCGCACACCCCGGTGTCGAGCTACAGCAATCTTCCTCGCTATTTCGAGCGCACCGATGTCTATCCCGAGTCGAAACAGTGGTGGGATATGTACTCGAACGTCCAGCGTTTCGCCCCCTCGTTCTCCGGTCTAAACCGCGAACACGCCTTCCCCAAAAGCTGGTGGAAACTCGACGGCAGTGTCGAATACACACCTGCCTATGTCGACCTCAACCATCTTTATCCCGCCGACGGCCCTGCAAACCAAGCCAAAAGCAACTATCCGCTTGGCGTGACCGCTGCTAATCCCAAGTTTGACAACGGTGTCAGCAAAATCGGCTATCCCGTATCAGGACAAGGAGGCGGCGCACAGTATGTATATGAGCCGGCCGACGAATACAAAGGAGATTTTGCACGAGCATATTTCTACATGGTGACATGCTATCAGAATCTGACATGGAACAGCACATGGATGCTCCAGCAGAACGACTACCCTACTTTAAACTCGTGGGCACTCGACCTGCTGCTCAAATGGCACAGGGAAGACCCGGTCAGCCAAAAAGAGGTCGACCGCAATGAAATAGTCTACGAATATCAGAACAACCGCAACCCATATATCGACTTCCCTGACCTTGCCGAATATATCTGGGGCACGAAGGTCGGCGAAAGCTTCTCGCCCGGCTCATCCGACATCCCGGCAGGCGACCCGATACTCATCAATCCTGTCAACAACACATCTCTCGACTTCGGACAGGTGGCCGCAGGCAAGAAGACCACTTCTATATTATATATAAACGGTGAAAACATCGTAGGTAATGTCTCGCTGCGCATAAGCGGAACTGACCGCAACATGTTCACTCTCGATCAGGCAGCATCTACCCCGACCCTTACAACCTCCATTTCCGCATCGCTCATCAACGCAGCCACCGGCTATCAGCTTCAGGTCACCTACGCCCCGACTTCAACAGGAAGCCACTCGGCCAAAATCACTATCTATGACGCGAATCTCAAAGGCAGCACTACGGTCAACCTTCTCGGCGAAGCTCTTGAAGCCCCGACATTGAGCCGTCTGACAGCCTATCCGGCATCAGACATAACCGAAACATCCTATAAGGCAACATGGTCGGAAGCCCCCGAAGTTGTCGACTTCTATCTTCTCACACGCCAGCGCTTCGTAAACGGCAATATGATTGAAGAAACAATCGAATGTGACGAGAACTACGCTGTGATCGATGATTTCAACGGCAGTGACAACGAAAATTATTACGTACAGAGCAGCCGCCTCGGTTATCTTTCCGAACCATCCAACATTATTTCAATAAGCCATTCCGGCATCAACGGCATCTACGAAGATTCACCGCTCTCGGTTGAAAGCTATCCCGGCACACTCCGTTTGCGCTGTGGTGCAACGCAGTCCGCAGGACGTATCTATGACACAACCGGACGCACTGTCATGCTTCTCCCCGAAGTCTCCGACGGTATGGAAATCTCCCTCCCCTATGGCATCTACTTTATCGTGACAGCCGAACACCGCACTCCGGTGAGACTCATCGCCCGATAACCGTACATACGGAAAACTATAACAAACACTACACCCGGCATCAGACTTTCCATCAGCCTGTGCCGGGTGTAGCGTTATTTTATCAGATTTATCAGTACTGCTCGTTCTCGTTGGGGAAATCTTTGCTCTTCACATCCTTGATGTAGTTACCGACAGCATCCTCAACGATTGTTCCGAGATCGGCATAGCGACGAAGGAAACGCGGAGAGAACCCCATGTTGATGCCAAGCATGTCCTGCATCACAAGCACCTGACCGTCGCAACCGTTGCCGGCTCCGATACCGATTGTAGGGATTGAAAGGCTTTCCGACACGCGTGTGGCAAGTTCGGCCGGAATCTTCTCGAGCACAACGGCGAAACATCCGACCTGCTCAAGCAACTTGGCATCCTCAATCAGCTTCTGAGCTTCGGCCTCATTGCGGGCACGCACGTTATAAGTGCCGAACTTGTTGATGCTCTGAGGTGTGAGACCGAGATGACCCATCACAGGAATACCGGCACAGAGTATACGTTCGATGGACTCGATAATCTCAGATCCACCTTCCATCTTTACAGCCTCCGCCCCGCTTTCCTTCATGATACGGATTGCAGAGTTCAATGCCTCGATTGAATTTCCCTGATATGTACCGAAAGGCATGTCGCACACCACAAGCGCACGCTTCACGCCACGGGCCACACACTGTGCATGATAAATCATATGATCGAGGGTCATCGGCAGCGTGGTCGGATAACCGGCCATCACATTGGCGGCCGAATCGCCGACAAGGATTGCATCCATTCCTGCCTCGTCGATAAGCTTGGCCATAGAGTAGTCATATGCGGTAAGCATGGCGATTTTCTCGCCCTTTGCTTTCATTTCAATAAGGCGGCGCGTAGTCACCTTGCGCGGATCTTCAACTGTATATGTTGACATGGGATATTTTTGTAAATATTTTAAGTTTTAATATTTAAGTATCTGAATCTTAAAAGGTCTGTCTGTCATGACTCCACGGCAGCGCAGGGCGCTGACATGCCGCCGACCGGATATAGACAGGCCCGGACAGGCCCGGTCTTATTTTGACCGGGCAAAGTTATTAAGTTTATTTCACCTGACAAAAGTTTTCTCTACCGAAAAGATTTGGTCGCGATTGGTTATTTTCCTATTTTTGCGGATATTAATCTTAAAACACAGCCATCATGACATTACGCCGACTTTTCCCGTTGATACTTTGCCTCGTGACATCAATGCTTGTTTCCTGTAACAGCGATGAAGCGGAGGACGATGTGATCTATGATTTCCAACCGGTCATCGTTACGTTTGACATTCAGAACATTGACGGCAAAAGCCGACTTCAGCCCGACAGCGAAGGATGTGTGGCTGACAGTGACATAAAACTTATCTATAAGAATCAGGAATACGCTGTCAGACAGACCCCGCCGAGCCCGGAGACCGGACGTATAAGCCGGATGTATTTAGCCCGTTTCTACGGACTGTATTATAACAGATACGACCGGAACGCCTCTGCAGGCCGGAGTCTCCTTCTTAATGTCGGAGAGTTTGACGGCGCAGAGAATCTCGACGAGACTTTCACAATCCGCCATGATGGCAAGGAGGATGAGTTTCATATCATCCACCGTGTGCAATGGAAAGGCAACACCCCCGCATACCATTACAAAGCTCTATCTCAACGGATCTGAAATACAATACGAGGAAATAGCCATATTAAGAATCTGACCATCCATTAACCAAGAAAATACCCTATAAGACATGAAAAGTGATCCCAAAGACTGTCTCTACTGCACCAATAATGAGACTCTTCACAATCTTATGATCGAAATCGCCAAGCTCGATGTTTCGCGCGTATTTCTTTTCAAGGAACAGACCTACCACGGCCGCTGCCTCGTTGCTTATGACGGACACGTAAACGATCTTTTCGAACTTTCTGACGAGGAGCGCAATGCCTTCATGAAAGATGTGACCCGTGTGACCCGTGCAATGGACAGCGTGTTCCACCCTGAAAAAATCAATTACGGAGCCTACAGCGACAAGCTCTCCCACCTTCACTTCCACCTCGCCCCGAAATATGTCGACGGACCGGACTATGGCGGTACGTTCCGCATGAATCCCGGAGAAGTATATCTGTCAGATGAAGAGTATGCCGATATGGTAGGAAAAATGCGCGAGGCATTGACGGAAATTTAAAAATTTCTCTGTATATTTGCATCGGGGAAACCGGCTGATTTCACACAGTGAGAAATCCCGGATTCTCCGATTTTTCACGTTCATACATTAGAAGATGACTTACAGCTTCCTTGACCTACTTTGCTTACTGGGATCAGTAGCTATGTTCCTCTACGGAATGAAAGTAATGAGTGAAGGCCTACAGAAGGCAGCCGGCGACCGTCTGCGCAACATTCTTTCGGCCATGACCCGCAACCGATTCACCGGCATGCTGACCGGTATAGTCATCACTGCCCTTATCCAGAGTTCATCGGCATCGACCGTGATGGTTGTCAGCTTCGTGAACGCCGGCCTGATGACACTGGCACAGTCGATGGCCGTCATCTTCGGTGCGAACGTCGGAACGACCTTCACAGCATGGATCATAGCCCTGTTCGGATTCAAAGTCGACACCTCGGCTTTCATTCTGCCTGTCATAGCGTGTGCCGTCCCTCTGCTTTTTGCCAGTGCAAGCCGGAAGAAGTCGATTGGCGAATTCCTCATCGGTTTCGCGCTTATGTTTATGGGACTTGACCTGATAGGCGACTATGTACCTGACCTTCAGAGCAATCCTGAAATGTTCGAGTTCCTTGAGCGCTATGCTTCAATGGGCTTTATATCAGTGCTACTGTTTGTATTAGTAGGCATAGTGCTCACAGCAGTCATACAGTCATCGGCAGCCACTTTTGCCATCGTACTTATAATGTGTACAAAAGGCTGGATTTCGTTTGACCTCGCCTGTGCGGTGGTTCTCGGAAGCAATATCGGAACGACGATTACACCGCTATTAGCCTCAATGAGCGGAAATGTAGCCGCAAAACGTACGGCTATGGGCCACCTGCTCTTCAACCTTTTCGGTATCGTATGGACTCTTGCAGTCTTCTATCCCTTTGTCCGTCTCAATGTCGACATCACCAAATGGCTGGGACAGGGTGACCCAAACAGCATATTCGGCTTTGTCAATGAGCTTGAAGCCAATGACCCGCAGCTCTATAACAGCATTTTCGACAACAGCCTTCCGGCAGGACATCCGGTTCTCGCCAAGATCGCACAGATGCAGTTCAGTGTCTCGTTTGGCCTGTCGATGTTCCATACGATATTCAACCTCATCAATGTGACCATCATGATATGGCTCACCGGCTTCTATGTGAAAGTGGTTGAAAAACTCGTGTCATCCAAGCATATGGGCGACGAAGAATTCCAGCTCAAATTTATCTCCGGCGGTCTCATGAGCGCATCAGAACTCAACATCACACAGGCTGAAAAAGAGATTGTCGTCTATGCCCAGCGCGTACAGCGAATGATTGCTATGGCCCAGAACATCGTCCACACCCGTCAGGGAGACGATTTTACAAAACAGTTCTCACGCATTGAAAAATACGAGGAGATTTCAGACCGCATGGAGATTGAGATAGCCAACTATCTCAACCGCTGTTCTGAAGGCCGTCTTTCAAACGAAGGCAAGCACCGCATAGCCGCCATGCTGCGTATCGTCAGCGAAATCGAGAGCATAGCCGACTGCTGCTATGGCGTGGCCAAGATACTCATACGCAAACAGGAAAGCCATGTGGACTTCAACGAGGAAATATCAAACAACATCGACACCATGTTCATAGCCGTCGAGGCGGCAATGACCAACATGCTGCTCCTCCTGCGCAACTTCGAGACCGCAGACCAGACGGAGATTATAACGTCCTATAACCACGAACGTGAAATCAACAATCTCCGCAACCAGCTCCGTGTGGCCAACGTCGAGAACATAAACGAACATCACTATGAATATCAGGCCGGTATCTACTATATGGACATTATCGGCTCGCTTGAAAAAGTCGGTGACTATATAATAAATGTAGTCGATGAGGTCAAAGAACAGTTCAGGCAGAAAGCCGTAGGCTAAAAAACAAGCACCTACGTTTGAGCCACGCCCTGACAGGCAATGTGACTGCTACGATTCATAATCACAGACAACCTCTCTCCGTTATCTACTGCAAGCCATGGCATCGCTAAAAAACTATTTTGTAAGGTATTTCTCTATGGCTGACGACCTGCTTCCTCAATCGGAGGCAGAAGCGACCATACGCGAAGGAATATCATTTAAAGGCACGAACATGCTCATACTCGTGCTTGCGATTTTTATTGCCTCGCTCGGTCTAAACACCAACTCCACAGCCGTCATCATCGGAGCGATGCTCATATCCCCGCTGATGGGACCGATTATCGGTATCGGCTTAGGCATCGGCGTGCAGGATTTCGAACTGCTGAAACGATGCCTGCGCAACCTTCTGATGGCCGCAGGATTCAGTATGCTCACATCGACTGTCTATTTCCTCATATCTCCTGTAAGTGAAGGGCATAGCGAGCTTCTCGCGCGCACATCGCCCACCATCTACGATGTCCTGATCGGATTTTTCGGCGGAGGCGCCGGAATAGTGGCCATCGGTTCAAAATCCAAAGGAAACGTGATTCCGGGCGTAGCCATCGCAACGGCACTTATGCCACCGCTGTGTACCGCCGGCTACGGCCTTGCCACCTTCCAGATGAGCTACTTCTTCGGAGCTACATATCTGTTTCTCATCAACTCGATATTCATCGCCCTGTCAACGTTTATCGGAGTAAAAATCATGCACTACAAGCCGGTAGTGGCTGTGAACCCGGAGCGTTCGCGGCGTGTGCGCCATATCGTCTATACGGTCTCCATCCTCACCCTCCTGCCCTCTCTCTATCTCACCTACAACATGCTCCGTCAGTCGAGATTCGCAACGAACGCCGACAGATTCATAGCGCAGCAGTTCAATTTTCCGGCCACTCAGGTCCTGAACCGCAAGGCCACAATCGAACACGGCGAAAAAGTCATCACGGTCACCCTTATCGGAAAAGTACTTCCCGCCGACTCTCTTCAGCTCGCCATGAGCTCTCAACTTAAGAACTACGGCCTTGAGGGAACACGCCTCAACATCATACAGGGCGACTCCCCCGACCTATCGGAAATCAAAAACGGCCTCCCGACCGTCAAGGACATCTATGAACTTGCCCAGACCTCGATTTCCGCACAGCAGGTGGTCATTGATTCCTTGAAAAGCGTAATTGCAATCAACCAGATCAACGACACGATTGCCGGACGTATAGCTCCAGAAATCAGGGTCGTATTCCCGCAAGTGGAAGAACTTGCCGTCACACATACGATATTCAGCAACATAGCGACCGAACGCCTTGATACAATCAACACGGTGCTGGTAAAATATAACACCCCACTCCCACCGGCCAAAGAAAAGGAATTAATAAAATATCTTGAAGCCCGGCTGCAACACAAATCCTTACAGCTAATCAACGTAGGAAATCAACTCTCATTCTCGACAACCCAGTCACACCAGACAAAAAAATGAATCAACCTCCAAATACCGAAATCTACAGTCCGGACACACTTCCTGAAAACATCCGTGGGAAAAAAGTAGTACTTGTCAACCATTCCGACACTCTCGGAGGTGCAGCTATAGTGACCTTCAGACTGATGCAGGCACTGCGTCAGATCGGCGTCGACGCCAGAATGGTCGTCTTTACGAAAACATCTGAAGAAGAAACCATTTCGGATATATATTCGCGCTTCATACGCAGCATGGCTTTCGTGATGGAACGCGTTTCGATGCTTCCTGCTCTCGGATTCAACAAGGAAAACCTTTTTAAGATATCCACCGGTGATTTTGCCCTCAACATCCATCACCATCCTTGGGTGAAAGAGGCCGATATAATCTGCCTTAACTGGGTCAATCAGGGGCTGATGAACGTCAAGGGCATACGCAAGCTCCATCATATGGGCAAAAAAATCGTATGGACCATCCATGACATGTGGACGATGACAGGTGTGTGTCACCACGCCTATGAGTGTGACCGCTATCTTGACGAGTGTGGCAATTGCCGGTTTCTTTCGGGAGGAGGATCCCGGAACGACATTTCACATAAATGCTGGAAAAGGAAACTACAGGTCTATAACGAAGTCCCGATGACCTATGTCACCGTCAGCAAATGGCTTGAAGACTGCGCCCGGAACTCCTCATTGCTGAAAGGACGCGACATCCTTACAATCAACAATCCATTTCCCATAGAGCAGTTCTACACGACTCCTCCGCGCGACCTGTACTCACTCATGCCGCCACAGAAGCCTAACATCCTGCTTTTCGGGGCTGCACGCATCGACGATCCGATAAAAGGACTTGACTATACGATAGACGCGCTCAATCATATCTTTGACAACTATCCTGAAATTGCAGGTAAGACCGCAGTCTATTTCTTTGGAAACATGAAAAATCCACAGGCACTCGACCGCCTGCGGTTCTCACACCGGCATTTCGGCCTGATCAGGGATTTCAAAATCATCCGCTACCTGTATTCCATAGCCAAAGTGGTGATTTCAACATCGCTATACGAGACTCTCGGCGGCACTCTTGTCGAAGGTCAGGCCGGAGGCGCTCTGCCCGTTACATTCGGAATTGATGGACGCACAGACATTGTCGAACACATGCGCACCGGCTACATAGCCCGCTACAAAGACCCGATTGATGTTGCTCACGGTATATTATGGGCACTAAAAGCCAACATATCGCGCGAATATCTCCATCAGACTGTAGCCGACCGCTTTGCAGCCCCGATTATAGCGAGCAAGTATGCCGATGTTTTTTCAAAAATTCTTAATCAGACATCTCATTTAAATTAAGGATGAAAGTATTAATTGTTGGAGCAGGAGGTTTTATCGGAGGATTCATCGCCCGCGAAGCTCTTTCACGCGGATATGAAACTTGGTGTGCGGTACGCGAATCGACATCGCGACGCTATCTGACCGATCCGGCACTCAGGTTTATAACCCTCGACTATGATGACCCTGACAAACTCCGCAGCGAGCTTGAAGGAAACCACTGGGATTACATCATATATAACCTCGGTGCGACAAAATGTGTGAACTTCAGTGATTTCAACCACATAAATTTCACTTATCTGCGCAATTTCTGCGATGCGATAATCGCCAACGGCCAGATTCCGGAAAGATTCATCTACATGTCGTCGCTTTCGGCTCTCGGGCCGGGTGATGAGAAGGACTACACCCCTCTGACTGGCTCGATGATACCACAGCCAAACACCCGCTACGGACTTTCCAAAATCAAGGCCGAGACCCTTCTGCAGACCCTCCCGGCATCATTCCCATGGATTATTCTCCGCCCGACAGGTGTCTATGGACCACATGAGCGCGACTACCTGATGATGATCAAGAGCATTGATGCCCATTTTGATTTCGGTGTCGGATTCCGCCGTCAGATGCTCACGTTTATCTATGTCGAGGATCTTGTGCGTGCAATTTTCGAGGCGCTCGAAAAAGCCCCCGTGCACCGAAAATACATCATCTCCGAACCCCGGGCCTACTCCCAAGGAGAGTTCCGTAAAATCGTAGCCAAGGAGCTGGGACGCAAGCTCGTCATACCGGTGAGGCTTCCACTGTGGGCTCTTAAAATCGCCTGCAAGGTTTCTGAAAAATATGGAGCTGCCAAACTTCAGGCTGTCACCCTCAACTCCGACAAATATAAAATCATGGCCCAGCGCAACTGGAACTGCGACACCACCGAAGCTGAACGCGATTTCGGATTCAAGGCCCGGATAGACCTTGCCGAAGGCATAAGAAGGACAGTAAAAGCCTATCGCGACGACCTGAAAAACAATAAAAAATAAGCATCCCGTATGAAAACGCCCCTATGGATGACAGTGGTCATCATCATATTCCTGCTTCCGGTCTTTGCGTTCCCGCTTCTACTTGCCAACCTTCCGGCCGGCGACGAGGCCGTGAAACTCTTCGTATGGATCTATCCTTTCTACATGGTGCTGTCTGCGTGGCTTGCTTGGAACGCCTATCCGCGCCGGTCATACGTCAGCTGGATATTACTGATACTGATGGGCCTGTCGACTGCCGCCGTGTGGACTCTCGAACTCCATCCGATGCCTATTGCAAACTGAATCAGACATATAATACTTAACCAGACTTAAACATCCGACAAAAGTGAAGCTACTTATTATCAACGGTCCTAACCTCAACCTCCTCGGCACACGCGAGCCCGAAATATACGGCTCGCGCACATTCGAATCATATCTTCAGGAACTCCGCGAGATGATCGACGGTGACGAAATCGAATATCTTCAGTCAAACCACGAAGGCGACATCATCGATTTCCTCCACAACACCGATGCCGACGGAGTTATATTAAACGCAGGGGCCTATACCCACACGTCGCTCGCTATAGCCGATGCGATTTCAGGCATAACAACCCCTGTAATTGAAGTACACATCTCCAACACTGCTTCGCGCGAGGCAATCCGCCACACGTCGCTCATAGCCCCCGTCTGCCGAGGGACTATCACCGGCTTTGGCCTCAACTCATATTTCCTTGCAGCTCAAGCTTTCATAATGGGCCATGTGCGATAATCTCGACGACTACATCCTCAGCCACATCAGCGCTGAGCCCGAACACCTGCGCCGTCTCTACCGACGGACGCATCTGCGCCACCTCTACCCTCGCATGTGTTCCGGCCACCTGCAGGGGCGCATGCTCTCCATGCTCGCCTCAATGGTCAGACCGAGCCGCGTACTGGAGCTTGGCGCTTACACCGGATATTCGGCCCTCTGTCTGGCCGAAGGTCTTGCCGAAGACGGACAGCTCCACACCATCGAAGTCGACGATGAGATGGAAGACGAGCTGCTCGACCTCTTCGCCACATCTCCGGGAGGCGACCGCATCACTCTCCATATAGGTGATGCCGAGGAGATTATAGCGACAATTGATGAAATATGGGACTTGGTGTATATTGATGCCAACAAACGACGCTATGTCGAATATCTCGACCTCGTGCTCCCGCGCCTGCGCCGGGGAGGCTTCATCATAGCCGACAATACGCTATGGGACGGCAAAGTGACCGACACCAAAGCCAACCACGACGCACAGACCCTCGCCCTCGACCGCTTCAACACCTATGTGGCCTCCCATCCTGAACTTGAGACCGTAATCATCCCCCTCCGCGACGGCCTCACCCTCATCCGCAAGAAATAGCCCCACCCTCACTCGGAGCGATATCACTCGCCTACACCCCGAATGGAGCTACGAATGAGAGGAAGCGCCGTGGTGAAAAGCTGACGCGAGCACAGAAGATGTGACCGGGCGTTTGGCTGTGATACAGATTTTTAGTACTTTTGCCATTAAATCTACAGCCAATTATCTACGTTTATGTCTCACTACTCCTACCTGCACATCGCCCTCAGAGGCGAAATTCAGGGAGCAACGCGAACCATATATTCCTATCCTGCCGCCGGCAGCGATATAGACCCGTGCTGGAATTCGACAATGGTCGAACCCGGCGCAGCCATCAAGCGTTTCCTGAACGCCAACGAATGCTATATACTCCAGTCATCTCCCCTCGGCCATTATTTCTCGCTGATCACACGCAACACAATCAGCCCGGAACGTGGCTATATGATGATATCGATACTCGTCGAAAACGGCTGTGCGCTCACCGGCCGTCAGCTGATGAACGCCTTTGCCCAACTTAAGAAGGCTCTTATCGAGGAGGAAAACCTGTCGGACGAAGCCGTTGACAATGCGCTCACACAAGCCGGCATACCGTCCGAGCCTCTGCGCCTTGAAGCGTGGAAATATCAAGACACTGACGAGTCTGCGCCACTGGCGGAGGCTGCCTACCGGACATACATCTCACAACAGGAACTCGAATCAATCTTTTCGTTCCCCTGCCAGCCCGACTACAGTCAATACCGCTGTATAATAGTGGTGTCGGCCACAACTTCGCTCAGACCGGGTGTGAAAATGCCACGGCTCACCGTAGCCATCCGCAAGCTCTACTCCGTCGTATGCCCGGAAGGTGTGACAGCTTCGAGCTATCAGGCATATGACGGCGACCGTCTTGAACTGTCGTTTGCAAAAGAAGGATTCACCACATATAAAGAAAATGTCATCGTAGGGACACCCTCGGCCTACACGAAGTATGACGGCTCGACAATAATAATCCGCACACCGGCGCAGACAGGCATACGCTTCGAACGCAGAATCCCGGTGAAGGTGTTGTCGGCCAAAGGAAAACAGCTCAACGGCTACATCATCACCCTCAACGGTCGCTCGGTGAACACAATGGAACCCTACATAGAGTTCTATGAAAAGGATCTTGAGCCCGGAAGCATGGTCGACATCGAGGTCCAGTCAAACAACTATCGTCCTCTTAAGCTCAAGACTCCGGCCGAGGAGATGCTTGTCACCGAACAGCTTGAGCTTGTGATGCAACCTGTGGAGCAAGGCGTCACACTCCGGCTTGACTTCGGCGACGGACGTGTGTTCGAACAGCAGATTTCAATCGAGAAAAACACTCCCGAGTACAACCGTCTGCACTCAGGCAATTTCCACGGATTCCGTGCACACCGTCAGGTCACACAGGATGACAGCGAAATATACAACGTCGACGTGCGCATCACCAGCCGCCCCGTAGCACCCAACTTCGAATCATCAAAATCCGACACGGACGCAAGCGAGAAGGCCACGAAAGCACCATTGTTTGAAAACATATCGGCCGACGCCAAGGCCGAACGTCCAAAAATCGATGCTACATTGCCGACAGCCATCTCTCCGGAAGAAGATGACGAGCCGGAAACAAGCCCTGCGGCCATTGACGACAATACAGACTATAGCAACAGCTCTCTTGACCAAGAGAATGACGATGATAATGACACCGCGGAGAAAAAGACCGGCAAACCACGCCGCAATCTGTTCATCTGGGGCGGACTTGCAGCCATACTCGCCGTCATAGCTCTTGTCGTCTTCCTTCCGCAGTTCACAGGCCCGGCAGAGGAGACTGCGGCCGAAGCTGTCGAAGGCGAAGGACAGGACGATGACCCCAACCGCCTCATTCCGGCCACGCTGACTCAGGAAGAAGGCGAAGATGTGGCCTATCTCAACACTTATCCTGTCTGGGAGGTGGATAAAATGAAAAGCGAGATGGGCAAAAGTCTTATGGCTGCCATTCAGGCCGGAGATATCGATGCCGTGGTCAACAATGACTACTATACCGTCACAGGCAGAGCCACCAACGAAAAAGCCATACTCATCGCCAATCTAATCTGGCGCGCAAAAGGCTCGTATAGCGACGGAAGCAACCGGCGCATAATGCGTTCGGCCGTCAAAAATGGCCGGATTGACCTGAAAGCACTGTCAGACAATCTCGCAAAACGCCGCCCGTCGGAAAAAGAAAATACCTCTCCCCGTCCCTCCAGATAACTCTCCACTCCGAATCCAACAATGCAATGGGAAGAATTAAGCCCAAATTAAACCTATTGCAACAGAAAGAGTCAAAACAATTATAACCCGATAATCAATTCAACTCACTAACACAAAAGAATTATGAGACTACGTGCATTGACAATCGCAGCAACCGTGGCGCTATTGGCGCTTTCGGGATGTGTCAGCAGCAAAAAGTATGCGGCTCTCCAGACAGAGCACGACTCTCTGAAACGCGATTACAACGCCTCGCAGGTTGAACTCGCTGAAACACGAGCCAACGGCAAGAGCCTCGAAAGCCTTCTCGCTCAGGCAAGAGCCAACAATGAAGAGCTGAAACGCAACTATGCCGCACTTCAGAAATCGCTTGACAACAGTATCAGCCAGAATACTCAGGGCAATGTCAACATCTCCAAGCTCGTCGACGAAATCAATGCCTCTAACCGCTACATCAAGCAACTCGTACAGGCTAAGTCCAAGTCCGACTCGCTCAACCTCGCCCTGACCACCAAGCTGACACGTTCGCTCGACGCAAACGAGATGCAGGAAGTCAACGTGAAGGTACTTAAAGGCGTCGTCTATATCTCGCTCGCCGACAATATGCTTTTCCAGTCAGGCAGCTATGAGGTCAATGAGCGTGCGATGGAGACCCTCGGCAAAATCGCAAAAATCATCAAGGATTACGACGATTATGACGTGCTCGTCGAAGGTAACACCGACCCTGTGCCCATCAACCGCACCAACATCCGAAACAACTGGGATCTCAGCGCCCTGCGTGCAAGCTCAATCGTGCAGGTGCTCCAAAAAGATTTCGACATCAATCCTTCGCGCCTGAGCGCGGCCGGACGTGGCGAATACAATCCTATCGCCGACAATTCCACAGAGTTAGGCCGTCAGCGCAACCGTCGTACAGAAATCATCATCACACCGAAGCTTGACCAGTTCCTCGACCTGATTGACAAAGCTCCAAATCAGGAATAAGCACCACAGCCTTTCTTGGTAAAGGCACAAAAATTCATAGAAAACAAAAATAACAGACTCTCATTTCAGGCCGTTTGGTTCGACCGATAAAATGAGAGTCTGTTATTTTTGTTTCCAATACAATCGGCAAAGCCGTTTGTCAGTCAAACCTTCCACAAAGGCAAAAGTCACCCGGACTGTTAGGATATACTTATCCCTCAGACAATTATCTGTGCCAGCCGTAGCCTTCGGGCTTGAGATCGACAACGGTGATGTTGCCGTCCATCATTCCAAGCATACGGCTGAGAGTGTTGACAGCCGATTCACGCGCCCGCCTGACATAGCCTTTCTCATAGAACGAAGCTTTATATCTATCAGCCATGCGCTCCTTTATTGCGGTTTCCTCGTCGGATGTCATCTTGCGCAGACCAAAGAGCGTATTGTCCCACGTGTCAATAACTTCATAGGAATTGGGTGAACTTGATTCATAAACCTCTATCTCTTCGGGCGGGAGGAATATGAACACCGAATCATTTCTCAGCTGATAGTCAATCTTTTCGAGGTCAAAGCGGATATAGCCGTTGATTGTGTTTTTGGCAAAAATCCATTTTCCGTTGATTGAATCCTTTATGGCCACATCGTCGCGGACTTCAAGCGAACAAAGTTTGACCATCTCCTTTATCTCTGAGAGTTTTGTCTCAGACACGGTCATATTGGTCGAGCCTTCGCCACTACGCCAGATTAACATTCCAGCACCAACGACTATAAGCGCCAGAAATATGATACCCGACAGATGCATGCCTATATATTTCTTAATCATAATCAATATACGTTGAATAACTACCTTAAAATTTAACTTAGTGACTGTTTAATAGTCAGTTGCGAAAATTTATCTCACAATCATAGCCATATTCTTTCAGAAGAATTGTAAAAAAGCCTCTGGCTTTTGTCTGCGCTTCCTTGACAAGCAGCGAACGGTATTCATCGTTGTTCTCGACATCTTTCTTTAGAGCGACGCTCATCTTGTCTTTGAGCATCGCGCGCTCCTGAGCGGTGATTTCAGAGCGCAACCCTGTCACTCGGTAATGCTCTTCCTGCACACCGAGATCGCGGCCGATATACTGAGTCTGTATCGCCGGAAGGGTCAGCTTGATGAACTTACGCTTCTCATCGACCTCCACATCACTCGATTTAAGTTCCGAAAGGTCTATATAGGCGTCGATATATGTCTGGAAAGAGTAAGCAGCGATGCGGTCACCGAACTTGATTCCATTGATGAAAGCATCGACACCTTTCGCTCCCACATCACTTATAGTCCCGACCTTATTGAGCGACATCTCGGCCAACACAAGTTTCTGTACATCCTGAAGTTCATGGAACACGTTGATTTCCTTCTCCTTCCGGCACGAAACCGTCAGCAGAGCACCAACCATCACACATGCGGCAATTCTGAGTGTTTTATACATAGTCCGTTAGAAATGTGTTTTTTAACAACGTTTTAAATAAAAGCCTGACATATCTTCACATCAAGCCCTTTAGATACAAAATTACAAAATAAGTATCTATCAGACATGCCTTAATCTCCATAAATCGGCAGTATCAGGGCTTTTTTATATGACGTTTTTATCTTCCAATGGTTTAATATTTGAATAAAATTACTTATTTTTGCAACGGTTAAGCATTGGTATGAAGAGTCATCCTCGACTTAACCGATACATTTTAAATGAAAGGTGTTATTGAAATTTTATCTTCAAATCTCGAACTTGGCGGTTTGATTTGCAGCGAAGATAAGGTTTGCAATAGCACCTGCATCGGTAGCTTATAGTTATCCGTGAGGATTTCGATATGCTCTATCGGTGTGGGGCTATTGTTTTATCTGCTGCAAAAGGTACGCCAAGACCTGAGATTTAGATAAAACAAGATATATTCCTCACACCTTTTTTATATCCATACATTTCTAACCGCCCCAACAGAGGATGAGAGGCACTCAAAGCAAACATAAACCAATGAAGAATTTTAAATTCTTGACAAGCCTCTTTATTTTGACGCTTGTATGTATCACTTTCACATCTTGCAGTGATGATGACAAAGACAACCCCTCAACAGCAAACCTTGAAGGTGTGTGGATTTGTACAGAATCGACCTATGATGATGGTGAATCAATCCCAGGATTCAGTCCGTTTTCAGTAGGTGATGGTATGAAACTTATGAACCAGTCATTTACCTCTATCGACAAGCTCGTTTCAGGAAATATGTGCTTCCTCCTTTATGATGGAAGATGGTATGATGTTAAACCTGATGTAACAGGAGAACCAACTGTGAAAGATTGGCTTGATGATAGATGGTACATGGAGGACGAAGATTTAGAATTTGGCTATGCCGAAGAATTTGGCTATATATACTCCTTAAACGGCAACAAGCTTTCAATAATGCAATGTGACCTCGACAGAACCGTTGGAACAATTAGTATGGATGGAAATACCCTCACATATACATATACCTGTCAAGATTGGAAATCCGGTCCTAATATTATGGTATCAGAAAGCAAAACATTTATATCTAAATTTGAGAAGAAATAAGCATACTGGCCAGTCTGTCATTCATATTAACATAACTGACAGACTGGCCAGTTTTCAATAAATGAGAGTCTATGAAGATCACAATCTATTCCATAGCCGATAAAATTGTTAAATCTCATATTATAAATGGTATTTCCGAAAATTTTGAGGCCACATATAACTATAATTCAGACAGAATTATTAAAAACATCTCAGGAAAAGAATACATTTATAACCAATATTGTCCTAAACGTTTTGGGCAAAAATAAAAATAGGAAGTAGTTACT
>NZ_CAJTQC010000017.1 GCF_910578445.1 uncultured Duncaniella sp. | reverse complement strand
AATTATTTCCGACGTCGCGCAACTAATGCCTCGGCCGAAGCCTTCAACTCCAAAGTGAAAATCTTCCGCTCGCAGATGCGCGGCGTAAGAGACCGTGACTTCTTCATATTCCGACTCGTCAAGCTCTATGCATGAGCTTTAACGTTCCAACTCTCGAATTTTAACAAATGCACCGGCATTTCGGCTTGACCCGAAACTCGTCGATTTGCAATTCCTCAGCCATAGTTTGAACACAGAATTTGAACACAAGGGCATGAACATGGTGTATGCCAAAGCGGCTCGAAAGGGGTTGGCGCGGAGTTGTGTTCAGATTTGTGTTCAAGGTAAAAGAAAAAGCAGCTACGATTTATTTCGTAACTGCTTGATTTTCAAGAGGTGGTCCCACTAGGGCTTGAACCTAGGACTCCCTGATTATGAGTCAGGTGCTCTAACCAACTGAGCTATAGGACCTTACGCAATTGCGTAGCTATCAGATAAATCATGAGGCACAGGCCTCCGAACTTTTAGCGTTGCAAAGTTAGGCATTTTTTTTATTTCCAACAATATGTTGGGCATTTTTTTGAAAATTTTTATCCTGAAAATAATCAAAGAAAGATTTCAACAATAAGTCCAACGGCAATCTACTCAGGGGAAGTGCAGAGTCTGAAAATGTCAATCTCCATCCCACCGACATCCCTCTCCGCCAAAATCATATTCCACTAACCATATCCCGATATCTATATCCCGATATATCCCGACAAAAAAATGCCGACCCCGCTAAGGGTCGGCATTGATTTTTTATCGAAGTTTCAGGCTCGATTATTCAGCACGCTTGGTCTTCTTGCCATAGCCATACTGAGCAGCGTCGCCGAGTTCTTCCTGAATGCGGAGAAGCTGGTTGTACTTGGCCATACGGTCAGAACGGCTTGCAGAACCGGTCTTGATCTGTCCGGCGTTGGTAGCAACTGCGATGTCAGCGATAGTAGCATCCTCAGTTTCACCTGAACGGTGAGAGATAACTGCGGTGTAACCGTTGCGCTGAGCGAGTTCTACGGCACGGAGAGTTTCAGTGAGTGAACCGATCTGGTTAACCTTAACGAGGATTGAGTTAGCGCAACCCATTTCGATACCCTTTTCGAGATACTTCACGTTGGTCACGAAGAGGTCGTCGCCGACGAGCTGGCAACGGTCACCGATGAGGTCGGTAAGAATCTTCCAGCCTTCCCAGTCGCCTTCTGCCATACCGTCCTCGATTGAATCGATGGGGTAAGCGTTAACGAGTTCCTGAAGATACTTAGCCTGTTCCTCTGAAGTATATTTGGGAGCGTCAGCACCCTGCTTCCAAGTGTAGTCGTAACGGCCGTCCTTGTAGAATTCAGAAGAAGCGCAGTCGAGACCGATAGTCACATCCTTACCGGGAACATAGCCGGCAGCCTCGATAGCCTTGATGATTACATTGAGGGCGTCTTCAGTTCCGTCGAGTGCGGGAGCGAAACCACCTTCGTCACCTACTGCAGTAGAGAGACCGCGGTCATGGAGCACCTTCTTGAGGTTGTGGAACACTTCAGTGCCCATGCGGATACCTTCCTTGAAGCAGCATGCGCCGATAGGACGGATCATGAATTCCTGGAAGCAGATGGGAGCGTCAGAATGAGCGCCACCGTTGATGATGTTCATCATAGGAACGGGGAGCACGTAGCTGTTGCAGCCACCGATATATTTGTAGAGGGGAAGATCGAGATAGTTGGCAGCAGCCTTGGCAACGGCGAGTGAAACACCGAGGATGGCGTTAGCGCCGAGGTTTGACTTGGTTTCAGTTCCGTCGAGAGCGAGCATTGTTTCGTCGATCTTGATCTGATCGAGAGCGCTCATGCCCTTGAGAGCGTCAGCAATAGGACCGTTTACGTTAGCGACAGCCTTCTGGACACCCTTGCCCATGTAGCGAGACTTGTCACCGTCGCGAAGTTCGAGAGCCTCGTTCACGCCTGTAGATGCGCCGGAGGGAACAGATGCGCGACCGAATGCGCCTGATTCGAGAATTACGTCTACTTCAACGGTAGGATTGCCACGTGAGTCAAGGACTTCACGACCGATAATTTTTTCAATTTTCATAGTCTATGGTTAATTATAATTGAGTTTTTTTTACCTTTATTGGAGAGCCTCTTGGGCGAACTGATGATTTTCGTAAATGCGAAGGCAAATTTACGAATTCTCCCGAGGCTTTGCAACAAGTGTTTGTTTAATTTTTATTGTATTTTGTAAAAGCTTAGAAAAATACTCATTAATATTCATCCCAGCTCTTAATCTCGATTTCATCGAGCGGATGTGTGGTGAACGCGTCAATATAGGCCGATGCGAGACGTGCGTTTGTCATCAGCGGTATGTTGAGGTCGATAGCCGCACGACGGATCTTATAGCCGTTTGTCAGCTCTGTGGTCGAGAAGTTCTTGGGAATATTGACCACCATGTCAACCTTGTGGTCATGGAGAAGCTCGATGGCCTGAGGCTGCATGTCGGGCTGCGACGGCCAGTAGACACGGATGGCAGGGATGCCGTTGTCGTTGAGATAGGCGTGAGTGCCGCCGGTGGCATAGATTGTGTAGCCGCGGTTGGCAAGCTCGTGAGCCGCGTCAAGAAGGTCGGCCTTCTGTTTGGCAGTACCTGTCGACATGAGCACAGCCTTCGAGGGAACGCGGTTGCCGACAGAAATCATAGCCTTGATGAGAGCCTCGGACGAGTCTACGCCTATACAGCCCACTTCACCTGTCGATGCCATATCGACTCCGAGCACGGGGTCAGCACCCTGCAGACGCGAGAAGCTGAACTGCGAAGCCTTGATGCCGACATAGTCGAGATCGAAAGCATTTTTCGCCGGTTTCTCGACAGGCAGACCGAGCATGACGCGTGTGGCAAGGTCGATGAAATTAATCTTCAGCACCTTCGACACGAAGGGGAAACTGCGCGACGCACGAAGGTTACATTCGATAACCTTGATGTCGTTGTTCTTGGCGAGGAACTGGATGTTGAACGGACCGGAGATTTCGAGAGCCTTGGCAATCTGACGTGAAATCTTGCGTATGCGGCGCATGGTCTCCACGTAGAGTTTCTGGGGCGGGAACTGGATGGTCGCGTCGCCTGAGTGGACACCGGCATATTCGATATGTTCCGAAATCGCATAGGCAACGATATCGCCGTTCTGCGCCACGGCATCCATCTCGATTTCCTTAGCGCCTGAAATGAACTGCGACACAACCACCGGATGCTGCTTCGAGACGTTAGCTGCAAGCTGCAGGAAGCGGGTCAGCTGCTCTTGGTTGTGACACACGTTCATCGCCGCGCCTGAGAGCACGTAGCTCGGACGTACAAGCACCGGGAAGCCGACCTCGTCGATGAAGTCGTTGATGTCTTCAAGGCTTGTAAGCTCGCGCCAGCGTGGCTGGTCGATGCCGAGGCGGTCAAGCATGGCCGAGAATTTATTGCGGTCCTCGGCGTTGTCAATGCTCTTGGCCGTAGTTCCGAGAATATTGATATTCTGCGCGTCGAGACGGGTTGCGAGGTTATTGGGAATCTGGCCGCCTACCGAAAGGATAGTTCCGTGAGGCTGCTCAAGATCAAGAATATCCATGACGCGCTCGAAAGTGAGCTCGTCGAAATAGAGACGGTCGCAGATATCATAGTCTGTCGAAACGGTCTCGGGATTGTAATTGATCATGACCGAGCGCCATCCCTCTTTCTTGACGGTAAGAAGCGCGTTGACCGAACACCAGTCGAACTCTACCGACGAACCGATGCGGTAAGCGCCTGAACCGAGCACGACAATCGAACGGTGGTCATGGAGATAGTTGACATCGTTTTCGCGACCGTTGTAAGTCAGATAGAGATAGTTGGTCTGTGCGGGATATTCGGCGGCAAGAGTGTCGATCTGCTTGACAACCGGGAGGATTCCGAGCTGTTTACGGAACGCACGGACTTCGAGCAGTGATTTCTCCGGATCTGTCAGCTTGTCCTGATACACCTCACGTGCAATCTGGAAGTCGCTGAAGCCTTGCTCCTTGGCCTGACGCATCAATGCCTCAGGAATTGCCTCGATTTCGTCATAGCCGCTGAGTTCCTTGGCTGTGGCGATAATGTTCTGAAGCTTATAGAGGAACCATTTGTCGATTTTGGTCAGGTCGTGGATGCGGTCGACGGTGTAGCCTTTGAACAGGGCCTGTGCGATAGCGAAAATACGCTTGTCGGTCGGCTCTTTCAGAGCGTGTTCAAGCTCGGGAAGGTCGCGCTGGTTATTACCGACGAAACCGTGCATGCCCTGACCGATCATTCGCAGACCCTTCTGGATTACTTCCTCGAATGTACGGCCGATAGCCATCACCTCGCCGACCGATTTCATCGACGAACCGATTTCGCGGCGCACACCGTGGAATTTACCGAGGTCCCAGCGGGGAATCTTACATACTATATAGTCGAGCGCCGGCTCAAAGAAAGCCGAAGTCTCCTTGGTCACTGAATTCTTGAGGTCAAAGAGACCGTAGCCGAGACCGAGCTTCGCTGCAACAAACGCAAGCGGGTAGCCTGTAGCCTTCGATGCGAGCGCCGACGAACGGCTCAGACGGGCATTGACCTCAATGACACGGTAGTCCATCGAAGTGGGGTCGAACGCATACTGAACGTTACACTCACCCACAATGCCTATATGGCGGATAATCTTGATGGCAAGCTTGCGCAGCCAGTGGTAATCTTCGTTTGAGAGGGTCTGCGACGGGGCAACAACGATTGACTCACCGGTGTGTATGCCCAGCGGGTCGAAGTTTTCCATGTTGCAGACGGTGATACAGTTGTCGAAACGGTCACGCACCACTTCATACTCGACTTCCTTCCAGCCCTTGAGCGACTTCTCGACAAGCACCTGAGGAGAGAAAGCCAGAGCCTTCTCGACAAGAGCCACAAGCTCTTCCTCATTGTCGCAGAAACCGCTGCCCAGACCGCCGAGCGCATAAGCCGCACGGACAATGACAGGGTAGCCGAGAGCTGCTGCCGCATTCTTTGCATCGGCTATCGAGTTGACAGCCTCGCTCTTGATGGTCTTCACATCAATCTCGTCGAGCTTCTTTACGAAAAGCTCGCGGTCTTCTGTGTCCATGATGGCCTGAACGGGAGTTCCGAGAACCTCCACGCCATATTTCTCAAGGATACCTGAACGATGGAGTTCCACACCGCAGTTGAGTGCGGTCTGGCCACCGAATGCAAGCAGGATTCCGTCGGGCTTCTCCTTGCGGATGACACGTTCAACGAAATAGGGTGTCACCGGAAGGAAATAAATCTTGTCGGCGAAACCGTCGGATGTCTGGACGGTCGCGATATTGGGATTGATGAGGACGGTGGTGATCCCCTCCTCCTTCATGGCCTTGAGCGCCTGTGAGCCTGAATAGTCAAACTCGCCGGCCTCACCGATTTTCAACGCGCCGCTACCAAGCAGCAATACTTTCTTGATGTTCTCGTTACGCATGATGAAAGAATATCTGAGGGGATGACGTTAAAGCATATTGATAAATTCATCGAAAAGAAACTCCGTGTCCTTCGGGCCGGAGCTTGCCTCGGGATGGAACTGGGCAGAGAAATAGGGCTTCGACTTATGGCGGATGCCCTCGTTAGTGCCGTCGTTCATATTGATGAAAAGCGGTTCCCACTCCGCCGGCAGAGTCGCGTTGTCGACTGCGAATCCATGATTCTGCGAAGTGATGAAGCAGTTATCAGTTCCAACACGGCGCACAGGCTGGTTGTGGCTTCTGTGGCCGTATTTCAGTTTATAAGTCTTTGCACCGGCAGCCTTGGCAAGAAGCTGGTTGCCCATGCAGATGCCGCAGATAGGCTTGCCGATTTCCATGGCCTTGCGGATGTTGACCACAGTCGCCTCGGCCATATCGGGGTTGCCCGGACCGTTCGAGATAAACAATCCGTCGTAGGGGATAGTGGTGAAATCATAGTCCCACGGAACTCTAACCACCTTGACACCTCTGCGGGTGAGACAGCGGATGATGTTGTGCTTGACTCCGCAGTCGACCAGAACCACGGTCTTATCTCCGTCACCGTGAACCTCGACCTCTTTGCAACTTACTTTCCCGACGAGATTTTCAGCGTTCGGGTCATAAAAATCGACATCTCCACAGCCGTCAATCACTATTTTGCCGAGCATCGAACCATGTTCGCGGAGATGCTTGGTGAGCTGACGTGTGTCGATGCCGTAGATTCCGGGGATTTTTTCCTCCTGTAGCCACTGGGCCAGAGAGCGGTCAGCCTGCCAGTGGGAATGATCATAGGAATAATCCTGAGCAACGATGGCCTGACAATGGATCTTGTCACTTTCGTAATATTCACTGACGTCGTCTTTCTCGCGACGCGGAGGAACGCCGTAGTTGCCGAGAATCGGATAGGTGGTGACTAGAATCTGCCCTTCGTATGAAGGGTCCGTCAAACTTTCCGGATAGCCGGTCATAGCGGTGTTAAACACCACTTCGCCGGCAGTTGAGGCTTCATAGCCAAAGGATTTTCCTTCAAAAGTGGAGCCGTCTTCGAGGAGCAGGACGGCGCGCTTAAACTGTCGCATGCGATGGATTGGATTATGAAGTTTGAAAGGGGTGCACTATTACCCGTGTGCAAAGTTACGACTTTTTCACCACATTACATGTCTCACCGGATAAAAATCGAAACTTTACAATCTCATTTTATTTTATTTGACACCTCAGCATCATCCTGCGAGAGAATAACCCATGTGGCGCATCGGTTTTCAGCCGATGCGCCACATGGGTTATAGAAACATGATTTCTTAAATTTACTGTTCCTGCTCGTAGACCCTCACGCGGTCGGCCTTGCGGACTCCTTCGATTTTAAGGACACTTTTGCAAAGCTCTACGACAGCATCGGTGTTAGACACGAGGACTCCGAGGTCGCAGGTAAACACTTCTTTGTCTGCCTCGATGTTGAGACGGCGTATGTCAATGTTGAGAGCCGTCGAAATCATGCGTGTCAGTTCCTGAAGAATACCGTGGCGGTCAATTCCCTCTATACGGATATTGGCAAGGAAACTTCCGCTGATTTCATCCCATTTGGTCGCTACGATACGCGAACCGAAACTTGCTTTCAGCACCTGTGCGCGCGGACATGTCAACGAATGCACCTCTACTGTCCCCTCGTCGGTGATGAAGCCCATCACCTCGTCGCCCGGAATCGGACGGCAACACTCGGCAAACGCAAAATTGCTTTCCTGTTCGTTGAAACGCAACACGTAGGTTTCCTTCGTGTTGATTTTCTGACGCACGGGCTTGGCAGCCGTCTCCGGGTCGGGTGCTGACAGCAGCTTCTTGACCTTCGTCTTCTTGTTGTCACCGCCAAATCCGAGACGGAACAGGCGCGACACAAGCGAACGCGCACCACGCGAGGTGTTGACATTAAGATAGTCGTCAATCGACACCTCTCCGCTTCCGAGCTTGTAGAAGAGCTCCTCGCGGGTCGATACGTGATAGATGCCGAGAATCTTCGTCATCACGCTGTTGTTGACAATAATGTCGTTTTGCGCTATGAAGTGGTCAAAAATCTTTTTTCCTTCCTCGATGACCGGCTGCTGCACTTTTCTAAGCTCCTTGCGCAGACGGGTCTTGGCCTTGGCGGTGGCAAGAAACGCCATCCATTCAGGCTTGGGCAACTGGGAATGAGATGTCAGCACCTCCACCTGATCGCCAGAATTAAGCCGATGGGAAAGCGAGACGAGTTTATGATTGACCTTTCCGGCGATACACCTGATGCCGAGCTGGGAGTGAAGCGTGAAAGCGACGTCGAGCACTGTAGCCCCCGCCGGAAGTGTCAGCAGCTCACCCTTTGGCGTAAACACCACAATCTCAGTCGCGAAAAGATTGAGCTTGAGGGTGTCGAGGAAATCAATCGCATTGGGTGTCGGATCGTCAAGAATATCCTTGATGGTCTTGAGCCATACGTTAAGCTCGCTTTCCTCCTCGTGCTCACCGATTTTATACTTCCAATGGGCGGCAAAACCCTTTTCGGCAATCTCGTCCATGCGCCGGCTACGTATCTGGACCTCTATCCAGTTACCGTCTGGTCCCATCAGCGTCACATGAAGCGCCTGATAGCCGTTGGCCTTCGGATTTGTAATCCAGTCACGGGTGCGGTCGGGATGCGGACGGTAGAGGTCGGTCAGAGCCGAATAGATTTTGAAACACATCTCCTTTTCCGAAATACCATCGGGCGTATCGAATATGATACGCATTGCATAGAGGTCATAGACCTCCTCGAAAGGGATATGCTTCGTATCCATCTTGCGCCAGATGGAATAGACCGACTTCAGACGCGCCTTGGCCTCATATTTAAGCCCCATGCTGTCAAGACGCTTGAGTATGGGTGAGGCAAAGTCGTTATAGACCATCTCGCGGCCGGCCTCGCTCTGTGAAATAAGCTTGGTTATACGCTGGTATTCCCCGGGATGCTCATATTTGAAACTCAGGTCCTCAAGTTCGGTCTTGATTTCAAACAGTCCGAGACGATGGGCAAGCGGCGCATATATATATAGTGTCTCGCCCGCGATTTTATACTGCTTGTTGGGCGCCATCGAGCCGAGGGTGCGCATGTTGTGCAGACGGTCGGCCATCTTTATGAGCACGACACGTATATCCTCGCTCATCGTCAGGAGAAGCTTGCGGAAATTCTCGGCCTGCACCGAGGCCTTGTCGCCGAAAATACCGCCTGAAATCTTGGTCAGTCCCTCGACGATACGCGCGATCTTACGTCCGAAATGCTGCTCGATATCCTCGACAGTATATTCCGTATCCTCCACAACATCGTGGAGCAGCGCCGCGCATATCGAGGTCGACCCGAGGCCAATCTCCTGCGACGCGATTTTGGCCACCGCTATCGGATGGATGATATAGGGCTCGCCCGAACGGCGTCTCACACCCTTGTGCGCTTCCTTGGCAAAACGGAAGGCACGCTCGATTATTTCCACCTTCTTGCGGTGGTTACTGGCCAGATAGCCGTCCAGCAGGTCACGGAACTGCTGTTCGACATGAGCATCTTCTTGCTCGGGAGTAAGGTTATATTCCTGCATCGTCGTGGTCGCTTAAGGTTGTGATACTGATTGAACCGGGAGGCGCTTAAAGATACTTGTCGCCAAACGACAGTTTCGCATCCGTAACCATCTGCTTGATGCGCTGCTCTTCAGCCTTGGGGCATATCAGCAACACATCGCCCGCATCGGCTATGATATAGTCCTTAAGACCCTGCACGACCACAAGTTTGTCGGGCGACTGGACGGCAAACATGTTGCCTGTGCTCTCATAGGCCAGCACATTGCAGTTCTGCGCGACGTTCTTGGCCTCGTTACACGGCGAGTTGTCGTAGAGTGCGCTCCATGTGCCGAGGTCGTTCCAGCCGAAATTGACGCATTCGACATATACATTGTCGGCCTTCTCCATGACGGCATAGTCGATAGAGTTTGGCGGGCACGAAGTGAAATTGGCGTTGATAAACTCCATCTCGCGCGGAGTGCCGAAATCACTCACGCCACGGTCAAAGAGACATGTGAGATCCGGGTCATACTTGTGAAGCGCGCTGATGATCGACGATGCTTTCCATAGGAATATGCCGGAATTCCAGAAAAATTCACCCGAGTCAAGAAAGACCTTAGCGAGCTCCAGATTGGGCTTCTCGGTGAAGGTCTTCACCTTCAGGATTCCCGGTTCGGCTTCCTGACCTATCTGGATGTAGCCGTAGCCTGTTTCGGGACGGACAGGGGTGATGCCGAGAGTCAGAAGAGCGTCGTGGCTTTCGACAAATTCAAATCCTCTGCGCACACAATCCTCAAAAATATTCTCGCGGGTGATGAGATGGTCGCTCGGAGTCACAATCATTGATGCTTCCGGATCGAGCGCGGCGATATGGTAGGCGGCCCATGCGATGCACGGAGCTGTGTTGCGGCGGGCGGGCTCAAGAAGGATGTTCGAGGGAAGGATGTCGGGGAGCTGCTCACGGATAAGACCGGCATACTTCTCATTTGTCACCACGATTATGTTTTCTTTCGGGACAAGCGGAAGGATGCGGTCATACGACATCTGAAGAAGCGAACGCCCTGTGCCGAGGAAGTCAATGAACTGTTTCGGACAGTCCTCACGTGAATATGGCCAGAAGCGGCTTCCGACTCCGCCACACATGATTACGCAATATCTATGGATTGAAGGGGTTGACATGATTGATTGAAGTTGTTAATAGATTAGATTATTGATAATACAGATTACATCGGCTAAGTTACGAATTTTATTGTCAATAGCCAAAACCGATGAGCGATTTTCTATTGACGGTCGAAATCGGCGTGCGCTCTCACTCCCCGCGAGGCTATCCAGCCTGACAGCAGACCGATTGCAATCACCACGCCGGCTGTTATGAGCACGTCTGTAAACTCCGGGACACAGGGATATGTGACAATCGACATCTGGGAGTGGTCACCCCCGAGTGTTATGACACCGAAATGTTCCTGAATCAGACACAGTATCACGCCTATCGCAATCCCGATGCCACCGCCGGTCACGGCCACGAGCACACCCTGATTCATGAATATGCGCTTCAACATGCTGTCCGTTGCCCCGAGCGAGCTAAGTATCTTCAGACTTTCCTCCTTCTCGATAATCAGCATCGAAAGAGATGAGAGAATGTTGAACGAGGCCATCACAAGCACAAAAACGAGCATCAGGAATGTAATCCATTTCTCGATTGAAATCATGCGGAATGAGTGTGATTCCTGTCGCAGCCTGTCGGCTACGAGATAGTCCGCCCCAAGCTTATCTTCAATCCGTCTGATGACCTTGGCCATCTCCCCTATGTCGTTGACACTTATCTCGACAGCTGTGCCCTCGGTCGTGTAGTCGAGCAGATTGCGCGCATCGTCGAGCGACAGATAAATCATCGCATTGTCAAATTCCGGTTGGTTACTGCGGTAGACACCCGTGACGACAAGCGTATCGGTCGAAAAAGCGGCCATCGGCAACGCCGGGTTTATGCGCCCGAGTCTGCGTGGCACTGTCAGCAGCAGCCCACGTTCGGGCGACGGACGGGCGTCGAGCTGCACGGCTGCGCCGACTCCGACCAAAGCCCCTCCGAATCCATAGAGACCGGAGAGCGGTTCTCCGTCGATGAGCAGTGATTCAAGAGCCGACACCTCGGCGAAATCGTCGGGGATGCCACATATATTGACCGGGAGCTGAGCTCCGTTGTAGATGGCAAGAGCCTCGCCGCGGAGAGTCGGCAACGCCACACGCACTCCGGGAATCTTTGCGATTTCACCGGCAAGCGAATCGGCGTTGGAAATGACACGCGTATTGACCGGCGTCACCTTTATGTCAGGGTTGACAAGCGAAAGACGGTCGGAGGCCAACTGAGAAAAACCGTTGAACACGGAAAGCACACACACCATGGCCAACGCGGCCACGGCGATTCCAGCCATGGAGATATAGGAGATGATATTGACTGCCGTGTGGCTTTTTCTGGCCAACAGATAGCGGATTGCAATCCTTAGTGCAGGCATTGTGGTGATTGGGAAAGATGATTGACTGGCATGTAAGAAAAGCGGTGACGTTGAAAAACCGACGCCACCGCATTATAAAGCGTATTTATCGTATTTCCGAGGCAACTATTTGGTGAGAAGCTTGTCGATATTGTCGATATAGTCGAGCGAATCATCAAGATAGAAGCTCAGTTCAGGACATTTCCTCAACTGGAAGCGCACCTTCTGAGCGAGTTCATACCTGATTGTCTTGGCATTGTTCTTGATGCTTTCGAGAAGTTCCTGCGATCTTTCAGAGGGGAATATCGAAAGATACACCTTAGCGATGCTGAGATCGGGAGAAACCCTGACTATGCTCACTGACACAAGCGTGCCGTGGGTCTTGGCTGTCTGCTGACGGAAAATCTCACTGAGCTCCTTCTGCAGCAGACGCGATATTTTAGCTTGACGTGTTGATTCCATAATTACATTTGTATTTTTGAGTGGTAAGCGACCCGGAGCGGGTCACTCTTATACAACGCGCCGACGACTGTAATAGTTGCCGCCGTTAATGGCCGTGGCTACTGAAAAGAAGACAATCAGTCGATGATGTCGAAGCCTGTGTAGCGGCGCAGACACTCGGGAATCACGATGCCCTGAGCGGTCTGATTGTTTTCCAGAAGAGCGGCCATGATGCGCGGAAGAGCAAGAGCCGAACCGTTGAGAGTGTGACAGAGACGAGTCTTTTTGTCCTCGGCACGGTAACGGCATTTCAGACGGTTGGCCTGATAGGTCTCGAAGTTTGAAACCGATGAAACCTCGAGCCAGCGGCCCTGTGCGGCAGAGTTGACCTCGAAGTCGAATGTGATGGCTGAAGTGAAGCTCATGTCACCTCCGCAGAGACGGAGTATGTGCCAAGGGAGACCAAGTTTTTCGAGAAGGCCCTGTACGTGGTCCTTCATCTCTTCAAGAGCCGCATAGGAGTTCTCGGGTTTCTCGATGCGCACGATTTCCACTTTGTCGAACTGATGGAGACGGTTGAGTCCGCGGACATCCTTGCCATAAGAGCCTGCCTCGCGACGGAAACATGCAGAGTAGGCACAGTTCTTTATCGGCAGCTGGTCAGCGGAAAGAATCACATCGCGATAGATGTTGGTCACGGGGACTTCGGCTGTCGGAATCAGATAGAGCTTGTCTTCATTGATGAAATACATCTGGCCTTCCTTGTCGGGAAGCTGGCCTGTACCGTAGCCCGATGCCTCATTGACAACGTAGGGGGGCTGGATTTCAATATAACCGGCCTTTCCGGCTTCATCGAGGAAAAACTGGATGAGAGCGCGCTGCAGACGTGCACCCTTGCCGATGTAGACGGGGAAACCCGGGCCTGTGATTTTGACACCAAGGTCAAAGTTGATAAGATTGTATTTCTTTGCGAGTTCCCAGTGAGGGAGAGCGTCGGCAGGAAGATCAGGCATCGGGCCGCCGGTCTTTTCAACCACATTGTCCTCTGCGCTCTTGCCTTCGGGCACTGCGTCACAAGGGATATTGGGCATGCCGAGAAGGATGTCGCGGATAGCGTTTTCAGTGGTGGTAAGGCGGTCGGCTATCTCTTTTTGCTGAGCCTTGATTTCAGCCACTTTCTTTTTAGCTTCCTCGGCCTCGTCACGGCGGCCTTCCTTCATCAGACGGCCGATGGCATCAGCCTGCTTCTTGAGTTCGGCGGCAAGAGTGTCGTTCTGATACTGGAGGCTGCGGCGTTCGTCGTCGAAGTCGATTACATCGTTGACTCCCTGCTTTCCGTCAAAACCTTTGACGGCGAGGCGCGCTATGATGCGTTCGGGATCCTCTTTGATTTGCTGAAGGGTAAGCATTTGAATATTTTGTTGTTGTAATTATCTTTGAAATCAATTGTTGAGGAGTTCTCTGACCTTGGCCGATATGACCTTGCCGTCAGCACGTCCGGCGAGCGTCTTTGAAGCCACGCCCATCACCTTGCCCATTTCCTTGGGTGAGGTCGCGCCAGTCTCTGCTATGATTTTCTTGAGTTCGGCTGTCAGTTCCTCGTCACTGAGCTGCTTCGGGAGATATTCTTCAATCACGGCAGCCTCGGCAAGCTCGTTGTCGCGGAGTTCCGGACGATTCTGCTCTTCGTAGATCTGCGATGTCTCACGACGCTGTTTCGCCATCTTGGCAAGAATCTTGGTAGCAGCCTCGTCAGAGAGCGAGCCGTCGCCACCTTTTGCGGTTTTCGCTTCAAGAAATTCCTTCTTTATGCCGCGGAGAGTCTCGAGACGCACTTTCTCGCGAGCAAGCATCGCAGTCTTTATATCGGCTGAAATCTTTTCAAATAAATCCATATCTTTTTCTCAAAATAATTTTATGTATAAAACGTGAGGAGATTAATTTGTTTGGCCTAAGCACAAAATACACAAAAGCGCACTTCCGAATCTGAAATTCAGAAGAGCCTCTCTATCTATCTGCAAAGTTACAAGATTTTTGAATATTTCAATCAACGTAAGCGCATAAAAAAGAAAAAACAGGCCTCGCGGCCTGCTGAAATGCAAAGGTTGCGCGGACGGTGTCTTCACAGATACCGTCCGCGTCTGAATCCTGATATCACACCTTTTCGAGAGCTTCGGAAATATCGGCGATGATGTCGTCGATATGTTCCGTACCTATGCTCAGGCGCACAGTCGAGGGTGATATGTGCTGACGTTTAAGTTCTTCGGGAGAGAGCTGTGAATGTGTGGTCGTGTAGGGATGAATGACGAGGCTTTTTACATCGGCCACATTTGCAAGCAGCGAAAAGATTTTCAATGAATCAATGAAGCGCCATGCTTCTTCTTGGCCTCCCTTGATTTCGAATGTGAATATGCTTCCCCCTCCGGCGGGGAAAAGCTTGTTGTATAGCTCATGGTCAGGGTGTTCAGGCAATGACGGATGGTTGACTTTCGCAACCTTTGGATGAGAGGCAAGGAAATCCACCACTTTAATGGCGTTTTCAACATGCCGCTCTACACGCAGTGACAGTGTCTCGACACCCTGAAGAAGTATGAAAGCATTGAATGGAGAGATGGCCGCACCCGTATCGCGGAGAAGGACGGCACGTATGCGTGTCACAAATGCAGCCTTGCCTGCGACATCTGCAAAAATCGCACCGTGATAGCTCGGATCGGGCTTTGCAAGAGTCGGGAATTTATCCGGACAGGCTTTCCAGTCAAAGCTTCCGCCGTCGACTATCACACCGCCGAGACTCGTGCCGTGACCACCGAGAAATTTGGTCGCCGAATGGACCACGATGTCCGCGCCGTGTTCAAGAGGGCGTATGAGATAAGGAGTGCCGAAAGTATTGTCCACTATGAGCGGAATGTTGTGGCGGTGGGCTATTTCGGCAAGCGCGTCAATGTCGGTGACATCACAGTTGGGATTACCGAAGGTCTCCACAAAAAGCACTTTGGTGTTGGGTTTTATCGAGCGTTCCACAAGTCCGAGGTCGCGGACATCGACAAAATCACTCTCAACGCCACGCGGAGCGAACGTATGGGCAATCAGGTTATAGCTGCCACCATAGAGATTGTCGGCGGCAAGAATGTGGTCGCCTGCCTGCACGATGTTTTCAAGTGCATAGCTGATAGCGGCCGCGCCGCTTGCCACAGCAAGCCCGGCTACTCCGCCTTCGAGCGCTGCGACCCGCTCCTCAAGCACCCCTTGGGTAGAATTGGTCAGACGACCGTAGATATTTCCGGGATCGCGCAGACCGAAACGGTCCGACGCATGCTGCGAGTTCCTGAACACATAGGATGTGGTCTGATATATGGGGACAGCCCTTGCGTCTGTTGCCGGATCAGGATGCTCTTGTCCTACATGTAGCTGGAGTGTCTCGAAATGGAGTTTGTTGTTTGCCATAAATCCAATAGTTATTTGTTGTTATTTCTGATGACAAAATTACAATGTATAAAATATTCATCCAACAAATTCAAAAATCTTGGAAAATTACACTATATTTGCAAATTACACAGTCTATATATTCTAAAATACAGACTTTTTATCCATTTTAAGCAGAATATTATTCTCATCGAATCCATCCATCATGAAATCAACCTATACTCTTGACTCCACTGACCTACGCATTCTGAGCGCCCTGCAAGACAATTCACGCCTTACGGTCAAAGAACTCGCATCCGTCATCCACCTCTCACCCACCCCAACTTTCGAACGCGTAAAACGTCTTGAACGTGACGGATACATCACAAAATACATGGCTGTTCTCAATGCCGAAAAACTTGAATGTGGCTTCATGGCATTCTGTTACCTTAAACTCAAACAGCATACCAGTGAAAATGCCATGCGAATAATGGATGCCGTCCAAAATATCCCTGAAATCGCCGAATGCTATAATATCTCAGGCGATTATGACTTCCTGCTCAAAATCTATACACGCGACATGAAATCTTATCAGAAATTTATTCTCCGAATCCTCGGCGACCTTGACTGCATCGGCTCACTCAACAGCTCCTTTGTCCTCGGTGAAGTCAAAAACACTCATCACCTTCCTTTGCCGGAACAATAATCCGAATCCAAACAGTCCGAATCCAAACAGTAATCAAGCAAAAATGCCACCGCTGAAATTTGCCACTTCAACTTCTATTATTTATATTTGCATACCGACTTAATAAAATCAATACCATTACTCATTATTTCATATTCCATGAAAACACAAATTATTGAATGTGTCCCTAATTTCAGCGAGGGACGCGATAAAAATGTAATAAAATCCATCACCGACGCAATCGAAAGCGTCAAGGGGATAAACCTGCTCGACGTAGACCCGGGCGAAGCGACAAACCGCACGGTCGTGACTTTCGTCGGTGAGCCGGAAGCAGTGGTCGAAGCCGCATTCAGAGGTGTCAGACGCGCGGCAGAACTGATTGACATGCGCAATCATCACGGCGCACATCCGCGCATGGGCGCGACCGATGTGTGTCCCCTCATTCCCATCTCGGGCATCACGCTTGAAGAGTGTGCAGAACTCGCACGTAAGCTTGCAAAACGCATAGCCGACGAACTTGAAGTCCCGACCTATTGCTACGAATCAGCGGCCTTCACACCCGAACGCCGAAATCTCGCAGTATGCCGCGAGGGTGAATATGAAGCCCTTCCGGAAAAAATGAACCATGCAGGAAAAGGCCCGGATTTCGGTGACCGTCCGTTTGACGAGAAGGCAGCCCGCACCGGAGCGACCGCCGTCGGAGCGCGCGACTTCCTCATCGCAGTCAATTTCAACCTCAACACAACCTCGACACGCCGCGCAAACGCAATTGCATTCGATGTCCGCGAAAAAGGCCGTCCGATGCGCGAAGGCGGAAAGATTACAGGAAAACCGCTGAAAGATGCCGATGGCAACACCATCATGCAGCCCGGCACACTCAAGGCCACGAAGGCCATCGGCTGGTTCATCGACGAATATGGCATCGCACAGGTGTCGATGAACATCACCGACATTTCAGTCACTCCACTCCATGTTGCGTTCGACGAAGTATGCCGTGCGGCCAATGCGCGCGGACTGCGTGTCACCGGCACAGAGATTGTCGGCCTCGTGCCAAAACGCACACTCATCGAAGCCGGACGATATTTCCTCCACAAGCAGCAACGCTCCACAGGCATTTCAGAAGACGAGATTATCCGCATGGCTGTCAAGTCAATGGGACTCGACGAGCTTACTCCCTTCCGTCCTGAAGAGAAGGTGGTCGAATTCATGATTGCGCAGAAAAATACAGGAAAGAAACTCACCGACATGACATGCACGGAATTCGCCGAGGAAACCGCCTCGGAATCCCCTGCCCCGGGTGGCGGATCGATTTCGGCCTACATGGGCGCTCTTGCAGCCGCACTCGGCACTATGGTGGCAAATCTGTCGGCACACAAAGCCGGATGGGACGACCGCTGGAAAGAATTTTCCGATCAGGCCGACAAGGGACATGAACTCCTGCAACAGCTCCTCCACCTTGTCGACGAAGACACCGAGGCGTTCAACCGCATCATGGACGCATTCAAAATGCCGAAATCAAGCGAAGAGGAGAAGGCAGCCCGCGCAGCAGCCATTGAAGACGCCACTCTCTATGCCACACGCATACCGCTCTCGACAATGGAGACAGCGGCCGCTGTCTTCCCACTGCTCGAATCAATGGCCCGCACGGGAAATCCGGCCTCGGTAAGCGATGCCGGTGTCGGTGCACTCGCCGCGCGTTCGGCCGTGCTTGGCGCACAGCTCAATGTGCGCATCAATGCCGCCTCACTCAAAAACCGTGACGAAGCAGAGCGCCTGACCGCACGCGCAGCCGAAATAGCAGCCGAAGCGATTGCCGCAGAGGCAAGGGTGCTGGAAATTGTCAATGAAATACTCAACCGATAAGCCGACCTCAACCATGACAAACGAAGAATTCCGCATGACTGTCGGTGCAGGCATCCCTGACACCCTTCCTGCGCCTAAAGCTTATGACACGACTGTCAATCATGCCCCGAAACGCAAGGACATACTGACTCCGGCTGAGAAAAAACTGGCTCTTAAAAACGCCCTGCGCTATTTCCCGCAACATCTCCACCGTGAACTTGCCGGTGAATTCGCATCCGAACTTGAGACATATGGCCGCATCTACATGTATCGTTTCCGTCCCGACTACGAGATGTATGCCCGACCGATTGACGCATATCCGGCCCGCTCACGTCAGGCTGCCGCTATCATGATGATGATTCAGAACAATCTCGACCCGCGGGTGGCACAGCATCCCCACGAGCTGATCACATATGGCGGAAACGGCGCTGTGTTCCAGAACTGGGCACAATATCTTCTCGCAATGAAATATCTGTCGGAGATGACCGACTCACAGACCCTTGTCATGTACTCGGGTCATCCGTTAGGCCTATTCCCGTCACACCCCGACGCGCCGCGTGTAATAGTCACAAACGGTATGGTCATCCCCAACTATTCAAAACCCGATGACTGGGAGCGCTTCAATGCACTCGGAGTGTCGCAGTACGGTCAGATGACAGCCGGTTCATATATGTATATCGGACCGCAGGGAATTGTCCACGGCACAACCATCACCGTCCTCAACGCCGGGCGCAAGCGTCTTGCCGAAGGCCGGCATGACCTCGGCGGCATGCTGTTTGTGTCCGCCGGTCTTGGCGGAATGTCAGGCGCACAGCCGAAGGCCGGAAACATCGCGGGTGTCGTCAGCATCACCGCAGAAGTCAATCCCAAGGCCGTCGAGACGCGCCACAGTCAGGGTTGGGTCGACGAGGTCTATACCTCGCTCGACGACCTCATGGTCCGTGTGGCCGAAGCGCGCAAAAACCGCGAAGCTGTTTCATTCGCCTATCAGGGCAATGTGGTCGACCTTTGGGAACGCCTTGCGGACGACGGCGTGAAAGTAGACCTCGGTTCTGACCAGACCTCACTCCACAATCCTTGGGCGGGAGGATATTATCCGGCCGGTCTGAGCTTTGAAGAGGCCAAGACCATGATGGCAGAAAATCCCGAAGAATTCAAGCGCCACGTTCAAGAATCGTTGCGCCGTCAGGTCAACGCAATCAACCGCATAACAGCCAACGGCATGTACTTCTTCGACTACGGTAACGCATTCCTGCTTGAATCATCACGCGCAGGAGCTGACATAATGAAGGAGGACGGCACGTTCCGCTATCCCTCCTACGTGCAGGACATCATGGGGCCGAGTTTCTTTGACTACGGATTCGGGCCGTTCCGCTGGGTCTGCACTTCGGGAAATCCCGACGACCTTGCAAAAAGCGATGCCATAGCAGCTGAAGTGCTCGAGGAGATACTCAAGGAAGCTCCTGATGAAATCAAAGGTCAGCTGCGCGACAACATCCACTGGATACGCGAGGCCGGACGCAACAGACTCGTGGTCGGGTCGCAGGCTCGAATCCTGTATGCCGACTGTGAGGGACGCACCAAAATCGCACGCGCCTTCAACGATGCAATAGCCCGCGGTGAAATATCAGCACCCATAGTGCTCGGACGCGACCACCACGACGTATCGGGAACGGACTCCCCATACCGCGAGACATCCAACATCTACGACGGTTCGCAATACACCGCCGACATGGCCGTGCACAACGTCATCGGCGACTCGTTCCGCGGCGCTACATGGGTTTCAATCCACAACGGCGGAGGTGTCGGCTGGGGCGAAGTCATCAACGGCGGTTTCGGCATGGTCATTGACGGAAGCGACGACTCGGCACGCCACATTGACGAAATGCTCCTATGGGATGTGAACAACGGCATAGCACGCCGGTCATGGGCCCGCAACGATGGGGCGATTTCAGCAATCAAACGCGAAATGCAACGGACTCCGCTGCTTCGCGTCACCCTACCCAACATAGCCGATGACTCCGTAATCGACGGAGCGTTCGACTCATTAAGCTGAAACAAAAACAATAACCTTAGACTAATCCGGACAATGATACATCATATCAGTCCCGAACGCCTCACAATCGAACGCGTCGGGGAAATCATCACCAAAAACATGAAACTCGCGCTCAGCGAGGAATCAGTGGAACGCATCACACGCTGCCGTCAATATCTCGACGATAAAATCAGCGAATGCGACCATCCGATCTACGGCATCACCACCGGATTCGGATCGCTGTGCAACATCTCAATCGACACGCAGGACCTTTCGACCCTTCAGGAAAACCTCGTGAAATCACATGCGTGCGGCTGTGGCGACAAAGTCGACCCCGTGATTGTAAAAATCATGCTGCTCACCAAAATCATGTCGCTTTCATTCGGCAATTCAGGCGTACAGCTGTCGACCGTCCAAAGGCTTGTCGACTTTTTCAATGACGACATCCTCCCTGTCATCTATCAGCTCGGTTCACTCGGAGCATCAGGCGACCTCGCGCCACTCGCCAACATGTGCCTGCCTCTCCTCGGTCTCGGAGAAGTATTATATAAAGGTGAAATCCGTCCGGCAGCCGAAGTGCTGGAAGAAAAGGGCTGGGAACCTGTGAAACTCGTATCTAAAGAAGGACTCGCTCTATTGAACGGAACACAGTTCATGTCGTCACACGCCGTCTATGCCATCCTCAACGCCCGCCGCCTCAGCGAGCTCGCCGACAAAATCGGAGCGCTTTCGCTCGACGTGTTCGACGGACGTATCGACCCGTTCGGCGACTCGGTCAATGCCGTGCGTCCACATCCGGGTCAGCTTGCCACGGCCAGAGCCGTTCGCGCCCATCTCGAAGGAAGCCAACTAATCAGCCAGCATAAGAAACATGTCCAAGACCCCTACTCTTTCCGCTGCATGCCTCAGGTACATGGTGCTGTGAAAGACGCATTGGAATATGTGGGCAATGTCATCGAGACTGAAATCAACTCTCCGACCGACAATCCGACAATCTTCCCCGATGAAGACATCATCGTGTCGGCCGGCAATTTCCACGGAGAACCTATCGCTCTGCCGATGGACTATCTCGCGCTTGCCCTTGCCGAACTCGGAAGCATCTCCGAACGTCGCATCTACCGACTGATCTCAGGAGCGCGCGGACTGCCGCCGTTCCTCGTAGCGAATCCCGGACTCAACAGCGGTTTCATGATTCCGCAATACGCGGCCGCATCTATCGTCAATCAGTCCAAAGGACTCTGCTGGCCGACGAGCTGCGACTCCATTCCCTCGTCGCAGGGACAGGAAGACCACGTCTCGATGGGCGGAAACTCGGCGACGAAGCTCTGTCGAGTCGTCGACAACACCGAACGTATCCTCGCAATCGAACTTTTCAACGCCGCTCAGGCCCTTGACCTCCGCCGTCCGCTGAAGACTTCGCCTGAACTCGAAAAGTGGCACGAGGACTATCGCAAACTTGTGCCGTTCATCGACAACGACACCGTGATGTCGCCCTATATCGCCGCATCAGTCGGATTCCTGCGCACAAACCCATAATGAAAAGATATGCTGTTACGTAATATCGGTGTCCTCGTCGGTGTCGACGGCGGGGACACTCCTTTCCTTCGCGGCCGAGAGATGAGCCGCATAGGCACAGTCGAAAACGCATGGCTCCGCATCCGTGACGGTCGCTTCTCGGCGTTCGGCACAATGGACGAATGTCCGGCTGCGGATGCCGACGAAGAAGTCGCGGATGCCGAAGGAGGCTATGTCTTCCCCTCGTATTGCGATTCGCACACCCATATCGTCTATGCCGGAAGCCGCGAACGCGAATTCATCGACAAAATCAACGGCCTCAGCTATGAGGAAATCGCCAAACGCGGCGGAGGAATCCTCAATTCAGCCGACCTGCTCCATGAAACATCTGAAAATGAGCTCTACACTCAGGCGATGACCCGTGTGCGCGAAATCATGGCAATGGGAACAGGCTGCGTGGAAATCAAAAGCGGCTACGGACTCACGACCGCCGACGAACTGAAAATGCTCCGCGTAATAGCCCGCATAGCCGAGAGCACGCCGATGAAGGTCAAGGCGACCTTTCTCGGCGCTCATGCCGTCGGGCGTGCCTTCGCCGGCCGGCAAGGGGAATATGTCGACGTCGTCTGCAATGAAATGATTCCGGCTGTGGCAGCTGAAGGGCTTGCGGAGTTTGTCGATGTGTTCTGCGACGCAGGCTTCTTCACCGTTGAGGAGACAGACCGCATTCTCACCACCGGGACACAATATGGCCTTCGCCCGAAAATCCATGCCAACGAGCTGGCCGTTTCGGGAGGAGTGCAGGTCGGGGTGAAACACAACGCCCTGTCGGTCGACCACCTCGAACGTATCGGCGAAGAAGAAATTGCAATCCTGAGCGAGCATCAGACTGTAGCCACAATGCTCCCGGGTGCATCCTTTTTCCTCGGGATGCCTTACGGCCCGGCTCGTAAAGCCATCGAAAGCGGAGCTATTGTCGCGCTTGCCTCCGACTACAATCCCGGTTCGTCGCCGTCGGGCAACATGCGCATGGTCATGTCGATCGGTTGCATCAAAATGAAACTGACACCCGCCGAAGCTCTCAACGCCACGACCATCAACGGTGCATATTCCATGAACGAAAGCCGGGATTACGGTTCAATCGCCCCCGGTAAAGTTGCCAATTTCTATATCACGCGCCCTATGCCGTCGGTCGACTTCTATCCCTACGCCTATGCCACTCCGGTCATAACAAAGACCTACCTTAAAGGTAAAGAAGTGACGTTTTAAGAGGCTGTTCCCGGCTTGAGCCAAAACGACAAACGACAGAAACATCATATCTTCAGTCCATCAGGAGATAAGAACCTATCTCTTCGGACTCCAAAATATGATGTTTCTGTCGTTTGTCGTTTTATATAGCTTCTTTTCTCAGTCGGCTGCCTCGTCTTCCTCAGGGATTTCAAAAATAGAGAAATTCACCGAGCCGTATGCCCTGTGGTCAATGAAATGAGGAAGGGTTGAGAAATCATATTTTTTTGAATGCTCGATGATGAATATGCTGCCCGGATGGAGCAGTCGGGAGTCAAGCACCATCTGCGGAATGTCGCCGAAACCGTCAAGGTCATATGGAGGATCGGCAAAAACGAAGTCAAAGCTCGTCGAAGAGTCACGTATGTAGCGCAGCGCATCGGTGCGCAGCAGATGCAGATTGCGGTCCTTAAGCTCCTGTTTCACTTTCTCAATGAAACGCGCCTGTGTAGCCGACTTTTCAACGGAAGTCACCGAGGCCGCGCCACGCGACAACAATTCAAAACTGACAGCGCCCGTCCCGGCAAAGAGATCAAGACACTTCAGCCCTTCGAGGTCGACAAGATTCTCAATTACGTTAAATATGTTTTCCCGGGCGAAATCCGTCGTCGGACGCGCCGTGATATTGGTCGGGACGCTGAAGCGGCGACGACCGTATTTTCCTCTGATTATTCGCATAGCGGTAAAGTTATGAGATCAAACGGAGCAAGCATGGCTTCCCTGCCTGCCTTAAACATCTGTGGCGGAAATATGACAGGCATCACCCGCGCCACAAAATTGCGCAACATCGGCATTATCTCCTCCTTGCAAGCCAGATCGCCGGCAAGAAGAAGTTCATCACTGTTGGCGTCAAGCCCGAGCCGCTGACGGACAGCAAGAAGATAGTAGGCCGCATCATCAGGCTTGTCATAGGCAAAAGTATTGGCAAGCATGAGCCTTCGGCCGTCGATGACTATCACATCCACCGCCCGCTCGCGCATATTCGCTATCATCCTCACCTTGTTGCCAAGGCTGCCATTGAGCGCGGCATAGCGACACAACGACGCAATATGGCTCACTATCGACACACGCTGGAACGTACGGTTTATAAAACCTCTCAATTCCGGTTCGATGGCAGTGATGGCGATTGCATTCAGAGCACCTGTCTCATCAACAGCCATCTCAAGACCGCTGCCGGGGAAAGCCGCCCCGAAAAGCAAAGTGCGGTCCGCAACCGACTCGCATGCAGAGGGAACAAGAAGATATTTCTCAGTCTCGACAACGCAATATACGCGCCGGAAATCACTCAATATGGCCGGATTGTCATAGATGACATTCTGTAGAGCGCCAATCCACGACGACGAAGCCGTGTCGAGATTAAAACGCCGGTAAACCAATGAATTATCCTCGACAATCGAATATATCACCACATGCAGTGCATCACGGCTGATGCGCAGCAGCAGATTCCATAGTTCAGGAGATTCAATCTTGTCACTTAAAGCTTCATGTGCCATTGGATAGTGGTTAGTGAGAAGCAAAATTAGTCAAAAAACTCAGATTCCGCAACAAGGCGGTGAAGTTTTTCCGACAGGCCGGTGCGAGCGAGGGCGGTCGAAGCGTGACAGATAGAAAAATTTAATCCCATGCAAAGTTAACACCATGCATGGGATAAAAAAGTGCGATAATACAATCCTTGACGCTTATGCCACCAGATTAGGGACACCGCCCCATTTATTCGGCACATTCTGGCTCGGCTGCACCATGAAATAAAGATAGATGAGCTGTCCGACAAGCGGGATGAAGTTAATAAGAATCCACCATCCCGAACGTCCGGTGTCATGCAGACGGCGCACCGACAGTCCAAGCCCCGGCAGAATCATAGCCAATGAGAAAAGGCCACTGACAAGATATTCTATGGTCTCACTCCAGAAAAAAGCGGCTCCTATCACAAGTCCTGCAATGAAATTAAACAGAAAGAACCACCAATATTCCGAACGCGACGCACGCCCTTCGAAATTACAGTAATTGACGGTCAGTGCCTTAGTCACTGCCTCACCGAATGAAAGTTGACGTTGATACATGAGATTGAGTTTAGAGGTTTGTACTGTTAATATTGTTTATTTCTTCCGGACAGCTAAACTGGCCGGAAACCGGCATCGTCGATAATGCAAATATACGGATTTTAATCGGATTGGAAACAATATATCTACATATTAAATAAACATAATGTTCAGAACTAAAAAGCTTCTCGCTATTACCACGAACCTTAAAATTTACCGTCTCCGTAACTCTTTTTCCTCATTGCAGCTCAAAAATTCACGCTTTTTAGCTAACTTTGCACCCTTGAGTATTAATTGAAAACAAACATCGAAAATACACAGAAAAAAGTAAAATTATGGCAAATTGGTTTGAAACTAAAGTCCGCTATGACAAGACAATGGAAAACGGCGCTATCAAAAAAGTGACTGAAGCTTATATGGTTGACGCACTTTCGTTTACCGAAGCGGAAGCCCGTATTTCAGAAGAAATCTCACATTTTACGTCAGAGTTTTCGGTTTCAGCTGTGAAGCGTACCAAAATTGCTGAAATTTTCCGCGAAAGAACAGGCGACAAATGGTATCTCGTCAAAGTTGCATTCATCACTCTTGACGAAAAGACTGCCGTTGAGAAAAAGTCAATCTCACAGATTCTCGTGGCCGCCGACTCATTCAAGGAGGCTTTCGACAACTTCATGGAGGGTATGAAGGGCACTATGGCCGATTTTGAAATCAACACAATCCAAGAGACCCTCATCATGGATGTCTATGACGCAAACCTCAGCGGAGAAAGCAAGGAAGCTTGATTTTTCCATCACCAACCCCACACAACAACTCATCCACAAACAATCATACCCGCAAAAATGTCAGGCTCTGTCAGCAAAAATCTGCAAGAACTTCGTGAATCAATCCCCACCGGAGTTGAACTCGTAGCCGTGTCGAAATTCCATCCGGCCGAAGCTTTGCAGGAGGCCTACAGAGCCGGACAGCGTGTGTTTGGCGAAAGCCGCGCACTCGAACTTGAAGCCAAGGCCAAAGAACTACCGGCTGATATCGAATGGCATTTCATAGGGCATCTCCAGACCAACAAGGTCCGCAAAGTCATTCCCTATGCCTCGATGATCCACAGCATCGATTCCGAACGCCTGCTGCGCGCCGTCGACGACGAGGCCTCAAAGGCCGGCCGTCGTATCGGCGTGCTGCTACAGCTTCATGTCGCTAAAGAGGAGACAAAATTCGGCTTTACCCCCGCAGAACTGATAGATTTTGTCACTCCGGAACTATTGTCATCACTCAGAGCGGTTGAAATCCGCGGAGTGATGGGAATGGCCTCGAATGTAGATGACACCCAACGCATCCGCAGAGATTTCCATGAAATCCGGGCTACATTCGACCGGCTGAAAACCGGCATTATGGCCACAAACGAAAATTTCGATACCGTCAGCATGGGCATGAGCCATGACTGGACTATCGCTGTCGATGAAGGAAGCAACATGATCCGTGTCGGCACTTCAATTTTCGGCGAAAGGGAATATTAAGAGCCTTCCCGCCTCACATACTTTCATTCCTAACCACATCACACCTATATTATAATTGGTTTCAGTCAGAAAAATAGCAATCGCAACCGGAACGCGCGCCGACTGGGGACTCCTCAGCGGAATTGCCCGCAACCTTGACCAAAGAGACGACTGCCATGTCGACATTCTTGCGACAAACATGCATCTTAGCGAACGCTATGGCCATACGATTGACGAAATCAAGGCCGATGGATTCACCGCCCCTGTATGCATCGAAATGCCCGACACGACCGACACCCCAGCCGGAGCGGTCGGAGCGATGGCAAAATGTATGGACGGAATGGCACGCGCGCTCGAGGAACTAAGCCCCGACCTTATAATCATCCTCGGCGACAGGTTCGAGATGCTCGCCACAGCGACAGCGGCTCTCATGCTCCGCATCCCGATTGTCCACATTGCAGGCGGTGAAATCTCGGAGGGCGCGATTGACGACAGCATCCGTCACGCAATCACCAAGATGTCGGCCCTGCATCTGACAGCGACCGAGCCTTACCGCCAACGGGTCATCGCAATGGGCGAAGAACCCGACCGTGTCATAAACACCGGGGCGATAGGTGTCTATAACATCATGCACGAGCCCCTCATGGACCGCAGTCAGCTGGAAGAGTCGGTAGGCATCACACTGCCCGAAGGCTCAATGCTCGTGACATACCATCCGGCCACACTCGACGATGAAGACCCGGCGACACATTGCGATGCTCTTTTGCAGGCGCTCGACCGTTTCCCCGACTCACACGTCATCATCACGTATCCCAACAATGATTCGCGCGGACGAATCATCATCGACAGAATCGAGGCTTACGCGTCGCTCCACCCCGGGCGCGTGAAGGTGATTCCATCCCTCGGCAAAATCCGCTACCTCTCCGCCCTGCGCTGCGTCAGCGCGGTAGTCGGCAACTCATCAAGCGGAATCGTCGAAGTCCCGTCAATGGGTATACCGACAGTCGACATCGGCATGCGACAGCGCGGACGTCTTTGCGGCGAAAGTGTGGTCCACTGCGGAGACTCGACCGAAGAAATCGCAGCTGCCATCAGCTATGCCCTCAGCCCGGCCGGGCAAAACCGCGCCCGTCAGGCCGAAAATCCATATTTCCGCCCTGACACTCTTGAGATAATGGTCAAGGCCATTGCCGAAACTCCACTCGACACTCTGCGAAACAAGAAATTTTATGACAAACCGCAATAACACTCTCTTCATCATTCCGGCTCGCGGAGGCAGCAAAGGAATACCGCGCAAGAACATAAAGCCATTATGCGGAAAGCCACTCATCAACTACTCTATCGAAGTGGCGCGTGCCCTGTCGCCCGACAGCCATATCATCGTATCGACCGATGACGATGAAATACGCGATGTCGCCCGTGCGACCGGACTTCCCGTAGACTACTGCCGTCCGCCCGAACTCGGGGGCGACAAGGTCGGTTCGCGCGAGGTCATAATCGATGCGATGGACTGGGCAGACAAAAACGGAATAGAATATGACAAGGTGGTGCTGCTCCAGCCGACATCACCCATGCGCACCGTCGATGATGTGGAAGGCTGTCTTGACCTCTACACCCCCGACACCGACATGGTGGTGACAGTCACCGAGGCTGCCTGCAACCCCTATTACGACTGTTTTGAAAGTTCGGCCGACGGCTCGCTGCATGTTTCCAAAGGCGACGGACATTTCACACGCCGGCAGGACGCACCAAAGGCGTGGCAGTTCAACGGCGCGGTCTATGTCATAAATCCCGCTTCAATCCGCCGGATGCCACTCGGGGAATTCCCTCGCAGGATTCCTTACGAAATGCCACGCAGCAGATCGGTCGACCTTGACACTCCTCTCGACTGGCTTATAACCGAAAAAATAATGGAAGATGCAAATTGACAGACATATCATCACCGATGACGCGCCTCTCATCAAGGCAATCGGCCGTCTCAACGATCTCTCAGGAGATGTGATGACGCTCATTGTGACCGACAGCGACGGACGCATGGCAGGCACGCTTACCGACGGCGATGTGCGACGCGCACTGCTGCAAGGCGTGAGTCTTGACTCGCCGGTTGCCGATGCGATGTTCCGCAACTTCCGTTTCCTCCGCGACGGAGAGGTGAACCCCGACACACTGCGCAAACTGCGCCGCCACCGTCTGTCGCTCATCCCGGTGCTTGACGCCGATGGAAAACTATGTCGTCTTATCGACACCCGCGTGACAAAGACAGTGCTTCCTGTCAGTGCCATCCTCATGGCCGGAGGCAAAGGCGAACGCCTTCGCCCATTGACCCTCACAACCCCCAAACCTCTGCTTGAAATCGGCGGAAAAGCGATAATCGACTACAACATCGAGGCTCTCGCATCAGTCGGAATAGACGATGTAAGTGTCACCGTCAACTATCTTGCCGAACAGCTTGAAGAACATTTCTCCCAACCTGTAGCCGGAATCAACGTAAAGTGTGTCCGCGAGAACCGGCCTTTGGGAACTATCGGGGCTGCATCGCTTGTCGACATTCCCGCCGAAGGCGAGACAATCGTCATGAACTCCGACCTGCTGACCACTATTTCATTCGAGGACCTCTATTTCCATCACCGCAATCAGAAAGCCGACATAACAATCGCAGCCGTACCCTACAACATATCCGTTCCTTACGCGATTCTTGAGACAGACGGCCAGCGGGTGACGGCCCTCGAGGAGAAACCGTCGTATGCCTACTACGCCAACGCCGGCATCTACATTTTCGCCAACGACCTGCTGCGGTCATTAAGCAGCGACGAACGCACCGATGCGACCGACCTCATCGAGCGTGCGCTCGCCGACGGCAGAAACGTCAGCTATTTCCCAATCAACGGAACATGGATCGACGTAGGCACTCCGGTCGACTTCGCACATGCACGCGAGCTAATACAACATCTCCGTCAGACACTCGAAGCCTGATCCGCGAAGGCTCTTTGTCCGCAACATCCCTTCACGGCAAACAAGCAAATCTTTTCGCTCCTCAATTTTGTTTTACCACTATAAAATATAATCATCAAACATAATAGTCCGCTCACATGGCTGATTCCAACTTCATAGACTATGTAAAAGTCCTCTGTCGCTCAGGCAAAGGCGGTGCCGGCTCAAGGCATTTCTATCGTGCGAAATATGTCCCCAAAGGAGGGCCTGACGGCGGCGACGGCGGCCGTGGAGGTCACATCATCCTCCGTGGCAACTCCCACATGTGGACACTGCTTCCGCTGCGCTATCGCCGTCATATCTTTGCCGGAAACGGGCAGAGCGGTTCAGGCGGACGCTCGTTTGGCAAGGACGGCGAGGATGTAATCGTCGATGTTCCCTGCGGAACTGTTGTCTTTGATGCGGAGACAGGCGAATTCCTCTGCGAAGTGACCTCCGACGGAGAGGAAGTGAAGCTCCTGCGCGGCGGACGCGGCGGCCTCGGAAACTGGCACTTCAAAAGCGCCACGAACCGCACACCGCGCTATGCACAGCCGGGCGAACCTGCCATCGAGAAATCAATCATCATGGAGCTGAAGCTCCTTGCCGATGTCGGTCTGGTCGGATTTCCCAATGCCGGCAAATCGACGCTCCTCTCATCCATATCGGCAGCACGGCCGAAAATCGCCGACTATCCGTTCACGACGATGGAACCGCAGCTCGGCATCGTATCCTACCGCGACAACAGGTCGTTTGTCATGGCCGACATTCCCGGTATCATCGAAGGGGCAAGCGAGGGCAAGGGACTCGGACTCCGCTTTCTCCGTCACATCGAGCGCAACGCCGTGCTTCTGTTCATGGTCCCGGCCGATGCCGACGACATCAAAGCCCAATACGACATACTCGTCGGCGAACTGGAGCAGTTCAACCCGCAGCTCGCCGACAAACCGCGTGTGCTCGCCATCTCCAAAAGCGACATGCTCGACGACGAACTAATGCAGGAGATTGAAAAGACACTCCCTGAAGGTGTGCCACATATTTTCATCTCGGCTGTGACCGGCATGGGACTGACAGAGCTTAAAGACATGCTCTGGGGCGAAATTACCGATGAGCGCAACCGCATCGAAGCCGCACCGATCACTCACCGTCCGCTCGACGGCCACCACCGTGTCCGTGAGGAAGACGAATTCATCTTTGAAAACGTCCCCTCTATGCCTGACGACGAGGAAGACTACTTGGACGACGAGGATTTCGAAGGCGAAGACTACGGCTATGAAATGCTCGACGAAGATGAATATGAAGGCTGAAACAACCGGCAGCGCCACCATCGGATATGGCCGACCATAACGAACTCGGCAAATGGGGAGAAAGCGTAGCTCGCGAGTATCTTCTGACACAGGGCTATGCAATCAGCGGTGAGAACATCCGCATCGCGGGAATCGAAATCGACTTCATAGCCATGAAAGACGACAACATCTGTTTTGTCGAAGTAAAGACCCGAGCAACCGATTTCACCGACCCGGCCGATGCCATTGACAGGCGTAAGCGCAGCCGGCTCACACGGGCGGCTGACACATATCTGAACTCGTATGACATCCCTCTCGAACCGAGATTTGACATTGTGCTCGTCATCGGAAATCCGTCAGACTTCAAGGTAGAGCACATACCTGATGCCTTCCTGCCGACATTGAACAACCGATAGCACTTCCCCGTAAACAGACATAATCAACGTAAACAGAGAAAATCAACGTCCCTGACTTTCATTGAAGGTCAGGGACGTTGATTATGATTGGAATATTTTAAAACGGATTGACAGGATTACTTGAAGTTGTATGTAATCGTACCGGTCTGCGAAGGCGGAGCATCTTCATCGACTGAGAATTGCGAGCGCATCGCCGCCTGCACGCAGCTCTGTCGGGCTGCCTGACTTGCGGCGGCCGCACCCGTACCGGACATATAGCTGGCCGAGGTCACCTTGCCCTGACGGTTGACGCTGACCCTGATGGTAATCGTTCCTAAAGGCGCTGCCGCAGGCCGATGCCAATCGGCGAGTGTACGGCCTTTGAGATTGAAACCGGGGCTTCCGTTGACAGCGCCCACCGAAGCGTTTCCGTCAGGACTTCCGGCATTACCGGCCTTTTTCCCGGTTCCGGACTGTCCGAATTTCACCTTTCCGGCTATTGCCTGACGGGTCTCCTGCTCACGCTTTGCCTTCTCGGCTGCTTCGATTTCAGCCTTTGTCGGGCCACTCTTCTCCGGGACGGGCTTCTTCTCGACCTTGGCAGGCGACGGCTGCTCGCTGCTGATGACAGGGGCAGGTTTAGCCTCCTCGCCGGAATTTTCAAGCGCTTCGACCTCCGGGGCGGGTACAGCCTCAGCCTCTGTTGCCGACGAAGCCGGTTCGCCGGTATTGTCGGCAATCTCAGGACGGTCGCCCACCATCACATATTCGCCTCCGAACAACACTTCCGACGAATCCACGGGAGGCCACTTGCGCTCCTCATCCGAAGCCACCGGCTTTAGATAGAGCGTAATGAGCAGCACCGCCACGGCTACGTGGAAAATCACGGTGATGAACAGGGCTATCAAACGGTGACGGCTGTCACTCTTGGTGTCTGACATGATTGCGTTATGAGTAATTGTTTTAGAGAGTGTTTATTGGATGGTGTCTTCACTTACGCGGACGCGCTGATGTCGGCGCAGGCTTGGTGGCGAGTACCATTTTCAGATTGTTTTGCGCGCCGAGGTCAAGCACCTTGACAAGCGCGCCATATGTCACCTCCTCGTCGGCATAGACAGCGATATATTCCTCGCCACCGTCGGGCTTGGCAGCCTGATTTCCGAGGAAAGCAAGGAGCGACTCCATGTCCATCTCCACCGGTTCGCTTTCATCGGCTGTAGCATAGATAGCGCCATACTTGTCGATATAGACACGGGTGCTCGGTTTCAACGCCGTCTGCTTGGAACTCTGGGGCAGATTTACCTCCAAGGCAGTCGGAAATACGAATGTAGAGGTCACCATGAAGAAAATGAGCAACAGGAAGATGACATCAGTCATCGATGCCATCGAGAATGTCGCCATCATGGTATTTTGTCGTTTAAGAGCCATAGTGATGCTGTTGGATATTGTTTGACAGTGAATCAGGCAGGCTCATTGAGAAGATCCATGAACTCCATGGTCTTGGCTTCAAGGGCATTCATCACCTTGTTGATGCGCGCCACGAGATAGTTGTAGGCAAAAAGCGCGATGATACCGACAATCAGACCGGCGACAGTGGTGACAAGCGCTGCATAGATACCGTCGGCGAGGACAGCGATATTCGCGCTTGAACCTGCGGAGGCAAGATTATAGAACGCCTGAACCATACCGATGACAGTGCCGAGGAAGCCGATCATAGGCGCTCCGGCCGCAGTGGTCGCAAGCCACGGAAGACCTTTCTCAAGCGTGGCGATTTCGATGTTGCCTGTATTTTCAATTGTCACGAGCACATCGTTCATCGGACGGCCGATACGGCTTATGCCCTTGCCGATAAGACGCGCATAGGGTGTGTCGGTCTTGGCACACAGACGGCGTGCGCTCTCGATCTCACCGTCATGGATATACTCGCGTATACGGTCCATGAACGAATTGTCCTCCTTCTGGGCATGGCGCAGCGCCAGACAGCGCTCCACAAATATATATATACACACCAGCGACAGGATGGCAAGCGGAATCATAATCCACCCTCCGCGCATAGTGAGATCCCAGACCGACAGTTCCTGCATGGCGGCCTGTGTGGCGACAGCATCGCTGTAGTTCATGGCCGCACCGGCCACAGTATCGACAAATTCCTGCTGAATCATAGCTTTTTCCTAACCTTAAAAAACTCTTTAAACTTTAATATTTAATCCTTACACCAGACATTCCTTATATTCCCTGATGGTTTTCTCAAGTCCGAGATAGAGGGCATCGCAAATAAGCGCGTGGCCTATCGACACTTCGCTCAGACGGGGAATGTTGCGGTGGAAATAAGCGAGGTTAACCAGACTGAGGTCATGGCCGGCATTCACACCGAGTCCGGCAGAAAACGCCGCATGGGCGGCCTCGACAAACGGAGCGACAGCCGCTTCGGGATTTTCGGGATAGAGGTCGGCATAGGGCTTTGTGTAAAGCTCGATGCGGTCAGCGCCGGTGCGGGCTGCAAGCTGGACATTTTCGATGTCAGTGCCCACAAAAATCGACGAGCGGATACCTCCTTCGCGCAGACGGTCGACAATCGAGGTAAGAAACTCCATGTGCTGGCCGACATTCCAGCCCGCACTTGACGTCAGGGCGTCAGGCGCATCGGGGACAAGTGTCACCTGTTCGGGCTTGACCTGCATCACGAGCTCCATGAACTCAGGCGACGGATAACCCTCAATGTTAAACTCGGTCTTGACCAATGGCCGCAGACGATATACATCGTCACGACGGATATGACGCTCGTCGGGACGCGGATGCACGGTAATGCCGTCAGCTCCGAATGCCTCACAGTCGGCAGCCACCTTAAGAAGATCAGGGACGTTCTCACCGCGCGCATTGCGCAAAGTGGCTATCTTGTTGATGTTTACGCTTAGATTTGTCATTTTTCCTTGCAGTGTAATCTTTTTGTCGGTCTGAGTGGTTCTTTATATAAAGTATTATTAGTAAATTTGCATCTCACTTACCGACACTCGGTTTTGTGTATGCAAAATTAGTCAGAAAAACCAAATTTAGAAATATTTTGCTCCGAAAAGACGACATATCTGTTCAAAACGTCACAATTCCTGCCTCACCCGCGAGCAGGCTCGACCGTCTCTTTCCTCCTGTCGAGGAGAGCAGCACCATTTTGCTTGCCTGTCCCCGTGGCGACTACAGTGCATCGCGGATCGCACGGGCCGTCGAAGACTGTGACGCCCATCTTCTGAACCTTAACGTCACTTCCGACGGAGAGAATTTCGACAACCGCATTATTGCAGAACTGCGTGTCAGCCACCGTAACCCCGAGTCAGTCGGACGCTCGCTCGAACGCTACGGCTACGAAGTGGTCGACGCCGAAGGGACTCCTCTGGCCGACGATTCACTCATGCGTGCCCGATACGACGAACTTATGCACTACCTTGGACTTTAAGTGAGGCATTGCCAATTAAATCTTTAACCTTATGAAAATAGCCATCTTCGGCAAACGCCGTCAAACTCCTGACGACATACGGCATATCACAGCCCTCCTCGACCGTCTCGCGACCCTCGATATATTTGTCGGCATAGACCGTCATTTCTACGAGGCTTTGGTCAGACAGACTGATGCACCGATCAATGCCGACGATGTGTTTGAGGACGATGATTTCAAAGCCGACTTCTGTTTCAGTTTCGGGGGCGACGGCACATTCCTGCGCACCGCAAGGCGCGTCGCCTCAAAAGAGATTCCGATTATCGGTTTCAACACAGGCCACCTCGGATTTCTCGCGGAGCAATCCGTGAGCGAGGCCAGCGCTATGGTCGACCGTCTGATTTCGGGCGACTACACCGTCGAGTCGCGCTCGCTTCTCGAAGGCAAAGGCATCGGAGGCAAGGTCAAAGCCGGAGTGTCGGGCTGGGGCTTCGCACTCAACGAAATCGCAATACTCCGTCAGGACACCGCCTCGATGATCACCGTCAACGCTCTTCTCGATGGAATGCCGGTGGCATCCTATCAGGGCGACGGCCTCATCGTCTCCACGCCGACCGGTTCGACAGCCTACAATCTTTCGGTAGGAGGCCCCATCGTGCAGCCCACCGCTCCGTGCTGGGTGCTTTCGCCCATCGCGCCCCACTCACTGACAATGCGTCCGCTTGTCGTGGCCGACAGCCACATCATCGACATCTCCGTTGAGTCGCGCACCGACACATACCGTGTGACACTCGACGGCCGTTCGCTCATACTCCCCATCGACGTGAAACTCCGTCTGCGCCGCGCACCGTTCGTGACAAAGATTGTCCATAGCTCCGACCACAATTTCATCGACACTCTCCGCGCGAAACTTCTGTGGGGCATTTCGAAACGCGACGAATGAGCGCCCGCCAAATCAATCATCCGTCACTCGGACTGATCCACGTCACCGAACGCCAAGGTTCACACCGCATATCGGCCAGATGGAAAGGCCGACAACTCCATGTCAGCATCCCGGCCGGACTCCCTCAGGGCAGAATAGCCGACGCAATCGAGCGAATGCGTGAAGACCTCGAACGCATCAGACCCCGACACCGCTATCACATCGGGACTAAAATTGAAATTCTCCCGGAGACTGGGACTACCCCTGCGTTCATATTATGCATCGCTCCAGCCCTTCCCCAACACCGCGACATGACAGTCACAGGTCGCTCCGAAGGAGCTACGACCGTCTACACCTTATATATACCAACCGATGCCGACATATCCACACCATCTGTCCAGACCCGCATTGACAGCTGCATCAAAAACTTCGGACGCAGACTCGCCCCCGACCTCCTTCTGCCACATGCGCGGAAAATAGCCGACAGCCTCGGGCTAAGGGTCGACAGCTGGGAGATAGCCCACGGGCGCACGGTGCTCGGCACATGCTATCCGCGTCAGAGACGCATCAGGCTTTCCTATCTCAACGTGTTCCTTCCACCCGAGCTGCGCGACTATATAATCCGTCATGAACTCGCCCATCTCACAGAGCCGGGACACACGGCGGCCTTCCACACTCTCTGCGACCGCTATTGCTCCGGTCGCGAAAGCCAACTGACCCACAGTCTGCGCAATTACCACTGGCCTGTCGACAGATAGGAAAAACGCATCCATTTTCTACACTTACACTTGAATTTTATCTATCTTCCCATATTTCCTATAAAAATATTTGAACGAATCAAAATAAAGTTTTATATTTGTCGCGGATTTCGCCATAAGCTCCTGCCTAAGGCTTTATCTACTTACCCCTTTCCACTGATAGCGGCTTAAAAACCGCCGGAATGTAGAGAGATTGAAATAAAGGAAATATTATCATCATCACTGTTTGTTCTGGATTAATCGGACAAACCCCGACGTAGAGATTAAAAAACAGACCGAACGGATTTTTCACGGCTCAAGGTACGCACTCATGGTTTGGCGCGACAGACCGGCACGGCTACGTTGCCGGACGCTTTAAACCGTAAGAATCGGCCTGACATTTCTTGCCTTAAACTGACCGCGACACATCCCGCTGTCCGCACGAATCATTTCCTTTTATTCCATCCCTGACACTCCTCCGACCTTACCGTCTGCTATCGGCAGAAAAAAATACCATCACACCACGTGACGGCCATAGCTGTCAGGAACGACAACCTATTACATTTTTTTGAGATTATCATATTTACAAATTTTATTTAAACAATTCGTGCATGAAGAACATTTGTTTTCAAATGACCCGGAAAGTATGGCTGGTGGCATTCATGGCCCTCTGTGCAGCTTTCCCCGCTTTCGCGCAAACGATTACAGTCAAAGGTACTGTAGTTGACAAAGAGGGCGAACCTCTGATTGGCGCAAGTGTAGTAGTCCGGGGCGAGACCCTCGGAACTGCCACCGACATCGACGGCAACTACACCATCTCCGCTCCATCCGACGGCACCCTCGTGGTGTCATACGTCGGCTATGAGACTCAGGAAATAGCCATCAACGGCCGTACCGAAATCGACGTCACAATGTCGGAAAACTCTGTGATGCTCGGCGAAGTCGTAGCGATCGGTTACGGTACAGTCAAGAAAAGCGATGCCACCGGTTCAGTGGCGACAATCAAGCCTTCGGAAATCGAAGCCGGCCTTGCCACATCGGCTCAGGATCTTCTCGTCGGTGCTTCTCCGGGTGTGGTCGTGACCACTTCAGGTAATCCATCGGAAGGCGGTAACATCCAGATCCGTGGTGGCGCTTCACTCGCCGCATCCAACGCTCCCCTTATCGTCATCGACGGAGTTCCCATGGACACTAAGGGTATCGTAGGTTCTTCAAACCCTCTCGCACTCGTATCGCCTGAAAACGTCGAATCGATGACCATCCTCAAGGATGCTTCGGCTACAGCTATCTACGGTAGCCGTGCGTCAAACGGTGTCATCATCATCACCACAAAAGCCGGTGCGAAGGGCAAACCTCAAGTCAACTTCACCATGAACGGATACATCAACACCACCCGCAAGTATCTCGACATGATGAGCGCAAGCCAGTTCCGCAACTTCATCACAGAAGAATACGGACTCGAATCGGCTCAGTACGGACAGATCCGCGACTATGACACCGACTGGCAGAAGGAACTCACACGCACGACATTCTCATCGGACTACAGCCTCAGCGTCGGCGGTACTGCCGGATGGCTTCCCTACCGCGTCGGCGTAACCTACACAGACAACAACGGTATCATCAACAATACCGACATGGATCGTCTGACCGCATCAATCAACCTGACTCCAAAGTTCTTCAACAATCTTCTCTCGGTCAACGCTAACGTCAAGGGTGCATACATCACCAATAATTATGGTGCAAACACACTCCGTGCATCCGCCGGCATGAACCCGACTCTTCCTGTAATCGACCCCAACGGCTCTCCGCTCTTCAGCAACTATACATCATACGTCAACGGCGGTATCCTCGCCGGTCCTGACGCCATCGGTGAAACCATCGACTCCACTACATCACCGCTCAACCCTATCGCTGAAAACCGCGCAGCAGTTTCAAAAGGTACAGCATATCAGTCGGTTGGCAATCTCCAACTCGACCTCAAGATGCCATTCCTCACCGACCTGCGTGCAAACCTTAACCTCGGTTACGACTACCAGCACGGTGAAAACCACTCAAACGATTTTATCAACACTCCAAAGGCATGGAACAACGGCTATACAGTGCTTGAAAACGGCAACCGCATCAACATCAAGGACGGTGGTGTCAGCCGCAAATATGAATTCCAGACCCGTGTCAACCTCCTCCTTGATTTCTATCTCAACTACAACCACGCCTTCGAGAGCATCAACTCGACTCTTGACGTGACAGCCGGTTACTCATGGCAGAAGTTCCACAACAAGAGACGTGACTACACCCGCGTATATGAGGTTGTAAATCCTGAAAACGAGAAATACATCGGCAATCAGGCAGACCCGACAAACATCACCATCCAGCCTCATCAGCTTGTGTCGTTCTTCGGACGTGTAAACTTCACATTCCTTGACAAATATCTTGTGACTGCCACAGTGCGCCGCGACGGTACTTCACGCTTCTCCAAGGACAACCGCTGGGGTACTTTCCCCTCTGTGGCCCTCGGCTGGAAGCTTCTTGAAGAAAACTTCATGGAAAGCGCCCGCAGCTATATGAACGAACTCAAAATCCGCGCAGGCTACGGTGTGACCGGCCAGCAGGATCTCGGCGATGACTACTTCCCCTATCTTCCCGTCTACAACCAGTGGACAGGCGGTGGCGCAGTCTATCCCTCAATCACCGGCCAGCCTACTGTCGGAACATATCCCTTCTATGCAACTGCCTACAATTCAAACATCAAGTGGGAGGAAACCCATACATGGAACGCAGGTGTTGACTTCGGATTCCTCAACAACAGAATCCTCGGCAGCCTTGATTTCTACAAGCGCAAAACCAAGGACCTCCTCACAAAGTCTCCCTATCCCGCAGGTTCAAACATCTCTAACGCCGGCAACATGAACCTCGGTGACCTTGAGAACACAGGTATCGAGTTCAACATAACCGCCCGTCCTATTGTCACCAACGATTTCCGCTGGACATCCGCATTCAACGTTGCATGGAACAAAAACAAGATTACCCGCCTTGCCGACGGTGCCGACACAGTTGTCGACGACTCAGGCATCTCGCTTGGTAACGGTAACAAGATCCAGAAACATCAGGTAGGCCAGTCAGCCTTCAGTTTCTATGTCTACGAACAGGTGTATGACGAAAACGGCAATCCCCTTGAAGGTGTCTACGTAGACCAGAACGGTGACGGTGAAATTACAGTTGACGACAAGATTATCTACCACAGCCGTGATCCGAAGGTGACAATGAACTGGAACAACACCTTCAACTACAAGAACTGGGACTTCGGTATCTCACTCCGCGCCAATCTCGGCAACTGGGTGTATAACGACACTCAGGCAAACAGCGCTGTGAAAGAAGTCAACAACTCACTGCCCCTCTCAAATCTCAACACCACCTCATTCCTCTTTAACAAGACTACCAACGAGCTCGCCTGCAGCAGCTACTTCGTACAGAACGCATCGTTCCTCCGCTGTGACAACATCACCGTGGGCTATACATGGGACAATCTTCTCAACAACCGTCTGCGCCTGCGCCTCTACGGTGCTTGTCAGAATCCGTTCGTGATCACCAAATACAAAGGTCTCGATCCTGAAATCTTCTCAGGTATTGACAACAACGTCTATCCCCACCCGCTGACCGTATCGTTTGGTATCGTGGCTTCATTCTAACAATTCATCCTCACCAAATCATAACGAAGAATCAATATGAAATTATCAAAATATATCGTTCTCGGTGCCATCGCTCTCTCATCGCCCGCTTTCGTTGCGTGTGTGGGTGACCTTGATGTGACACCCGAGAATCCGACGACAAAAACAGAAATCTCCACTGCCGAAGAACTCTACGGAGAACTTGCCGGTATCTACGGCGGTCTTGTATTTGAAGGCGGTATTACAGTTGACGACGGCGGAACTGGTGTCTACACACGTCAGCTCTGGAACCTTCAGGAACTCTGTTCCGACGAAACACTCATCGGTTCGAACTGGGCCGACGGCGGTATCAACGAGCTCGTCTACTCCACATGGTCGCCTGACAACCACTGGCTCTACGAATGCTTCTCGCGCTTCAACTACCAGATTGCAATCGTCAACCAGTTTCTCCGCGACCTTCACAAATATGGCAGCCTGCTTCCCGGAAGCGACAATCTGTCTGTCGAAGTATTCGACGCAGAAGCCCGCACCCTCCGCGCGCTTTCATATTATCACATGATCGACATTTTCGGCGTAGGCCCGTGGACAACAGAGGATTCTCCTGTCGGAGTGACACCTCCCACCTACGACCGCAAGCAACTTTTCGAAGCTGTGGTGGAAGACCTTGCCAATGCAATCCCCAACCTCGTTCCCGCCTCTCAGCAGGTCTACGGACGTCTTTCCCGCGAAGCCGGCTACATGCTCCTTGCCAAACTCTACCTCAACGCCGAAGTCTACACAGGCGAGCCACGCTGGCAGGACTGCGCAAACGCATGTAACGAAATCCGCAAGACAATCGACACCCTTGCACCGACCTATAAATATCTCTTCTGTGCCACCAACGACAAGTATGTGGGCAACGGTGAAATCATCTGGGGTATTCCTCAGGACGGAACTACCCTCACCACATACGGCGGTACTACCTATATCTCGGGCGGTAGCTACCGTGGCGACTCAGACCTCCTCAAGACCCTCGGACTCGCAGTGTCGGGATGGGAAGGTCCCCGCGTCCGCGAAGAACTTTCAAAAGCGCTTCTTCCCAACGATGCACGACGTCTTATCTACGAAGGAGAATACACCGAGGACATACAGGACCTCAGCGACAAGAATCAGGGCTACATGTGCGTGAAGTTTGTCTACACTCCTGAGGACGACTACAAAAACGAGAAACAGGAGACTCCCTATTGCAACACAATTTTCAACCCTGCCGATTTCCCCCTCTTCCGTCTTGCCGACGTATATCTGATGCTTGCAGAATGTGAGCTTAACGGCGCACAGGGATGCAACGGTATTGAGATGATGAACCGTGTGCGTCAGCGTGCCGGTCTCGCAGATGTAAGAACTCTCACCGCCGAAAATATCCTTGACGAGCGTATGTGTGAGCTCTATTGGGAAGGACACCGCCGTTCCGACCTTGTACGTTTCGGAAAATTCGCAGGTTCAAACTATAACTGGAGCTGGAAAGGCGCGAATGCCAACGGAGCTAACGTACAGGCTTACCGCAATGTCTACTGTGTGCCCACCCAGTTTGTCTCTACCCTTGGTCAGAATCCCGGCTACTAATGATTTAAAATGGTTTCATCAATGAAAAAGTTATATATTTTAGCATCTCTTGCGGTAGCCGCCGCTGCTTTCACATCGTGTGAGGCTGACAAAGAGCCAATCTACCACGCTCCCGAGCCGGCTACTTTTATTCTCAACACTCCTCCGATGGCCAATCAGCTCTACATCCTTCAGGATGGAGGAACTGTCTCACTCACTACATCACAACCCGACTACGGTGTAGCCACCACAACCCAATATTCTGTCGATGTCACTCTTGACAATGAATTCGTAGAGGCGACAGCTGAAGGAGGCGAGGCAAACTACATGACCTTAACACCCAAAGTCCCGACTCAGGCCAAAATCGAACTTGATGCGAAAGAGCTCGACGAAGCACTTTGCAAGCTCATGGGTGTCAGCTCTTTTGCTCAGTATCCAGAAGAAGGAATCGCCCCTGTCAAGGTTACAATGCGCGCACATGCGTGGATTACAAACGTCGCTTCAAGCCAGTGCGTGTCCAACAATATCGTACTTGAGGCGGTGCAGCTGTTCAATCCGTTCCCGGAAGTGCCCAGATTCGTTTATTTTGTCGGAGCTCCGACAGGCTGGACCGAACCGTCGGAAGCCAATGCCAAACTCTATGCCAACTGGGCTATCGAAGAGACCGGTGTCGGAACAGGAATATTTGAAGGTTCTGTGAACATACCTGCCGGCGCTCAGGAATTCCGATTCTACACTCAGCTCGCAGGCTGGGATGCTCCCAACGCTTCACTTGGCGCACAAACAGCCGGCTCTGTGGTCAACTTCAGCAATACCGACATCTTGCTTGACCCGACCTACACCCAGAACAACTGGAAGACCGATGAAAGCTGGGCCGGTGGCGATGTGACATTCGTCTTTGACCTCACCGATGCAGATGCTCCCAAAATCACTGCCAAAGAAGGTAAATTCGTTAAAGAAACCTACGTATATCTTGTAGGCTCGATGGCAGGATGGGCAGAACCAAGCGAAGCAAGCGCAGCTGTCTATGCAAACTGGCGTCTTATCGACCGTGAAGGAGAAGGTATCTACACCAATACGTTCAACATTGCAGCCGGCGATCTTTATTTCAGAATTTATCCTGAACTTACCGGCTGGGGAGCCACTCCATATTCGTCAGACAATGGAGGTTCAGACCTGACAATGACTCTCGGCGACGCTTACAAATGCGTTACCGGCGAAGGCTGCTGGACATTCAACTGGGGCGGCGGTGACCTCACTTTCACACTTGATACAACAGCCGATCCTGCGACGCTCACTGTATCATCCGCCACTGAATAAATCTAAATTCCCTGCCATCGGTAAAATGATGGCAGGGTCACAAAAATCAGAATCAGAAAAACGATAATGAAAAAATCAGTATTATTCGGCATATTTGCTATAGGCATCGGACTTGTCTCCTGCGACAATGACTTCGACTTCCCCAACCCTCCCGGCCAGTCAAATCCGCAAGAACCAATCTACGATTCCGCCAATCTAACCATTTCGTCAATCGTATCAGGCACAATTAACCTTGACGAAGCAAACAACAGCGACACGCTTGTTCCCCTCGCGGAGATCACAGCATCCGACAGTCTTGTAGCCGGCTATGAACTCAAGTTTGTAGGCCAGATGGCTGCGACAGACGCATTCTCGACTCCCGCAGAGTTTCCCGTAGAACTTCAGGAAACACAGCTCATGGCCAATCCCGATGACCTTGACGCTGCCTTCCATGAAGTTATGAAGACTCTCGACCCTGCATCCAAGGAAACCCACATCCGTTATATAGCCTATGCGGTCGAAGGATCCAATTATATGCGTCTCGGCGATGAAAACGTCTACTACTGCCCCATGACAGCCACGATGTCGCCGTTCGCTCCTGAATTCACAATCGAAGAGGAGTATTACATTGTCGGCACATGCACTAACGGCACGCTCGACATCGACAAGGCTATAAAAATGACCAACAGTGGCATCAGTCCCTACGACGATCCCTCGTTCTCAGGCATGATTGAAGTCAGCCCTGACCAAGCGGCCGGCGGTTATGAATGGGCAATTGTTCCCCGTTCGACCATCATTGCAGGTTCAGGTATCGTAATCGCACCCGACGCTGACCTCGCCGATGAAAAAAGCGGCTATCTCAAGGACTACACGTCACTCGGCACTTACGGCATGATCAACGAGGCAAGCAAATTCCTCCTCACTGTCAATCTTAAGCCCGAAGACGGTTTATACAGCTACGATATAGCTTATGCTTTCGACAACCTCTGGACTCCCGGTCCTGCCAACAACTGGAGCGCTGGTGCATCACAGATGCTCTACACCAATAATTACAAGAACTATCAGGGATATGTCCATATCGACGGTGAATTCAAATTCACATCGGCTCCCGACTGGGATCACACCAACTTCGGTTTTGCCGAAGCAGGAAAGCTCTCGACCGACGGAGGCGCAGGCAACCTGAATGTAACCCAGAACAATGAACCCTTCGGAAACAGCCTCTACTGGTGTACCGCCGACATCGTTGCCCTCACCTACACCACCACTCCGATTGAATCAATCGCCATCATCGGCGATGCAACTGTCGGCGGATGGAGCGAAGAAACCAAAATGACTCCCTCTGAGGATCTCCTCACATGGACTCTCAAGACAACGCTCACCAACGGTGAATTCAAGTTCCGAGCCAACAACGACTGGAACATCAATCTCGGAGGTTCTCTTGACAATCTGACTATGGATGGAGCCAATATTACAGCACCTGTCACCGGTGAAGTGACCATCACCCTCGACCTCAGCTCACTCCCCTACACAGCAACAATCAAGTAAAATTTACGGTGTAAATTTTATTAAGTATTAAGTATTAAGTGTCAAGTGAAAGAAGATTAAGTATTAAGGACTTAATCTTCTTTCACTTGACACTTAATACTTAATACTTAACACTTAATACTTGGTGCAACGCACCATCCAATCGCCCTTTATTTCAATCTGAAGCGCCGCCCGGCAAATACCGTTAACCACGGATATGCCGGGCGGCCATATTTTTATGACGTATTTCAAATCGTCGGATAAAAATATTAAATTTGCATTCCGATAATGATTTAAACAATACCGATAAACCAGCCATGAATTTAAAATCAACACTCATAAGCACCGCGCTTTTATTCGGTGCATCCCTCACATCAGGCTCTCAAGTGCTCACAGTCCGCACCGACAAACCCGGAGCAGAAGTGCAGCCAACCATGTACGGACTGTTTTTTGAGGACATTAACTATGCCGCTGACGGCGGACTTTACGCCGAAATGGTCAAAAACCGCTCCTTCGAATTCCCGCAGTCACTGATGGGCTGGGAAAGTTTCGGAAATGTGACCGTAAGAGACGACGGCCCATTTGAACGCAACCCGCACTACGTCAGGCTTACCCCTGCCGGCCACGGGCACAAATCGACAGGTCTCAGCAACGAAGGTTTCTTCGGTGTGGCCTTCCGCAAGGGAGAGACATACAGGTTCAGCGTATGGGCACGCACACCAGCTGACGGGAAAAAATCGAAAATACGGGTGGAACTGACCGACCCGGCCTCGATGGGCGAGACTCAGGTCATGGCCTCACAGACTATTGAAATAGACTCCAAGGAATGGAAACGCTACACCGCCACACTCACCCCGTCGGCCACTGTGGCGAAAGGCCGTCTGCGCGTCTTCCTCGACTCCGGCAACGGCTGCGATCTCGAACACGTGTCGCTCTTCCCCGCCGACACATGGAAAGGGCATGAAAACGGACTGCGCAAAGACCTTGCACAGAAACTCGCCGACATCCATCCCGGACTGCTGCGCTTCCCCGGCGGATGTATAGTAGAGGGCACAGACCTGCAGACACGCTACCAATGGAAAAACAGTGTCGGGCCGGTCGAAAACCGTCCGCTCAACGAAAACCGATGGCACTACACCTTCCGCCACCGCTTCTTCCCAGACTATTACCAGAGCTACGGACTCGGATTTTTCGAATATTTCCGGCTTGCAGAGGAAATCGGAGCTGAACCGCTCCCTGTCCTCAGCGTAGGACTGGCGTGCCAGTATCAGAACAAGGACATGGGCGCGCATGTCCCGACCGACAGTCTGAAACCATATATCGACGACGCTCTCGACCTCATCGAGTTTGCCAACGGGCCGGTCGAAAGCGAGTGGGGAAAACTGCGTGCCGACATGGGACATCCGTCACCCTTCAATCTCAAATTCATTGCCATCGGCAACGAACAGTGGGGAGCGGAATATCCCGAACGCCTCCGATATTTCGTCGAAGCCATACGCAAGAAATATCCCGAAATCAAGATAGTCGGCTCGTCAGGGCCAAGCGCTGCAGGCGACAAATTCGACTACCTGTGGCCTGAGATGAAACGTCTCAAAGCCGACCTCGTCGACGAGCACTACTATCAGCCCGAAGAGTTCTTCCTTACCCAAGCCGATCGCTACGACAGCTATGACCGCAAAGGCCCGAAAGTCTTCGCCGGCGAATATGCCTGCCACGGCAAGGGCAAAAAGTTCAACCACTTCAACGCCGCCCTTATGGAAGCTGCCTTCATGACAGGTCTCGAACGCAATGCCGATGTCGTACACATGGCCACCTACGCGCCGCTCTTCGCCCACGTCGAAGGCTGGCAGTGGCGTCCCGACATGATATGGTTTGACAATCTCAACTCCGTCGCAACCGCAAGTTACTATGTGCAGCAGCTCTACGCCACATACAAAGGCTCACGCGTGCTCCCGCTGACACTCGACGGCCGTCCCGTCACCGGGGCTGAAGGCCAGAACGGACTCTATGCCTCAGCCGTAATTGATGACAAAACGAATGAATACATCGTAAAAGTCGCCAATACCTCCGACTCGCCGCGCGAACTGACCCTGAAATTTGACGGAATGAAAAAAGCGCGTAAGCTCAGCGACGGTCATGCCATAGCCCTCTCGGCCGACAGCCCTGATGCAGAAAACACCCTCGACAATCCTACCCGCATCATACCTGTCAAAACTCCTCTGACAGTCGAAGGAAATTCCATCACGGTGACAATCCCGGCAAAGACATTCGCTGTATATATCCTCAAATAAACTCTGAAAGAGAGAGGTACAAAAATTCAGAAATGTAAATTCAAGGAGAAAAAAGAGGTACAAAAATTCATAAATAACAAAAATAACAGACTTTTTTATTCAGTTCACTTGGTTATGGCGAATAAACGTCGTCTCCAAATGACAGAAAATAAAAAGTCTGTTATTTTTGTTATTTCTGAATTTCTGTACCCCTATGCCAAACAGCACCGGGAGTCAGAAGCTTTTTTACATAGCGTTGCCGTTAATCTTGAGATTGGAGAAGCGGACATCGGCAGCCTGACCGTTGAGAAGGAACGCACCGGTCTGCACACCGTCAAAGCTTGAATTCTTCACTTCTACGTTATAGACATTGCAACGGTCATCGTAAGCGTCGATATACACACCATATTTGCTCTTCTTGCAAGTCACGTTGTCGAGATAGACATTGCGCACGATAGGAGCGTAGGCACGGTTGCAGATTTCTTTCGGATCGTAGATGAGATTGATTTTAAGGACAGCTTCCTTACATTCGCCGACCTCTACGTTGCGGACATAGACATTCTCGATGATACCGCCACGGCAATTGTTGGTCTTGATACGGATCACACGGTCGAGGAGCGGAGAGTCCATCTGACAGTTCTCGACGAAGAGGTTGCGATAGCCGCCTGAAATCTCGCTGCCGATCACCACACCGCCATGACCGTTCTTCATGCGGCAGTTGCGGACGATGATGTTTTCCGACGGACGGCCGTCGCGACCGTCGCGGTTACGACCGCTCTTGATTGCGATGCAGTCGTCGCCGGTGTCGAAATAGCAACCTTCGATAAGCACATTCTTGCAGGCATCAGGGTCACAGCCGTCGCCGTTAGGACCTTCGTTCTGGACGTGGACGTTGCGTACAATCACATTGTCGCACAGAGCGGGATGAATCACCCAGAACGGAGAGCGGAGCATTGTCACACCCTCGATGAGCACATTCTTACACATCATCGGATTGACGAGCTGCACGCGCATGCCGTAGCCGTCGCCGAGGCGGCGCTGCTCGACGGGAACACCCTTCTCGTTCCATTCAAGAAGGATAGGACGGCCGATTTTCTGCGACACGATGCCCTCTTCCCAACCGAAATGACGTGCACCACACATGCGCCACCAGTTTTCAAACTTGCCTCCGCCGTCGAGAGTACCCTTGCCGGTGATGGCAATGTTTTCCTGCTCGAAAGCATAGACCATAGGCTGGTAGTTGTAGCAGTCGACACCTTCCCAGCGGGTTCGCACGATGGGATATTCCTTAAGGTCGGAAGTGAACAGCAGCGTAGCGCCCTCCTCAAGATGAAGATTCACATTGCTCTTAAGCGTGATAGGGCCTGTCAGCCAAGTTCCTGCCGGAATCACCACACGGCCGCCGCCTTCCTTTGAACAGCGGTCGATAACTTTATTGATAAGCTCTGTATATAGATAACCTTCGGTATTAGATTTTTTACCGTATTTGAAAATAGGATAGTCTTTATCGCGGAAAGTCGGGGCCTGAATGGCCTTCTCGATTTCAGGATAAAGCTCGGCCCATGCCTTAGCCGATTCCTTGTCGCGCGCGGCAGCCTTTTCTTTTGCAGATTGCGACTGGGCAGAAGCCGTCTCTGCGAAACCTCCGCCACCAAGCGCACATGCAAGCAGAAGTGCGATGACTGATTTTTTCATGGATTTCATTTATTATTTTGTTATTTTTTGTAAAATCTTTGCAAATATAGCTATTATCTGCCGAAAACACAAAAAGGAGGGCAGAGTGGTCGGCAAACCCGGAAGATGATGGCTTTTTACTACGTTGAAATGGCATTCTTGTGTCATTTTCACGGTATCTTGCTGATATTTACAAAAAAATGCTTACCTTTGCGCCTCAAAATCGTTAATATCTAAGAAGAATGATGGACACAATACCTGCAACACCTCAGGTCGACCTCCTGTTTGAGGTCAGCTGGGAGGTGTGTAACAAGATTGGCGGCATTTATACCGTCCTGTCCACTAAGGCTAAAACCCTTCAGAAGCTCTACAAAGACAAAACAATTTTTATCGGACCCGACGTATGGAGTTCTGAAAATCCATCGCCTTGGTTCACAGAATGTAAAGTTGACGGATTGTCTGCATGGGCCAAAAATGCCAAACTTCCTGACGGAGTGAATGTCAGGGTCGGCCGCTGGGAAATACCCGGACGTCCCATAGCAGTGCTTGTAAAATTCGACGGTATGTATGCCGTAAAGGATGAATTCTATGGCGAAATGTGGCAGCGATTCGGAGTCAATTCGCTCAATGCCTATGGCGACTACGACGAAGGCTGCGCGTTTGCCCACGCTTCAGGAATTGTTATTGAATCGATAATTGCAAGCGGTTATGGCTCGAAGCTTACCCCGACCGGACGTATCTCAAAGAAATATCAGCCACGTATGGTGGCCCACTTTGACGAATGGACAACCGGAATGGGACTTCTCTATGTGAAATGGAAACTTCCTCAGGTAGCCACCGTATTCACCACCCACGCAACCAGCATCGGCCGTAGCATCTGTGGCAACAACAAGCCACTCTACGACTACATGAAAGGCTATAACGGTGACCAGATGGCAGCTGAGCTCAACATGGAAGCAAAGCATTCGCTTGAAAAGTGCGTGGCTCATGCTGCCGACGTTTTCACTACTGTCAGCGACATCACGGCCATCGAATGCGAACAGCTCCTTGAACGCCGTCCCGATGTGGTGACACCCAACGGATTCGAAAAGAACTTTGTCCCCTCGCCGGCAAAATATCCGGCCGCACGCAAAACCGCGCGCGACCGCATGCTGACCGTAGCCTCGGCCCTGACAGGCAAACGCATGGACGACAATACCTTCATCGTCATCACCAGCGGACGTTGCGAATACCGCAACAAGGGTCTCGACCTTTTCCTTGACATGTGTGAGGAACTCAAACACCGCCGTCTCTGCCGCAACGTGCTGGCTTTTGTCATGGTCCCCGCATGGCCCAAGGAAGCCCGCAGCGACCTTGCCGGAAGAATGGCAGAAATGAACGACACTCCCTTTGTCAACGACGAAGCTCCACTTGCCGACCCGGTGCTTACCCACTGGCTCAACAACCCGGACTCTGATGCTGTCAACTGCCGCATCCACTCGCTCGGATTAACCGCCATCGACCCGCGTGTGACTGTCATATATGTCCCATGCTACCTCAACGCAACCGACGGCATATTCAACCTCTCATACTATGATCTTCTTCCGGGAGCCGACGCAACCGTGTTCCCCTCCTACTATGAACCGTGGGGCTACACACCGCTTGAAAGTGTAGCGTTCGGAGTCCCGACTGTCACCACATCCCTATCCGGATTCGGCCAGTGGGTGCTGAGAGTATTCGAGAACTATTTTGACGAATGCGGTGTCAACGTCATCGGCCGTGGTGATTCCAATTACCGCAATGTGGTTGAAAACATCTCGCATTCAATCGAATACCTGACCTGTGCTGACGAAAAGGAGACAAAGAAAATCCACAAGGCAGCCATGCGCACCGCAGCAGCGGCAGCGTGGCCGAAATTCATGATCTACTATGACCGTGCGTATGCTATAGCACTCGACAAGGGCTCTCAACGAGTAAAAATTGCAAAAAACAAATAATCAAAAAGGCTATCCAATAAGAAAACATAACCTAAAAAGAATATGAAACTGCCAGTAAGCAAAACTAATGCCCCCGTTTGGCGCGACATTACTGTAAAATCCGTGCTTCCTGAGGCATTGAAACCTCTCGAAACCATCTCACGCAACTTGTGGTGGGTATGGAACAGCGCAGCCAAAAACCTTTTCCGCGATCTTGACGCCGATCTCTGGCGTGCAACAGGCGAAAATCCCGTGATGCTTCTCCAGCAGCTCTCCAACGAGCGCCTCGAAGAAATCATGAACGACCATGAAATGATGGAACGCATCAAAGTGGTGTTTGACATGTTCAACGACTACATGTCGAAACCAATGCGCAAAGACATTCCATCTGTTTCCTATTTCTCAATGGAATATGGCCTCTGCAACTGTCTGAAAATCTATTCCGGTGGTCTCGGCGTTCTTGCCGGCGACTACATCAAGGAAGCGTCCGACAGCTGTGTCGACATGACAGCCATCGGCTTCCTCTACCGCTACGGCTACTTCACCCAGTCGCTCAGCGTCGACGGACAGCAGATTGCCAACTACGAGCCCCAGAACTTCAACCAGCTCCCCATCGAGCAGATGACCGACGGAAACGGCCATCCGATGATTCTCGAAGTTCCCTTCCCCGGCCGCATCATCTACAGCCACATCTGGCGCGTGAACGTAGGCCGCATGAAGCTCTATCTTCTCGACACCGACTTCGACATGAACAGCGAATGGGACCGCCCCATCACCCACCAGCTCTATGGCGGTGACTGGGAAAACCGCATCAAGCAGGAGTATCTCCTCGGCATCGGCGGTGTCCTTGCTCTCAAGAAACTCGGCATCCACAACACCATCTACCACGCAAACGAAGGTCACGCAGCGCTCCTCAACCTCCAGCGTCTCGTCGACTACGTTGAAAAAGGCCTCGACTTCACCACCGCACTCGAACTCGTGCGCTCGTCAAGCCTCTACACCGTCCACACTCCCGTACCCGCAGGCCACGACTACTTCGACGAAGGTCTCGCCCACAAATATCTCAACGAATTCCCCGCTCGTCTCGGCATCACTTGGCAGGACCTCATGAACATGGGCCGCGAGAACCCCGACAGTCAGGACCGTTTCTCAATGAGCGTATTCGCCCTCAACACATGTCAGGAAGCCAACGGCGTCAGCTGGCTTCACGGAGAAGTGTCAAAGAAAATGTTTGCCGGCGTATGGAAGGGCTACTCTTGGGAAGAAAGCCACGTAGGCTACGTGACCAACGGCGTACACATGCCGACATGGGCAGCAAGCGAATGGAAATCGTTCTATTCCGAGAAGCTCGGCGAGCAGGTGTTTGACCACCAGAGCGACCCCAAGGCATGGGAAGGTATCTTCAGAGTGAAAGATGAAGAAATCTGGGACATGCGCACGACGATGAAAAACAAATTCATCAATTTCGTCAAGCGTGATTTCAAGGCCAAGTGGCTCGCTAACCAAGGCGATCCCTCAGCTGTAATCAAAATCCTTGAGCGCATCAACCCCAACGCACTCATCATCGGTTTCGCCCGCCGTTTTGCCACCTACAAACGCGCACACCTTCTCTTCACCGACCTCGACCGTCTTGCACGCATCGTGAACAACGAACAGTTCCCCGTGCAGTTCATCTTCTCAGGTAAGGCACACCCCGCCGACGGCGCAGGTCAGGGCCTCATCAAGCGCATCACCGAAATCTCTCGCATGCCTCAGTTCCAAGGCAAGATCATCTTCCTTGAGGACTACAACATGATCGTTGCAAAGCGCCTCGTGACCGGTGTCGACATCTGGCTCAACACCCCGACCCGTCCTCTCGAAGCATCCGGTACATCAGGCGAAAAGGCCGAAATGAACGGCGTGCTCAACTTCTCAGTGCTCGACGGATGGTGGTATGAAGGCTACCGTCTCGACGAGAAGGCCGGCTGGGCTCTCACAGACAAGCGTACGTTCACCGATCAGGGCCAGCAGGACAAACTCGATGCCGCAACTATCTACTCCATGCTCGAAAACGAGATTATCCCCCTCTACTTCGCCAAGAACTCGAAGGGCTATTCTCCCGAATGGATTCAGTATATCAAACGTTCGATCGGCCACATCGCTCCGCAATACACCATGCAGCGCATGATCGAGGACTACATCGCCCGTTTCTATGAACCCGAGGCAAAGCGCTTCAACAAGATTTCAGCCGACAGCTTCAAGATTGCCAAGGAAATCGCTGCCTGGAAGGAAAAAGTCGCAGCCGCTTGGGACGGTATCAAGGTTCTCGAAGTCAACACCGACCGCGACCTCAGCCAGCACACCAACAGTGGCGAGGCATTCACCACAACCATCAAGATTGATGCCAACGGTCTGGCCGACGACCTCGCTCTCGAACTCGTCATCGACAAGGTTCACGACAATCAGGAAAGCCGCGTGGGCAGCGTGCCGTTCAAGGTAGTGTCAAAGGATGGCAACATCGTCACCTTCCAGCTCGCCGACAAGCTCCGCGATCCGGGCGTGTTCCGCTACAGCTACCGTCTCTACCCCAGCAACGCCGAACTCCCCCACCGTCAGGACTTCGCATTCGTACGCTGGATCTAATCGACAGATTTAAGAATTAAACCGATATTATCCGCCTGATTCCATATAAATGGAGTCAGGCGGATATTATTTTATCACTATGTTTAACAAAATTTGCGGATATTCACAAAATATGCTCAACAACATATAAAATTTGAAAACTATCCTTAATACGGCATGTTATTTTAGTATAATCCGCCGCCACTCCCCACAACGAGGCTGAGCCCTACGGCAGAACAATCTATATAAACATCAATTCTTTAACTTTCTTAATCAAATTCTCACATGGAGAAGCTACACGTTTCAATGCTACGCAACGCGACATGCGCACTGTTCTTTGCCGTTGCCACCACTCTTTCGTTTGCACAGGATGCCACCCCTGCAAAAAAGATAAAAGACCACCGCACCAATCCTGAGGTTTTCTTCCTTCAGGAAGGTGATGTCCCCAACAGCTATCTTCTTCTTCCTCCTCCTCCTGACGGCGCTTCAATCACCTTCCTTAACGATCAGGCACGCTACACATGGGGAAAGACCATGCGAAATACCCCGCGCGGCGATCAGGCTGTCACCGATGCCCGGGTTGAAGGCAACGGAGTCCCTGAAGCCTTTTCAGAAGCATTCGGAGTGGAGATTGATGAAAACACCCCCGAAATCCTCAAACTCGTAGTCGGAATGCGTGAAGATGCCGGTGACCTCGGCACACGCGAAGCCAAAAACTACTACAACCGCCAGCGTCCGTTCTCATTCTATGCCGAGGACACCTGCAATCCCGAGCAGCAGGAAGAACTCTCGACCAACGGATCATATCCCTCAGGCCATACTTCCATCGGATGGGCAACCGCACTGGTCCTCGCCGAGATTAATCCTGAGCGCCAGAACGAAATCCTCAAACGCGGATATGAGATGGGCGAAAGCCGCGTCATCTGCGGTTATCATTTCCAGAGCGATGTCGATGCCGGACGTATCACAGGCGCTGTGACAGTCGCACGACTTCACGCCGACCCGGCCTTCCAGACTCAGCTCGAAAAAGCCAAGGCCGAATTCAAACAGCTTAAGAAACAAGGCAAGGTAGCAAAAGGCACACCCGTCCCAACAAAGACCACCTCAGACTGAACCGGCATAAAGCAGGAATAATGTAAAAACACATCCATCCTCTCTCCTCACCACTAACGCAACAACTCTTCCTTTTTTTCACCGGACTTTCATCTTTGTTTTTTGACTACTGAAAAAACACAAACACACGACTATTATGAAAAAGATTACATTTGCTCTTTTGGCAGCTACAATATGCGCGCTCCCTTCAATGGCCGACGACGACGCTCCGAAACTTTCAGTCAAACCGACAGGCCGAATCCTCATGGACGGTGCAGTCTACATGGGAGGCAACGGTAATATACAGAACGATGAAGAAGACACCAAATTTGTCGACGGTGTCGCCATCCCCGACCTCCGTCTCGGAGTCAAGGCGAGCTACGGCAAGTGGAAAGCCAAAGTCGATGTAGGATTCGGATACGGCAAGGTCGGTCTGAAAGACACCTATATCGAATACGATTTCAATCCGGCCAACCTTATCCGTGTCGGCTATTTCGTCCCGCAGTGGGGACTGAACTCAGAGACGAGCTCGTCAATGAAACAGACCTATGAAGAGCCCACTTCAAACGAGTTCTTCTATGCCAACCCCCGATTGCTCGCCGCGATGTGGGTCTATGACAAAGACAAATTCTTTGCAGGGACATCCGTGTTCTCGGAAGCAGCAGCGATGACTCAGAATGCCACCGCGATGGGCAAACAGGGCTGGGGCGCACAGACACGTCTCGTATGGCGACCTATGCACAGCGACGGCGATGTGTTGCAGATAGGCTCATCATTCAACTATTCGTCACCGACAGCATTTGACCACACCGGATTTGAATACAAAGCCAATTTCCCAAGCCGTGTTTCCAAAGTGCCCGTCCTCTCAGCAGGCATCGACCATGCCCGCGGACTCTTCAAGATGACTCCCGAGCTTCTTCTTATCAAAAGCAATTTCGCTCTCGAAGCACAGTATTACTACATGAATGTGGCACGCAAGGACGGTTTCAGAAACTACACCGCGCAAGGAGCCTACGGAATGATACGCACACTGCTCATCGGATCGCAGTACACCTATTCACACGCCGATGCCGGTGTAGCAACCCCGGCCAAGGGCTCGCTTGAATTCGTGCTTGGCTACAACTACACAAATGCGTCTGATTCCAAGGCCGGAATCAAAGGCGGTATCATGAATGATATCAGCTGCACGTTCAACTACTACATCAACTCTTGGATGCTTGCCCGTCTGCGCTACTCCTACAGCACAGTCCGCGACAGGGAGGTTGAAAATCTCCTTCCCAAGCGCCACGTAAACATTCTTGAAGCGCGCTTGCAGATTATCTTCTAACCCTTACATAATCCTCCGGATAAAACGTTAAAATGGTTGCAGACGGACAATCGTCTGCAACCATTTTAACGTTTTATTCAAAAGCCTATTATTTAGAAGTCATTATCTGGAGGACAAGACGGTCGGTCTCGTTCATAGCCTCACGTCCGATGGATGTCAGATTGTGGATTGTCGCATCGACATCCTCACTGATTATGCCCTCGGCAGACGATACGCATTTTCCGTTCATAGCAAGCATCGCCGACATCATCGCGGTCGACACACCTGACGAAATCTTAAGCGCGCACGAGGGTTTTGCGCCGTCGCAAATCATGCCTGTAAGATTCGCCACCATATTCTTTACGGCCGAACAGACTTCACTGAAACCTCCGCCCATCAGATAGACTATGGCAGCCGATGCGCCGGTAGAGGCAACCACGCATCCACAGAGGGCCGACAGGCGGCCGAGACTCTGCTTGATGTAAATGCTCGTCAGATGGCTCAGGATAAGCGCGCGTATGGTCTGCTCCTCACCGGCCTCCATATCGGCAGCAAAGCTGACCACCGGCATTGTGGCTGTGATTCCCTGATTACCGCTGCCTGAGTTTGACATCACGGCCACAGGTGCACCGCCCATGCGTGCGTCGCAGGCGGCCGATGTGTAGGAAATCATATGTTCGACCGGAGTATCACCATAATATTTCAGTCCGCAGTTGCGTATGGTAGCACCGAGCGAGTGGCCGTAGTCACCTGAAAGCGCCGTCTCTGCCGCAGCCATGTTCAGACGTTTCGCCTCAAGGATGAATGAAATCTCATCGACAGGTGTCTCGGTAGCGAATTCATAGACGGTGGCGAGGTCAAGAGCAATGTCGTCAGAGTTCTCGGCAGCGTCGCCTGTGGCCTCCTCGCTTAGAATAGTCTCACCGTTTTTCTGGAGAAGGATGAAATGGGTGTGTTCACACGAAATCACCGCGCGCGCCGTATTTCCACCATCGTCATCGGTGACAGTGACATCGACGTGGAGCTTTGAAGGGGCTTTTTCATCGTGCGAAATCACAATACGTCCTTCAGAAATATAGCGCGAGCCCAACTCCACAGCTTCCGGCGTCACATCCTTCAGCACTTCAAGTCCATAGGACGACTTTCCGACGAGCGCACCGAGAGCCATTGCGATGGGCAGCCCGATCATCCCTGTTCCGGGAATCCCTACACCCATTGCGTTTTTCAACATATTTCCACTCAGAGCGACCTCGATGCGTGCGGGAAGCACACCAAGAAGCTCAGTGGCTTTGGCCACACAAAGAGCCACTGCAACAGGTTCGGTACACCCTATTGCCGGCACAACTTCGCGGTTGATAAGCGCGATAATCTTCTCTCTTTTTGATTCACTCACCATATCTTCTGTGAATATTAGATGTATCGGTATTTAAAAATTAAGGTTACGTCGGCAAAGGTACGGCATTTACATCTCCGAAACAAGCAAACAGGACTAATTTAAAAGCATGGTTATTTACAAAAACGTAAATTTAAACAGGAGTGTAACACTTTGCCGGGACACAGCCCGAAAAGTCAGGGGAGGACACAACAGCTGTATCCTCCCCTTATTTTTCGAGACCGTTTTGAGGCCAATTTTATTCCATATATCCGAATGAGCGCAGCTTGTTTTCGCGGTTACGCCAATTCGGCTCGACTTTGACAAACAGCTCAAGGAACACACTCTTGTCAAAGAATTTTTCAATATCCTTGCGCGCTTCCATTCCGACCTTCTTGATTTTGCTTCCCTGATGGCCGATGATGATGCCTTTCTGGGAATCCCTCTCGACATAGATGACGGCCATAATGTGGATCGACTTCTCTTTTTCCTCGAATTTCTCGACAATGACCTCGACAGAATAAGGAATCTCCTTGTCATAGAGAGTCAGAATCTTCTCACGGATGATTTCAGTGACGAAGAAGCGGGCAGGCTTGTCGGTCAGAGCGTCCTTGCCGAAATATGGTGCGGACACGGGTAGAAGCTCCACTATGCGTTTGAGAAGATTGTCGGTGTTGAAACCCTCCTTGGCTGAAATCGGGAAGATTTCGGCATTCGGAAGAATGCCACGCCAGCGTTCGGTGAGGTCTTCAAGTTCCTTCTGTTCCTTTACGAGATCAATCTTGTTGATGACGAGGAGCACCGGCATCTTTTCTTTTGCAACCTTCGCGAGAAAGTCGGCATTCTTCGAGGGGTCTTCGACCACATCGGTGACATAGATAAGCACATCCGCATCAACAAGCGCTCCCTCACTGAAGTTGAGCATGCTTTCCTGAAGCTTGTATTTAGGCTGAAGCACTCCGGGTGTGTCGGAAAACACAATCTGGTAGTCAGGAGTGTTGACGATGCCCATTATACGGTGGCGGGTGGTCTGAGCCTTGGAAGTTATGATGCTTATACGTTCGCCTACTAAGTCGTTCATTAGAGTCGATTTCCCGACATTCGGGTTACCGACAATATTGACAAATCCTGCTTTATGTTCCATATCGCTGATTTTTCTGTTTTGATGATTATAATTATTGACTATAATTATAAACAAAAATAGCACCTGAAAAGATGCTATTTCCGTTTATAATTACAGAGTGCGGTGATTCCGCCGTCATGACGGTGAGCCACATTCCAAAAATGTCAGGGTTCTGATCAGAGATCCCAGATAATGTACATAGCGCCCCAAGTGAAGCCTGCGCCGAAGGCAGTGAGGATGATTTTGTCACCCTTCTTCAAACGGTCCTGATATTCATCAAGACAGAGGGGAACTGAAGCAGCCGAGGTGTTTCCGTATTTCTCGATGTTGACAAGCACCTTGTTTGTGTCGATGCCGAGGCGAGAGCCTACAGCCTCGATGATACGGAGGTTGGCCTGATGCGAAACGAACCAGTCGATATTGTCAACTGTAAGGTCGTTACGCTTCATCACTTCAAGCGATGATTCGAGCATGTCGGTCACAGCGTTTTTGTAGACATTGCGACCGTCCTGAATCACGAAATGCTGCTGAGCGTCGACAGTTTCGTGTGAAGCAGGCAACACAGAGCCACCGGCCGGCATCCAGAGATGTTCGAGGCCTTCGCCATCGACGTGGAACACACCGTCCATCACACCAACGTTATCCTCAGTGGGTTCGAGGAGCATCGCACCGGCGCCGTCGCCAAACAGCGGGCAGGTCGCGCGGTCCTGATAGTTGGTCATCGACGACATCTTCTCAGCCGCAACAACTACCACCTTCTTGCGAAGACCTGAACGGACATAGGCCGAACCATCTTCAAGAGCCACAAGGAATCCTGCGCATGCAGCCTGCACGTCGTAGGCATATGCGTTCTTGAGGCCAAGCTGGTGAGCGATTACCGATCCTGTCGAAGGGAAGCGGTAGTCGGGATTGGAAGTGGCGCATATGAGAAGGTCAACTTCCTCAGGCTTGGTTCCGGTGCGTTCGAGAAGTTTCTCGACAGCCTTGATACCAAGATATGACGAACCTTTACCGGGTTCGCGAAGGATTCGACGTTCCTTGATGCCTACACGAGTGGTGATCCACTCATCGTTTGTGTCGACCATCTTCGACAGCATTTCATTGTCGAGAATGTCGTCAGGAGCATAGGAAGCCAATCCTGAAATTCGTGCATGAAGCATAACTAAATTTCGATTTAAAGTTACCGGAGGTCAGCTGACATTACATATTAATATAAACCATGCGCGAGTCTGACTGACCCGCGGATGGTTGATATTTTCTGAACACTCCGTTCAATAATTTCATCCCGCAAGTCTGCCTGAGCCGCGCGAGATTCATTGCGTAAAAGCCGGCTTGGCTTAGACTGCTGCTGTCTTTTCGATGGCGATGCGTCCGCGATAGTAACCGCATTCACCGCATACGGTGTGATACAGATGCCATGAACCGCAGTTGGGGCAGAGGGCGAGAGTGGGGACTACAGCCTTGTCATGTGTACGACGCTTTGCTGTACGGGTCTTTGATTGCTTGCGTTTAGGATGTGCCATGATTTATTATTATTTTTTGTTTTGCTTGATGAAATGTGAAAACACGTAAATTATTTTTCTCTATGTATGGTTGAACCGTCTCGGCTGTCCTAATTTCAGTCGGCAGGTTCGGATGCGTCTGTCGCAAGTTTTTTCAGTGCGTCCCAACGAGAGTCGACCGGTTGCTGCGATTCTCCGGGAGCATCGGGAGCAACATCCATCGAATCCATCTCGTCCATAAGCTGGTCGGTCAGCTCGGCATCCTCATCGTCAATCTTGGTTGCGCGGTGCTTGCGGAGCAAAGCGCTCATCGCACGGTTACATTTGCCGAGCGGATGAACGTGTTTGACCGGGATGGCCAACGATGCTGTGTCGAAAATCATATACGACACATTCAGCCAATTATCGCTTTCAGGAATGATGAGAAGTTCATCAGTTTCCGAATAGTCGTCGCCATATTTAACAGCGATGTCATACGTAGCGTCAATCGGATGGATGAGGTCGTCAAGACAACGGTCACAGATGAGCGTGACAGTACCGGCGACATGGAAAGCAAGATTATAAATATCATGCTTGTGAGTCACCGTGAGCTTTACCGTAAGGTCGGCATCATGTATGTCTGCGCTCTCCATGTTCACGAAAAACTGCTTTCCGAGATGATATTCAAACTCTTGAACACCTTCGGGGATGTTTTTCAATTGGAGGCGGAATTCTGAAAATTTTCCCACAACAATATTGGTTGAAAAAACTGCGCAAAGGTAGTCAAAAAGTTTCATAAATCAAAACAAAACGCGCCAAAACAGCAATTTTCGATGAAACCTGACCTTTCCGAAGGACAACAATGAGCAGAGAGGCCCCGGTTTTTACCCGACAGCCACACTGCCCATTGTTAAAATACCTGAATCGACGTGGCATACGTAACGCCGCGCTGACTGCTTTAACGCCTACGGTCATTATCCCGAAGCCGCAGCCGGCAATCATTGCGCAGCCTCAGCCTCGGACTGACCTCAGATTTCCTTGCTGTCGATTTCTGTCATGAGTTTGAGAGCGTCGACATACTGCATTATGCCGTCGGAAACCTTACGGGCATCCTGCATCGCATGGACAACTGTCGCCGGACGATTGGTGACATCGCCTCCGGCAAACACACCCTTGCGGCTTGTCATGCCATAGGGTGTCTCACGTGTGAGGACATAGCCCTTGTCGTCGACCTTGATGCCCTCGGTGGTCGATACGATACGGCTTGCCGGCTGACTGCCGACAGCCATCACAATCCTGTCGGCCGGGAGGACGATTTCATCGCCTTCGCGGTTTATGGTCACTTCTTTTATGATTCCGTCCTCGCCACGGATTTCCGTAATCGAGGAATTCCACATAAACTTGACACCCTCCTTGACAGCATCGTCATACTCGGCTCTCAGGGCACTCATATTCTCAATCGACCTATGGTAAACGACGGTCACTTCCTTGGCATCCATACGCAGAGCCGTACGTGCCGCATCCATAGCGGTGTTACCGCAACCGATGACGAACACACGGTCGTTTACCTTCACCGGGATTTCATCCCTGCTGATAAGGCCTGAATTATAAAGGCTCACACGACGAAGGAAATAGATGGCCTGACGGACACCTTCGTAGTCTTTTCCGGGAATCGACAGTTTCTTTGGTTTACCAGTGCCCGTGCCCATGAAAATTGCATCGAAGCCCTGTTCAAACAGGTCATCGACGGTAAAATCTTTGCCAATGGTGACATTGCAGTGGATACGCACCCCAAGTTCACAGATTTTTTTGATTTCGTTACGTACCACCTCTTTAGGCAGACGGTATTCAGGAATGCCGAGCATGAGCACACCGCCGGCTTCCGGCTCCATCTCAAAAATCTCCACATCGAAGCCCTTGCGTGAAAGCTCGCCGGCTACTGTAAGGCCGGCCGGGCCACTGCCGATGACAGCCACACGTCCACGTGTCTTCGGGACAAGATTCTCGCGTGTGAGATTCATCGAACTGTCGAAATCCGCAACGAAGCGTTCGAGCTTGCCGATGTGGATGTGGGCATTCTTCTTGTTAAGGATGCAATTGCCCTCACATTGGCGCTCGTGGGCGCAGACCCTGCCGCAGACAGCCGGCAGATTGCTCTTCGCGTTGATGATGGCCATTGCATTGCCGAGATTGCCCATAGATAGTTCCCGTATCCATTCGGGCATGTCGTTGCTTATGGGACATCCCTTCTTGCACAATGGGTTTTTACAGTGTAGACAGCGTTTCGCTTCCTCTATAGCCTCAAGCATCGTGTAGTCGTCGGAGGCTGAATCATTGATTTTTCTATTCATTTTCAACAATTGATTATTCGTTTTGCGATGATAACTCCGGCCCGTCGTGACGGTAACGGAAATAATCGAAGTGTGTTTTTCCATAGTTTTCGTTTGTCGAATAGGCATAGATGCCGGTCCTGACACCTTTCCAGAATCCTTCTTTCATCTCAAAGGCTTCTCCGAGCGGCATATAGTTTTTCCCGTCAAGGCTATAGCTGAAACGGAAATCACCATCGACAGTGTCAATCGACAGACGGACATTCACCTTGCCGGACTCCGCCGCCTCAAAGGGCTTGCGGAACACCACAAGGCTGTCGTTTTCCATATAAACCGACGTGACTCTACGTCCGTCGACCTCTTCAACCATGACTCCGCCTCCGACAAACTGCTTGCCGAGACATTCAAGGCCGCTTCTGTCGCCCGGTTTCATGTCGGAGATGTCAAACGACACTTCCGCTTCCGAACGAAATCCCATGATTTTCTGTGTGAGCTGATTGCGCGCCGCTCGCAGCATCTGCGCCTCCATCGGGACAATGGTCAGAAAGCCGTCACGATGCCCGAAGGATATATTTTCATAAACCGGATTGTGGTTGGTCTGCCACTGAATCCCGAGTCTGCCGTCGTTGAACTCGTCGGAGGTCTGAGGCACATCCGGGCGTGAAAATCCGGCCAATGGCTTAGGACATATCTTCACCGGCTCGCCTACACCATTGCCGTCATAGTCTTCTCCGATGAAAGGGAAACCGTCAATCCATTTCACAGGCTGGAGATGGACAACACGGCCTCGCGTTCCGGCCGACTGGAAATGATAGAACCACCAGTTGCCGTCGGGCGTCTCGACAAGCGACCCTTGGTGCGGACCATTGACATCCGTACTTCCCCTTTCGAGTACACGGCGCGACTCATAAGGCCCGTAGACATCCTTTGAACGAAGAACTGTCTGCCAACCTTTGCTTACACCACCCTCAGGAATGCTGATGTAATAGTAACCATCCTTTTTAAACATTTTAGGGCCTTCGGCCACTGGCCCTTTATAGACGGTCACACCGTCATCAAGAAGCTCACGGCCGTCAGGGCTCATCCGATGGATGATTATAGGCCCCGCCCTGAGGCGGCTGCGCACAAGATAGGCATCGCCGTTGTCATCCCAGAATGGACAAGGGTCCTCCCACTTGGCAATTCCCTTTACGAGATGCAACGGACTCCACGGTCCGGCGGGATTTTCAGCCGTGGTCATGAAAAGCCCTTCGTCAGGCGTACACACAAAAATCCAGAACTTACCGTCATGATAGCGCAATGCCGGCGCCCATGTGCCCTCTGCATATTTCGTCATGTCTCCATATCCGGGAAGCCCTATGCTGTCATATACCTGCCCGATGATATGCCAGTTGACCATATCGTCGGATTCAAGAATAGGCATACCCATGAAATGGAACTCAGAGCATGTCATGTAGTATTTATCTCCCACACGGATTACATCAAGGTCTGAGTAATCGGCATTGAGGACAGGATTTGCAAAAGTACCGTTCCCCATGTCTCCCCAAGAAAGCGACACTTCGTTACCAGCCGCTCGACCTGCAACCGTGATTCCAAGAATCAAGGTTAAAATTATTATACTTTTACGTAACATCAGAACGTTCATTACTCAATAGACGGGTGCAAATTTACACAGATTTTTCTTCTATTTGGGACATTTCAGTTACAATTCAATATTGTCCTAAACGTTTTGGGCAAAAATAAAAATAGGAAGTAGTTACTAAGG
>NZ_CAJTQC010000016.1 GCF_910578445.1 uncultured Duncaniella sp. | reverse complement strand
GCTGATTGTTTTATTGGTGAATGGTCTATTGCTTATATCGAACTCACGTTAAATAAAAATGCTAAAACGGATAAAGTATGTAATGATTGCGCTGATGACAGTGGCGGTGTCCATGACAGCGTGTGGCTCGGATGACAAGGACGAGCGTGTCTATGAACTGAGTGTATCCCCGGCTGAAATCAGCGATGTCGTGCCTGAGGGTGCGGTATGTCAGCTGACTGTGCAGTCGACTGTCGACTGGATCTGTAAGGTTGACGGGGTGGCTGAGTGGATTGAAATAGCCGACATTACGCCGACCGGTGTTGAAGTCAGGATTCTTGCCAATGATGGCGCCGAGCGTTCAGGAGGTATTGTTTTCGCCGACGTGGCAGGCCGCGCGGAGACCGTAAGAGTGTCTGTAAGCCAGCAGGCAGCCCCGGAGCCCGAACCGGACCCGACGCCTGATCCATATGAGGGCTATGAACTTAAAAGCTCGATGACGCCTGACGAAACGTTGCTCGATGCTGACTGGAAGGCCGTTGATTCCTATATGAAGAAATTCAAATTTGAATACACGGAACATCCCAATGCAAATGAAAATGATCATGTGGACGGCACTCATGCCGAGGTGGTCTATGACGATGTGCTCAAAATGCCTGTCTTCAAGCTTAGTGTCCACAAGAACGAAGGAATCATCGACGGCGACCGCGGTTCGAATGTAGACCGTCAGCGCAACGAGATGAAAAGCCGCACAAGTGGCAACGGCTATCCTGAAGTCAATGCCAACTATGGAGAGTGGCAGCGTCTTGAATGGAAATTTAAGATTCCTAAAGGCTTCCAGCCGTCGTCATCATTTACGCACATCCATCAGCTGAAGGCTGCCAACGGCAGTGACAATGGAAGTCCGCTCATCACTATTTCGCTCCGTGCGAATTCCAACGGGTCTAACCGTCGGGTACAGGTGATTCATACCGCACGTTCAGGAGGCGAGAGCAAGGGTACGTTTGTTGACAATGTCCCGATGGCTGATTTCGAGGACGAATGGGTGCAGGTCTGCACGGAAGCCCATATCTGTCGCCACGGTTACTATCACATAACCGTTACCCGCATAAGTGACGGCAAGGTGTTGATTGATAAAGAAATTAACGATATTGACCTCTGGCGTGCGAATGGCGCGACCTCAATCCGTAACAAATATGGGATTTATCGCAACGTCGGCAAAAATCCGTTCGGGTCTAACGCGCTGCTGAAAGATGAATCGCTCTATCTCGCCGATTTCAAAATTTACGAGAAGGATACAAACGAAAATCCCGAAGCAGTCGACGATTGATAAGTTGGTGCATCTGCCTATACGTGGGGCTACTGCCGGATGCAACCAACGTGGGATTGGGAGACCGAAAAATTTTCGGCCTCCCGGTCCTACATGGACTTTTGTCTTATTGAAAGACATACTTTTTCATCGAAGAGACTGATGTTGTGTAAAAAAATGCTAAATTTGCGGAATTAAATTTTGAAACACAACTTTTTATATTAAACATTAAAACACAGTTTCAGCTATGAAAAAAATGATTGCAGGCGTTGCAGGGCTCGTTATGGCAATGGGTGTGCAGGCACAGACAGGTTTATGGGATAGCGGTAAGCCGGCTCAGCCGGTCACATTCGGCGTCCGTGCGGGTATGAATGTAGCTACTGTCGGAGGAGATGAGGATGATGCCAAGTCGAAAATAGGATTCTTCGGAGGCTTGGGTGTCGATTTCAATATCGTCAACAGTCTGTCGATTAATTCAGGCCTGTTCTTCACTCAAAAGGGATGTAAGACAGATGATATCGACATGGATATAGAAGGTTATCCTATGGATGCAAACGCGCGGTTTACAATGAATTTCATTGAACTGCCTGTTTACCTTTCTTATCGTCTGCCACTTAACTTGGAAAGTTCCCTGCAGGCCTTCTTCGGTCCGTATTTTGACTATGGTGTCTATGGAAAGGCCACTGCCGATGTCAAATTCAAGGGTGAACTACACGGTGAAAAAGTAAGTCAGTCCATGGATCTTTTTGACGATGACTATGATTTCAAGCGTTTCCATGTCGGTCTCGGTCTCGGAGCGGCTTACACATGGTCGCGTTTCTCGGTCGGACTTTCATATCAGTGGGGAATGACTGAGGTTGTCGCCGATGCAGAATCCTACTGGAATAATTTCAATATCTCGGTCGGATATAATTTCTGATTGTCAGAAATTGGATTACATGACATACAACCGCAGTGCCAGATGGAGGTCGCTCCAACCGGTGCTGCGGTTGCCTTTAGGATGGTTAGAAGCCTTAATTTAAGTATTTATGATAAAGACTGTCAGATTTTATTGGGTAATTTCGGAAAAATTTCAGTATATTTGCACTGCGTTTTATGCCCTCTTATGTAACGCTAACCGAAAAGAGGGTCTAATCCCATGGTGCACAGTTTCTTAGGAACTAAATCAGTATTTGATACAATATGATAGCATTGGCAATTCAAAATGCGACTTTGGCCGTGGTAGCCCTCCTGACCGGTGTGGCTCTCGTGGCTATAGCTCTTTGGCTTGCGGGGCTTATTTCGCCCCGATCCTTCAATCCTCAGAAAGGTGAGGCATACGAGTGCGGTATTCCTACGCGTGGTGAATCAATGGCCCAGTTCAAAGTGGGCTATTATCTTTTTGCCATCCTCTTCCTGATGTTTGATGTTGAGACGGTGTTCCTTTATCCTTGGGCCGTGCGAGTGCATGAGCTCGGGACTTCCGGACTCACAGCCATAGCCGTCTTTTTTGGAATTATAGTGCTGGGCCTTGTATATGCCTGGCGGAAAGGAGCTCTTGAATGGAAGTAACTACGCAAGGCATGCCCTATGAGGCATGGAAAGACAACGAATACATCGAGAAGCTCGTCAAGGAGCTTCAGGAGAGCGGGACGAATGTCATCGTCGGCTCACTCGATAAACTTATCAACTGGGGGCGTTCCAACTCTATCTGGCCGCTCACCTTCGCCACCAGTTGCTGCGGCATCGAATTTGTGTCGCTCGGAGCAGCCCGCTATGATATGGCGCGCTTTGGCTGGGAAGTAGCCCGAGCCTCGCCCCGTCAGGCTGACTTCATGATGGTTGCAGGAACGATTGTCCACCGCATGGTCCCCGTGTTCCGCCGTCTCTACGACCAGCTTGCCGAACCTAAGTATGTGATTGCATGTGGCAGCTGCGCTATTTCCGGCGGTCCTTTCAAAAAGAGCTATCATGTGGCTATGGGAATCGAGGATATCGTGCCTGTCGACGTATTTGTCCCCGGCTGTCCTCCCCGTCCGGAAGCAATGATCTATGGTATCATGCAGCTTTCACGTAAAATCAAGGTCGAAAAGTTCTTCGGTGGAGTAAACCGTCAGGAAAAGCAGGAAGAATTCCTTAAGGCCCATCCTGTAGCGGGTGTGAATGACTGACCCCTCAGGCCTTCTCTTCTCTGAATAAATCAATCATAAGAATCAAGAATAACGTTCCATACACCTTATTATATATTATGTCCAACATCCGGGAAAAGATTTTAAGCGTGTTGCCCGAGGCTGTCATTGAAGACAGCGATATCATGCGGGTGACCGTCCCTGACGCAAAGTGGCATGACTTCGCCAAGACACTCCGCGATGACAGTGACCTTGCCTTTGATTTCCTCGTAACCATCGTCGGTATGGACTGGAAAGAGAACGGCATGGGCTGTATCTATTATCTGACCTCGACCAGCCACAACACCCATATTTCGGTGAAGGTCATGGCTACAGGCGACCGCGAGCAGCCTCTCATCCATTCGATTCACGATCTCTGGGCAATAGCCACTATTTTTGAGCGTGAAGTCTACGACTTCTTCGGGATAATCTTTATCAACAACCCCGACATGCGCCGCCTCTTCCTCAATCTTGACTGGAAAGGCTATCCCTTGCGCAAGGACTATAACGACGACCCCGCCATCAATCCCGTTTCAATCGAGAATGAACGTCAGACCGACTTCACCGATGTCTGGACCGAGGATGCCGAAGGTAAGGTCGTGAAACATGAACGCCGCATCTTCCAACCCGATGATTTCGTGGTCAATATCGGCCCTCAGCACCCCGCTACCCACGGCGTGTTGCGTTTCCGCACAGCTGTTGACGGTGAAATCATCAAGAAAATTGATATTTATCTCGGTTATATCCACCGCGGTGTGGAGAAAATCTGCGAGGGACTCACATATCCCCAGACCCTCCACTTTATGGACCGTCTCGACTATTTCTCGGCACATCCCTATCACCACTGCCTCTGCATGGCAATCGAAGAGGCTGCCGGAATCGAGATTTCACGTCGCGCACAGGTGATACGTGTGCTTATGGATGAGCTTTCCCGTATCGCCTCACACTGCCTGTTCATCGGAACTTACTGCATGGACCTTGGTGCGACCACAATGCTGTTCTACACACTGCGTGTCCGCGAGCAGATTCTTGATATCATGGAGAAGACATGTGGCGCGCGCATGACATTCAACTATGACTGCATCGGCGGTGTCATGCAGGATCTGCATCCTGATTTTGTCAAGGATGTCCACGCTCTTCTTGAAGTCCTCCCTGCAAATATCAAGGAATACAACAAGATATTCACCGGCAATGTCATTGCCAAGAACCGTATGGAGAATGTCGGTGTCCTCACCCGTCACGATGCCATCTCGTGGGCTGTCACAGGTCCTAACGGCCGTGGCTCGGGCTGGGCTTGCGACGTGCGCAAGTGTGAGCCTTACAGCATCTATTCCGAACTGGAATTTGACGAGGTTGTCCGCACTGAAGGCGACTCTATGGCCCGCTTCAAAGTCCGCATGGACGAGATGGTGCAGAGTGCGCGCATAATCGAGCAGCTCATCGACAACATCCCCGAAGGTGACTATTGCGTGAAAGTTCCGAAGGTCATCAAACTTCCTGCGGGACACTGGTTTAAGATGGTCGAGGGATGCCGTGGCACATTCGGTGTCTACATCGAAAGCGACGGAACAGCCAACCCCTACCGTCTGAAGCTCGCCACACCCTGCCTCCCTGCGGCAGCCGTGGTCGACCATATCACCGACGGCCAGAAGATAGCCGACCTTATCACTATCGGAGGCTCGCTTGACTACATCGTCCCCGACATTGACCGTTAAAGGCATATAAAAAGAGTGAACTAACACAGAGAGAAAATAAAGTAATTTAACAGACATTATGCAAGACCTATCAGTCGGAACCGCATGGCTTCACTCCTTCCTCACTGACTATATCCCCGAATGGGCTGCAGTCACCCTCGAGTGTCTGCTCGTCGGAGTTGGCCTGATGCTGCTCTATGCAGTGCTCGCGCTGTTCTATATCCTCTTCGAACGTAAGGTGTGTGCCTATTTCCAGTGCCGCCTCGGCCCTAACCGCGTTGGCCCGTGGGGCTTGATGCAGAGTATCGCCGACATGTTCAAGATTCTCATCAAGGAGCTTATCTCGCTCAACCATATCGACAAATTCCTTTTCGCCCTTGCACCTTATCTTGTCATCATCGCCTCGATGCTTGCCTTTGCGGTGCTTCCGTGGGGTAATGGATTGCAAATCATCGATTTCAATGTCGGCATATTCTTCCTGCTCGCGGTTTCGTCGATCGGCGTGCTCGGAATTCTGCTTGCCGGATGGTCGTCAAACAACAAGTTCACCCTCATCGGCGCACTCCGTTCGGGCGCGCAGATGGTCAGCTATGAACTTTCCATGGGACTGTGTGTTGTAACTATGGTTGTGATGGCTGGCACTATGTCTGTCGGAGGTATCGTAGAGGCACAGAACCACCTCTGGTTTATCTTCTCCGGTCATATTCCGGCTATCATCGCATTTGTGATTTTCATGATTGCGGGTACAGCCGAGACCAATCGTGGTCCGTTTGACCTTCCCGAAGCGGAGAGCGAGCTTACCGCAGGTTACCACACAGAGTATTCGGGTATCCATTTCGGATTCTTCTATCTTGCCGAATATCTCAACCTTTTTATCGTTTCCGGCGTAGCCGCGCTCCTTTTCTTCGGAGGCTGGATGCCTCTCCACATCCCGGGCTTGGATGCCTTTAACCAGATTATGGATTATATACCCTCGTTTATCTGGTTCATAGGCAAGGCGATTGCGCTCTCATTTATCATTATATGGTTCAAGTGGACCTTCCCCCGTCTGCGAATCGACCAGCTCCTCACCCTTGAATGGAAGTATCTTCTTCCGATCAACCTTTTCAATCTTGTACTCATGGTCCTCGTCGTGACGTTCAAGTTTTACCTCTAAGATAATTTCCTCAAACTCTAACTAATATCACGCAGCGCCGGCTTCATTGCCGGGCTGCATGCCAAAAAATCTAAACGCGATGAGTGAAAAATACGGCAAAATCGCCCAGGTAATCGGCCCGGTGGTCGATGTGATTTTCGAAGGTGATGACAACATCATCCCACCCATCTATACCGCCCTCCGTGTCTCTCACGACAATGGCTCGGAGACCATTCTCGAAGTAGAGCAGCATATCGGCGAGGACACAGTACGCTGTGTGTCGATGGAAAGCACCGACGGTCTTCGTCGTGGAATGCGTGTCGACAACCTTGAGCGTCCTATCGCCGTCCCGACTGGCGAGCAAGTGAAAGGCCGCCTGCTTAACGTGCTTGGCGACGCTATTGACCGTCTGCCGGAACTCAACCGCGACAACCTCCGTGCCATACATCAGCCGGCGCCTAAGTTCGACGACCTCACCATCGGAACTGAGATTCTTTTTACCGGAATCAAGGTTATCGACCTTCTCGAACCCTACAGCAAGGGAGGTAAGATCGGTCTTTTCGGTGGCGCGGGTGTAGGCAAGACCGTGCTTATCATGGAGCTCATCAACAATATCGCGAAAGGCCATAGCGGCTTCTCGGTGTTCACCGGTGTCGGCGAACGTACACGTGAGGGTAACGACCTTCTTCGCGAAATGATTGAGAGCGGAGTAATGAAATATGGCAAAAAATTTGAAGAAGGCATGGCCAAGGGCGAATGGAACCTTGCGGATGTCGACATGGATCAGGTGTCGCAGTCGCAGGCAACCCTCGTGTTCGGCCAGATGAACGAACCCCCGGGCGCACGTCTCCGTGTCGCTCTTTCCGGTCTGACTGTCGCAGAGCAGTTCCGCGATCAGGACGGCGGAGGTAAGGACATCCTTCTCTTCATCGACAACATCTTCCGTTTCACTCAGGCCGGTTCTGAGGTGTCGGCGCTTCTCGGCCGTATGCCTTCGGCTGTGGGCTATCAGCCTACACTTGCATCCGAAATGGGTGCTCTTCAGGAACGAATCACTTCGACAAAGAACGGTTCGATCACTTCGGTTCAGGCCATCTACGTGCCGGCCGACGACTTGACCGACCCTGCTCCTGCAACCACATTCAGCTTCCTCGACGCCACTACGGTGCTTTCGCGTAAGATTTCCGAGCTTGGTATCTATCCTGCGGTCGATCCCCTTGAATCGACTTCACGTATCCTTGACCCGAATATCATCGGCGAGGATCACTACAACACCGCTCAGGCCGTCAAACAGCTGCTTCAGAAGTACAACGAGCTTCAGGATATCATCGCTATCCTCGGTGTCGATGAACTTTCTGACGAAGACAAGCTTGTCGTTGCGCGCGCACGCCGTGCCCAGCGTTTCCTTTCCCAGCCGTTCAATGTGGCTGAACAGTTCACCGGTCTTCCCGGTGTGATGGTCCCCCTGAGCGAAACAATCCGAGGCTTCAAGATGATTCTTTCTGGCGAGATGGACGAATATCCCGAACAGGCCTTCCTCAATGTCGGAACAATCGACGAAGCCATCGAAAAGGGCAAGAAACTCCTTGCGGAAGTAGCAAAATAAGTGCATTCCCGCTACGGTAACATAAACACAGTCTCTCACACTCATTAGCAGACATAGCAATGATACTTAAAATCATATCGGCAGAAGACATTGTCTTTCAGGGTGAAGTCACGGTGGTCCACCTCCCCGGAACAATGGGCGCTTTCACAGTCCTTCCGGGACATGCGTCGCTGATTTCAACTCTCACCCCCGGCGACATACGATATACGGCACTTGACGGCGGTGAACACACCGTTGCCGTTGGTGGCGGAATCGTCGATGTCGATTCGAACATTGTTTCAGTCTGCATATATTAACTCATGGTGACAATGAAAAGAAACATATTCACAGCCTTACTGCTGGCAGTCATGGCGCTGGTCTTCCCCTTCGGAGCAGCTGCGTCCGAGGAGACTCCGCTCGACTCTCTGGTCGAGAAGGACAGCTCTGTCGACGCCCAAGGAATCATCTTCGACCATCTTGGCGACCGTTACGGTTGGGAAGTGCCTTTCAATCACCATAAGTCAATTCCCCTCCCTATCATCGTATGGGGCTCCGACGGGCTTCACGTGTTCTCATCGTCACGTGTCGACCATGGCGCGGTCTACCGCGACGGCAATGCCGAGTTCAAGGTGGCCGGGAAAGACAGCCCCTATAAAGGCAAGGTCGTTGAGATTATCGACGGTCAGGAAGTAAAGCCTGCAATCGATATCTCGATTACCAAAAATGTCTGCGGAGTCTTTATTTCCGTCCTGCTTGTCATATGGTGTATCCTCTCGGTGGCCCGCTGGCACAAGACTCAGGGAATGAAAAGCCCGCGAAAGATGACCGGAGCGATTGAATTTCTGATTGTATTCATCTATGACGGTGTCATAAAGTCGACTCTCAAGACAAAGGCAAACAAATTTGCCCCCTATCTTCTGACGGTGTTCTTTTTCGTCCTCGTCATGAACCTTCTCGGCCTGATTGTCATTTTCCCCGGAGGAGCCAACCTTACGGGCAACATTGCAGTGACGCTCGTCCTGGCCATCATCACTTTCCTTGTCACCAATGTCTTCGCAACGAAGCATTATTGGAAGGAAGTGTTCAATCCCGAAGTGCCTTGGTGGTTCAAGTGGCCGCTTCCTATCATGCCGGTGATTGAAATCTTCGGTATTTTCACCAAACCGGCGGCGCTTACCGTCCGTCTGTTCGCAAACATGATGGGTGGCCATATGATTGTCATCGTTCTGACACTTCTGATATTTATTTTTGCTGCCATGGGGCCGGCTGTCACCGGAACGACAGCTGTAGTAAGTGTGATTTTCTCAGTGTTCATGCTTCTAATCGATGTCCTTGTGAGCTTCATTCAGGCTTATGTGTTCACGATGCTTTCGACCCTGTTCATAGCCATGGGTCAGGAAGAAGGACACCATGGACATGAAGAGCATGCCGGTGACGGCGGTCACGGCAGTGGCACACCTCTCCCCGCAGCAAAAACGCAGTCCTCTCCCTCTGCAAACCCCGCATAATCTTAAAAATTTAAATAACCCATTTAATCTTCCGCAATTATGTTAGCAATGATTTTAGCAGCTATCGAAGGAACACTCGGCATCGGCGTATGCATCGGTGCAGCAATCGCAGCAATTGGTGCAGGTCTCGGCATCGGTAAAATCGGAGGCTCGGCCATGGAGGCTATCGCCCGTCAGCCTGAGTCGGCCGGCGACATCCGTAGTAACATGATCGTAATCGCCGCCCTTATCGAAGGTGTGGCCCTTTTCGCTGTCATCGTTTGTATCCTCGCAATGTTTGTGGGCTAATCCAAACTTCAATTTTTTGAAAGATGGAACTTTTCACGCCTGATTTCGGTCTGGTATTCTGGATGTTCGTGTCATTCGCCATCCTCTTCTTCATTCTGTGGAAGTGGGGCTGGCCGGTGATTATGAAAGGAGTGTCTGACCGAGCCGACCTCATCGACAAAGGTGTGGAGTATGCTCAAAATGCCAAACAACAGCTTGACCATGCCCGCGAAGAGGCGGATAAATACATAGCCGACGCACGTCGCCAGCAGGCCGACATGTTGCGCGAGGCCGACAGGATGAAATCACAGATCATCGAGGAAGCCCGCTCTGCCGCACAGTCTGAAGCCAAAAAGGTGATGGACGCCGCAAAGGTATCTATCGAACAGGAACGCAAACAGGCCGAACAGCAATTCCGCAACGAGGTCTCTTCTTTCGCCCTCGATATCGCACAGAAAGTGGTGCGCAACGAGATGAAGGATGAGAAAGCTCAGGAGAAGCTTGTCAACTCCCTGCTCGACGAGATGGAGAAACAGAATTGACGCGCCGGCCGTTGTGCCCGTCATGATTACGCGCCGGCCGTTGTGCCCGTCATGATTACGTGCCGGGCACAACGGTGGCGACTGTCCCGCTCGCTGCTCCGTTTCTTTGACCTATATGAATTAAATTAACTTAAAGATTACTCATCCTCTAAGGCTCTCATCTCCACGCAATGAACCAAGGTCTCATCCCCAGTCGCTACGCAAAGGCTCTTTTCGAGTATGCCTCCGAAAAGGGCGCTGACGCGCGCATCTACGAGCTAATGCACACGCTTGACAGTTCCTTTGTCGCCGAGCCATCGCTCCGTCAGGTCGTGGCCAATCCATTTATCCCCGCGCCCGACAAAGTCAAGCTCCTGACTTCGGCCGCAGGTGCGACAGACAAGGATGAAGTCTATGTCCGCTATCTGAAGCTCCTCGTTGACAACAACCGTCTCGATGCAGCCCGCGACATAGCCCTCGCCTACATGAAGATATATCGTAGTGAGCATCGCATCTATCTCGTGACCGTCACTTCGGCCGCGCCTATGGGTGCTGTTGAGGAGAATCGTCTCAAGGCGCTCATCGAGCGTCATCTTGACGGTGGCACGATGGAATATCACCACCGTGTCGACCCCGCTCTGATCGGAGGATTCACTGTTAGTATCGACAACGACAAGCTCGATGCTTCTGTGGCCAATGAACTCAAGCAATTGCGTCTAAAACTTTTAAGCAACTAACAAATTTCACATCCCTATATATCACAATGATTAACCCAAGCGAGATTTCTCAGGTATTAAAACAGCAACTGGAGAATATCAACTCCAAGGTGTCCTTCGAGGAGACCGGAGTCGTACTTGAAGTCGGCGACGGCGTGGCCCATGTCTATGGCCTTGACAACGTCTGCGCCAACGAGCTTGTCGAATTCGAAAACGGAGTGAAAGGTGTAGCCCTCAACCTTGAGGAGAGTAATGTGGGTGTCATCCTGCTCAACAATGTCAACAAGGTTACCGAGAACATGACAGTCAAGCGTACCGGCGAAATTGCCTCTATCCATGTGGGCGACGGTGTGTTTGGACGTGTGATCAATGTACTTGGCGAGCCGATTGACGGCCGTGGCCCCATTCAGGGCGAGCTTCTCCCGATGCCACTCGAACGTAAAGCTCCGGGTGTGATTTTCCGTCAGCCCGTTAAGCAGCCTCTCCAGACAGGTCTAAAGGCTATCGACTCGATGGTCCCCATCGGTCGCGGACAGCGTGAGCTCATCATCGGTGACCGCCAGATCGGTAAGACTGCCATTGCCATTGACACCATTATCAACCAGCGTGCTAATTTTGATGCCGGCAAGCCTGTCTACTGTATATACGTGGCCATCGGCCAGAAGGCTTCATCGGTCGCAGCTACCGTAGAGACACTCCGTCAGCATGGAGCTCTCGACTACACCGTAGTCGTGGCAGCTACAGCCGCCGATTCGGCCTCGATGCGTTACTACGCTCCTTTTGCCGGAGTAGCCATCGGAGAATTCATCCGCGACACAGGCCGTGATGCCCTCATCGTTTATGATGACTTGTCAAAGCAGGCCGTAGCCTACCGCGAAATCTCCCTTATCCTCAAGCGTCCTTCGGGTCGAGAGGCATATCCGGGCGATATTTTCTATCTCCACAGCCGTCTGCTTGAACGTGCAGCTAAAATCATCGACAACCAGCAGGTGGCCGAGAATATGAACGACCTTCCCGAATCGCTCAAAGGAAAGGTCAAGGGTGGAGGTTCGCTCACCGCGCTTCCTATAATCGAGACTCAGGCCGGCGACGTGTCAGCCTACATTCCGACCAACGTGATTTCAATCACCGACGGCCAGATATTCCTTGAGACAGCCCTCTTCAACCGTGGTATCCGTCCTGCAATCAACGTAGGTATCTCCGTATCGCGTGTGGGCGGTAACGCTCAGATCAAGTCGATGAAGAAGGTGGCCGGTACGCTGAAGATTGATCAGGCTCAGTTCCGTGAGCTCGAATCGTTCACCAAGTTCGGTGGCGACATCGACCCCGTGACCGCCCGCGTGATCGACAAGGGACGTAAGAACGAACGTCTTCTCATCCAGCCGCAGTATTCACCGATGAAGGTCGAGGACGAAGTGGCCGTGATTTATTGCGGCACACGCGGTCTTCTCGAAAACGTGCCTCTCGACAAGGTTGCGGAGTTCGAGAAAAACTTCCTCCAGCTCGTCAATACCAAGTATCCCGAGGTCATGGATGCAATCCGTGCAGGTAAGCTTGACGACGAAGTGACCACAAAGCTCTCAGAAGTTGCTGCTGAAATCTCGGCATCATATAAATAAAAAATATTCAGGGGGGACACAGGATGTCCCTGTGTCCCTCCGCCAATAAATAGAATCCATTCACTGACAGTCAGACATCATTATGGCTACACTTCGCGAACTTAAAGGACGCATCGGCTCGGTGGCCTCAAGTGAGAAAATCACCGGAGCTATGAAGATGATTTCTTCGGCCAAGATGCACCGTGCCGAGAGTGATCTTCGCCGTCTCCTCCCTTTCAGGCAGCAGATAGAGAACATCATCGGCAATCTCCTTACGGCCGATGCCGAGTTCTCGTCGCCTCTAACCGCTGAGCGCGATGTCAATTCGGTCGCCGTAGTCGTGTTTGGTTCTGACGACGGTCTGTGTGGCGCCTACAACATCAATCTCTTCAAGGAGCTCCTTGCTGTCCTCAGCGGTTACCGCGAGAAGTTCGGAGCCGGAGTGCGTGTGACGGTTATCCCCGTCGGACGTAAGATGGTCAAGGCCACATCAAAGCTCAACCTGTCCGGAGTCAGAGTCGAACCGGCTTCAACTGTCGACTCCAAGTCGGGCGGTGATTGTGTCAAGAACTTCACGCGTCATATTGAAGACCGTTTCCTTTCGGAAGAGTTTGACCGTGTGGATCTTCTCTATATGAATTTCCAGTCAGTAAGCCGTCAGAGGCCCAAATGCGATTCACTGCTCCCTGTCAGCTCCGATACATTCACCGGCGAAGGTGTGAAAGCCGTCTGTCGTCCCTGCTTGTTCGAACCTGATGCAGCAACCATCTTTGTCTCGGTTCTCCCGATGTTCCTGCTTGCAGTCATGCAGGAGGTATTCACTGAAAACCGCGCCTCGGAGCAGGCTGCACGCATCATGGCAATGCAGAGCGCCAACGACAATGCAAAGAAGCTCCTCGAACAGCTTCGCCTTGAATATAACAAACTGCGTCAGCAGAGCATTACGACCGAACTCCTCGACATTGTCGGCGGTCAGGTCAGAGACAGTTGATAAACGACTGTCGCCTCACCGCCCCGCCAATCAAAGTCACCATCCACGAATTAACACAGCACAACAGATAATAAACCGACATGGGAAGTGTAAAAGAGTATTTCTCAAATCTTGGCTCCGGCATCGCAAGTCTTATCAAAGGCATGCAGGTGACCGGTAAGGAATTTGTCACCCCCAAAATTACCGAAGAGTATCCCGACAACCGCGACAATCTCCCCGTGGCAGACCGCTTCAGGGCAGTCCTGACTCTCAAGTATGACAATCAGGGCGACCATAAGTGTATCGCCTGCGGAACTTGTGAGCGCGTATGTCCGAACGGGACAATCTCTCTCGGTATCAAAACCGTCGATACTTGGGACGGAAAGAAGAAAAAGAAGCTCGACAAGTACATGTATGATCTCGGAAGCTGCACCTTCTGTCAGCTATGTGTGACCAACTGTCCCACAGATGCCCTTGAGTTCAGCAATGACTTCGAGCAGGCAGTATTTACCAGAGGGAAGCTCCTCAAAAAGCTCAACTACCTTCCTGAAAAGGAAGAGCCGCAGCCTACACCCGAGGAAATAGCTCGTATGAAGGCGGAAAAAGAGGCTAAGATTGCTGCTGCCAAGGCTGCCGCAGAAGCCAAGAAAGCTGCCGCAGCCGCAAAGCCTGCTGCTGAAGCAGCCCCCGCGGCCAACGATGCTGCTGCCAAGGCTCTCGCTGCTGCCGCCGGTGATCCTGAGAAGGAGGCCAAAATCCGTGCAGCTCTCGAGAAGGCCGCTGCCCTCAAGGCTAAACGTGAGGCAGGTAACGCCAATTAACAGCTAAATTAATTACTATCACAGTATATGGAATCAGTAGGAAGTACAATTTGTTACTGGATAATCGCCCTTGCGATTGTCATCTTCTCGGTACTGACTGTCACCACACGCAAGATTCTGCGTGCGGCCACATATCTGCTTTTCGTGCTCTTTGCAACTGCCGCCCTTTATTTCAAACTTGACTACGAGTTTCTGGGTGCGGTACAGATTGCAGTCTATGCCGGCGGTATCGTGGTGCTTTTCGTGTTTGCAATCCTGCTTACGACACATCCCGGTGACAACAGTGAACAGTTAGCTTCAAGGAAGAAATTACTTGGTCTGATCGGCGCTATCGGAGCAGCCGGCGCATGTGGCTGGGCTCTTTGCTCGCGCTGTGCCGACATCTTCAAGCCCCTCCCTGCAATGTCAAATCCCACCATGCACCGCATCGGTGAGGCTATGCTCGGAACAGGCTTCGAACAGTATCTTCTCCCCTTTGAGGCTGTCAGTGTGTTATTACTCGCATGTATAATCGGTGGCGTGGTCATCGCCCGTAAACGCTAATCACAACTTCCCATCATGGATATTACTTTGATTTGGTATCTCGTTCCGGCTCTCGTGATGTTCTGCTGCGGTGTCTACGGCTTCCTTACCCGCCGCAACATGATTGCCATGCTTATCTCGCTTGAGCTGATGCTCAACGCGGTCGACATCAACTTCGTGGTTTTCAACCGTTATCTCTTCCCGTCTTCGATGGAGGGATGGATGTTTACCCTCTTCGGCATCGCTATAGCAGCTGCCGAGACCGCGCTCGCAATCGCGATTATCATCAACCTCTTCAGGGTCAGCAAAAACATTGACGTCCGCGACGCAACTAAAATGAAAAATTAATCACGCCCTATGGATATTACAATACCTATTCTTATATTGGCCATTCCTTTCTTCATGTTCCTTGTTCTGGGACTTGGAGGTGTCAAAATGAGCCACAAACTCGCCGGTGTGCTCGGTACGCTCGGCATGGGAACCGTGTTGGTCTTGTCATATTACACGGCGTTCACCTATTACTTCTCAGGAAACCCTGAATTCATTGATGGTACAAACCGTCTGCAATATGTGGTCTTCAACCAGACTTGGCTGCAGTTCACACCCAACCTTGCAATCAAGCTCGGTTTCCTTCTTGATCCGATTTCAGCCCTGATGCTCATTGTCATCCCGACAATCTCATTCATGGTCCACATCTATTCGCTCGGATACATGCACGGAGAGAAAGGCTTCCAGCGTTACTATGCTTTCCTTTCGCTCTTCAGTTTCTCGATGCTCGGTCTTGTCGTGGCCACAAACATTTTCCAGATGTACATCTTCTGGGAGCTCGTGGGCGCGTCGTCATTCCTTCTCATCGGTTTCTTCTATACACTTCCTTCGGCCATCTCGGCTTGTAAGAAAGCGTTTATCGTTACCCGTTTCGCCGACCTCGGCTTCCTGATCGGTATTCTCATCCTGTCGTTCTACACACAGCAGCTCGACTTCCTTCCGATGACTCAGAATCCTCAGGGTGTTCTTTCATGCTTCGGCGGTGCTACTTTCATGGGTGCTTCGGTCCTCACTTGGGCCCTCGTGCTTATCTTCACCGGTGGTATGGGTAAATCGGCCATGCTTCCTCTCCACATCTGGCTGCCTGACGCGATGGAAGGCCCGACTCCTGTTTCGGCTCTCATCCACGCGGCCACAATGGTTGTCGCCGGTGTCTATCTCGTCGCACGTCTTTTCCCGCTCTACATGCTTGAGGACGCTGCTCTGATGTTTGTGACTGTCGTCGGCGCTGCCACAGCCTTCTATGCTGCAATGGTGGCCTGCGCACAGATCGACATCAAGCGTATCCTTGCCTTCTCGACCATTTCGCAGATTGCATTCATGATGGTTTCGCTCGGTGTGGCTTCACGCGACAATGTCGCTATCCACGAAGGTCTCGGTTACATGGCCTCCATGTTCCACCTCTTCACCCACGCGATGTTCAAGGCGCTCCTCTTCCTCGGTGCAGGCTCGCTCATCCATGCCGTCCACTCCAACAACTACACATCAATGGGCGGTCTACGCAAATACATGCCCATCACCCATATCACCTTCCTTGTCGGCTGTCTCGCCATTGCCGGTATTCCTCCCTTCGCAGGATTCTGGTCGAAGGATGAAATCCTTGTGGCCTGCTTCGCCAACAATATTTTCTGGGGTATATGGATGACACTCATCGCAGGTATGACCGCTTTCTATATGTTCCGTATGTACTACCTCGTGTTCTGGTGGAACAATCCTGACTATGCTAAGGAACATCACGGCCACATGCCCCATGACCCGGGCATGGCAATGACATTCCCGCTTATATTCCTCGCAATCGTTTCGACTGTCTGCGGTCTCGTTCCGTTCGGTGAGTTCGTCACCTTTGACGGTCATGAGTACCACATCCACCTGAATATTCCTATCGCCTGCCTCTCTGTCGCAGTGGCATGTTGCGGAATCTTCCTTGCACGCTGGATGTATATCCGCGAGAACGACAAGCCCAAGCGTCTTGCCGATTCCTGCCGCTGGCTCTGGACTGCCGCTCACCGTCGCTTCTACTGGGATGAAATTTATCTCTTCATCACCCGTCGCATCATTTTCGACGGCATCTGCAAGCCTATCGCATGGTTCGACCGTCATATCATCGACGGAACTATGGACGGCCTCGCCTTCGTCACCAACAAGGCTTCAGTCGCCATCAAGGGACTTCAGAGCGGAAAGGTACAGATGTATATCTGGTGGTATCTCATCGGAGCTGTCATCCTTGGTCTCATCGTAGCGGTATGTGTACTCTGAATCTGTTTGTAAAGTAGCTAAAATATAGTAACGATATGTTTTCAAATATATTAATTTACTTTGTGGTGATACCCCTCGTCATGATGCTGGGGCTCGCCCTCTGCCGGAACATCAAGCAGATTCGTGCAGTGGCCGTCACGGGCTCGGTCGCACTGACTGCTCTCTCCGTCTGGCTTCTTGTCGACTATCTCGCCCTCCGCGCCGCCGGTGCTACCGAACCCATGCTCTGGGTCGACTCTTGGCAGTGGTTCGCACCGCTCAACATCAACCTTGCGGTGGGTGTCGACGGCATTTCGATTGCCATGCTCATCCTGACCGGCATCATCCTTATAACCGGTAGCTTTGCTTCGTGGGAAATTCCCCAGCCCAAGGAATTCTTCCTCTGGCTGATTCTTCTCTCGACAGGTGTCTATGGCTTCTTCATCTCGATCGACCTTTTCACCATGTTCATGTTCTATGAGGTCGCACTCATCCCGATGTATCTTCTCATCGGTGTGTGGGGCAGCGGTAACAAGAACTACTCAGCCATGAAGCTCACCCTGATGCTCATGGGCGGTTCTGCATTCCTCATGCTCGGTCTCATCGGCATCTACTATCATTCAGCACCCGAAGGCATGCCCCTGACTTGGAACATCCTTCAGATTGCCGAATATGACGCAATCAGCCACGGCTGGCAGAAGTTCCTCTTCCCGATGACATTCGTCGGTTTCGGTGTCCTCGGTGCGATGTTCCCCTTCCACACTTGGTCGCCCGACGGTCACGCTTCAGCTCCTACTGCGGTTTCGATGCTCCACGCAGGTGTGCTTATGAAACTCGGTGGCTACGGCTGCTTCCGTGTCGCAATCTTCCTCATGCCTCATGCCGCTAACGAACTCGCTTGGATATTCCTTATCCTCACCGGCATCTCGGTTGTCTATGGTGCGTTCAGCGCATGTGTCCAGAACGACCTCAAATACATCAATGCCTACTCGTCCGTATCTCACTGCGGTCTGGTGCTGTTCGCAATCCTTATGCTCAACACCACCGCTATGACCGGTGCGATTATGCAGATGCTCTCTCACGGTCTCATGACAGCCCTCTTCTTCGCCCTTATCGGTATGATCTATGGCCGTACCCACACTCGCGACATCCGTGAGATGGGCGGTATGATGCAGATTCTTCCTTACCTCTCTGTCTGCTACGTCATCGCCGGTATGGCTTCGCTCGGTCTTCCGGGTCTCTCGGGCTTCGTTGCCGAAATGACTATTTTCGTCGGCTCGTTCGAGCACACCGACCTCTTCCACCGCGTCTTTGTCATCGTGGCATGCAGCTCGATCGTGACAACCGCCGTCTACATCCTCCGTGTTGTCGGCAAGCTCCTCTACGGTCCTGTCTATGACCAGCACCACATGACTCTCACCGATGCCAAGTGGTGGGAACGCGTCGCTACAGCTTCGCTCATCGTCAGCGTTGCCTGCATCGGCTTCTTCCCCAACTTCTTCATCGACCTTATCAAGTTTACTTTCAGCCCCGAAATCTTTACCGTAATAGGTCTGAACTAATCATAGATTAATAGCAATGGATTACTCACAGTTTTTAGCATTAAAGCAGGAAATAGGATTGTTAATCGTATTCCTATTAGTCTTCCTTTACGATACGTTTGCATCGCCCAAGGGAACCAAGGCCGTGCCCATGATTGCATGCGCGCTCATGGCCGTGGTGACCGCATGGGGATTCTGCCCGGTTGTCAAGCTCACCGAGTCTGCTTTCTCGGGCATGTATTTCACCTCACCTACAATTGTAGCCATCAAAAACATCCTCAATGTAGGTGTGCTCATCGTCCTTATTCAGTCAATCAAATGGGCCAACTCCGAGTTTACCGCCATCCGTCGCGGTGAATTCTATGAATTGATTCTGCTCACCCTCCTTGGCATGTATCTGATGATTTCAAGCCGTCATTTCCTGATGTTCATCATCGGTCTTGAGACTGCATCGCTTCCTCTCTGCGCACTTGTCGCTTTCGACAAGCATCGCTACGAGAGCCATGAGGCTGCCATCAAATATGTCCTTACAGCAGTATTCTCTTCGGCCATCCTTCTGATGGGTCTTTCGTTTGTCTACGGTCTCGCCGGCACGCTCTACTATCAGGGCATCGCCGCCGCTCTCTATGGCAACATGGGAGTGATGCTTGCAGTCGCCCTTGCTTTCGTCATGGCCGGTTTCGGATTCAAGATTTCTCTTGTTCCTTTCCATCTCTGGACTGCTGATGTCTATCAGGGTGCGCCCACTTCAGTTACCTCTTATCTCTCGGTCATCTCCAAGGGTTCTGCCGCTTTCGCCTTCCTCGTGGTTCTCACTCAGGTCTTCGGGGCTGTTTATGAAGTAGCTTGGGAATGGATGCTCTACGCGCTCATCATCCTCACTATTACTATCGGCAACCTCTTTGCGATGCGCCAGCACAACATGAAGCGCTTCCTTGCCTTCTCGTCAATATCGCAGGCCGGCTATATAATGCTTGCAATCATTGGCGACAACGCAATGGGTGTATCGGCCCTGATGTTCTACACTCTGGTCTACATCTTCTCAAACCTTGCAGCCTTCGGCGTCATCGGCGCTATCGAGAATGCTACCGGTAAGCTTGACATGAGCGACTACAACGGACTTTACAAGACCAATCCCCGTCTTGCGGTGACAATGATGCTTGCGATGTTCTCACTCGCCGGTATCCCTCCGTTTGCAGGATTCTTCAGCAAGTTCTTCGTGTTCACATCGACTCTTAACGGCACAGGCTCTACCGCCCTCTACGTTCTTGTGCTCATCGCCCTTATCAACACCATCATCTCTCTCTACTACTATCTCCTTGTTGTAAAGGCAATGTTCATCAATGACAGTGAAACCCCCATCGCCACTTTCCGTTCGGCATGTTCAGAGCGTCTTGGCATGTGGATTTGCGTGGCAGGCATAATCGGACTCGGTATCGTAAGCTATTTCTACGATTACCTCCTGACTGTTGTCGCATGATATTTCTTTCAGTTGTGAGACATTCGCCGGAATGCTAAGGCCGGATGTCGTTATGACGGCTGAAAAGATGTTGAAAAAACAATCTGATTACGTAAACTATCTCCGGCTGCACGGCGTTTTGCTTGCAGTCGGAGATTGCTACAGAAACAGACCTGTATTCTTCTACTTTTTTTACACATAAAAGCTTCTAATCATCACTTCTCTCATGTTTCCATCATCACCCGGCCCTATCGGCGTATTTGACTCAGGCTATGGAGGCCTGACCATCCTCAAAGAAATCCGCGAGACACTTCCTGAATATGACTATATCTATCTTGGCGACAACGCCCGCACTCCATATGGCACACGCTCTTTTGATGTAGTCTACGAGTTTACGCGTGAAGCTGTCAATGCGCTTTTCGAGCGCGGTTGCCATCTCGTCATCCTTGCATGTAACACTGCGTCGGCCAAGGCGCTCCGTTCAATCCAGCAGAAAGACCTTCCGGCTTGGGACGCTTCACGGCGTGTGCTTGGTGTGGTCATCCCGACAGTCGAAGCTCTCGGGTCAATCACGAAGAACGGAAATATCGGTGTCCTCGGTACGCCGGGAACAATCAGTTCGGGCACTTATGACATAGAGATTGCCAAGTTCTTCCCGCAGTTCCGCACAGTCTCCGTCGAGTGTCCCATGTGGGTTCCGCTGGTGGAGAACCGCGAATATGATTCGCCCGGGGCCGACTATTTTGTCGAGAAATATGTTGAGGAGCTTTTCGCCCAAGAGCCCGATACCGACACAATCATCCTCGGATGCACCCACTATCCATTGCTCATCGAAAAGATCCGCCGTCAGGTCGCCGGACGTGCCACCATCGTCACTCAGGGCGAACTCGTTGCCGCAAGTCTGAGCGACTATCTTAAACGTCATCCTGAAATGGACGAAAAATGTACCCGTGGAGGCGCATGCACATATCTCACCACCGAGAATGCCGGACGTTTCGCATCGCTTGCCGGAACGTTCCTACAGACACCTCTTCAGGCTACACACGTAACGCTCTGAATTTTTTCAAAACCATCATTATTCACATCCTCTTGATTACCCGAAAGTCAGCATTACGTCTCCGGCTCATAGAGACCTTGGCGTTTATCTGTCCTGTCCTTTTCTTCACATCCTGCTCCGACGACAATACGACCGTCAGTGCAGGGACGGGACGTCTGTCGCTCAACATAGAAATTGACAACACGTTTTACTATCCTGACGGTGCGGTAGTCGGAGCTCCCGTTTTTTTGTTGCCTGAGGTTGATCAGGCCGGTGTCTTCATGCGGTCTGTCGCCGGAGCGTATTCGCATGTCTGGCCGTCGTTCAAGGATTTTCCGCAAGATGACATATATTACACCGGCACTTATTATCTTCAGGCATTCTATGGCTACGAACAGGAGGGTTTTGACCTTCCATACTACAATGCCGTGGAGAATATCGACATTCTTCCCGGAAGGACACAGCAGACTGACATGACGCTCCGTCCTGTCAGCACGGCCAACACCGTGACTTTTGATGCGGAGATGTCGGCCTGTTTTAAAGCAGTCCGGGCTTATTTGCATGCTGACGGCGGAGGTTATTTCGGCTACGACACTGCTTGCGACGATATTCTTTATCTTCTTCCGGGGCACACGTCGGTCTATCTTGAACTGACCCTGGCCGATGGCCGTGAGGTGGGCTACAAGGCTTTTGAAATCGGGAAGACCGAGAGCGGTGTGTTTTATGAATACCGGTTTTCTCTTGACTGTAGCGGAGACGACCCTGTGGTCACTTGTACGGTCGGTTCGGAAAGTGTATCGCGTACACTTGACAGCGTCTTTGTTTCAGCCCTTCCTCCGGAACTGACCGCTTATGGCTGGACTCCTGATGAAATATATGTCCTGCCTGAAGGCGAAATCCCCGATGAGGCAGTCAGAGCCGACATCAGTTCGTCAGCTGAACTATCCCATCTCTACTTTACGGTAAATTCCCCCTACCTGAATTCGGTCGGAGTCCCTCGTCAGGCCGATCTGCTGTCGCTCTCGGCAGAGGAGGCTGAAATCTTCTCCGCCTATGGCCTGAAATGGTCTTCATCAGCTCGCAGAGCCGAGATTGATTTGTCGGCATTTATGGGCAATTTTGTCTTTCTGAACGAGGCTCAGGCCATAAGCACTATCGGTCTGATGGCCGAGGATGTTGACGGGCGTGTGGGCAATCCACTGATGCTGACTGTCGAGACACGGCCTATGGAGATTGTGGTCGATTCGGTTTCTTCAGCAATGGTCGGCGCGACGACAGCTGTTATCCGCGTGGCTACACTTGCCGATGATTTCGCCTCTCATGTCGCGGTCGAGCTGCTCGACAATGGCAAGTGGCATCCGGCAGAGATAGTATTGGTCGGTGAGATAGCCGACGGCATCTATGACATTTCCTTCGCAATTCCGCCCGGAAGCGCTGACCTTAATGCCCGGATTCTCTATTGTCAGGAGGTCAGGGGAGAGGTGTGCATCTCTCGTTTCATGCCCGATTTCAGTCTGGAGTTCGATGCTTTCGCCACCTATGCCCGGGTCAAGGTCATCGCCGATACTCCTGAGCTTATATCTGCCGTGGCCAACGGTCTCGACATCTATCTCAATGGCAGCCGTGCGAGCGTGCTTTATCGCGACACGGAAGAGGGGATGGTTGTCATTACAGGTCTTGCTCCTTCGACTTCCTACACATTGACCGCGACCATGATGCGTAATCCCGGCAAGGATGATTTCACATCGCCTGTCAGGCTATCGACAGAGTCAGATCCTTCGCTACCGAACGATGAATTCGAGCACCGCAAGGAAGGTGTCTCCTATAAAAACCTTCCGAGCGGAGGCCGCTACTCACAGACGACGGTAGCTATATTCAACTGGCAGAATCATCAGACTTTCAGTCTTCAGGTCCCGAGGGAATGGGCCAATACCAATGCCAAGACGTTTTCAACACGCTCATCAAACCATAACACTTGGTACATGCAGCCGTCTGTCTATTCTGTCCCCGGCGACACGGAGGATGCAAGCTTTGCAGTGTGTCTGCGCAGCGTTGCTTTTGATGTTGACGGAGCTATCATTCCCGACTACACCCAGACCGGGCAACCATATCTGCAATATTCACCTATCATTCCTGAAATTAAGTCGCGGGCGGCCGGAAAATTATTCCTTGGTTCATATTCGTTCAATCCGTTGACCCTGGAAGAGACCTATGACGATATTGTCGACTGGCGTTCGCGCCCCATGTCGCTCAACGGATATTATAAATACAATCCTTCACAGGCCGACACATCTGACAGTGGCGTTGCCATAATCGAGGTCTATGGAAACATCGACGGTGAAAGGCGTGTCATAGCATCTGCTACAGCCTACCTGCCGGTGGCCAACAGCTATACAGCTTTCAAGGCTTCGCTGACATATGATTATTTTGGTGTGAAGGCTACAGGACTCAAGGTCATGTTTGCATCGTCGGCTGCAATAGGCACAATCGCTGAGGAAAGTGCAGCCATTGCAACCGCACCCGATCCGGTCAAGGGCGAGTCGGTCGGAAGCACTCTATGGCTTGACCATGTCACTCTCTCATATTGATCAGTGGGCGGAATCCGGCATTAAGCTACAATTAGAATTAATTAAATATTTAACCTTATGAAAAAAATTCTCCTTCTTGTTCTCCTCGCAATTCTTATTTTCGCCAGTGCTCCAACCTATGCCTCGCAATGGGATATAAACAATATTCTCAATAATCTCGGAAAAGGTTCTGCTACCACCCAGCAGACCGATTCCTCACAGTCAAAGTCAACGGCAGGCGGGTTAGGAAATTTACTTTCGGGTGTAGCAAATAAATTTGGTATAGGCTCGTCAAATCTTACAATCGGTAAACTTGTAGGAACATGGCGCTATTCAGGTCCGGCTGTGACATTCAAGAGTGACAATCTTTTGCTGAAGGCTGGTGGTGCGGCAGCAGCTTCTCAGGTGGAAGCTAAACTTGAGCCTTACTACAAGACTGCCGGTTTTACATCGCTGGTGATGACAATAAATGAGGATTCGACCTTCACTTTCAAGGCGCGCCTTATGACTCTTAACGGAACTATCGCGCGCGATGAAAAATCCGGTAATTTTATCTTCACTTTCATGGCGCTCAAAAGCATCAATATCGGTTCGATGGAGAGCTATATCGTCATGAATGGTGACAAGATGGAGCTTACGTTTGATGTCAGCAGGCTTATGGTTTTGATTGAAAAGGCCGGAAGCTTAACCGGTAATAATACAATCAAAGGTGTGTCTGTGCTACTCAATCAGTATGATGGCATGACGGCCGGATTCGAGTTGCAACGCCAGAAGTAAACATTTGCTTCTGTTGTTAATTCATCCTTATTTATAAAATCTCTCTCTGTACCATGGAAAAATTAGTGAATTATAAAGAAATAGAGAATGCCGTCATCGAGTTACGCGGTTTACGTGTGATACTCGATGCTGATGTAGCGCGCCTTTATGGCGTTGAAACAAAACGTGTCAATGAAGCTGTCAGGAATAATCCGGATAAATTTCCTGATGGCTATATTCTGTCACTCGATAAGATTGAAACCGAGAATTTGCGGTCGAAATTTTCGACCGCAAATCTTTCAACCAAATCGAGGGTTTTGCCTAAGGCTTTTACAGAAAAGGGTTTATATATGCTTGCCACAATTCTGAAAAGCCCTGTTGCAACGCAGACCACAATCGGCATTGTCGAGACATTCGCAAGGTTGCGCGAATTGTCACGGACTGTGTCAGCTCTGACGACTGTTCCGGCAGATACCGACGAACGGAAATCACTCATGGTGCAGAGCGGAGAGATTCTTGCCGACTTGCTTGACGATAGTCTTTCGACCACGGATTCTGAAACAACTTTTGAACTGAATTTTGCGGTTCTGAAGCTGAAGCACACAGTCAAACGCAAAAAGAACTGAATAGTGAATTAAAAAAACGGATGTTGTCTCGTCCTATGGTCTCGATAATAATTCCGGCGTTCAATGCCGAAAAATATCTCCGGGAATGTCTCGACAGTGCGGTCGGACAGACCTGTCATGACATTGAGATAATAGTGGTCGATGACGGTTCGACTGACTCTACCGGCCGTATTATTGCCGAATATGCCGCACGCGACAGCCGTGTGAAACCTCTCTTTCAACGGCAGTCGGGCGTGTCTGCCGCGCGTAATGCAGCCTTGCGTGTTGCCGGTGGGGAATGGGTCAGCTTTCTTGACAGCGACGATGTGCTCTATCCTCGGAGCATAGAAATGCTCCTCAATGCGGCGCTTGACAGCGGGTGTGACCTTGTTTACGGAGGATGGCTGCGCGGAGTGGAGTTCAGACCGGTTGATGAAGCGCGGACTGATGTCAGACCTCGCGTCTGCGACAGGCTTGATGTCATTGAAAAAGTGCTCTATCAGTCCGAAGGCATCGTGCCAGCTCCGTGGGGAAAACTCTACAGTCGCGAGTGTCTCCGTGATGTGTGTTTCGATGAGGGATGTATCTACGAGGATCTTGATATTTTCTATAAGGTCGAGGGCCGGAATGGAAAAATAGCCCTGATTGATGCGCCTGTCTATTTCTATCGTGACACGCCCGGCAGTCTTACGAATCAGTTTTCTCCTGCGCGGCTTGATGTGCTCAAGGTCACATCGCGTCTTGAGGACTTTATGGCCGTGAGTTATCCGAGTCTTCTTCCGGCTGCGCGCGACCGCCGGTTGAGTGCCTGTTTCAACATGTATTGTCTGCTTGCCATACATGACCGCGCGGGTGAGCATGCGCATGTTTCGCGCGAATGCTGGGAGCTGATTAAACGCTATAGATTGGAGAGCCTGAAAAATCCGCGTGTCAGACTGAAAAATAAACTTGGAATCATCATTTCATATTTAGGTGAGCGCGTGTTGAAAGCGGTAGCACCGTTGGTCTACGGCAGTAGTAAGAAAAACAGTTGAGGTAGTAAGAAAAGATAGTAAGAAAAAAATTATGAAGGTTGTTACTTTAGACAACAGGCGTTTTGCTGTAGCCTGCCGGATGCTTGCCGAGGTGGTCGCAGGCGAAAAATTTGTGCCTGAGCTTGTGGTTGGCATACGGACAGGAGGCGAATATGTGGCAAGAGAGATTCTTGGTGAATTTCCGGATGCGCAGTTGGCTGTGGTGGAACTGCAGCGGCCTTCGACTCATCATAAAAGCCTCGTGGCGGGTTTGCTCCCAATGCTTCCTTCACGCATCCTTGACTTCATGAGGATTGCCGAGTCGCGTCTGCTTGCTCTCAGACCTCGCAGAAGGGTAGGGCGTGTCGAGATTCCGGCTGAAATAACCTGTCTTAAGGCGAAGAGAATTCTTGTGGTTGACGATGCAATCGACAGCGGTGTCACGATGGAAGCCATCGTCGGTTCACTGCGTGAGGCGTGTCCGGCGGCACAGGTGCGTTCGGCTGTGATAACCGTTACCACCACCCGGCCTCTGATTTCTCCGGACTATGCACTGTATCGTAACAAAACATTAATACGTTTCCCATGGTCAATGGACATGAAAGCCTGATGCACGCTGACAGGGATGTCCCGTGTGTCATTGTAGACCTTGACGGCACTTTGCTTCAGGGCAATTCATTCAGGATGTTTATCCGCTGTCTGGTAGGACATCTCAAAGGACGCGGTGAGTACACGACGCTGGCTAAGGTGTTGGGACTGCTTGCCGCCAGAAAAGCCGGAGTGATAAGCCATGTGGCAATGAAATATCCGATTCACCGCATCGGCTCTCAGGAGATGACGGAAAAAGATCTGGCGGAATTTGCATCGCAGCTTGTCGGCTCGCTTAACACCCGTCTCATGAGTGAGCTTGAGCTCCTGAGGACGGAAGGTTCAAGGATTGTGCTTGCTACGGCCGCCCCCGACCTCTATATACCTTATCTGTTTGAACATCTGAATTTTGATGCATGGATAGCAACTCCGCTGAGCGATTCGTATGGCAGCTATGTCGAAGCACGCGGAGAGGCCAAACGACGCCTTGTCTGTGCACTTGCCGAGGAAAGGGGATGGAATGTGGAGGCGGTGGTGACCGACCATGACGATGATCTGCCATCGTTGCTGCTGCCGTTCGTGCGCCGGATTCTGGTCAACCCTACTGCGACGCTATGTGGGGCGCTTGATTCCGCCGGACTTGAATATGAAACGTTTTTGGGATAGGGTATTCATATTGTAATCAATTAATATCATCTTATTGTATAGAAAATTTGACATAATTTTAATAAAAATTGAAGATTTTATTAAAATTATTGTTAACTTTGTTGCCATCTTATTGTAATCTATATACCTATTATCGTAATAGAAACCTCACGATACCTTTGAAAAGTCATTGTAATTAATTATTTATTTATACCACTCATTATTACATCATGGAAAACAGAAAGATGTTAAAATCAGAGGGGATAAAAGGCTTCAGCCGAAATATTCTGACTCTGATTCTGGCAGTGATGGCACTTGTGGCCACTGCCCAGACAAAATCTGTCACCGGCACGGTCATTGACGAAGCCGGTGAAGCGGTAATCGGTGCGAACGTAGCGGTTCAAGGCACCAAAATGGGCACAGTCACCGATATAGACGGTAATTTTGCCTTAAACAACATTGCCGACAATGCAGTGCTCGTCATCAGCTATGTCGGTTATGTCACAGAAGAAGTCCCGGTTGCGGGCAAGAGCGTCATCAATGTTACTCTCAGGGAAAACCGAGAGATGCTTGATGAGGTAGTAGTTATCGGCTACGGTACAGTGAAGCGTAAAGACCTCACAGGAGCTGTCAGTTCGATGAAAAATTCGGATGTTGTCGTAGCTCCGACAAACAATGTGATGGAAGCCCTTTCAGGCAAGGTGGCCGGTATGGACATCACTAAGAGCAGCGGTGAGGTAGGCAGCGATGTCAGCATCCTCCTGCGTGGTTCGCGTTCGATTTACGGCAGCAACGAGCCACTTTTCATCATTGACGGTCTCCCCGGCAGCTATAATCAGGTGAATCCGAGCGATATCGAGTCGATTGATATTCTCAAGGACGCATCCTCGACAGCTATCTACGGTTCAGCCGGTGCGAACGGTGTGATCATCATCACTACCAAGCGAGGAGAGGAAGGCAAGGCTGTGGTCAACTTCGACGCCTACTATGGATTCAGCGGCGACGCCAACTACAAGCATGGCATGATCGGTGACGAATGGGTAGCTTATCAGAGCGAAGCCTACAAGTACACAACCGGAAACTATCCCTCGGATATGAGCACTCTGCTTGGCAATCCGATCTACACCGATGCCTACAATCAGGGCAAATGGATTGACTGGGTCGACCTCGTTTCGGGCCATCGTGCGACCACTCAGAAATATGCGCTTTCTGTAAGCGGCGGCACACAGAAGACCCGCATCTTTGCTTCGACATCTTATGCGAAGGAAGAAGGCCTGCTTGAGAACGACAATATCAACCGCTACACTCTACGTCTCAACATCGATCAGGAAATCAACAAGTATGCTACAATCGGTTTCACAAGCAACCTCACTTATTCAGACCGTAACCGAGGTGTGAAGAATACTTATACAAAGTCTCTCACATCGTTCCCTCTTGGTGATGCTTATGACGAAAACGGAAAACTTAACCACGAGTATATAAACGGTCAGTATTCTCCGATGGGTGACTTTATCGAGAATCAGTATGCCAACAATACAAAATCGACCTATATCAACTCAATCGGTTATCTTGAGCTTACTCCGATTACCGGCCTGAAACTCCGCTCTCAAATCAGCACAACCCTCTCTGACAGCCGTCTCGGCCAGTACTGGGGCAGTCAGGCAAACGCAAACCAGCCTTCGTATGCTTCATCACCCTACGCACAGAAGACTCACAGCAACGGCTGGGCATATACTTGGGAAAACATCCTCTCATACAATGCCGACATCAAGGACCATTCGTTCGGCGCTCAGTTCATCACATCTTATAATAAGAACACAAACGAGCAGACTATCGCCGGCAGCGGCGGCTTCCTCGTTGACTCATGGCAGTATCACCGTCTTCTGTCAGGTTCGACAAGCCCTTACACATATTCCGACTATTCCCGCACACAGAAAATGTCGTATGCGTTCCGTGTCAACTACAACTACAAAGGCCGCTATCTCCTGACGTTCTCTAACCGCTGGGACGGTGTCAGCTGGTTCTCTGAAGGCAGCAAGTGGGATTCGTTCCCCGCAGGCGCTGTCGCATGGCGCATCTCAGAGGAAAGCTTCATGGAAGATACACGCAACTGGCTTGACAATGCAAAACTTCGCGTGAGCTACGGTGTCACCGGTAACTCAGGCGGTACAGGTGCTTACGTAACCCAGAGTCAGGCATATCTCTATCCCAACGCCGGTGTGACCGTGGGTGGCGTTCCCGTTCAGTTCGCACAGTACACAGGTACGTTTGCCGGTAGCAATCTCGGCTGGGAGAAATCATACAACTGGAACGTCGGCCTTGACTTCGGCGTGCTCAACAGCCGCATCGACGGATCAATCGAATGGTTCAAGACAGACACCAAGGGCCTTCTCTACAAGCGCACAGTGCCCATCACCGACGGTCTCACCGGCTGGGGCTCACCCCTTTCGAGCTGGCAGAACCTCGCACGCACAGAAAACCATGGCGTCGAGCTTACAATCAACAGCCGCAACATCGTGACCAAGGATTTCAGCTGGTCGACTACTTTCACCGCGACTTGGAGCAAGGAAAAAATCAAATCGCTTCCCGGCGGTGACCTCATCAACGAAAACCTTTTCGAAGGCCACCCGATCAAGACTATCTACAGCTGGAAATATGCCGGTATCTGGGGCACTAACGATGACCCTGAGCTCATGAAGAAACTTGGTGTTGAACCCGGTTTCCTCAAGATTGAAACCATTGAGAAAGATGGCGACGGTGGTGTACACGCCTATGGCGACAATGACCGTCAGATTCTCGGTCATCAGAACCCCAACTGGATTCTCGGTCTTAACAACACCTTCCAGTATAAAGGATTCGACCTCTCTGTATTCATGATGGGTCGCTTCGGTCAGACAATCAGCAGCGACCTCCTCGGCTACTACACAGCAGAAGATTCACGTACCAAGAACCAGCTTGCCGGCACAGACTACTGGACAGAGAGCAATCAGGGCGCTTACTATCCTCGCCCCGGCACAGGAAGCAAACAGAGCAAGTTCTATCCGGCTCTCCGCGTAGTTGATGGTTCGTTTGCCAAGATTAAGAACATCACTCTCGGCTACACACTGCCGCAGAAGCTGACCCGCAAGGCCCTCATCGAACGCCTCCGCGTATATGGAACCGCTTACAATCCCTGCATCATTGTCAATGACAGCAAGCTCAAGGGTACTGACCCTGAGACCGGCGGTTCGGATGCATTCCCGACATACAAGCAGTTTGTATTCGGTATCAACCTCACACTCTAATCCCATAAAACGAAATTAATACAATGAAACGTAAATTCTCAAATATACTTTGGGCCTGTGGAGTGAGTGCGACACTCCTGATGCAGTCCTGTTCACTCGATGAGGTAAACCCCGGCGGTTTTACCCTTGAAAACCTCGGCACGACTCCTGCCGGTTACGAAACACTCATCAACCAGTGCTACTTCGGTCTCGAACGCCAGTTCTACAACGGCATTGATTTCATGGGCTTCATGGAGGGTAATACCGACCTCTGGACTGCCAAGACCAATCAGATGGGCCAGAACGACAATGTGTTCAAGTTCTTTGCAGGCGCGCCCAACCAGACTTTCACAAACGCATTGTGGAACGCCGCATACGACGGTATCGGTGCTTGCAACCTTGCTATCGAGACTGCTCCCAACTGCTCGTTTGCGACAGACGCAGAGCGCAATGCCAAAGTGGCCGAGGCACATTTCCTCCGTGCCGTCTACTACTACAATCTCGTTGAAATGTTTGGCGGTGTCGTGAAACTGACAGCCGTGCAAAAGGCCAACAACTATTCGCCTGCGCGCACAGACGTGCTTGAGATTTATCGCGATGTGATTATTCCTGACTTGCGTTTTGCAGCCGAATGGCTTCCGGTCGGAAATTATGACGCTGATGCCAATCCTACCAAGAAATCCGCTCTCGGCTATCTTGCAAAGGCATGTCTTGCGACCCGTCAATATGACACCACTGAATTCCTTCAGGAAGGCTTCGATGTGGCCAAGAAACTTATAGCTGACTGTGAAAACGGCGGAGCTGACTACATGACATACATGTATGCAGATTTCGACGATGTGTTCAAAGAGGCCAACAACAAGTCAAACAAGGAGGCTCTCTGGAAGTACACCGTCTTCGGCGGCAAGACCCACGGTTCAAGCAACGGTAACTACCGTACAAACCGCAACGACGAGCACTTCCTCTGTCAGCTCAACCACTTCGGCGCGAGAATCGATAATCAGGCTGTACGTCTTGCATGGGACGGCGGTGTGCAGGGCGACTTCATGCCGACTCAGCACCTGCTCAGCCTCTATGTGCAGGACAACGGTACGCTTGACCCCCGTTTCCACAAGCTTTTCATCACTGAGTGGACGGCAAATCAGGAGTATAGCTGGACCGACGGCGATGCTTCACGCTACGGCAAGAATGCCTCAAAAGTAGGTGATAAGATCAATGTCGGTGATCTCGCAATCCGCTTCGTGATGCCGCAGGATGCAAATTATGCGTCGGAAGTAGCTGCCAAGGGTACATCGAATCATCTTCTTATCGACTATAAGGACGTGTATGACGATTCCAAGAAGGGTATCATCATGACCGCCGGCGAAGGTGAAAACCACTACCGCTATTACTATCCGTCGCTCAACAAGCATGCAAGCTCCAATTACTTTGTGGCCAATGCAAGCAAGATGCGCAACGGAAATCTCAACGGAGTGATGCCGATGCGTATGGCCGAGATTTATCTGATTGCTGCCGAATACGACATCGTCCTCAACGGTGGCGGACAGGCTATGGGCTATATCAACAAGGTGCGTCAGCGTGCCGGTGCAGCTCCTCTGTCGGGAGCGGCTACAATCCGCACTGTCCTTGACGAACGTGGCCGCGAGCTTTGCGGTGAGTTCACACGCTTCTTCGACCTTAAGCGCACCGGTATGTACAAGGATGCAAGCTATCTTCAGTCAACATTCCCCGAACTTGCCGGTTACTTCAAGCCTGAATACGCCCTGCGTCCGATTCCGAGCAATTATACAGACGTGATCTCCACAGGTGCGCTGTTCATTAATCCCGGATATTGATTCAGTTCACGATAGTGTCTCTGAATCGCAAAATGTAAATATTAAGAGCTATGTCATGTAATATTAAGTGAATTGATATGATTCTTGTTGCACTGAAACACGATTGAGACACACCTAAAGGCCTGAACCTGCCTTTAGAATTTGACTACCGTGACCCTTTGTGTGCATGCCGTCGACCGATGGCATGCACACTGTTTTTTATCCCGATCGGGCTACTTTTTGGATTAATCTATGCTTATAATAATGTTTATTGGCGAAATCTTTGTAATTTTGCGTGGGCAATTCTTTTTGATTGATTATGAAGATTTTTAGCACTGAACATATACGAAACATTGACCGCGTGACTATCGAGGAGGAAGGTGTCAGCTCGATGGAGCTGATTCACCGTGTGGCCGAAGGGGTGGTCAATGAGATTCTCAGCCGTTGGAGTCCGTCGAAACCCACCATGGTTTTTGCCGGTGCGGGGAATAACGGCGCTGACGCGCTTATTGTGGCCAAAATGCTGATAGAGGCCGGTTTCAATCCCCATGTCGTGCTTATCAATGTGAAGGGCGATTCGCTTTCGCCTGACTGCCGGGCATGTCGCGACGAACTTCTCAGCATCGGCAATGTGGCCATGACTGAGATTGTGCATACTTCCCACATCCCGACACTTACATCCGACCATCTCGTCATCGACGGTCTTTTCGGCACAGGCCTGCGCAATCCCCTTGAGGGAGGCTATATGGCTATGGCGCGCTACATCAATGAATCAGGAGCGACCGTCGTGTCGATTGATATACCTTCAGGCATGTATGGCGACTGGAATTCGCGCATTCTTGCGCGCAATGTCGTCCATGCCGACCTCACTGTCGCCGTGCAGTTCCCGCGGCTCGCGTTTTTCCTGAGCGACAATGCTCCCATTGTCGGGCAATGGAAGGTGGTCGACATCGGTCTGAGCCGACGTGCCATCGAGCAGACCCCTACGAAATATTTCTTTATAGAGAAAGATGATGTCAGACGTGTGCTCAAACGCCGTCCCGATTTCTGTTCGAAGGCTGATTTCGGCCATGCGCTGCTCTTCACCGGATGCTACGGCATGATGGGCGCAGCTGTGCTTGCCGCGCGCGGAGCTTTGCGTGCCGGTGTGGGCAAACTGACCGTCCATGCTCCACGCTGCGGTTTCAATGTGCTCCAGACGGCAGTGCCCGAGGCTCTTTATATCCCTGACCGTAATGAGAACGTGATTTCCGACATGACTCCGCGTGTCAACTTCACCGCTATCGGTGTAGGGCCGGGCATAGGCACGAACGATGCCACCCGTGGCGCGCTTGAGACACTCATAAAGACCATAAAACGGCCGATGGTGTTCGACGCTGATGCCCTCAACATCATCTCCCGCACTCCCGCGCTCATGGACCACATCGCTCCCGGCTCGATTCTCACACCTCATGCCGGCGAGTTTGACCGCATATTCGGTTCGCAGGCTTCGTCCGAGACCCGTCTGCTCAGAGCGCTCGAAGTGTCACATAAATATAAGGTGATAATTGTGCTTAAAGGCCGTTACAGCGCCACCGTCCGTCCTGACGGCAAAGTCTTTTTCAATTCGACAGGCTCGGCGGCTATGGCTACAGCCGGAAGCGGCGATGTGTTGACCGGCATCATCACCTCACTGCTCGCTCAGGGCTACAAGTCGGAGATAGCGGCCACGGCTGCGGTCTACATCCACGGTCTTGCCGGCGATATCGCCGCACATGTCGAGGGTGAATACGGTTCGCTTTCGGGCGACATCGCTTCCTGTGTGGGCAAGGCTATAAAAGCCATCATGCAGGTGTAGGTTTTTAGAATTTAAGAGTTTAAAATAAAGAGTTTAAAAGGTTAAAAACTTTTCGATATCATTATGAGAAAGTTATTGTCTATATTGCTGCTGGGCGCTTTGGCTGCAATTCCGTCCGTGGCACAGACATCGTCGAAGCTGACAGCCACAAAGGCGAGCGAGTATGGCCTAATCTACACTCTTCCGCTGACAGCTTTCGAAGTTACGATAGCCGTCGAGAAGACTGTCAACACTCCCGGCGAGTTTTATCAGTATGCCCGCAAGTATCTGAGCACAGAGCCAATCATGAAGCCGTCCACTTCGTGGCACATCACAGAGGCTGTCGTCAATCCCGTGGCTATAGCCGACGAGGAGGAGCGCTATCTTGCCACATTCAAGGGCGGCAACGGTACGTTCATGATGGTGAGCGACAGTAATTTCCCTCTTTCGATAAACGATGAGGCTTACGAGGCGGCGGTTGAACTGACAGAACTGCCGAAAGCAGTAGCGCCCGCGCCCACAGTGCTCCAGAAGCCTATCGCACAGCAGGCTGTCACCCCCGAAATGATTCAGAGCCGTTCATCGGCTAAAAAGGCTGAACTTGCGGCCGATAAAATTTATGAACTTCGCAACAACCGTAACGAAATCATATCGGGGCAGGCGGATGCCATGCCGTCTGACGGTGCTGCCATGAAACTGGCTCTCGACCAGCTTTCAGGACAGGAGGAGGCTTTGACCGCAATGTTTCTCGGGACTGTCCAGAAGTCTGTCGAAGTACGCACATTCACCGTCTACGTCCCTGAAGAGGGTGAGCCGGAGCGTATAGTCGTGGCCCGTCTTTCGGCTGCCGAGGGGCTTGTCGATGCCTCTGACCTGTCGGGCGATCCTATCTATATGGAGATTAAGCCTGTGACACGTGGCGAACTGCCGGTCAATGACAAGGGCGTTGCCAAGTCTTTCCCCAAGGGAGGAGTCGCCTACCGTATTCCGGGGTCAGCGTCAGTGTCGTTGAGTTTCGACGACAAGACCTTGGTCAATAAGGAGTTTGATGTCGCACAATATGGTGTGGTTTTCGGTCTCGACCCAAGCCTCTTTACCGACAAGCGTCAGCCCGCCTATCTGCATTTCAATCCTCTCACCGGCGCGGTCCGCGAACTGGGCACAACAAATTGATTCCGGCGATTTAAGTCCGGAGAAGACATAAGAGGATATTCGACCATCCTCAAAGAACGGTATTGGAGATGTCTGTCAACAGATGTCTCCGATGCCGTTTTTTATATACCGGTTTGTATAATCGCACCTTTCCGATGTCGGGTGATAGTAAATTTGCACAATCTTCCCTATTCTTTCTTATCCTGTCCCCCTTACTCTAAACTTTGTCCCTTATCTCTCCTGATTATTCACACTTTAACCCTTAAACACACTCGTTACTATCTTAATTCTATGAATTTCAGACGAATGAAAGGCAAGAGCCGGGCTGCTATCCGTTTCCCGGCCGGAGCTTTGACACGGCGTGAAACAGAAATCTGCCATAACCTCCGCCCTCCGCTCCGTCGCACCGGTCTTGAAGCGGTCGGCCCTCCTGCCGAGATTCCCCTCGACCTGCCTATGCCGGGGCTGCGCCTGCTTCCCGGAGGCCGTATAGACAGTCCTGATGGCCGAAAATGGCTTGCGATGGAATATGATGGCCGCTTGGTCTGTCACGACGGCACTCGCTCGGTGATGCTTCCCGATGCACCGGGCCGACCGTCGGGCATTGTCAGTTGTGCCGGGCGCTATCTGGTTCTTATGGGTGCTGACGAAGCTCCGATGTGGCTACAGGCTGATACCGACGACGGCTGGACTTGGCATTCTGCAGCCGATATGCCTGAGCCTTTTGCGCTTGTCCGCAACGATGAATCTCCGCTGAGTGTCACGGTCGGTGGCGTGGAACTCCGTGGCGCATACACCTCGCGCTCCTCTCAGCTCTCTGCTGCCGACACCCGGACTGTGGGTCGTCTCGTCGGTGATGCCTATCGCTCGATAGCAGAGGCCGCCATGCAGCGTCAGGTCTATTTTCAGCCTGTCATTGCCCGCTACAGCCTCGTCGGCCACAACGGAGAGCTGTTATATGTCTCAGCGCCCGTAATGGTCATGCCACCTGACGGTCAGCAGCTTCTTGGAGTCGATTTTCTGTTGGGCGGTACAGGTTTCTCGACAATCTCCGTTGAGCGGATGACGGCTTCTGCGTTCACGCTGCGTCTGAAGCCTTGCATTCCTCTTTCGGGGCAATGGCTTGAGACGGTCAGCCGTGTAGTCTTGTCGGTCAGCCCGCAGCTTCATCCATTTGACAGTACGGATAATGCTCCCCATCGTTTCGGCTCTTTCTCGGCTACTTCCGGCTCGCTCCATGTCGGATTGCCCGGCCTCAATGATGCGGTTTCGGCTCTTGGAGGCGAAGGCTCGCGTCTGCGTTCCCTGACCGAAGCAGTCCTTGCCTCCCTGAGCGAGAGTCTCAGGCCATGTGCCACTTTCGGTTTTGACTCTTCTGCCTGTGAGTGGCAGGGCATAAGTCGGCCGGTCCGCACTCCTTCGCCGGGGCTTGACTCAGAGCTGTCCGACCTTCGTCGGCTTCTGGCTGTTTCCCATACGCCGCTTGGTCAGGACGAATCGGTAATGGCTTCGGTTGATATTCCTCATTGTCTGTGTGCCGGAGTGGCCGATATCGGTGGCGACAGCATTGCCTATGCCGGAGTTTCAGCAATGCGTTTTAGAGGGTGGCTTCCATGTGGCTTTGTCATTGCAAATCCCTCGCCCGGCGATGACTTTCCGGAGGCTGTGCCAGTGGCCGTAAAGATTGTTTTTGCCGATGGCAGCAGTTGTGTCCGTAGCGCCACTGTCAGTTCTTTCCGGCTTGGAGCACTGTCGCCGTTGCTGACATACCCGTCGGCCGACGCAGTGAGGATGGAGCTTTTCTATGAGCGTTATTTTCTCCGTGTCGAGCTCCGCCCCGACCCGTCGGGACGTTTTGCCTATTGGCTTGCCGACGACGGTTTGCCTGTCGTGATGATCCGCGACAGGCCGGCCTTTATTCTTCCGGCCGGGGCATCGCGACAGCGTCCGCTGCCATCGACTGTTGTCCTTGCTTCTGTCTCTCAGCCGCTTCGTCCTCTTGCCGTCACGCAGACATCTGAATCGCGCCCTGTGGCACTCATGGCTGTGTCTGGTTCGACAGGGGGATGGGATGCCGGCAGTGCGCGTTTCTACCTTTTCGGGAAAAATGGAGTGCAGTCTGTCACGGCTAATTCCACGCGTAGCCGTCTGACTGCGCGCACTCTTGACACGCGCGTAGTCGGTAGTAGTGATTCCGTGTGCAGTCTTGGCGGAAACTCGGTTGCCGTGCTGGCCGGCGACGACCTTGTGAGGATTACAGGCCAGAGTGTCGTGACTCTGCGCTCCTTTGTCTGTGCCGAAAGGCTCGCCCGTGATTCGGTAAGAGACGAGCTTATATGCTTCTACGGCCATGAAAAGCCTTGTCCTGAAAACTTCATGCTTGCGGAAGGCGACAATCTATCTCCTCTTTTTCCTGATGCGGTTGTCCATGACGATAAAGGCCGTATGCTCTACTCACGTTCATTTCCGTTATTGTCATCGCTCCTTGACGATGGTCAGTGTATATGGGCTACCGATGATAGCGGACGGCTCTATAATCTGTCGGCTTCACGGACTGATGCGTATGTCGATATCGCCTATCGCTCATCCGTGGCATCGCCGTCGTCCACTCCCGGAATATATGGATTCGAGATTCCTGTGTTCGGTGAAATTACAGGTGGGACTGTCGAAATCCGGGCTGACAACGGTATGGGTGTCACGCGCTCGAATCTTCTGACCTCGTGGGAGTTGAGCGGAGAAGTGGTTCATCTGCCGCCTCTGAGTGTTTTCGCCTGCCACAGCCACAATCTCATTTTGTCGATAAATCTTAATGTAAAGAATTTTATCCTGCAATGATACCACGCGATATACTTCTTGAGAATTCCCGTCGTAATGCCGCCTTGCTGCCTGTCCCTGACCCGGTTATTGGCGATGAATCCGACCCCGAGCGCCGTCCCTATTGCTTCAACGGCAAGACATACTATCTCCCGGCCGACATGCTTTCTGACCCTCGGCTCGGTGTGGCGGTCAATGAGACAGATTTCGCGCGCTTGCGTTTCAGATATGATTTCCCTTTCTGGGCTGTCAGCTGCGTGGTGATAACCGACAAGATGACTTCGGCCGATATTCCATTCCGCCTCAACCGTCCGCAGCGCAGGCTCGTCAGCCTCCTTGAGACCGAGCGTCGGGCCGGACGTCCGCTTCGTCTGATTATGCTTAAGGCTCGGCAATGGGGCGGTTCGACACTTATCCAGATTTATTTCGCATGGATTCAGATAGTCCATTGCCGTAATTGGAATTCTCTTATATGTGCCCATGTCAAGGATACGGCGGCCACAATACGCGGAATGTACAGCAAGCTCCTCGCCCGCTATCCCTCGGATTATTGGGATGAGGATGTGCGTCCTGAGTTCAGGCCATTCGAACGGATGTCGAACACTCGTCTCATTCCGGGACGCGAATGCAAGGTGACAGTCTGTTCGAGCGAGAATCAGGAGGCGACGCGCGGTCTTGACTGTGCGCTTGCCCATCTCAGCGAGGTGGCTTTCTGGAAGGATTCTCCGCGCCACAGTCCGGCCGACCTCATGCGTTCTGTCACTTCGGGCATAGCCTCAAAGCCGCTGTCGTTCATCGCTATGGAGAGTACGGCCAACGGAGTCGGCAACTTTTTCCATCGCGAATGGCTGAGAGCCAACACTCCGGGGGCGAGCGATAAGATTCCGTTTTTCGTCCCTTGGCACGAAATCGAGATTAACCGCAGTGAGGTCACAGATCCCGATGCACTGTGGGATTCGATGGATGACTACGAGCGTCGGTTGTGGTCTGCCCACGGCTGCACGCTGGAAGCGATAAAGTGGTATCATGAGAAGCGCATGGCTTTCTCCGACCACCGTTCGATGATGGCCGAGTATCCGACCACACCTGCCGAGGCTTTTTCATCGACTGTCCGCAGTGTGTTCAGCTCGGAGGATGTGGAGGCTCTGCGCGACGGATGCCGCCTGAAGGGTGAAAGGGGAGAGGTCGTGATGTCCGATTGCGGTGACACGTCGCTATGCGTCGCGCCGAGGTTTGTCCCTTCGCTCGACGGGGAGTGTGAGCTGTGGCGACATCCGCGCCCGTGCGGTGACTATATAGTCTGTGTCGATATCGGTGGTCGCACGCGTGACGCGGATTTCTCGGTCATCTGCGTTCTTGACCGTCATAGCGACTCGGAGAGTGCGTTGCCTGAAATTGTGGCCCAGTGGCGCGGGCATATCGACCATGACCTGCTTGCACGCAAGGCAGAGGCCATTGGCCGCTATTATGGCGACGCACTGCTGGTGGTCGAGAGCAATTCTTGGGAAAGTTCCTCGGAAGGCGAGGGGCGCTATATCCTCGACACTCTTTCGGCCCGCTATCCGAATCTCTATTTTCGCCCCGGAGGCAACGACGGAGTGGCGCAGACTGTAGGTTTCCACACCAACATGCGCACCAAGCCTGCCATCATAGCTAACCTTGTCGCCTGTGTGCGTGACCGTGGCTATGTCGAGCATTCGTCGGCTGCCTGCGACGAACTTCTGCAGTATGAGGCGCATCCCGATGGCTCTTATTCCGCCTCGCGCGGTTGTCATGACGACATGCTTATGACCCGCGCCATCGCTCTCTATATCCATGCCACGACACGCCTTGCATCGCCATTCAGGTTTGACGACAGGACTCTCAATGCCATACTTGACCGTTGCACACGGTAGAGCCCGTTACGTTGCGACGAAAAAAATACTACGCCTGTCCCCGGTTGTCCGGGGGCAGGCGTAGTTTCGTTTGCTATAGGAATAGAATTTTTATTTCTTCTTGTCGATGTCGTTGAGAAGAGTGGTGACGGCAGCTGAAATCTGGTCGTCGATTCCAAGGACGATTTTTGCAGGGTCGTTGGCTACCTTCACGTCGGGTTCGAGTTGGGTGTTTTCAAGATAGTTTCCTTCTGCTGTCTTGAATCCTACTACCGGGATGCCGAATGTCAGCGACGGGTCTTGCATATTGACCCAGTTTACCGAACTCATTGTTCCGGGGACAGGCATGCCGACGATTTTGCCGAGACCAACGTGGCGGTACACCCACGGAGTGCCGTGTGCGTTTGAGTAGTTGGCTTCGCCTGTGAGCATGATTGAAGGCTTGTTCCAGCGGCGTGAGGGCATTTCGCCTGCTACAACTCCCTTGATTTCCTGAGTGAGATACTTCTTTCCGCTGAAGAGCACTTCGATGTCCTCGTGCAGACGGCCTCCGCCGTTGAAGCGGGTGTCAATCACGATTCCGTCACGTTCGTTGTACTTGCCGAGCAGGTCAGCATAGATTGTGCGGTAACTTGCGTCGTTCATTGAGCGGATGTGCACATAGCCGAGGCGGCCGCCTGAAAGCGAATCGACGAGGTGTGCGTTGCGCTTCACCCAGCGGTTGTAGAGAAGGTCGGTCATGCGTGTGGTGGGAAGCACGACTTCTTCCTCCTTCTCGCCTGAGGGAAGTGTGAAGCTGACGAGTGTCTTTTTGCGTGAGATTCCGTTGAAAAGCGGGGTATAGTCGCTCTCGGAGTCGATTGTGACACCGTTGATGGCTGTGACGATTGCTCCCGGCTTCATGCTGGAATCTGCATGGCCGAACGGGCCGCCTTCCACGATTTCCGCAACCTTGAGGCCCGGACCTTCGTAGCTCATGTCATAGAGCAGACCGAGCGATGCGGTCGGTTCTTTAGCTCCGTCGCCATAGTAGCGTGTGCCGGTGTGCGACACGTTGAGTTCTCCGAGAAGTTCGCTTGTCATTTCGGCGAAATCAGCGTTGTGGTTGATGTGGGGGAGGAACTTGCGGTATGCCTCGCCCATCTTCTTCCAGTCTACGCCGTGCATCTTGGGGTCGAAGAAGCGTGCGTCCTCTTCCTTGAGAATGTAGTCGTAGAGATATTCTCTTTCGGCCGCAGGATTAAGTTTGCGAGTTCCGCTGACGGTGATTCGTTCCATCTTTCCGCCGGGAAGGCTCATTTTGCGCATCGACGACGAGCCGAGGAGGAAGAGGTTCTTGCCTTCCGCGTCGGGAGTCATCGTGAGTCCGGGCGAGTCGAGCTTGTTGGCAAGGCTCACGTCACCTTTGCGCAGATTCATTTTCCAGAGGTCATAGCCGCTGTCGAATGCAGCGAGAAACCACAGGTTGTCGCCCTTGTCGTCGATATAGATGTCGGCCATGTCTGACGAGAACGGTGTCAGGCGCACGATGCGGTCGCTGATGCCGTCAAGTTCGATGTTGATATCCTTTGATTCCTTCTTTTTGTTTGCATCGTCGATTTTTGATTTCTTGGAATCCTTCTGGTCTTTCTTTTCTTTCTCGGCCTCTTTTTTCTTTCTTGCCTCCTTCAGCTCTTTCTGGAGTGCGAAATCCTCGGGCGAGAGACGGTAGCGGTCATAGGCGGCGCGGTTGGTGAACACGAGCAGTGCGTCGTACTGCGCTCCCCACGAAGCTTGGCTGCGCATGCCGTAGCGGTCGCTAACAAAGAGGATTGCGTCGCCACCCATCACCCAGCGGGGACTGTAGTTGGAATATGATGAGTTTGTGATGTTGGTAATCTCGCCGGTCGATGCGTTGATGATGGCTATGTCATAGTAGGGGCTGCGGCGGTGCATGTCGACCTCGGCTGCAAGCCATTTGCTGTCGGGCGACCATGAGAAATTCAGCTTGCCGGTGCGCGAGTTGCAGATATTACCCTTGGTGAGCTGTGTGACCTTGCCTGACTTGATGTCCATGACAGCGATGTCGCGGCGGCCTATCACGAATGCCATCTTCTTGCCGTCGGGCGAGATGAGGGGATGTGCGCGGTCAACCTTGTCGCTTGTCTTGAACATCGGCTCTTCGTCGATGAGGGTTGCATTGGGGAAGTTGAGGTCGTCTTCACGCGCGATTTTTGCACGATAGATGTTGTAGTGGCCGTCGCGGTCTGAACTGTAGTAGAGCGTACGGTTATCATCGCCCCAGCTGATGGAGCTTTCTTCCTGCGGGGTTGTGGTAATCTGCTTTGTGGTCGGATATTCCACAGATGTCACGAAGATATCGCCGTGGTTGACGAAGGCAATCTGCTTGCCGTCGGGCGAGGGGACTGCTCCGCGTGTGCCGGTGGTGAAACGGGTGATTACGTCGGGCTGGCTCTCGTCGGCTACGATGGAGATGTTGACCTTCGAAGGCTTGCCACCCTGACGCATGGTGTAGATTTCGCCGTCGTAGGTGAATGCGAGTGTGCCGTCAGCTCCACGCGAGAGGAAGCGCACCGGGTGGGTCTTGAAGTCGGTCAGAGCGGTGATTTTCGAGGGATTGGAGAGCTGCATGGAGTAGACGTTGAATGTCCCGCCGTCGCGTTCGCTCAGGAAATACAGAGTCTGGCCGTCGGGTGTCACAACCGGGCTGCGGTCTTCGCCTGCATGCTCGGTGAGGTTGGTGTGGCGGCCGGTAGCGGCGTCGTATTTCCAGATTTCGCGGGTGACAGACGACGTGTGGTGCTTGCGCCACTGGTCTTCACCGCCTTTACGGTCAACATAGACAAACGATTTGTTGTCGGGCAGATAGCTGATGGCTTCTGCCGGAGTGGAGAGAATCTGTCGCGGACGTCCGCCTTTCACGGGCACTGAATAAAGCTCTGTCTGCCATGCGGCCGGAAAGAGCAGGGCCGAGGGTGCGTCCTGAATCGAGGCCGAGTAGACCACCGATTTGCCGTCGGGGGTGAATGCGTGGGGAATTTCGGCGGCAGAGTGGTAGGTCAGGCGTGTCGCTTCGCCTCCATCGGCGCTCATGATATAGATGTCAGTACCTCCGTTGCGGTCGCTTGCAAAGGCTATCATCTTTCCGTCTGGCGACCAGACGGGTTCTGATTCGTAGGACTGGACGGTGGTGAGCTGTCGGGCCTGTCCGCCGCTGACGGGCACGGTGTAGATGTCGCCTTTATAGGTGAAGGCGATTGTCTTGCCGTCGGGCGAGATGCGTACATCGCGAAGCCATAGCGGGGTCACCGCGCCTGCGCCCAGAGTGGCGCTTAAAAGCACTGCGCTGATAATGGTTTTCTTCATAAGGTCGGTGAGGTGTATGTTGGTGAATTTGTTAGAGGCCGTTTTTTTGTAGCCTCAGACTTTAGTTACGTAGTTTGCGTTTCTGCAGATAATCGGCCATCCAGACACCCAGCAAAATCATTGCGCAACCGGTGTAGCCGATGAACGAGATTTTTTCACCAAGGATGATGAAGGAGAACACCAAGGTGACTACTGGCTGGAAATACATGTAGTTTGAGGCTTTTACTGCACCGATTTTCCCAATGATGACCGCCCACATCAGATAGGCGAACAGTGAGCAGAATAGTGCGAGAAACAGGATGTTGCCAAACAGTTTCGGTTCGAGCAACACGGTCGGTGGGGTAATCGACGGTTCGATGAGCAGGAACGGGATGGCAGTCAGCACTCCGTAGAAGAATGTCTTGCGGGTGATGAAGAGTGCGCTGTAGAGAGGGTTGAGCTGCTTGAGGACTATGCTGTAGATAGCCCAGCAGAAGGCTGCAAGGAGCGACAGCAGGTCGCCGAGAGGATTGATGCTGAGATTGAAACTGCTGTTGAAAATCACAAGTCCGACTCCGAGAAAGGCTACCACCGAGCCAAGAATGGTTTCTTTGCCGGGGCGGTCGGACTTATAGATGAATCCTATGAGCAGGACAGTCAGGAGAGGAGACAGGGAGGTGATGAGCGAGACGTTGCTGACAAGAGTGTATTCAAGCGCGACGTTTTCGGAGATGAAATAGATAGAGCCACCGAAAAGACCTGCAAGCATGAAAGTCACCTCATGTCGCAATGAGTTGCAGAATATCTTTTTGTGACAGATCAGCAGCATCGCAAGATAGGCGATGGCAAAACGGTAGATGTAGATTTCGATAGGGTGCAATCCGTTGTCGAGGAGCACTTTTGTGGAAATAAACGAGACTCCCCAGCCAATGACAGCAACAGCGGCCCCTACATGATAAAGCAAAAGATTGCCTTTCGGAGAAAAACGCTTTGTCGACATGACGATAGTTCATAGAATGCCGCAGTTTTTTTTGTATCGGCACTCTGTTTAAGGTTAACCTTCGTTTAAGACCCTCCGCATCAATAATGTTTTCAAGGTGTTTTTAGGGTCGGTCATGCCAACGGAAGGACTTGACGTCGTCATAACCGATGGCAAAATTAAGAAATTTTTATCAAAGATTGCGATTAAGGGAAAAACTTTATTTTTTTGAATACGTATTATAACTATACAGACGCTTTATGGAGAAAATATCGTAATGCGTAGATTTTATTGGGAAGTCTATGAATTAATGCCTATTTTTGCGTCGAGATTTAACACGTTAACTTAAAAAATGAAAAAATGAAACTCGCAAAAGCTTTAGGAATTCCTGCAATGGCTCTCTGTGTACTTCTTTCAACGGGATGCTCATCATGGACAAATACAGGTAAGGGCGCTGCCATCGGCGGCGGTGGCGGTGCGGCTCTCGGCGCAGGCCTCGGTGCGCTTATCGGTGGTGGCAAGGGCGCTGCGATCGGTACTGCGATCGGTGCGGCTGTCGGCACAGGTGCTGGCGTTCTCATCGGCAAGAAGATGGACAAGCAGCAGGCTGAATTGCAAGCCGAGCTCGCAAAACAGGCTGAAATCAAGCAGGTGACCGACGAAAACGGTTTGCAGGCCATTCAGGTTACTTTCAACGGAGGTATTCTCTTCCCCACCAATGGCACGACTCTCAGCGCGAGCGCTCGCACTGACCTCAGCAAGTTTGCCGCTTCGCTGATCAACAACCCCGGCACAAACGTGCAGATCTACGGTTACACTGACGATACCGGCTCGCTTGCCGTCAACGAGCGTGTGGCAACCGGTCGTGCTGACGCTGTGCGCAATTATCTTCTCAATAGCGGTGTCGCTGCGACCCGTCTTTCAGCTGAAGGTCTTCCTATGCAGGATTATATCGCATCAAACGCTACTGCCGAAGGCCGTGCGCAGAACCGCCGTGTCGAGGTCTACATCACTGCAAGCAAGGAAATGATCGAACAGGCAAATCAGGGCACACTCAAGTAAGATGGTGATGTCCGAAGGTCTTTAATCAAGACATATAATCATCAATTCTTTTCATAAGGCAAGGAGGAAACAGACTTTCAATCTCTGTTTCCTCCTGTTATTTTGTCCGGCAGGCATCCGCATGGGCTGAGGCCGGATATATGCTTTGTTGATGTCGGTGTCGCTTGTGAGATATTATTTCAGGCAGCGTATTTCGTTATAGATGAGGTTGAGCACCGTCTGTCCGGCTGCTTCGAGCGATGATGGATCGATGTTTTCGAGTGTGTCGTCTGTCGTATGCCATGTCGGGGCGAATGTTCCGGTCGACTCGTTTTTCGATTCGATGATGTCGATGGCCGGGATGCCTGCATCGTTGAGGAAAATATGGTCGTCGATTACCGCGCCGCCGCTCTTGTTGACAAAACGGTTCTCATAGCCGGAGCGGGCTGCCATCGACCATACCTTGTCGACAAGTTTCGATGCGTTCTGGTCTGAGAAGTATTCACGGTGGAATTTTGCGTCCATTCCGCCCACCATGTCGAGCAGCACGGCGTATCGTGGCAGAGAATCCGAATGATAAGGCATGTTATCGACCCAGTATTGTGTTCCGAGACACCACGATGAGTCATGGGTCGAGAATCCGGAGGCCTGCCCGTAGTCTTCGGCGTCGACAAGCAGGATGTCTACTCCTACCGGAGCTTCAGTCTCGTTGAGGTGGCGTGCCACTTCAAGCAGGACCGCTACACCGCTGGCGCCGTCGTTAGCGCCGAGCACCGGTTTTAGGCGGTTTTCCTCATTTTGGTCGGAGTCACACCACGGACGGGTGTCGTAATGTGCGAGAAGGAGTATGCGGTCTTTGATTTCGGGGTTGTATGATGCCATTATGTTGCCGATAGGGAGGCGGTCGCCGTTGAAGGCTGTGACCTCGCCTGTCTGTACATTGACATTCTGCGCGCCGTGGCGTTTGAACTCGTTGACGAGATATTCACGGCAGAGGCGGTTTCCTTCTGTCCCTGACACGCGCGGCCCGAAAGCAAGCTGGCGTCTTACATAAGAATAAGCGCTGTCGCGGTTGAAGCGTGCAGGGGTCTTGATCCGTTTTTCTTCCTGACGGTTGTGTGTGGCCTCACCGTTAGAAGCGGTCGGACGACAGCTTGTGGCTCCCATGGTAGCAATGATGCTTAACAGGGCTGTGATTAAATATCCTTTCATGACTCTGCTGGCAGTGTTAGGGTGGTTAAAAGAAGTTGATTTACTTTACTCTGCCTTATGTTTCGATATGGTTAAAGTATGGCACAGCAAAGTTACAACATAGTTACAATACTTCGACAATCCAGTTACAAAAAAAATGTCGAGTTAATCTTTATTAACAATTTATTTCGCGATTAATGTTCTATATGTAAGAATGTAAGAATATGGTGATATGGAATAAAGACAACCCCGTTGCCATTCTCAGACAACGGGGCTGAAAGGTTATGGTATTAAAGGTTTATCGCTGATTACTTCTTGAAGTAGCGGTTGTAAAGACCTTGGAATCCCTGACCGTGACGGGCTTCGTCCTTGGCCATTTCGTGAACGGTGTCGTGGATTGCGTCGAGGTTGAGTTCCTTTGCGCGGCGTGCGATACGCATCTTGTCGGCGTTTGCACCTGCTTCAGCAGCCATGCGCTTTTCGAGGTTTTCTTTAGTTGACCATACGCATTCGCCGAGGAGTTCAGCAAACTTCGAAGCGTGTTCTGCTTCTTCGATGGCGTAGCGCTTGAAAGCTTCTGCGATTTCGGGATAGCCTTCGCGGTCAGCCTGACGCGACATAGCGAGATACATACCTACTTCTGCGCATTCGCCTTCGAAGTGGGCACGAAGGTCGGCCTTCATTTCATCATCGGTGTCCTTTGCGATTCCGATTACGTGTTCAGTCACGAACTCAAGCGCAGCGCTTTCGTCCATTTCTTTGAATTTTGAACGGGGAGCCTTGCAGAGGGGGCAGAATTCGGGAGCTTCGTCGCCTTCATGTACGTAACCGCAAACGGTGCAGATAAATTTCTTTTTCATAATGAATTGATGTTTGTTTAAATTAATTTTTTATACGAAATTTGATTTGATTCAGTATTAATTTGCCATTGAGCAGTTAGGACATAGCCCCTTGAAAATCACATCGGTCAGATGGACAATATAGCCTTTCGGCGGAATTGCAAATGACGGTGATGCGTCAGTATAGTCTATATCCGTGACTTTGCCGCAGGCCGAGCACAGGAAGTGTGCGTGGTCGTGTTGCGAATAGTCCCATCTTGCTCCGTCGCCTCCGCTTGCCTCGATGCAGCGGATTATGCCGGCTGCTGCGAGTAACCTCAATGTATTGTAGACCGTGGTCCGAGAGAGGGTGGGGTGGTTGGGTTGAAGAGCCTTGAAGATTTCGTCAACGGTTGGGTGAATTCTATTTTCCATCAGGTATCTAAGTATTACTATCCGTTGGGCTGAGGGTTTGACTCCGCCTTCCGTAAGGATATCGAGTATTTCCTGAGTAGTAAAACTATATATCTGCATGGTTGATGAATTCAGTTCTAAATTGTAATGATTACAATTTTGTTTTCATTGCAAAGATATACTATTTATTTTGAACATGCAATATCCGGGCAACGAAAAAATGTTAAAAATTAAAAGGGAGCAGCTTCACGCGGCTCCCTTTTATGAGTTTCCAATAGGTACAATTTCTAAGGTAAAAAAGATTGTTTTAGGTTCGTGATGCAAAGGTAGGCCAAGAATCGTGGGCGGACAAATTTTTCTTTATGTTATCCAACATAAATTTATACCATATTCTTTGCAATTTTTGCAATAATGATAATTATATTGTTGAGATATAGTATTTTATAAAAAGAGCAATGGTTTAATCAAGTCTTGTTAAAATACGTTAATATTATGAACGTTTATTATTTTGCAGGTGCAAAAACATGTGTTTGGAGTGTTTCTCCATCCCACACGGCATAGGAAAAATGGCGGATCCAGTCACCTAAAATGACAATTTCGCCACCTTCGGGGAGTCGTTCATCGAGCAATATGTGGCAGTGGCCGAATATGAAGAAATCTATTTTTTCATGCTTCGGATCGGCGTTGTAGCCGCGGGCGAAGTTTATTAGATTGTCGCCGGCTTTTTCCGGTGGAGTGTAGCCTCCCTGCTTGCGCGAGTGTGATGACCATGAATGGGCGAAGCCTATCGACCAGCGTGGATGGATTGAGGCATAGAGTCGCTGGGCGATGGGATTGCGGAATATGGCTCTCAGACGGCGGAACGACCAAGGGAGTGAGCCGACTCCGTCGCCGTGTTCGAGCAGGAATCGGCGGCCGTCGATTTCGGTTGTCATGACACCGTCGTGGACGGTGAGTCCTATTTCTTCTGGCAGGTAGTCGAATATCCAGATGTCGTGGTTGCCTTTAAACCAGACAATCTCCACGCCTGCATCGGCAAGCCGGGCAAGTGCGCCGAAGAATCGGGTGAATCCGCGGGGGACTACCGTGCGGTATTCCCACCAGTAGTCAAGAATGTCGCCAAGGAGAAACAGTCTTTTACAGTCGGGGGCGATGGTTTCGAGGAAGTCGACCACCCGCTTTTCATGTGCTCGGTGGTCGGCGATGTATGATGCCCCGAGGTGCAGGTCGCTGATGAAGTAGGTTTTTGTCGGTTGTGACATGTCCGGGTAGGGTTGCGATATAATCCCCCCGCACATCATTGCTTTGCTCGATGTACGGGGCTACGGGTAAGAGAGCGTCCTGCGGACGCGGAAGGTTAGGGGTGTTGGTTGGAGTTTTGCGGATGCGGTGACCGGATTAGAGGAAGCCGAGGTCGAGTTTGGCTTCTTCGGTCATCATGTCCTTGGTCCATTCGGGTTCGAAGACAATTCGGATGTCAACACTTTTGACTCCCTCGATGCTTTCGAGTTTGATGCGTGCGTCGTCTACCAGAAAGTCGGCGGCCGGACAGTTGGGCGCGGTGAGGGTCATGTCGATTTTCAGATTTCCATCATCGTCGAGGTCTATGCCATAGATGAGTCCGAGGTTGTAGATGTCGACGGGGATTTCAGGGTCGTAGACTGTTTTCAGCATCGTGACGATGCGCTCTTCTATGCGGGTTCTTTCTTCTGTGGTCATATCGGTCAATATGCCCCGACAGGAGAGTGGGGAGTGATTCTCCTGTCGGGTAGGGTTATAAAAATCTTTATTATATAATGTGTATATATATGGTGTGGGTGAGGTGGTGAATCAATGGGCTTCAAGCCAGTTGGGCGCTATTCCGGCAGAGACGGTGAGCGGGACTGCGCCGTGGTAAGCTCCTTCCATCTGCTTCTCGACAAGCGTCTTCATCACGTCGAGTTCCGAAGGGTGGACGTTGAAGATGAGTTCGTCGTGGACCTGCATGATCATGCGTGAACGGAGTCCGCGGCTTTCCATCTCGTTATATATACGAACCATCGCTACCTTTATTATGTCGGCTGCCGAACCTTGGATGGGGGCGTTGACGGCATTTCGCTCTGCATAACCGCGCACGACGGCATTGCGGGAGTTGATGTCGGGGAGGTAGCGTCGGCGTCCCATGCGTGTGGTGACATAGCCTTGCTCGCGGGCCGTGGTGACGGATTTTTCGAGGTATTCGCGGATGTGCGGGTAGGTCGAGAAATAGCCGTCAATCAGCTCACGCGCTTCTGCTCGGGCTATTCCGAGGCGTTCGGCAAGTCCGAAAGCCGAGATGCCGTAGATTATACCGAAATTGGCTGTCTTGGCACGTCGGCGCTGGTCGTCGGTCACTTCATCAAGGGGAATGCCGTAGATTTTCGAGGCTGTGATGCGGTGGATGTCGTCGCCTGAGAGGAAACCTTCGATCATATCCTTATCAGCCGAAAGGTCGGCGATGAGGCGCAGTTCAATCTGCGAGTAGTCGGCGCTCATGATCATGTCGCCGGGGTCGGCGATGAATGCGCGGCGGATTTCGCGGCCGTCGTCGGTGCGGATGGGGATGTTCTGGAGATTGGGGTTGGTCGATGAGATGCGTCCCGTAGCGGTGACGGTCTGGTTGTAGGACGTATGGATTTTTCCTGTCTTCGGATTGACCATTTCGGGAAGCGCGTCGAGATAGGTGGCTATGAGTTTCTTCAGTCTCCTGATTTTGAGAATGAGACTGACCACCGGGACTTTCGGCGCGTATTTTTCGAGAATCTGCTCTGTGGTTGAGTAAGATCCGCGGGCTGTTTTCTTCGCTTTGGGGTCGATTTTCATGCGGTCGAAGAGCACCATGCCCACCTGTGCCGGCGAGCCGATGTTGAACGGGCCTCCGGCCATTTCGTAGGCCTCCTCCTCCATTGCCCTCACCTGCTGCTTGAGGCGTGTGGAGAGGTCGGTGAGCACGGAGGAGTCGATGCGGACACCGGTGTATTCCATCTCTGCGAGCACACGGATGAGCGGGAGTTCCACTTCGTCGAGTAGCTTGGTCATGGAACGCGAGTCGATTTCGTCGAACAGCGGCTTCCGTAGGCGCAGGCTAAGGTCGGCTTCCTCGCAGTAGCGACCGACGGCGGCTTCCTGTGTGAGTGATGTCTTTGGATGTCCGGCTTTTGCGTCGGGGGCGACTCCGGCGAGTTCGAGACGGAGATATTTAGCCACAACGTAGCGCAGTTCGTGTTTCATCTCCGGGTCGATGAGGTAGTGGGCTACGGTGGTGTCGAAGTATGGTGCGGAGAGGTCGATACCTGCGTTTTTCAGAAGGAGATAGTCGCGCTTGACATCGTGGCTGACGAGTGTAGCCTTGCCTGTGAAGAGCGGTTCGATGACAGCGAGCATTTCGCTGCGTGCCGCCCCGTCGCCGAGAGGAATGTAGAACGCCTCGCATGGGTTGGCTGAGAGCGCGAGGCCCTCCCAGCGGGCTGTCATGGCTTCCTCGCCAATGGCGTAGAGCGCCATGCCTATTGCTGGCGATTTCATCAGCCGGGCTATCACTGCGGCGGTTTCGGCAGGTGATGAGACAACGGTGTAGCTGCGCTCCTCGAAGGGGGTGTCGAGTGAAGGAGTGCTGTAGTCGGGCATATCGAAAAGCGAGCCCATGCCTGTGGAGTCGGGCTGCGGGGTTGCTGCGGCCGGGGCTTCTGCGGGCGTCGCGGGTGTGATTTCCGCTGCCGGTGAGGCTGTCACTGAGGCTTTGTGCGATGCCTTCAGGCGGCTGAGCAGTGTTCGGAATTCGAGTTCCGAGTAGACGGCCATGAGGCTGTCGATGTCGATGTCCTTGCGGACGAGGCTGTTGATTTCGATGTCGACGGGGACATCCGTGCGTATGGTGGCGAGATATTTCGACAGGCGGATTTTGTCGGCGTTTTCGCTGACTTTCCTCTGGAGTGCGCCTTTGAGCTTGTCGGTGTTTTCGAGAAGATTTTCAACCGAGCCCCATGCCTCGATGAGTGTTCGTGCGGTTTTTTCGCCGACACCCGGGCAGCCGGGGATGTTGTCGGAGGCGTCTCCTTCGAGGGCGAGGAGGTCGATGACCTGCGATGGACGCGCTATGCCGTATTTCTCGCAGATGCGTGCGGTGTCGCGGATTTCGAATCCTTCGCCTTTGAGGGCTGGACGATACATGAAGATGTGGTCGGCCACGAGCTGGCCGTAGTCCTTGTCGGGGGTCATCATGTAGGTGTCGAATCCTTCATTTGCAGCGCGGACGGCAAGTGTGCCGATTACGTCGTCGGCCTCGAATCCGGGAATCTCGATTACGGGGATGCGGTAGGCTTCGAGTATCCGTTTGATATAGGGGACGGATGCGGTGATGTCTTCCGGCTGTTTGTCGCGCTGGGCCTTATAGTCGGGGTATTCCTCGTGGCGGAAGGTGCTTCCACCCGGTGGGTCGAAGCACACGGCTATGTGCGAGGGGTTTTCCTTTCGCAAGAGGTCGTCGAGCGTGTTGCAGAAGCCGAAAACGGCAGACGTGTTGAAGCCCGCGCCGGTGAAACGGGGCGAACGGATGAGGGCGTAGTAGGCGCGATAGATCAGCGCGTAGGCATCGAGCAGAAACAGGCGTTTCTCCATCTGTAATGTTGAGTGTTGAGTACTTCGTACTAAGTATTAAGTGTTAAGTATTAAGTACAAAGTACAAAGTGCTAAGTGTTAAGGGGGTTATTTTATTGCTTTTGAGATGAAGTCGGTGAATTGGGCTTTGTCCATGAATCCGACAGTTGAGGTGATTGTGCCGTCGGGCATGAGTATGCTGACCTGTGGGATGGCTGAGACTTCAAACTGGCGTGCTGTCACGGGTGAGTTGTCGACATCGACAGACATGAATATGGCTTTGCCTTTGTATTCCTTGGCTGTTGCTTCGAAAATCGGGGCGAAGCGCTGGCACGGACCGCACCATGTGGCGCTGAAGTCGATGACTGTGGGTAGCTCTTTGTCGGGTGAGATTGTGGCGTTGAGTTTATAGGCCACTGGTTCGCCCTCCTTGACTTCGGTCATTTCGGGGGTTGTGTTTGTCTCTTTTGCGGCTGAGTCGCTGCTTCCGCAGGCTACGAATGTCGCGCCCACGATGACTGAGAGGAATAATTTTCGGAGTGTCATATCTGCTAAGGGCTTTTGAAGGTTTGAAATTAGTGAGGATAGATGTATTTATAGTTAGCCGGTTGATTATGGCTGCCTGTCTGAGTCGGGAAAGCCCACATTTCTTATGCTCGGCTGCGGATGCAGTGAGCCGGAGAAATGTGGGCTGAAAGGTTTTTCGCGTCTAACGTCAGATGTCCGACGTTCAGGCTCTGTTATCAGAGAGCTGAAGCGAGGGCTGCGTTAGTCTTGTGGACAGCTTCTGCACTCTTGTGGAAGAGTTCTTTTTCGGCATCGTTGAGGTCGAATTCAACGATTTTTTCGATACCGTCCTTGCCGATGATACAGGGAACACCGATGCAGAGATCCTTTTCGCCATATTCTCCGTCGAGGAGTGCAGAGCAGCTGATGAGTTTCTTTTCGTTGTGGAGGACAGCCTTGACCATCTGAGCTCCTGCCGCACCGGGTGCATACCAAGCTGAAGTGCCGAGAAGTTTGGTGAGGGTAGCGCCACCGACCATAGTGTCGGCTGCGATCTTGGCGAGCTGGTCGTCAGAGAGGTAGTTGGTTGCGGGAACGCCGCGGTAGGCTGCATAGCGCACGAGGGGAATCATGGTGGTGTCGCCGTGTCCGCCGATCACGATGCCTTCAACCTCAGTGGGGTTGGCGTTGAGGCCGATAGAGAGGAAGTATTTGAAACGGGCGCTGTCAAGAGCTCCACCCATGCCGATGATGCGGTTTTTGGGAAGACCGCTGACCTTGTGGATAAGATAGGTCATGGTGTCCATCGGGTTGGAGATGCAGATGATGATTGCGTTGGGCGAGTGCTTGAGAAGCTGGTCGGTCACAGACTTCACGATGCCGGCGTTGACACCGATGAGCTCTTCGCGGGTCATACCGGGCTTGCGGGGGATACCTGAAGTGATGACAACGACATCGCTGCCTGCGGTCTTTTCGTAGTCGTTGGTGACACCGGTGAGACGGGTATTGATATTGAGGATGTTGGCGGTCTGCATGATGTCCATGGCCTTGCCTTCGGAAACACCTTCCTTGATGTCGAGGAGGACAACCTCGTCAGCGATACCATACTTGACAATCACATCAGCACAAGTTGCGCCCACGTTGCCGGCGCCTACAACTGTAACCTTTGACATAACTATTCTTTTAATTTGATTTTATAGAATTGATTGGTTGAAACTTTCCCTCTTGGAAACAGGAGAAAAAGTGGCTTGCCCGGTTGTGACGGCAGCCTTGTTCTCCTACATTGCAAATTTACTGAAAAGTTTTAAACCGCCCGCTATATTTATTGAAAAAATTCATTAATTCTCCGAGGCCTATCCGTCACCGCTTCATTGCGGTCGTGGATGAGGCGGACGGGAGATGAAATGTCGTGATTTTTATATCAAGGTCTGCTTCAGTATGGCTGATATTTGATCCATTCATTAAGAGGGGATTCTTTTGTTGGCCTTGGGACTTTGTAGGTCTCGCCACATCCATTCAGTAAAATCATGTCGGGGGTGAATGAAATCAAAGACCAGTAAATTCCGCCGTCAGGGTTGAAAGTACAGGCGTTGGGATTGAATTTCGTGTCGTCGATTTCAAGGTTATGTCTGGCGACGTTGAAATTGTCGGGAACGATGCTCATGGTATATTCACCCGTGTTTTTGTTTTTCATCATTCGGATGTTCTGGAAGAACAATGTCCCGTTGTTGTTATTGCGTGTGGCGGCAGCTCTGATATATACCATTGATTTATTGACCATATAAACGAACATGTGTCTGTTGGTATTGATTTCACAATATGGCATATCGTCTACGACCCCACAGCTCAGGCCAAGCCTCCATTCTTGCAGGCATTTTCCAACGTTGTATTTATTGTTGCAAAGCGGCATGTCGTAAGGCTCGACGGTTTCAATATCCTCGACTTTAGTAAGGGTGTTGCCGCAAATATCAAGTTTGCCGTCGGATGTCTTTATTTCAAGAGGTTCATGGAGTAAGGTCGATGCTACAGTCCCGTCTTTTGTGAAGGTTGTTTTGTGGATATAGCCGGCGGTCGGTATTTCAAGTGTGGCTTGCATGGTGATGCTGTCTATTTTTGCAAAGTAAATGCAGACAGAATCGGTAATGATGGCTTCGGCATTGTCGTTGGCCCATACGCCTCTGACAGATGGGAGGTCTACGTTGGCAAAAGCCATGAGAAATGACATTGCAAAAATGAAGGTTAAGGATAGCTTTTTCATTGTGATAGATTTTCTGAGTGTTAGTATTTGAGGTGTTGGTGTCAGGTGGTGATTGGTTTGTGGGCGGAGGAGATTTTATATATATAATAGACGGAAAAACAGGTGTTTTGTTACGTCTGTTGTTGAGAAATGCCAAACGGCCTCTAAGTGTGTTTCCGGGGGGGTATAAAGAGGGCAGGGCGCACTCCCGGATGTCGGGGATGCGCCCTGCTTAGTGTTTTATGATTGCTGAACTGCGTTCAGTTGGCTTAAGCCTTTTCGGGGTGAGGACCTGCAGCTACGAGAGCCTTGCCTGCTTCATGTCCTTCGAACTTCTTGAAGTTGTTGATGAACATTTCAGCGAGCTTGTCGGCCTTGGTGTACCATTCCTGAGCGTCAGCGTAAGTGTCGCGGGGATCGAGGATCTTGGGATCTACGCCGGGGAGCTCGGTGGGGATGGTGAAGTCGAAGATGGGGAGCTGCTTGGTGGGAGCGCTGAGGATAGCGCCGTCAAGGATGGCGTCGATGATGCCACGGGTATCCTTGATAGAGATACGCTTGCCTGAACCGTTCCAGCCGGTGTTCACGAGATAAGCCTTTGCACCGCTCTGTTCCATACGCTTAACGAGTTCTTCAGCGTACTTGGTTGGGTGGAGCGAAAGGAATGCAGCGCCGAAGCATGCAGAGAAGGTGGGAGTGGGCTCAGTGATGCCGCGCTCTGTACCTGCGAGCTTGCTGGTGAAGCCTGAGAGGAAGTAGTACTTGGTCTGCTCGGGAGTGAGGATAGACACGGGAGGAAGCACACCGAATGCATCAGCCGAGAGGAAGATGACGTTCTTTGCGGCGGGACCGCGAGAAGGAACGATGATGTTGGTGATGTGGTTGATGGGGTAGCTTACGCGGGTGTTTTCGGTCACGCTCTTGTCGGTGAAGTCGATCTTGCCTTCAGCGTTTACAGTAACGTTTTCGAGGAGGGCGTCGCGAGTGATAGCGTTGTAGATGTCGGGCTCGCTGTCCTTGTCGAGGTTGATGACCTTAGCGTAGCAGCCACCTTCGTAGTTGAACACGCCGTTGTCGTCCCAGCCGTGCTCGTCGTCACCGATGAGGAGACGCTTCGGGTCGGTTGAAAGGGTGGTCTTGCCTGTTCCGGAGAGGCCGAAGAAGATAGCGGTGTTTTCGCCCTGCTTGTCGGTGTTGGCCGAGCAGTGCATTGAAGCGATGCCACGGAGGGGGTTGTAGTAGTTCATGATAGAGAACATACCCTTCTTCATTTCACCGCCATACCATGTGTTGATGATGAGCTGCATGCGTTCGGTGAGGTTGAAGGCAACGCAGGTCTCAGAGTTGATGCCGAGTTCCTTCCAGTTTTCAACCTTAGCCTTAGAAGCGTTGAGAACCACGAAGTCGGGCTTGAAGTTCTTGAGTTCTTCTTCGGTGGGGCGGATGAACATGTTGGTCACGAAGTGAGCCTGCCATGCCACTTCCATCACGAAGCGTACTGCAAGACGGGTATCGGGGTTTGTGCCGCAGAAAGCGTCGACAACATAGAGAGTCTTGTCAGAGAGCTCCTTGTCGGCGATAGCCTTGAGGGCGTCCCAGGTAGCGGGAGTGATGGGCTTGTTGTCGTTCTTGTATTCTTCAGTTGTCCACCAGATTGAGTCTGCGCTGGTGTCGTCCTTAACGAAGAATTTGTCTTTGGGCGAACGGCCGGTGTAGATGCCGGTCATCACGTTGACAGCACCGAGCTCTGTTTCCTGACCCTTCTCATAACCCTGAAGGTTGGGGTTGGTCTCGTCGATGAAGAGCTGGTCGTAGCTGGGATTGTGAATCACCTTTGCGCCGGTGATGCCATACTGGGATAAATCAATTGTACTCATTGTTGTGTAAAGGAGTTTGATATGAAATTGATAATTTGTTGTTTCCTATTATATATTGAAATCTTTTAAACCTTAGTCGTCTGTGTAATTTTTTTAGACAAAAGGAATCTTCTTATCCGACTGCAAAGTTACTTACTTTTTTCGGTATTAAAATGCAGGATTAAAGAAAATTTTCTTTATTAATAATTTTTAATTAAACCATGAAGATTGAGGGGCTTCAGGCCTCTCTTACTCTTCCAAAACTTCAAACAACGGTGGATGTGGAAGTGTTCGGGGCTTTAAATCTCATATAGCCGATTTAATCTTTTTTAAGGTTTGTAATTCTGTTTTTGATGGGTATTTCTTTGACGCAAACCAAAAACATCATTAACTTTGCATTGCAAACTTTCTTGCCGGTCGCGTCGTCTCGTGTAGAGGCCTGAAGACATGGTGTAGGGAGCATGCTTAAAATGTTAAAGAAATTCCCTCTGTCTGGAAACCGCCAATATCTTCCGTCCGCGGGGAATAAGAAAAAGATTAGTTTATATGCTCGAAATATGGGCTGAACTCATCTCATACTTGTTCCGTGGATAAAGGCGCTTGGCGGTGCCACAGACTGGGAATGATAGTATGAATCAGAGGGGTTCAGCCCTATTTTTTATCTATCCGCAGCCTCTTTGCCCCACGAAGGTTAGCCATGGCCTTCTTCCTTTTTATAATTTTTATAAAGTGTAGCTGCCACATCAGCAGCAAACAGTTATCTTATTTTTTTCCACGCATTGTCCTTTCATCGATATTATTCATCCTGCATTCCTGACATATACACACAAAAATACATTATGACTACTATCTTTATAGGAAAACTGATCAAGGATGAGCTTAAGGCGCAGCAGAAGTCTGTCGTATGGCTCTCCCAAGAGCTTGGGTGTAACCGCACCAATATATATAAGATCTTTAACCGCCACAGCATTGATGCCGAGCTTCTCTTGCGCATCTCGCGCATAATGGGGCGCAACTTCTTCGAGCCATACGTCGAGCGGCTCTCAAATTGATGCGTTGTTTAATTCGGTATTACCATTTGCCGTTCTCGGCTACACACGCGCACTCATGTAGCCGTCGGCATCAGCCTCTCCACCTCCACCACAAAGTAAATTTTTTGAAAGGTATTTGACAGATGGCTTTGCTGCATGGGGCGTTATTGTCAGTGGGTCTCTCCGGCGGTTTCGCCACTCAGCATTCCGCAGGCGGCTTCGATGTCTTCGCCGCGCGATGTGCGGATGGTTGCTGTCACACCAAGTTCATTAAGTCTGTCGCGGAATCTCTCCATGACGGCCGTTGATGCGGTCTCATGTTCGAAGCCCGGGATTGCGTGGAATCTGATGAGATTTACACGGCAGTCAAGTCCGCGCAGCAGCCGGGCAAGCGCGTCGGCATGGCGCATGTCGTCGTTGATTCCGCTCCACATGATGTATTCGGCCGACAGACGGCGCTGGTGGGCGAAGTCATATCCGCGTAGAAATTCCATGACGCGTGTGACCGGAAACGCTTTTTCAATAGGCATGAGGCTTTCGCGCTGCGCCGGAAACGGCGAGTGGACACTTATGGCAACATGTACCTTTGTCTCGTCAAGCAGGCGGCGGAGCGAATCGAGTTTGCCTATGCTCGACACTGTGATGCGTTTCGGGCTCCATGCCAGTCCCCAAGGTGCGGTGAGCACTTCGAGAGCCTTCAGCACCTCGTCGATATTGTCCATCGGCTCGCCCATTCCCATGAACACGAGGTTGGTAAGTGTCGTACTTTCGGGTATGGCGAATATCTGGTTTATGATGCCTGCCGCCGTCAGGTCGCCGTGGAATCCCTGCCGCCCTGTCATGCAGAACTTGCATCCCATCTTGCATCCGGCCTGAGATGATACGCACAGAGTCGCGCGGTCGCGGTCGGGGATGTAGACAGCCTCGACGTCACGTCCGCCCTTGCCGCTTGTCAGAAAGTCGAAGTCATCGCCGCGTGTGGCGAAGAGATACTTCACCGTGCCGTCGGTCGACCGCGAAGCCTTGACAGGAGCTTGAATGCCTACGCAGTAGTGCTCGTTGAGCCATTCGCGCGAGGCCTTCGGGAGTTCGGTCATCTCGTCGATGCTGCGTGCGCGGTTGACATAGAGACGGCGTGCGATCTGTTTGGCTGCAAATTTGCGCAGCCCTGCTTCAGTGGCCACGGTTTCGAGTTCGGCGAGTGTCATGCCCAGCAGCGGGCGGCGTATTTCGTGCTGTTCCATTTTTAGGCTTATGAAGGATATATCTGGCGGCTGTCCCGGTTACGGGCATATTGCTGTGAGAGGCTTAATTAAAGGATATGCTTCTGTGATAGGACAATCCGGCTACAAAATTACGAAAAAAATCGCCAAATCCTTGCAAAAACCAAAAATCATACTTACCTTTGCACAGCAAAGCACGGGGTATTAGCTCATCTGGCTAGAGCGCGACACTGGCAGTGTCGAGGTGAGCGGTTCGAGTCCGCTATACTCCACAACTTACGCTGACAATCAGCAGACCACAGGCATAACGCCCAATTTCACACCCGCTTAGGTTGAAATTGGACGTTTTTTCTTTGATGCTTATCGGCTTTTTACAACGGCTGCCAGCTTATAAAAAAGTATCAATTAAAAATCTCATTTTATTCTTATTAATAAGCAGGCCGTGTCAAAAAAATTGACACGGCCTGTTGGTATTGTTGTTTGGGATAGATTCAGTCGGATGTATCTGTTAGCGGATGATTACCTTGCTGACCTTGTTGCCCTGACGACGGATGAAGAGACCGTTTTCGGGGTTTTCGACACGGATTCCCTGAAGGTTGAAATATTCGACAGGAGCGTTGTCGTCTGCTCCGATTTCAGTGATGGCGCTGCTGTCAGCTTTCTCGATTGAGATGGGCTGTACCTGAAGATTGCCGTTGTAGCATCCGATAATGGCTGTAACGTTGAATGTTACGTTCTCGTATCCCTCGGGAAGAGTAATCGAGAACTGGTTGTAGCCTGCAAATGTTGTCTCACCCTGCTGGAAAGTGATGTCGCGGTTGTTGATCTGTGAGATGGTCACGCCATTGATTGCGACAGCCTCAAGCTTGTTGGCTGCGGTGATTTCGCTGAGGGTGATGGTGCGGGGTGCGCTTTCGTTGTGGGCGATTGCAGCTTTTAAATCAGTGGGATTGATGAGCTGGGGTTCGCCTCCGAAAGTGCCGTAAGTACCCATAAATCCGCCGGGGATTACGTCGCCCGGTTTGTATGTCTGGTCAAGCTTGCCGTAGATAAGCAGACGGCCGGAGTTGTCTTTTACAAAGAGGTATGAGCCAATCTGATAGATGACCTCGACGTTTCCGCTGAAAATTGTCGGGTTTTTATCTGCTTTTGCGATGAATGCGGCGATGTCGGCAACTGTCTCAATTGGAGTCTCTTCAGCGTTGTTATAAGTCACTGCGCTGATCTGGATAAGTCCGTTTGCTGTTCCTGTGTCGCCACAGTCGAAAGTCAGACGGTAGTAGAGGTTTGCCTTGGGTGATTCAAGAGCGAAGACCATTGCACCGCTTTTGAAGTTTTCGGCAGCCATGTCGACTGTTGCGTCGATTGTCGAGAAATCTGCTGCTGCAGAGGTCTCAAGTTTGATTGAATTTATTGCTTTTGCTGTGATTTTGTCGATGGTCACTTCGACATTATTGATTGCTTCTGCAATGGCGAAGTCTGTGGTGATGCTTGCGACAGAGGCGATGCCCTTGCGTCCGCATCTTACATAGTCCCAGCCATTCTTGTTGTTATTGAAGTTGGCAATCGACCACGTGTTGTCATTGACTTTGACCTGCCATGTTGTTGTGTAGTTGCTTACTGATTCCTGATTGTAATTTGCACCGAACTGGCAGGTGTAAAGGGCTTTGGCAGCACCCGGAAGACCGAGGCACAGAACCAGAACTAATGAGAGTAAAAATTTCTTCATAAAAATCTGTTTGTGTTTCTAAGTAGATGAATTAATAGAATTGGATGAATTAATTGAATCGGATTAAACGCTTTCGACGTGTTAAATGCAAAGATAAGAGATATTCTTTAAACATTGTTTGATGTTTTTGTTAAAAATGATTATGTGCATGTGCGTTTTTTTGACTTACAACGATAAAAAACGGTCCGGTAGCATGTGAAAAATGCTCATGTTCACTTGAAAATCTCCTGTAAACTTGTTATTTTTGCATAACTATGAAGCTGATAGAACTTAACCTCGACAAAATCATAGCCTTGTGTAAGAAATGAATGCTGTCGCGGGTTTGGCTGTCAGTCTGTCAGCTGACGGTAGCTTTCTATGTCCTCGTCAGTGAAGCAGCAGACGGTCACTTCGCCGTCGTAGTCGGACGTGAGGCGTTTCATGATGGTGTCGTAGGCTATGCGGGCGGCCTCGGCCTTGGGATACATATAGACACCGGTGCTTATGCAGGGAAATGCTATCGATTTGAGGCTGTTGGCTTTGGCGAGGTCGATTGCGGTGTCGTAGCACGACGCTAAAAGCCGTTCGGGACTGTCGGTCAGCTTGGCGGCCGCCCACGGGCGGAGGTCTGGGCCGACCGTATGGATGACCTTTTTACACGGAAGATTGTAGGCGTCTGTGATGACGCTTTTGCCTGTGTCGCACCAGCCGATTGCGTTGCATTCGATTGCGAGTTGCGGACCGGCTGCGCTGTGAATAGCTCCGCATACTCCGCTTCCTGCGCGGAGCTGGTTGTTGGCGGCATTGACTACGGCCTCGGTCGCCATGCGGGTTATCGAGCCTTTTACGATATGAAGACGGTCGGTAGGATTCATGTCGGGCGGGGTTTTGGGGGATGAAAATGTGGGGTTATAGTATTATATCTGTGCAAAAGTAGGTAAAAATCTGCTGATTTTATATACTTTTGTGAAGCCTAAACGTTTATAAAATCATGACAGTCGGCGAATTTGCAAATCTGGTAAAAGTCAAGTTGCCCTATACCGCCAATAAGCAGCAGTCCATGCTTATTGACGCGCTTGCACGTTTCTGTTCGTCGGCCACGCCTCCTGAGTCGGTATTCATTATCAACGGCTATGCCGGCACAGGAAAAACATCGCTCACCGGCGCACTGGTCAAGGCTCTTGAAGAGGTCGGCCGGCCGGTGGTGCTTCTTGCTCCTACCGGGCGCGCAGCCAAAGTGTTCAGCGCACATTCCGAACACCCGGCTTTCACCATACACCGTAAGATTTACCGCGGACCGACAGGAAACATTTCCGGCGGTTTTACCATGATGCAGGACAATCGTCTCTCCAACGCCGTGTTTATAGTCGATGAGGCTTCAATGATAGGCGACCATGAATCCGATTCCGGAGCCGGCGGACCGATCAACGGGCTTCTGGAAGACCTGTTGCAGTATGTGTTTACCGGTGATAACTGCCGGTTGATACTGCTTGGCGACATCGCGCAGCTGCCACCGGTCGGCAGCACCGAAAGTCCGGCCATGTCGCCTAAGCGCTACAAGGAACTCGGACTTCACGTTTCGCGGGCAGTCTTGACCGATACCGTAAGGCAGGCGCGCTACTCGGGGATTCTCCGTAATGCCACATGGCTGCGTCGCGCAATGCTTGTCGACCCGCTTCCCGCCCCGAAACTCATACTCGGACGCTATGACGATGTTTTCGTGGTGGAGGGAGAGGAGGTTCTCGATGCCATCGGCGACTGTTACCGCGATGGGGGAGCTGCGGCTACCGCTGTCATAACCCGTTCGAACCGCCGCGCGACAGCATTCAATCTCGGCATACGAAGCCGGATTCTTGACTATGAGGAGGAACTTGTCAAGGGCGAACGTCTCCTTATCGCGAAAAACAACTACACTTGGGCTGCAAAAATCAAGGGGCTCGACTTCATAGCCAACGGAGATGTGGCAGTAGTCACGGCTGTTCATTCCACGGAGGAGAAATATGGATTCCGTTTCGCTAATGTGACCGTCAATCTGCCTGACCGCGATGTCGATGTCGAGTGCCGTATATTCCTCGACACACTTACCGACGAAAGCACTTCGCTCTCGCGCGAACGCATGGAAGCTCTTGCACAGGCGCGTATGGACGACCCGGAGGTCAACGCACCCGATGTACCTTATGAGACACGTCTGCGCCGTCTGCGTACCGACGAGTATTTCAACGCGCTTCAGGTCAAATATGCCTATGCTGTGACATGCCATAAAGCACAGGGCGCACAGTGGCCCAATGTGTTTGTCGACATGGGCGGTATTCCTGCCGAGGCACAGGGACTTGACTTCTACCGCTGGCTCTACACCGCCACATCGCGCGCCACATCGCGCCTCTTCTACATGAACCCCGACGAAGCGATGTGCGAATGAATCAGTGGTACTATTTAACGTGAGTTCGACATAAGTAATCAGAACAACGTCAGTTGCTTGTCAGCGACAA
>NZ_CAJTQC010000015.1 GCF_910578445.1 uncultured Duncaniella sp. | reverse complement strand
CTCTTGTCGGATTCGAACCAACGACCCCGAGATTACAAATCACGTGCTCTGGCCAACTGAGCTAAAGAGGCAACAAGTTATTGTACTCTTGCGTTTTGTAGAGCGTTTAGCTCTCAAAAGCGATGCAAAATTAGGGAGAATATTTTAAACCACCAAATATTTTCGCACTTTTTTGCAATAAATTTTTCATTTTTATTTCAACAAAGCCCTCAAACTACAGATAACGCTCTTATTTTCAGACCTATTAAGTTCGACACCAATATTTTCAAAATTTACCCCGCCTTCAACGACCAGTCATCGCAGGCGGGGTAATAAAAGATATTATTTGCAGTGAGCCTTTATCCATTCATAGTGGCCACGCTCCGTGGGGACTGTGGTCCAATGCTCGTTAATCGGTGTAAGCAACGCTTCTTTGGGAGAAGATATGACATTATACACTTCATAGCTCGTAGTGGGAGGACAAGTATTATCATTGTAGCCCCACGTCATTCTCACAGGACACTTGAGATGGCGGGCAAAATTAACCACATCATAATATTCAAGCGTACGTATCTTGTCAGGAGTAGCCTCTTCGGGATTTTTTCGGAAATGATGGGGATATCCACCGGTCTTGTCGCCAAGATAGCCGGTCATGTCACTCAAGGCAGGATGATTCGCCACACATCCGTTGACTCTGTCATCAAGCATGGCAGTCGTGATTGCGAGAGCCCCGCCCTGCGAGCCACCTTGCGTGAAAAGGTTCTTTCCGTCCCATTCAGGAAGCGAAGTCAGAAGGTCAAGAAACCTCCGGCAACCGAGATACACGTCTTTCATATAATATTCATCCGGATTTTCAAGTCCGAATTTAAGATAGTCGCCTCTGACCTTGCGCTCAGCCGCAAATTCCGCCTCTGACAATTCAGGATGCAGACCGTGAATCTCTGTTTCAAGCCGTATCATGCCACCCTCGCCGTAATAACGGTGGATCATCGGGTCTTTTATGGTCTTCACGCCTGCTCCCGGAGGGGTCAGGACAGCCGGATAGCGACCGTCGCCTTTAGGGATAAACAAATAACCATACATCGACTTACCTTTAGGTGTGATCTGTAACCTTACGAGCTGACATGTCATTTTGTCCGTTGTATATTTTTCAACAGGCTCTACGCTATACATAAGTGGAAATTTCTTATCCTCATCAACTGCTTTTTTCCAGAATTCCACAAAATCCGAAGGTTCTTTGACAAACGGGACAAGCTTTTCAGGCGAAAAACCTACCTTCACATGATGAAGCGACTTATGCCCATCAACCGACGCGACAAGACGGAGATCCCTGAATCCGGGTTTTGACATTGTTCCGATATTGATTTCAGCCTTTCCATTCACCAGTCTGAGCACACCTTCAGTATCGTCAGGCAACATGTCATCACCTAATTTATATTTCACTTCCATATCATTGACCGGGATTCCATATCTGTAAAGCTCTACAGATATCACGGCGCTGTCACCCACTTCATACACCCAGTCAGGATGATCCGGATTTGTAACCCACAGAAAATCGCTGCGCGAAGGATAGTTTTCGGCCCGCGAAACAAGTCCTATAAAAGCCCACAATATAATTAAGGTGGTAATTCTAATTTGCATCATGGCATTTTTATTATTTAAGTTATAATTGGGATTTAAGCATTGGCAAATTAGTACAAATTTAGTTTTTTTATCGCACATCTGCCCGACATCTTGCTATTAAATATTCTTAAAACAGAGTTTTCAGCACCCCTGAAAGACATTTTTCAATTAAAAGGTCGTAATTTTGCGGACAAGTATCACCACAGGGAGATTTCAACATTTTTTATGAAACGACAATTCATATTCACTGCATTGTGCTGCATGGCAGCCGGAGCTTCTCACGCCCAATACAACAAGCCTGACGCACGGGGATATCTCGAAAGAGGAATCCATATGTTTGATGACCGCAACTTCAGCGGTTGCATCGACCAACTGACACATATCTCACAGCTTAACCCCTCATCCTCACAGTCAGAGGAGGCATTATATTATCTCGGCCGTGCATCGCAAGGCATGGGTGAAGACAGAGCAATCGACCTGTTCCGACAATTTCTTGAGCAATATCCGGTGTCACCGCGTCGGGCCGATGTCATGATGTCGATAGGTGACTATCACTTCACGCGAGGCGACTACGGACAGGCCATACAGGAATACTCGATGGTCAATCCGATAGCGCTTAACCCGGACCGATGCGACGATATGACTTACCGCTCGGCATACTCTTATATGCTTCTGAGCGAGAATTCGACAGCAGCAAGCATGTTCCGCAGCCTCCAAAGCAATCCTAAATACGGAAACGCAGCACGCTTCTATCTCGGCTACCTCGCTTATGCCGAAAAAGACTATCCTTTAGCCCTGCAATATTTCCGCTCGGTCGACACCGCCAATGAGCCGGGAAACGCCGCTCCATATTATGAAGCCCAGATTGCATTCATCCAGCAGGACTACACACGCGCTCTCGAACTGTCGAAAAAACTGATAGCCGACGGAACTGTCCCTCAATTCACACCTGAATGCAACCGCATCGCCGGCGAATCGCTCTATAATCTCGGCAACGAAGCTGAATCGCTCCCTTATCTATGGAAATATTGCGCCGAGGCCACCGCGCCCGAACCTTCAGCGTTCTACATTCTCGGCATGGATGAATTCCGCCGCGGCGACTACGACGCTGCCGTCAAGCTTCTCCAGCAATCAGCCAATTCGACATCAGCGATGGGCCAGAGCGCATATCTGTTCCTCGGACAGGCCTATCTCAAACGCGGCGACAACAACTCCGCACTGATGGCATTTGAAAATGCCTATCGGATGGATTTCAACCGCGATGTCCGGGAAACAGCATTCTATAACTATGCGGTGGCCCGTATGGATGGCGGACGCACACCGTTCGGCAATTCGGTTTCGCTTCTCGAAAACTTCCTGAAGGAATATCCCGATTCACGCTATAGCGCCGACATACAGCGCTACATAGTCAACGGCTACATGAGCGACAACGATTATGAAAACGCACTCGAAGCCCTCGACAAGATGCCCAATCCATCCGCCGAACTCCAGAAGACAAAACAGCGTGTCCTCCTCGTCCTCGGCTCTCGCGAATACACCGCCGGCAAAATTTCGCAGGCAATCACCCATCTGACACAAGCCAAAAACATCAAATCGGGCGATTCATCGCTGTCACGTCAATGCGACCTGTGGCTCGGTGACTGCTACTTCACCAGAGGCAGCTACGACGAAGCCGCAATCTGCTATAAGGACTTCATCGCCTCGACACCTAAATCGGATTTCGGCAACCGCGCGCTCGCATACTACGACCTCGGTTACACGCGCTTCAATCAGGAGCGTTATTCCGACGCGCTCACAAACTTCCGCGACGCTATCTCACTTCTTAAAGCCGACAACACCGGACTGCCGTCAAATCTTCTTTCAGACAGCTACAACCGCATGGCCGACTGCAACTATTATCTCTCAGACTTCAACACTGCAGCCGAAAACTATGCGAAGTCCTACGACCTGAACCCTTCGGCCGGCGACTACGCTCTCTATCAGCTGGCCATCATGAAAGGTCTGCGCAAAGACTACTCAGGCAAAATCAGCGACATCGACAAGCTGATTACCCGCTTCCCTTCATCGGGCCTCATTCCATCCGCACTTCTTGAAAAAGCCGAGAGCCAGTCGGCCATAGGTTCTACCGACAAGGCAATCGCAACCTACCGGCAGCTCGTAGACCAATACTCCAACACCGCCCCGGGACGAAACGGCTATCTCCAGCTTGCCATAACCTATATCAACCGTGGCGAACGCGACAAAGGAATCGACACTTACAAAAAAGTCATATCATCCTTCCCGACGAGTGAGGAAGCACGCATTGCAGCCGACGACCTCAAGCAGATTTATGCAGCCGACGGCAACATATCCTCGTTTGTCGCATTCATCAATTCCGTCCCCAACGCTCCACGCTATGAGACATCCGAGCTTGAAAAACTCGCGTTTCAGGCTGCTGAAAACGATTACGTGAATTCAGGCTCGACATCCAAGCTCAACTCATACATCAACGACTACCCCGCCGGAGCAGACCGCGCACATGCCCTTTACTATCTCGCAGACGCTGCATGGAATTCAGGAAATCCGGCAGAAGCGCAGGGCTATGCCGTTCAGGTGCTGCAGAAACATCCCGATGCAAGTGTGGCCGAAGATGCCATGCTCATAAAAGCCGCAGCCGAAAGCTCGCTCGGAAAGACCGACATCGCCTATTCGACATATGAGGAACTCGAAAAACGCGCATCCGGAGCAAATATGCTCCGCGAAGCACGTCTGGGACTTCTGCGTACGGCAGCCGATCTCGGAAAGGACGACGACGTAGTCGCAACCGCCGACAAGATTCTCGCGACCACGGCCGCCAACACCTCTACCAACACAAACGAGATACGATTCATGCGCGCAATGGCCAACAACAACCTCGGCAACTACGACGCAGCCTACAAAGACTGGAAAGAACTTGCCTCAAATACTTCTGACATATTTGGAGCAAAGAGCGCATATTATCTCGGAAACTCCATGTTTGAACGTGGAATGCTGAAGGAAGCCGAGGAAATCGCCGACAAATTGATTTCATCGGACACCCCCCACCAATACTGGCTTGCCAGAGGATTCATTCTCTACAGCGACATCCTCCGTAAACAGGGCAAGAAATTCGAGGCCGACGAATATCTCAAATCTCTCAAATCGAACTATCCCGGCACTGAGGCCGACATCTTCCAGATGATTGATTCACGCCTCTAAATCTCAAATCATTCCTTCAACCACTACCCTACGCATCATCAACCATCATGAATAAAAAATTTGCATGTCTCGCCCTCGGACTGACCATCATCTCAGCCGGCGCATCTGCTCAGGGGCTGCATAAAGAAATCAACGTCGACCAGAAAATCGACCCGATAAAACGCGATGCCTCCCGCATCAATATTCTGCCTACCCTACACCTGCCGTCTATTTCTAACTCGCAGCTTCCGTTCAGCGACCGCGTCGTGACCTCTCGCCTGTCCGACACCTCTCCTACCCTCGCGCCTCTGGCCTTCGGCGACAAGTTGAGCACATCGCCCTACAGAGGCTATGTAAGCCTCGGACTCGGCGTGCCGAAATTCATCTCTGACTTTTCAGCGGGCTACCGCATCATCGATACCGAAAGGTCACACCTCAATATCTGGAGCCAATACTGCGGCGACATCTATTCGTCTGCCAACCTCGACGGCAACGGCAACACGACATGGAACGACCACACGGCGGCCATCGGTCTTGACCTGCATCAGAAAATCAGACAGAATTCGGCACTCACAGCCGGAATCAACTATGAATTCGGTCATCACACCATCCCATATCTCGGCGCAGACCATTTCGGGCAGAACACAAGCCGCGTAAATGCCGACATGGCATTTTCATCAAAGAACTCAGGCCTTGACTTTGGGGCTGCCATCCGCTACCGCCATTTCGGTTTCTACCATCTGAGCGACGCCGGGGCGCTCCTTCAGGATTTCGACTCAAATGTCACAGGCAAGACCGTCCGTCAGAACCTGTTTGGCGCGACGTTGGGCGCATCACTCCCGTTTAGCGAAAACTCAGCCCTGAATCTCGACATCGATGCCGACTTCCTCAACACAGGGCTGCACGACAGACCCACTTATCCCTACCGGTCGATTGAAAACCTTGCCCTCTCAGACAAAGGGACAACCGGCATTTTCGCCATAACGCCCTACTATTCTCTCCAGTCGCCGACAATCTCCGCCACAATCGGTGCAAAACTCAACATCTCGACCAACAATGACAAGACCTTCCATGTCGCACCCGAAGTGGCATTTGCATGGACTCCGTCACAAGTGTTCGGCTTCGAGGCCAAAATCAAGGGCGGTTCATACATCAATCCTGTAAGCGAGCTCTACGACGTATCGCCCTACCTCTCGCCATTCATGGCCTACAAGCCGTCGCATATCCCCTACGCACTTGACGCACGCATGAGTGTCGGACCATTTTTCGGGGCTTACCTTGAAATCTTCGGAGGATATGCAAAGGCCAGCAACTGGCTGATGCCGATCGCCTCTGCCTCCTATCCGGGATTCGGAGTCTTCGAGAGCACCACACTCACCGCATGGCATGCAGGAGCGGCAATCGGCTACGACTACCGCGACATATTCTCCGTCCGTGCCTCCTACGAGACCGCACCTAACGACTATGACCACTCACTCTATGAATGGCGCGACAGAGCCCGCCACGTATTCAACGCCGAGCTTGGCGTGCGCCCGTTCAAGCCATTGTCAGTGACTCTCGGCTGGGAATTCCGTGCAGGGCGTCGCATCTACGGATTTGCACCGAGCAACCCGGGCGGACTTTTCGATATTTATCTCCCCGAAGCCACATCTCTCGGCTGCGTCTCAGACCTCTCGCTTGGGGCGACCTACACATTTACCGAACGGTTCTCAGTGTTCGCACGTGGAGGGAATCTCATGAACCGACGCTACCGCTACATCGGCATGCGCACATCACAGGGCATCAACGGCATGATAGGAGCGGCATTGAAATTCTAAAATCAGACACACCTATTAAATATTAAATGAAAAAGCAAATCTGTCTCTTCCTCACACTTTCGATGCTGACCATCTCGGCAATGGCACGCACGATTTACAGCGATTATTATAAAAACCTGCCTGTCGAAGTTAAACCGGTCGAGGAATTCTCGATTCCTTCACGCACTGTCGACATCAGAGACTTCGGAGCAAAAGACGACGGTGTCACCCTCGGCACTGAGGCCATCCAGAACGCTATCGACAGACTCTCGGCCGACGGCGGCGGACACATCGTATTCCCTCAGGGCATCTGGCTTACCGGCCCGTTAGAACTGAAAAGCAATATCGACCTGCATCTTGAACGCAACGCAGTCATATACTTTTCTCCCGACAAGGAGCTGTATATCGACCCCAACCCGAAAGCCGGACGAGTCCGCGCCTGTATCAGCGCGCAGCGCGCACGGAACATTTCGATAACCGGCGAAGGCACTATTGACGGAAACGGCGCTCAGTGGCGTCCGGTAAAACGCATGAAAGTCAGCGACGTCGAATGGCGACGGTTCAAGAACATGGGTGGAGTCGAACGTCAGAACGGCTCTCTGTGGTATCCTTGGGAACTGAAATCGGGCTATGCCGACATCGCCGAAACACCTGAAAAACAGGAGAAGAAGCGCAACGACATCTTCCGCATCAACAACTGCGAAAACATCCTTCTGTCAGGCGTGACATTCCAGAATGCGCCGAAATTCCATGTCCACCCGTTCAACAGCCGTAACCTCATCATCGACGGAATCACCGTGAGATGTCCTTGGAATGCTCAGAACGGCGACGCTATCGACCTCAGTGACTGCCATCAGGCCCTCGTTGTCAATTGTATAGTAGACGCAGGCGACGACGGCATCTGCATGAAAAGCGGCGATTTCAAAAACAACGCCCTTGTCAACGGATGCGAGGACATATTGATTCAGGACAACATTGTCTATCACGCCCACGGCGGATTTGTCATCGGCAGCGAAGATGTCTGCGGAATGAACCGCATCGTAGTCCGCGACTGCACTTTCTCGGGAACTGATATAGGCCTCCGTTTCAAAAGCGGAGTCGGACGTGGCGGAAAGACCGGCGACATATACATCAGCGGAATCATAATGACCGACATCCTGTCGGCAGCGATTTCATTTCAGTGTGACTATGCCGACCGCCCGGCCGGATTTAAGGAATCCGACGTAGTGACTCCGAAAAAGATGGAAAAAGTTCCCGAGTTCACCGACATACATATCTCAGATGTGATATGCCGTGGAGCGACAACCGCAATTGCCGCCTCTGGGCTTCAAGGTCAGAACTGCGTACACGACATCACCGTCACCGATTGTACATTTGTCTACACCAAGACCGCGACCGAGATTGACAGCGCGACAGCAGAAGTAAAGCTCACGAATGTAAAATTGATAAAAGACGAAAAGCAACAGTGAACTGACGACGGATTGTGAAAATTCAATAATTCAATTATTGTAATCCGCCAAAAGTTTCTAATACATATTATAACGGCATCCGGAAGATGTCCATTTTTAGAATTTCAGTGACCAAGCTGACATTCTGAGTGAAATGGGACACTTTCAGATGCTTTTTTTTGTATAAAAATATACGTGGCGAATTAATTAAAATTAGTTAATACACGAATATTCTTTAGCTTTATGCTATAAAAACTACAATAATTTACATTTTTAATGATATTTTTCTTAACAATTGTCACTTTTTATAAATTTTTTCATACATTTGCACATCAAAGCATATCATCAATCATTCTTATTATTTTCTTACTTTAAATCCATGAAGATGCTGTATCGTTTAATTGTAGGAAGTCTGCTTTTAGTTGGACAGCTATTTGCGCCCTCCACAGCGGATTCTAAAAATTATGAAGGAAAAGCAGATAAGTATCAGGCAGGAAGCCAGTATCTGGCATATCCTCGTCCGGCATACGGTATCCCAGAACTGACAAAAGCCCCCAAAGGCTATGTACCGTTCCACATGGAACACTATGGCCGTCATGGCAGCCGATGGCTTCTCAAAGATGCTGCCTACGACCGCCCGGTTGAAAATCTTGAAAAAGCCGCCGCATACGGCAAGCTCACTCCACGTGGCCAGCTCCTCCTCAAACAACTCAAAGAGATACAGGCAGCTTCAAAAGGACGTGTGGGCGAGCTCACTCCTCTCGGCCACCGCCAACACCGCGAAATAGCCCGACGGATGACCGAAAACTTCCCTGAAATCTTTGTCCCGGGAACACATGTCGACGCTAAATCCACCGTGATAATACGGTGCATACTCTCAATGGCAAACGAAATTGCCGAACTACAGAAAATATGCCCTGAACTCATCGTCACATGCGACGCATCGCGCACCACACAGAAAATCCTTGCCTACAACAGCACTGATACGATTGCAAAGAAACTCGCCCGCAAGGCCGACCATTTCGCCGACGAATATGCCGACCGACGTGCAGACCACTCGGCATTCCTCTCCAAGATATTCAATGACCAGAAATTCGTGGCCGACAGCCTTGACGAAAAGAAAGTGTTCGGCGACGTGTTCGACATCACAGTCAATGCACAGAGCCACGACGACCAGCCCGACCTCTACGACCTCTTCACTGAAGAAGAACTCCAGAACGAATGGCTCTCCCACAATGCCTCGTGGTACATCACAGCAGGAAACACTTCGCTCACAAACAACCGCGTCCCCTACAACCAGCGCGTCTTGCTGCGCAACTTCATCGAATCGGCCGACACCGCCATGGTTTCACCCCGCCTGAGCGCCAACCTCCGCTTCGGCCACGAATCAATCGTGCTTCCGCTCACAATCCTGATGGAACTCAACAACAGCGCAGTCGACCTCACCGACCTTGAGACACTTGCATCGCAATGGCGCAACTACGAAATCTTCCCCATGGGTAGCAATATCCAGATGATATTCTACCGTCCTGAAAAGAATCCTAAATTCACCCCCGACGAAGTTCTTGTCAAAGTCATGCTGAACGAAGCAGAGGCCACACTCCCTGTCAAACCTGTCAGCGGACCATATTATAAGTGGAAAGACCTGCGCGACTACTATATGTCGAAACTTGACGGATTCTCGACAAAATTCAAGGAATAATCCCATACAATAATAACCATATCATTATTTATCATTATGGCAAACGGAGTTTTAACTATCATTAACAAATCGGGGGGGATAAAATCCATCGCCCGACCTCTACTCCTTATTGTCTGCGCACTCTGGGCAATCAGTGCACTTGCGCAGACCCGTAACATAACGGGTACTGTAATTGACGAATCCGGCGACCCGATACCGGGCGTGTCTGTTATCGTAAAAGGCACGTCGACCGGAATGGCAACTGACATTGACGGAAAATATTCGATCAAGGCTGCTAAAGGTTCGGTAATCGAGTTTTCCTACATCGGCTACATGACCCAGAGCGTCACTGTAGGCGAACGCTCCGTAATCAACATCACAATGAAGGAAGACATCAAGGCTCTTGACGAAGTCGTCGTTGTCGCCTATGGTACTGCGTCCAAGGAATCACTCACCGGCTCGGTTGCCGTCATAAGCGACAAAGAAATCCAGCGTCGCCCTGTCACCTCCGTGACCTCAGCCCTCGAAGGTATGGCTCCCGGTGTACAAGTCAACGGTTCTACCGGCACACCCGGTTCATCTCCTTCAATACTTATCCGCGGCATCAACTCAATCAACGGTACTACTTCTCCACTCTACGTAGTCGACGGTATCGTGTGGAGCGGTGAATACAACGATATCAACCCCAACGATGTCGAAAGCATCTCGGTGCTCAAGGACGCTGCCTCCTGCGCACTCTACGGTGCAAAGGGTGCTAACGGTGTTGTCCTCATCACCACCAAGAAAGCTAAAAACGCCGGCAACGTCGAAGTGACCGCCAAAATCCGTCAGGGTATCTATCAGCGCGCACTTCCGGAATACCGTCGTCTCGGCTACAACCGCTGGAACGAGGCAATGCTACAGGCCATCTCAAACGGCAAGGTTACTTCAGCCCCCGATAAATACACCTACGCGTCAGCCATGGAGGAAACCATCGGCAACTTCTTCTCCGAAGCAGGCGTGCTCAATCTCTACGGCACTGGCACAGACGGAAGCGTGACCGACGGTGGCGAGAAAGTCTTTGACGAGAACGGCAAGGTCATTCTCAATCCCCTCTCCTGCTACAACGACACCGACTGGTGGGATGCTATCTCGCGCAACGGCCACCGTCAGGAATATAACGTCAGCGCAACAGGTGCTACCGAAAGATTCAGCGCTTACGCCTCTCTCGGCTATGTCAAGGAAAAAGGTTACCTCCTCAAGACCGACTTCGAGCGCTGGAATGCCCGCCTCAACACTGAGTTCCGTCCCACAAAATATCTCAAGGTTGGTGTAGGTCTCACCGCCTCTGAAATCGAATCGAACCAGCCCCAGTTTGATTCCGACAACCTTTCGTCGACTTCAAACGCGATGTCATACCAAGGACTCGCACCCGGTCTCCCATACTATGCCCATGACTGGGCTACCGGCGAAGTGCTCCGCGATGAAAACGGCAATCCTATCTGGAACACAATGGACGGCTATTCAGCTTTCACCAGCAACAAGGCTTATATCCTCCGCGCCAACTCACAGGACTACGAACGTATCTCTGTCGACGGCAACGCTTTCGCTACCATCTACCTTCCCTACAACTTCGAGTTCACCGTGCGTGGCACTATGAACCGCTACCGTGAGGAAGACACTACCTACGACAGCACACTCATCGGCTCTGCTCAGGGTTTCGGACGTCTTACCAAATACTTCTACAAGCGTGAGACCACCAACCTCCAGCAATATCTCACATGGTCACACGACTATGGCGCACACCACATCGACGCCATGCTCAACCACGAAAGCTACAGCCGCTACTACACCTATACATATGTAAAGAATAAAAACCAGCTCTTCCCCGACAACTACTATCTGACAAACTTCACCGAGAACGAAGGAACCGGTGCTCACGCCTACCGCTACCGCACCGAGACATTCATGGGCCGTGCGCGCTACAACTGGAACAACCAGTACTTCTTAGAGGCAAGCATCTCTCGCGACGCATCAAGCAAGTTCTCAAAGGACAACCGTTGGGGTACATTCTGGAGCGTCGGCGCAAGTTGGATCATCAGCAAGGAGAAATTCCTTAAGGACGTAACATGGCTCAATAACCTCAAGCTCCGCGCAGCCTACGGTACTGCAGGTAACGACTACACCAGCAACTACTACCCGACCTACGACCTCTGGTCAAAATACAGCTATACACTCGACGGAAATCCTTCGGTATTCCCCTCCACACTTGGCAACAAGAACATCCGCTGGGAGTCGACCAAAACTCTTGACCTCGCCCTCGAAGGCTATTTCTTCAACAGCCGTCTCAACGCTTCTGTCGGCTTCTTCTCACGCGTGAACGCCGATCTTCTCTTCAATGTTCCCCAGACCCCGTCAAACGGAACAGACGGCGGAGGTTCTTCCATGTCACAGTGGCAGAACATCGGCAACATGAGAAACACAGGCTGGGAAATCATGGTCAGCGGAGAAATCATACGCACCAAGGATTTCAAATGGTCAGCTCATGCCGACGCAACATTCATCAGAAACAAAATCACCAAACTCCCCGCAGGCAACCTCTGGAACTCACCCCGCGCACTCGTCGAAGGCAAGAGCCGCTATGAATATTATACTTACAAATGGGCAGGTGTCGACATGCTGACAGGCCAGTCGCTCTATGAAATCAATCAGGATTCACATCAGTTCGAGACTGACTTAGACGAAAATGGAAAGAGCACAGGCGTATGGAGGTTCGATCAGAACAAATGGGACTCAAACCTTGAGAATGCAAAAGCCGGTAACGCACTGGTCAAGATAGGCGACAGATACTACACAACCAGCACCTCGTTCGCATCCAAGCATTTCCGTGGCACTTCACTCCCCACCGTCTACGGTTCATTCGGAACTAACCTCAACTGGAAAGGTCTCTCCGTGAGCGCCCTCTTCACCTATCGCCTCGGTGGCAAGACCCTCAACACCGTCTACAGCAGCATGCTCAGCCCCAGTGCCGGCAAATCACTCCACGAAGATGCCATCAGCAACTCTTGGACTCCTGACATGGCTGCCGGTATCGGTGAAAACGACGCAAACCGCATCAACCGTGGCATCCGTCCGCAGATCAACACCATCAATGCCAACAACAACAACGCGACCAGCGACCGCTTCCTCATCTCAAGCAACTATCTCGCGTTCAAGAACCTCAACATCACCTACGACATTCCACGCAAGTGGGTGGCTCCGCTCAGCCTCCGTGGTCTCAGCGCAGGTCTCTCTATCGACAACGTGAAGCTCTTCACCAAAATGCAGGGCATGAACCCCACTTACAACAACAGTGGTGGTCAGGGCGACTACTTCGTTCCATCACGCGTATATTCTTTCGAGATCACAGCTCGTTTCTAAACCCCACACAAATAAAACAGATATAAAGTATGAAAAATAGATATATTATCGGTGGTCTGGCAGTGGCACTGATGACACCGGCATTAGTTTCATGCGGCGACGACTTCCTCAACGAGGAACCTATAACAAATATCTCCTCTGTGACCGTGAATACTTCCGAGGAGGGAGCCAACGCGGCTGTAACCGGCCTTGTACGCCAGATGCAGCGCCAGTTCGACGACCTGAAGAACGGCAACCTCAACGCTTCAGGCGAAACATTCTTTGCCAATATCTACGGTGAGGCCCTCGGCCCTGACAACAACGTGGGAGAGGCTACAAACTATATGCGTACAGGCATCAAGCCTGCCAACTTCCGTTACGCGATAGGTTGGTGGCCATCATGGATGTATAAATACTGCTATTCCATAATCGGCTCGGCAAATTCCATCCTGACCAATCTTTCTGAAGACCCGACCAACGACAACGAGCTTTGGCTGAAAGCCTCCGCACTTACCATGCGTGCCCACGCCTACACTCGCCTCATGCAAGTCTATGCTCCACGCTGGATCGACTCGAACAACGGTGAGAAACATTGCATCGTGTTACGCATCAAGTCAGGCGAACCAAACGAAAAACAGTTCAGCACCTGCAACGAGGTCTATGACCAGCTCTACAGAGACCTCAACGATGCAATCGCCTACTTCGAGAAATCGTCCAAGAAACGCGGCAACCAACTCTTCTTTGTCGACGAGAATGTGGCCCGTGGTATCTACGCACGTCTCGCCCTTCTGAAAGATGACTATAAGACGGCACAGAAGATGGCTCACGACGCACGTCAGGACTACACCATCATGTCGGAAAAAGATTATCTGTCGGGCTTCTCCACTGAAAACGACGAATGGATGTGGGCCCCGGCTATGGATCCCTTAGGCATATATTACTGGGGCTTTGGTGCTCACTACGCATGCAACGGACATTATGTCAAGAGCTGGGGCTACACCAGTTCGATGCAGTATTCGCTCTACAAGCACTTCAGCGAGACCGACGTCCGCTCTCAGCTCTACTTCGGACCTCTCTGCGTAAAGCACGCTCCTGAAATAGCAGCCAAATATGGTGTCACCGAAGAAGACTTCTTCAATCCGAACAACTATTCTAATCAGACATACGGCATCTCAATCACCGGCTCTGGCTCAAGCCCCAAAGGCAAGAACAAGGCTATGTGGGATTTTATAAAGGAATACGGCAAACGTTTCGCATCACTGCGTCCCGAGGATATCAAGGGAATCTACCCCACCAACAGCAAGGGTCTCTCGATCGGTATCCAGTACAAGTTCCAAGGTCTGCCTGACGGCTATACTTCATGCTGGCCTCCCTACATGCGCGCAGGTGAAATGCTTCTCATCGAAGCCGAGGCAGCCTACCACAACAGTGATTACAGCACAACCGTAAGCTGTCTGACAGAACTGATGGCCAAACGCGACCCCAACTACACCATCCCCGCCACTTCAGGAGAGGCTCTTCTTGACGAAGTGAAACTCCAGCGCCGCCTCGAGCTCTGGGGCGAAGGCTTCAACTGGTTTGACTACAAACGCTGGAACGAGGTTATCGAATACAAAGCCTTTGACAAAGACAATATCGAGAACATGGGCAGCTATCCGACTACCGTTGCCGCCACATATCAGCCCGACTTCATGAACGGCTGGCGAGCAGCAATACCTCAGGCAGAGTTCACCTATAACAAGATGGCCGATCCAACCCTCGTAGGTCAATAATCCACACGGGCCGGCAACGGCTTCAACACTATAGTGGCTGTGTCATTTGGCACAGCCACTTTTTTTGCACTATTTTAACAGCTTAAGCCTAAGAAAATGTTTAAACCAACATAATTTACACCCCTTTTAGCATTATATTGATATTAATTTCGTAATTTTGCAGACATTTTATCATTTCATAATTTATTACACATACAAAACAGTTAGATGAACAATGATCAGATAAAGGTGATATTTGCCGAAGAGGAGCATGCAAAGTATGCCGAGCAGATTGTCACCCTCATCTATGAATCAGCCCTTCAGCGCGGTACGGGTATCGCCCGGCGCACACCGGAATACATCGCCCAGAAAATCCGCGGGGGAAAGGCTGTCGTCGCTCTCTGTGATGACCGTCTCATCGGCTTCAGTTACATTGAGAGCTGGGAACATGGTGATTATGTGGCCACTTCAGGCCTTATCGTGGACCCGGAATTCCGACGATTGGGGCTCGCCGCGCGTATTAAAACAAAGACATTCGAACTTGCGCGTCTGCGTTTCCCCTTTGCCAAACTGTTCAGTATCACGACATCACTCCCGGTCATGAAACTCAACTCCCAGATGGGCTACAAACCGGTGACTTTTTCAGAACTTACTGACGACGAGGAATTTTGGGCCGGTTGCAAGGGCTGTGTCAACTACGACATTCTCCAGCGCAACAACCGACGCATGTGCCTGTGCACAGGAATGCTCTACGATCCCAAAGCGAAACTTGAACGCCCCTCGAAACGTGCGCCCTACATGATGTGGGCCCACAACCGTATCAAAAAACTCCTTCATCTTAAATAGAGCCCGGAGTCACCCTATTCACAAAGCCAGTGGGAAACCGGCATATCACGTGCCTCTTACAGCTCCCTGAACCATTTGCCGGACTCCGGCCTTAAAAAATTACACAAACAAAAAAACATCAGTAATAATGGAAAAGAAGAAAAAAGTTGTCCTCGCCTTCAGTGGTGGCCTTGACACATCATTTGCAGCAAAATATCTCTCAGAAGACCTCGGCTATGAAGTACACACCGCCATCGCCAACACCGGCGGTTTCTCACCTGAGGAATTAAAGTCTATTGAAGAAAAAGCCATCAAGCTCGGCGCGGCCTCTCACGCCACACTCGATGTCACAAGCGACTACTACGACAAAAGCATCAAATATATGATTGCGGGCAATGTGCTCCGCAATGGCACATACCCCATCTCCGTCTCTTCAGAACGCATTTTCCAAGCAATCGCCATCATCGAATATGCAAAGAAAATCGGTGCTGACGCCGTGGCCCACGGCTCGACAGGCGCAGGAAACGATCAGGTGCGCTTCGACCTCACTTTCCAGATTCTCGCCCCGGAGATTGAAATCATCACCCCGACCCGCGACATGACGCTCACACGCGAATATGAAATAGACTATCTGAAGAAACACGGCATCGAAGCCGATTTCAAAAAGATGGAATATTCAATCAACAAGGGTCTCTGGGGCACAAGCATCGGCGGAAAAGAAACACTCCACTCCGAACAGACCCTCCCCGAAAGCGCATATCCCAGTCAGGTGACAGCGCAGGGCGAGGAGAAAATGACAATCGGTTTTGAAAAAGGCGAGATTGTCAGCGTCAACGGCAAGCGCTACGACAACAAAGTCGACGCTATCCGCGAAGTCGAGCGCCTCGGCTCTCGCTACGGCATCGGCCGCGACATGCACATCGGCGACACCATCATCGGCATCAAAGGCCGCGTAGGTTTCGAGGCCGCAGGTCCGATCCTCATCATCGCCGCCCACAAGATGCTCGAAAAGCACACTCTCACCAAGTGGCAGCAGTATTGGAAAGACCAGATCGGCACATGGTATGGCATGTTCCTCCACGAGTCGCAGTATCTCGAACCAGTGATGCGCGACATGGAAGCATTCCTCGAAAGCTCTCAGGCCAATGTGACCGGAACAGTCGAAGTGACACTCCGCCCCTACTCCTACACACTCGTTGGCGTTGATTCACCCTTCGACCTCATGAAGACCGATTTCGGTGAATACGGCGAAGTCAACAAGGCTTGGAGCGCCGACGATGTCAAGGGATTCACCAAAATCCTCGGCAATCAGATGAAGATTTACCACAACGTGCAGAAGCGCAACGGCAAGGAGTAAGCTGAAAATGGCAAAAATAGGTATCATAGGAGGCGCCGGCTATACAGCCGGCGAACTCCTCCGTCTCCTTATCAACCATCCCGAGGCGGAAATAGTGTTTGTCCACTCATCGAGCAACGCCGGAAAACCAGTCAGCGAAATCCACGAAGGACTTATCGGCGACACCGACCTGCGTTTTGCCGAGACATTTGACCTCTCGGCTATCGACGTGCTTTTCCTCTGTCAGGGCCACGGTTTCAGCCAAAAATTCTGGGAAGAAAACGAGATGCCCGAAAATCTGAAAATCGTAGACCTCGCACAGGACTACCGCGACGAAAGCTGCGGATATGTCTACGGTCTTCCCGAGGCAAAACGCGAAACAATCCGCAAAGCCACCAAGGTAGCCAATCCGGGATGCTTCGCCACCGCTCTCCAGCTGGCTCTCCTCCCGCTTGCAGCTGCCGGCAAACTTGACAGCGAGGTGCATGTGACAGCCGTTACAGGCTCGACCGGCGCAGGCGTAAAACCCGGTGCTACGACACATTTCAGCTGGCGCAACGACAATCTGTCGGTCTACAAGGCATTCGGCCATCAGCATCTTGCCGAAATCCGCCAGACCCTCGCGCAGTTGCAACCCGGATTCGACGCAGAAATCAGCTTCGTTCCCGTGCGCGGCGACTTCCCCCGCGGAATATTCGCAATGAGCTATATCGACACCGACCTCTCTATCGAGGAAGCCGTGAAGCTCTACAAGGATTTCTATGCCGACGCTCCCTTCACACATGTGTCTGACCGTCCAGTCGATCTGAAGCAGGTGGTCAACACCAACAAGGCCGTCATCTCACTCGAAAAACACGGACGTAAACTGCTCATACTCTCGGCTATCGACAATCTGCTCAAGGGAGCATCCGGTCAGGCCGTACAGAATTTCAACCTCATCTGCGGACTCCCCGAAGACATGGGTCTACGTCTAAAACCGTCAGCGTTTTAGCACTTAATGCTAAGTGCTAAGTACTAAGGATTAAGTATTAAGGATTAAGTTCTTTGCTTGAAGGATTAATCAATCCTGATTGCAAAACGTTTACACTTCACACTCTGACTTAATCCTTAATACTCAACACTTTACACTTAACACCTAATACTTAACACTTAATACTTAATACTTAATACTAAATGAATCTCTTTGACGTATATTCATTATATGATATAGAACCCGTACGCGGACTCGGCAACCACGTCTACACCGCAGACGGGACAGAATATCTTGACCTCTATGGAGGCCATGCCGTGATTTCGATCGGTCACGCCCACCACACATATGTGACAGCCATAGCCGAACAGGTATCGAAACTCGGATTCTACTCGAATTCCGTCCAGAACTCACTCCAACAGAAACTGGCCGACCGTCTTGGCCGTCTGTCAGGCTACAACGACTACGCCCTTTTCCTCTGCAACTCAGGCGCGGAGGCAAATGAAAACGCGATGAAACTTGCGTCGTTCCACACCGGCAAGAGCAAGATTCTCGCCTTCGACAAGGCGTTCCACGGACGCACATCGGGCGCAGTAGCAGCGACTGACAATCCCAAAATCCAAGCACCGTTCAACTCAACTGAAAACGTAGAGTTCGCACCCCTCAACGACATCGAAGCCGTCGAAGCCAAACTTTCGACCGGCGAATTCGCAGCTGTCATCATCGAGGGGATTCAGGGTGTAGCCGGCATACGCATGGTCGACGACAAATTCATGCAGGAACTGCGCAAACTCTGCAACAAATATGGAGTTTTGCTGATTCTTGATGAAATCCAGTCAGGCTACGGACGCACAGGCCGCTTCTTCTCCCACCAGTACACAGGCGTGCGCCCCGACATCATCACCTGCGCCAAAGGCATCGCCAACGGTTTCCCGATGGGTGCAGTCCTGATAGCACCTCACATCAAGGCTGTCAAAGGCATGCTCGGCACAACCTTCGGCGGCAACCATCTTGCCTGCGCAGCAGCAATAGCCGTGCTCGATGTGATGGAGACCGAAAACATGATAGCCAATGCCGCCGCTGTCGGTGAATACCTGCTTGAAGAGCTCCACCATCTTGCAGCCACAAATCCCGAAATCACTGAAATCCGCGGACGTGGACTGATGATCGGAATTGAAATCAAAGGCTCTGCCTCACAGCTCCGCAAAAAACTGCTTTTCGACAAGCACATCTTCACAGGTGGCGCAGGCGAACATACCGTGCGCCTTCTTCCTCCGCTGTCGCTCCCGCGTTCCCACGCCAAGCGCTTCATCGAATCGTTCAAGGAAGTCCTCGCCGAAGTGCAGGAATAATCATACCCCAAATTTAAATTCTCTTCTTAAAATCAATTTCTCCCAAACCAGCTATGCGTAACTTCACCAACGTAAAAGATATCGGTCCTCTTGACCTCGCAGTCAAAGAAGCCCTTGAAGTCAAGGCCAACCGCTTTGCCTATCAGCATCTCGGCAAAAACAAGACCCTGATGATGATTTTTTTCAACTCCAGCCTGCGCACACGCCTCAGCACACAGAAAGCAGCCATGAATCTCGGCATGAACGTAATCGTTCTCGACGTAAATCAGGGCGCTTGGAAACTCGAGACCGAACGTGGCGTCATCATGGACGGCGATAAGGCCGAACATCTCCTTGAAGCAATCCCCGTGATGGGTTCATATTGCGACGTCATCGGTGTCCGTGCATTTGCAGGACTCAAAAACAAGGCCGAGGACTACGAAGAGCGCGTCATCAACCAGTTCATCCGCTACTCAGGCCGTCCGGTGTTCAGCATGGAAGCTGCAACCCGCCATCCGCTCCAGAGCTTTGCCGACCTCATCACCATCGAGGAGTTCAAGACAAAAGAGCGTCCCAAGGTAGTCATGACATGGGCTCCCCATCCCTCAGCACTTCCTCAGGCCGTTCCCAACTCATTCGCGGAATGGATGAACGCCACTGACTATGATTTCGTCATCACACATCCCCACGGCTATGAGCTCGCACCCGAGTTCGTAGGCAAAGCCCGTGTCGAATACGACCAGCGTAAAGCTCTCGAAGGCGCAGATTTCGTTTATGCGAAAAACTGGAGTGCATTCGCCGACCCCAACTACGGCAAAATCCTCTCGAAAGACCGCGACTGGACTGTAGATACAGAGAAGATGGCTCTCACCGACAACGCATTTTTCATGCACTGTCTGCCTGTACGCCGCAACATGATCGTGACCGACGATGTGATTGAATCGGAGCGCAGCATCGTTATCCCCGAAGCTGCAAACCGCGAGATTTCAGCACAGGTGGTGCTCAAACGCATCCTCGAAAGCCTCTGATTTCCGACAGACCGATATGGAGACTATCAAAGTTATAAAAATCGGAGGCAACGTCGTCGACAATCCCGACGCACTCGCCCGTTTCGTCAATGATTTCGTCAAGCTTCCCGGCAAAAAGATTCTGGTTCACGGAGGTGGCAAGGAAGCCACCCGCATGAGCGCGCGTCTCGACATACCCACAACCATGATTGAGGGACGACGCGTCACCACACGCGAGACACTCGATGTGGTCACCATGGTCTACGCCGGACTGGTCAACAAGCGCATCGTCTCAATGCTTCAGGCAGCCGGATGCAATGCCATCGGTCTCACCGGTGCTGACGGCAACGCCATAAAAGCCACCCGCCGTAATCCCGAACCAATCGACTACGGCTTTGTGGGCGACATAAAGCCCGAGGGAGTCAATTCATCCCTCATCGCATCCCTACTCGAAGCCGGTATCACGCCTGTCTACTGCGCGATTACCCACGACGGCAACGGCACACTTCTCAACTGCAATGCCGACACCATCGCATCATCGGTGGCAATCGGCGCGTCAAGGGTCGCACCTGCCGAACTCATCTTCTGTTTCGAGCAACCGGGTGTAATGGAGGATCTCGACCGTCCCGATTCGCTCATCAGCCTGATTACACCCGAAATCTACGCTGACCTGCGAGCCAGAAATATTGTCAACAAGGGCATGATTCCGAAAATCGACAATGCCTTTGCTGCAATTGATGCCGGTGTCAGCAGTGTCACCATCAAGCACTCCGACGCTCTCACCACCGACCGTGGTACTGTGATAAGAAAATAACTTCCGCAACGATGAACCACCCCGATGCCGTAAGCCTTCTGTCAGAGCTGATAGCCACTCAGTCTCTTTCACGTCAGGAAGAAGACACAGCCGCCATTATATATGACCGACTGCAAAGCAGAGGCGCTTCGCCAATGCGCTTCCGAAACAACATATATGCCTTGTCGGACGGATTTGACAATTCCCGCCCGACGCTCATGCTCAACTCCCATCACGACACTGTGAAGCCGGCGGCAACATATACACGCGACCCCTTCACACCGTCGATTGAAGGCGACAGGCTCTATGGACTCGGAAGCAATGACGCAGGCGCATCGGCTGTGGCGCTGATGGAAGTCTTCCTTGAATTGCGTAATGCACCCCTGCCGTTCAATCTGCTTCTGGCGATTACCGCAGAGGAAGAGGTCGGAGGCGAAAACGGCATGCGTGCCTTTCTCCCTCATCTCAAAGAGCAGGGAATCACCGTCAGCTGTGCCATTGTCGGAGAGCCGACAGGGATGCAGGCGGCTATTGCCGAACGCGGCCTCGTCGTGCTCGACTGCGAGACAGCAGGTGTGACAGGTCACGCCGCGCGTGGCGAAGGCATCAATGCCATTTACCGTGCTATGTCCGATATCGAACGGATGCGCGCTTTCCGTTTCCCAAAGGAATCATCAATCCTCGGACCGATAAGCGTCAATATCACCCAGATAAACGCCGGATGGCAGCACAATGCCATCCCTGACAAATGCAATTGGGTGGTCGACATTCGCACTACAGATGCTTTCAGCAATGAGGAGACCGTCGGCCTACTGCGCGAAACGGTGGAATACTCCACCCTGACACCTCGTTCGACCCGCGTACGCGCATCAGTCATCGACGAAAGCCATCCTCTCGTCAGGGCTGCGACCGCACTCGGGTGTGAGACCTTCGTCTCACCGACTACAAGCGACATGTCGCTCATGTATGACTTCCCGTCGCTTAAAATCGGACCGGGCCAGTCATCTCGAAGCCATTCAGCCGATGAATTCGTGCTGATTTCCGAAATAGAGACAGCCATCCCGCTATACCGCCGTCTCATTGAATCACTATCATTATAATAAGAATTAAAAACATCCCCACATATATTATACAATGAAACTTTGGAGCAAGGGATTCGAACCCGATAAAATGATTGAGGAATTCACCGTCGGCAACGACCGCGAACTTGACCTCCGTCTGGCACGCTATGATGTCCAAGGCTCTATGGCACATATCAAAATGCTTGAAAGCATCGGACTCCTTTCAGCCGATGAGCTCGAAGTCCTGCTCAAGGCTCTCGGAGAAATCGCCGAAGTCATTGAGCGCGGTGAGTTCACCATCGAACCCGGAGTTGAGGATGTACATTCCCAAGTCGAATTCATGCTCACCGCCAAGTTAGGTGATGTAGGGAAAAAGATTCATTCCGGACGCTCACGCAACGATCAGGTGCTGGTCGACCTCAAACTCTTCATGCGCGACGAACTCAAGAACCTTGCCGAAGCCGTCAAAAGGCTCTTCGACCGTCTGCAGTCGCTCAGCGAGGAATATAAGGATGTACTCATGCCGGGCTACACCCATCTGCAAGTGGCAATGCCGTCGTCGTTCGGACTGTGGTTCGGCGCATATGCAGAGTCGCTCGTGGATGATATGCAGATGCTTGTGGCTGCCTACAATGTCGCCAACCAGAATCCCCTCGGTTCAGCTGCCGGCTACGGCTCGTCGTTTCCCCTCGACCGCGAGATGACAACCCGCCTGCTTGGATTCGAGACTCTCCACTACAACGTTGTTGCAGCCCAGATGTCGCGCGGAAAAACAGAGCGTGCGGCCTCGATGGCAATCAGCGCCATCGCATCGACACTCGGACATCTGGCAATGGATGTGTGCATGTGGATGTGTCAGAACTTCGGTTTTATCTCGTTCCCCGACGAGCTAACCACAGGGTCGTCAATCATGCCCCACAAGAAAAACCCCGACGTGTTTGAAATCATGCGCGGAAAATGCAACCGTCTTCAGTCAATCCAAAATGAAATCGCACTTCTGACGGCCAATCTCCCCCTCGGCTACAACCGCGATCTGCAATTGCTCAAAGACATCATCTTCCCGGCCACAACCGAGATGACACAATGTCTGGACATGGCTGATTTCATGCTCCAACACATCCGTGTGAAACGCGACATCATCGACGATCCGCGCTATGACTACCTCTTCACCGTCGAGGAAGTCAACCGTCTCGTCCTCTCCGGCATGCCATTCCGCGAAGCATACAAGAAAGTAGGGCTCGAAGTACAAAACGGTACATACAAACCTGTGCGCGATGTCCACCACACCCATGTCGGTTCAATCAACAATCTCTGCACAGCTGAAATCGCACTTAAATTCCAGAAGCTTTACGATAAGATCGGCCGATAAATACAGCTTCGTTGTAAAAAACTTTCACCTCGAGGATTTGTTTCTTACAAAAAGTCTGTATTTTTGCCTTTCGAAATTCTAACCGCATAAATCATTATTTCGTATGCTAAACACTAAAGTTCAGGATGCCATCAACGCTCAGATCAATGCTGAGTTCTGGAGCGCATATCTTTATCTCTCAATGGCCCTTCATTTTGAAGCCGAAGGTATGCCCGGCGTTGCCAACTGGTTCAAAATCCAATTTCAGGAAGAACAGGCCCATGCCACAATCTTCATGAACTATGTCAACCAGCGTGGTGGCCGTGTCGTCCTCAAACCTATTGATGCAGTACCCACCACATGGGCATCTCCTCTTGAAGCATTCAAGGCTACACTTGAACATGAGAAGAAAGTAACCGCTCTTATCAACGACCTCTATTCACTCGCTGAAGCCGAAAAGGACTACGCTACCCGCGACCGTCTCAACTGGTTCGTCAGCGAACAGGTGGAAGAGGAAGACAACTGCCGCACCCTCATCGACAAGTTCTCTCTTATCGGTGACAACGGCATGGGTCTCTATATGCTCGATCAGGAGCTTGGAGCGCGTACATATACCGCCCCGGCTGCCCTCGCCGAATAAATCGGATAAAACTACCGGCATTATAAAAGAAACGCCTCGCAGACAATCTGCAAGGCGTTTCTTTTTTATAATGCTATATGGCTATCAACCTTTGAGAGCGGCAATCGTAGCCTCGATAGACTCGATTTTAGAAGTCGCATCTGCGAGCTTCTTACGTTCGCCATCGACAACGGCTGCAGGCGCATTGTTGACAAAACGCTCATTGGAGAGCTTCTTCTCAACCGACGTGCGGAAACCGCGGAGGTAATCGAGTTCCTTGGTGAGCTTGGCAATCTCAGCCTCGACATCCATGTTATTCAGCAAGGGGATGTTGAATTCAGTCGTACCGACAAGGAATGAAGCCGCTGCAGGGTCTTTTTCCGTCACGGTCGCTATACCTGAAAGATTGCCGAGCTTAACGGCCACAGCCTCCATCGGAATTGACGAGCCGACGATGTTGAGCTGAAGAGCGTCGCGCGAAGGGATGTTGCGCTGCGCACGGACACCGCGGACACCGTTGATCACTTCCTTGACCATCTCCATATCGGCAAGAATCTTTGCGTCCGCCACACCTGCCACCGGCATCGAGGCATACATGATTGACTCACCCTCGCGACGTTCACCGAGATGCTGCCAGAGCTCTTCGGTGATAAACGGCATGTAGGGGTGGAGCAGGCGGAGGAGCGAATCGAAGAATCCGATTGTGGCCTCATAGCCGGCACGGTCGATAGGCTTCTGATAGTCCGGCTTGACCATCTCAAGATACCAAGACGAGAATTCGTCGCGGAAGAGACGATAGGTGGTCATGAGCGCCTCGGATATGCGGAACTTGTCAAACGAATCGTTGATTTCAGCCACGGCCTCCGACAACTTCGAGTTGAACCACTCGACGGCCTTGCGTGAGCTTTCGGGCTGTTCGATTGTATCGTCAACCTCCCAGCCCTTGACGAGACGGAAGGCATTCCAGATTTTGTTGCAGAAGTTACGTCCGTTCTCGCAGAGTTTCTTGTCGAAGAAAATATCGTTGCCGGCAGGAGCTGAAAGCATGATGCCCATGCGGACACCGTCAGCGCCATAGTCAGCGATGAGTTCAAGAGGATCGGGCGAATTGCCGAACTGTTTCGACATCTTACGGCCGATTTCGTCGCGGACAATACCGGTGAAGTAGACATTGTTGAACGGCTGCTTACCCATGCACTCATATCCTGCCATAATCATGCGGGCTACCCAGAAGAAGATGATGTCAGGACCGGTCACGAGGTCAGCAGTCGGATAGTAGTATTTGATTTCCTCGTTGTCAGGTTCAAGAACACCGTTGAACAGCGAGATAGGCCAGAGCCATGACGAGAACCAAGTGTCGAGGCAATCCTCGTCCTGACGGAGATCAGCAGCAGTGAGAGCCGCATCCTTTTCACGGGCAAGCGACAGAGCCTCGTCGGCGGTCTCGGCTACGACAAACGAACCGTCGGGGAGATACCAAGCGGGCACACGGTGACCCCACCAGAGCTGACGCGAGATACACCAGTCGCGGATATCGATAAGCCAGCGGTCGTAGGTGGTCTTGAATTTATCGGGCACAAACTTAATCACGCCTTCATCCACAGCCTTCAGCGCAGGCTCGGCAAGCGATTCCATCTTCAAGAACCACTGGTCGCTCAGACGCGGCTCGGTAGCGGTGTCGGGGTTGCGCTCGGAATATCCGACCTTATTCTCATATTCCTCGATTTTTTCGATAAGTCCGGCTTCTGCAAGATCCTTTGCAATCTGCTCACGCACGGCAAAACGGTCCATGCCGACATACATACCGGCAGCCTCGCTGACAGTTGCGTCATCGTTGAAGATGTCGATGGTTTCAAGACCATGTTTCTCACCGAGCATATTGTCGTTCATATCGTGGGCCGGGGTGACCTTCAGGCAGCCTGTACCGAAGTCAATCTCCACGTAATCATCCTCGATGACAGGGATTTCACGGTTGACAAGGGGCACGATGACCTTCTTGCCGCGAAGATGCTGGTTCTTCGGGTCGTTGGGGTTGATACACATTGCAGTGTCACCCATGATTGTCTCAGGGCGGGTTGTGGCCACAACGGCATATCCGTCCTCACCGACAATCCTGTAGCGGAGATAGTAGAGCTTCGAATGCTCCTCCTTATATATCACTTCGATGTCCGAAAGAGCGGTCTTGGCCTTGGGGTCCCAGTTGACCATACGCTTGCCACGATAGATGAGACCCTTGCGGTAGAGATCGACGAACACCTTGATGACGCTGCGCGAACGGATGTCGTCCATGGTGAACGCTGTGCGCTCCCAGTCACATGAAGCACCGAGCTTCTTGAGCTGTTCAAGAATGATGCCGCCGTGCTTCTCTTTCCATTCCCACGCATGGCTGAGGAACTCTTCGCGCGAAAGGTCGCTCTTCTTTATGCCTTCCTGCGCAAGCTTGTTGACCACCTTAGCCTCAGTGGCAATTGCAGCGTGGTCAGTGCCGGGAACCCACAGGGCGTTTTTGCCCATGAGACGAGCACGGCGCACAAGGATGTCCTGAATTGTATTGTTAAGCATGTGACCCATGTGGAGTATACCGGTCACATTTGGTGGTGGGATTACGATTGTATATGGTTCACGTGCATCAGGTTCGGAATGAAACAGACGGTGCTGCATCCAGTAGGCATACCATTTGTCTTCCACGGCACGAGGATCATACTTCGTAGCTAATTCTTCCATAAAAGCTTGTAATATGAAGGGTTATTTTTCAGAATAATGGTGCAAAATTACAAAAAATAGCCGAACCCACTGAGAGTTAGCATGGATTTTTTGTAATTTTGCACGCCTGACAAATGGCTCATATCAAATTCGAAATGACAGACACTGCAATTCAATATCACACTCTCCCCAACGGCATGCGCATCGTGGCATCCACAACCCGACTCCCGGTCGAACACTGCGGAGTGGTAATCAACGCCGGCAGCCGCGACGAGAGTCCTGAAATACATGGACTTGCCCATTTTGTAGAGCATACCATATTCAAAGGGACCGGCAGCCACCGCGCGGCATTCGTGCGCGACCGCATGGAGCTTGTCGGAGGAGAGCTAAACGCCTACACGACCAAAGAGGAAACAGCCATCTATTCGACCTTTCCTGCCGGACATCTTGAAAGGGCGCTGTCGCTTATTGCAGAAATGGTTATCGATGCAAATTTCCCTGAAGCGGAACTCGCAAAAGAAAAGCTTGTCGTAGGCGAAGAAATCGACACTTATCTCGACACCCCGGCCGATGCCATTTTCGATGATTTTGAAGATATAATATATGAAGGCTCATCGCTGTCACACAACATACTCGGCACACGCGAATCACTCAGCCGTTTTGACAGTTCGACCTGCAGGAAATGGCTCGAAGATCGTTTCACCCCGGGGCGGACAGTCTTTTTCTATTCAGGGCCGACCGCACCTGAGAAGGTGTTTTCACTTGCTGAAAAACATTTCAAGGGATTCACCCGCCACGACAAACCTTTAGACCGCGAAATCCCGCGCATCAACCCGACTTTCTCACGCACAAACGACAGCCGGGAATCATTTCAGGCCCACACAGTCATCGGCACACGGATACCCGGCCTTCTCTCCCCCAACCGTCTCGACCTGTCACTTCTGGCCAATATAATCGGCGGTCCGGGAATGAACTCATTGCTCAACGTAGCCTTGCGCGAACGCCACGGACTTGTCTACACGATTGACGCATCGACATCAATGATGAGCGACAACGGTTTGCTCACCATCTATTTCGGGTGTGACCCCGACGATGTGAAACGCTGCCTCCGGCTCATCGACCGTGTCATCCTTCCACTTGTCGACACACCGTTCAGCCAGCGCAAACTCGAAGCGGCCAAACGCCAGTTTATCGGCCAGCTTACGGTAGGGTCGGTCAACTCCGAGCAGGTGGCAATCTCTATGGGCCGGAACATGCTCTACCGTGGCACTACGCGCACACTTCGTGAAACCATTGAAGCCGTCCAAGCAATCACCCCTGAAAGCATCCTCGCCGCAGCCCGTCCACTTGCCGAAAGCTCACGGCTGACGCTGAAATAAGCACATGTCTCAAATCGTTATCCATCTGTAACATTCAAATCCCAAATCCCACGGGGTGTTTTCGTGTTGGAATGCCAATATATATCTTTGCATATACTTAACATCTGAAGTATTCATCACAACAACACCCATGAAAAAAATTTTGTCATGCGTTTTCGGTACGCTTCTATGCTCCGCGAATGCTTTTGGCACACCGTTCACTGTGTGCGATTTTGAGAATTACGAGATAGGACATGCTTTCCGGGTATGGAATTTCTACGGAGGCGAATCGCCATCGACGGCCATAGTGGAAGCCGACCCCGCAAATCCGGCCAACAAAGTGCTCCACATCACGCTCAAGGGCTGGAATGACTATGTCGAATTCACGCTTCCCGATGAATATGCGGGAGCACGGCTGACCGACACTTTCGCGTCAGTAAGCCTCATGGTCTATCGCGATGCCAACGACCCCTGCGAGGAATGGAAACACTTTGACGCAATCCTCGGAAACGACAAGCTCTATGAGGATGACGGATGGCCGTCCCAAGGGCCCAAGGCAACATGGATGGAAAAGAGCTATGCACTATCTGCACCCTCGGAGGGAAACACCTCGACGGCGCTAAGGCTTGGATACAATTCGGAGAACACCGACTATTATATAGACAACGTGGTACTCACGTCGAAATATGACGATTTCATAATCCATGAGAGCGGCGAGCTGAATTTCAGCGATCCATCCAGCACATCGTCAAACTACACCCGCTACTCCACCCCAATCAATATACCCAAGGACCGGCATCTCAACGTCTACACCTCGCGCTACACTTACTGGACATCCGACCTCATGGGCGAAGGCCGCCTGAATCTCCACTGCGGAGGCGAACGCTCCTATCTCGGAAACGAAAAGGGAGCGATGCACCCCGACTGGAGTGAATATACCGGTGACATACACATTTACCCTTATCCCGATGTCAACCCGTCGGTCAAGGCCGGTTTCTATGGTCTGATTCTCGCCCACGGCGGAAAGAAATTCGACTCCGACAACATCTCTGAATCAATCTCACGCAACAACATCACAACCATCTGGGAAAACAATTCGGTGACACTTCACGACGGAGCTACACTCTCGGCCGAGTCAAACAACACCGCCAGAGGCTACCGCATAGGCACTCTCACCACTGAAAAAGGCAGCAACATCACAGGATATTACAAAAACAGCTCCTATCGTGTCTATTATGCCGTCGGACACTCTGGCTATGACTCCGAACTTGCCGGACAGATTTCCGCCACAGGCAACTCCAAAGTGGGAATCATAAAGGAAGGAAAAGGGACATACACCATAACCGGAAACACCAACAATATCACCGGCGCGCTGTCGGTCATCGATGGCAAGGTCATCATCGGCAATGACGTGGACGAAGCTAAAGCCAAAGGTCTCTCAGGAGCTATCGGATGCGCGTCAAACTCGTCGGCGGCTGTCACCGTCTATCCCGGGGCATGTCTCGGAGGCTCGGGCAACATCGCCGGTTTGACTGACATCTACGGTATTCTCGCACCGGGCACAGACAACCCCGCAACACTTTACATCGCCGATTTTACAGGTGTCAACAAACCCGACCTGCGCCTGCGTCCAACATCAAGGCTAAAAATGAAAATCGAAGGCGGTGACAGTTCTGACTGCATCGACATCGCCGGAAATATAAGCTACTACAACATCACCGCTTCATTCCAGCCATCGGACAAAACTCCTGTCATCGAACTCATCGTACCTGAAAACCATTCGCTCAGACAGGGCGACAGCTTTACTCTCATAAAGGCAGCCGGAAAGACATCTCTCAACGACATCGAATGGACCTTCCGTATACAGTATCCCAAAGTGTGCAGCTGGAAAGTGGATGAGGAAATCACCGACGGAATCTACACTCTGAAAGCAACCGTCACTTCCACAAACTACTCCGGTCAGGGGGACAAGGAGATTGACGATGACAGCGAGGACAATACCGACAACACGGACTACTATGTCAACTACGAACCCGACTACAACGACCCGACTCCGCTGTGTGAATATGCACGGCAGGCCGGCAAACGTATCGGTGTGGCTGCTTCAGTGTGGCGCTACGACATCAACGATGAAAACAGCCCGAAGGTAAAGGCAATGGCCGAACAGTTCAACATGCTTGTCGCCGAGAACGAGATGAAATTCGAGACCATACAGCCAGAAAGAGGCCGCTTTGATTTCAGTGGCGCAGACCGGATTGTGGATTTTGCCGAAAAACACTCCATGTATATGCGCGGCCACACCCTCGTATGGCACTCCCAGTGCCCGAAATGGGTGTCGTCAGACGGCAAGAAGAATGACCGCAACTATTCGCGCGAGGAACTCCTTGCCATAATGGAAAACCATATCGAAACCGTGGCCGGCCACTACAAGGGACGCGTCGACGAATGGGACGTGGTCAACGAGATGCTCTCTGACGACCAGAGCGCCGTGCGCGTCGATCCGGACGCATTCACTCTGCGCACTTCCGTTTGGGAAACAGCCATCGGCAGCGATTTCATCGAAAAGGCATTCAAATACGCCCACCGGACCGATCCGGAGGCAAAGCTCTTTATCAACGAATATGGTGCGGAGTTCATGGGCGAGCCTAAATCCGAAGCCCTCTATAACCTTGCCAAATATCTACTTTCAAAGGGTGTGCCCCTCCACGGAGTCGGACTGCAATGCCATTTCACTACAGGCGAACTGAAAATCGACAAGCTCGTGGCTAATATCCGCCGCTATCAGGAGCTCGGACTTGAATGTGCCATCACCGAACTTGACATCGCGCAGGCCGACCCGAAATCTCCTGATGCAGCCAAGATTCAGGCCACAGACTTCGGTGCGCTCGTCAACGGTGCGCTCATGCAGACCAACTGTCAGTCAGTGCTTCTCTGGGGAATCTCCGACCCGGATTCATGGAGAGACAACAACCCGCTGATCTACGACGGACAGATGCGTCCCAAAGAAGCATACTATGCCGTACATGCCGCACTGCGCATGCAGTCTGAAAATAAGTCGGCAATCGAAGACATCGAGACCGGCTATGACACAGAGGTCGTAAACTGCGAATACTACAACATTCAGGGAATGCGTGTCACGGCTGACTACAAAGGGCTCGTCATCAAACGTGAACTTCACTCTGACGGCACTATCATCAATTCAAAGGAAATCCGCAGATAAAAGACCTGTCAAGTCACCCACGTAGCACCCGCGCATAAATCAGCCGTCCTGTCAGAACCACGTAAATGCCGTAGGTTCTGACAGGACGGTTGATTTGTCGGCAACACAGCTATGACAGAAATATCCCAGCCATGAACCAATACACAGCATAAATGCTAAAAAATTTCAGCCACATCGACCTTTTTATCATACAGGAAGTGGATTTTTTGCGATTTATATGTAAATTTGTAATTGCAAAATTTATTTTAATCCTAAAGATAAGAAACTCTTAATGAATCTAAAACGTCTGTTATTCGGTCTCCTTCTCCTGTTAGGCATAAGCGCAGGGGCAAAGGCAGACACATATTTCCCCTATCCGATCATCCCTGACTCCATCGGGATGTTTCAGAAACGATGCGACTATCTCGCGCGCCATTTCTGGGATTTCTGCGACCTGAAAAAGGCTTTCTCAGCCAAAGCCAAGATGGCACAGGAATTCAACGTCTACATTTCAATTCTCAAAAACGCCAACCCGGATTCGGCGATAGCCTCCGTGGTCCGTTTTAACAAAAAGCTCGAAAAGCAGCCTGCCGATCAGCTTTTCATGGCTGAATGTGCCGAAAATCTCCTTTATGGCGACACAGCAGAAATGTGGATTGACGAACTTTATCTTCCATTCGCTCACGCTGTAGCCTCCAACAAGCGAATCGACAAGGCCACAAAGGCACGTTTCGCGCATCAGGAGAAAATACTGAAAAACTCACTGGCCCGTTTCCCGGCTCCCTCGCTCCCCTACACCACCCGCGAAGGCACAGCCGGAAATCTCGACAATGACTCAGCCGATGTAGTCGTTGTGTTCTTCAATGATCCCGACTGCGACGACTGCAACCTTGCCAAACTGCGACTCGACGCAGACATCTCCACCACGCAACTCATCGCGGAGGGCAAATTAAAGGTCGTTTCAATCTCACTCTCCGAACCCACGCCGGAGTGGAAAGAAGCCGTAGCCTCCTACCCCTCGACATGGAGAGTCGGAGCGAATCCCGACGCCGACATGACAATCGACCTGCGCGCAGGGACTCCGGAATTCTATATCCTCGACCGCAACCACAACATACGCTTCAAACACCTCTCGATAGATCAGGTGCTCGATGTGACCCGGCAGCTGAAAAAGCGATAGAAACTTAAAAACCGATAAAACAATGAGCTGGTATTATTCAGCGCCCGTCAACTGGTTTGTAAAGTTATCGGGCTACACATATTCAAACCTTGCACGCCTGTTCATGAGGCTATTCGTCGGGGTGATGTTTCTCCAGTTCGGCATCCGCCATCTGGTCAACTACAGCGAGCTGTGCAATTCATTTCCGACCGTGCTCAACATGTCGTCGGAATGTTCGCTCATAATCATGATTATAATCGAACTCGTGTGCTCGCTTCTGATTATGGCCGGATTCCTGACGCGTCTTAGCGTAATCCCGCCGATATGCACCATGATTGCCGCCGAATATTATATCCTCCACAATATGCTCCCGAATCTCCCTGTCTATGGACTCGACAGCACAGATCCGGGCTACCTGCCAATCATGTTTATCGGCATTTATATCTATCTCCTCATCGCCGGTCCGGGCAAGATATCGCTCGACTACTTCATTTCGCTCTACATCATCAGCCAGAAAGGCAAGTATGAAGAAGAGGAGCTTGAAGACGTATAGATGACAAAAATTACGATAATACCGATATGAAAATAGCAGTTCTCATATCAGGCGGTGTGGACAGTGCAGTCGCTGTACACCAGCTGCTTGAACAGGGCTACGACCTACACCTATTTTATATACGCATCGGCCTTGACAACGGCGAGGGCGATTGCTCTGCAGAGGAAGACATCGAAATGTGCACCTACATCGCACGTCACTATGGACTTCCGTTTGATGTCGTGTCGCTCCATCAGGAATATTGGGACAACGTGATGGACTATGCGTTACGCACCGTCCGCGAAGGTCTGACCCCGAATCCCGACATCATGTGCAACAAAATGATAAAGTTCGGATTTTTCGAAGAACGCTGGGGACACGAATTCGACAAGACAGCGACCGGGCACTATGCCACGACTCATGAAATCGACGGCCTCGTATGGCTCGGGACAGGAGTCGACCGCGTAAAGGACCAGACAGATTTCCTGTGTCGCATTTCCTACAAGCAGCTGAGCCATCTCATCTTCCCTATCGGGACCCTCCCGAAGGCAAAAGTGCGTGAGATTGCAGTGGAGACCCGTATGCCGAACGCCTACCGTCGCGACAGCCAAGGCATCTGTTTCCTCGGAAAGATAAACTACAATGATTTCATCCGCCGTCATCTCGGCGAAAAGCCCGGCCCTATCATCGAACTCGAAACAGGGCGCAAACTCGGCGAACACCGCGGATTCTGGTTCCACACAATCGGTCAGCGGAAAGGCCTCGGCCTCAGCGGAGGTCCGTGGTATGTAGTCAAGAAAAACGTACACGACAACGTCATATACGTATCGCAGGGCTACGACACTGAAAAGCAATATGGCAAACTTCTGCATCTCGACGAGATGCACTGGATCACACGCGACCCTTGGCCGGATGATTGCCGCGAAGTCGAAATCACCTTCAAAAACCGCCACTCACCCGATTTCCTGCCCGCCCGTCTGAGCCGGGTAGAAGGCAGCGAATACATCATAGAGTCTGAAGTCCCTGTCCAAGGAATAGCGCCGGGACAGTTCGGAGTCATCTATGACCGTGATGCTAAATTATGTTACGGAAGCGGAATCATCACCGGCCGTGACGTTATGAAACTATAGTGTCTTGACATAAACACAATCCGATGGCAGAAAACGACGACAGAATAAGGCTTAAAGTCATGGGCCTGTCATACAGTCAGATTCAGACTGGGGCCTATGCGCTCATTCTCGCACAAGTCGGCGGCCCTTACCGCATCCCGGTGGTAATCGGCGCGGCCGAAGCCCAGTCCATAGCAATCAAGATGGAGAGCATCACGCCTCCCCGTCCCATGACCCACGACATATTTGTCAGTTTCGCCCATGCTTTCGGAGTGAAACTCATCGAAGTGTTCATATACCGGTTTGAGGACGGCATATTTTCATCGGAAATGACCTTCTCGGACGGAGACCGCACCATTTCCATCGACTCCCGGACAAGCGACGCCATAGCCATCGCAATGCGGACGGGCGCGCCGATTTTCACCACTCCCGAGATTCTCAACGAGACCGGTTTTGAAATGGAGCTGAAAGAGGAAGGCGACACCGACGACGATTCCGGACAGGAGACCTTAGACGAAGATTGCGTTCGAGAGCCGAAACTTGAGAATTATGCCGTCGAAGAACTGGAAAAGACTCTCCAGAAGTTGATTGACCGCGAAGAATATGAGGAAGCTGCCCGAGTGGCTGAAATACTCAAACGCAAACGTGACGAAAACCAACCCTGAAAAACTATTCCAAACATAAAAACCGCCTGCATATGCGCAGGCATCCTGAATCTAACCTCTAACAAAAAACTAAACAGACATGATTAAAATCCGACCCATAGAACTCCGCCTTGCGCTGATGAACTTTCTGGAGTTCGGTGTCTGGGGCGCATATCTAATCTCCCTCGGCAATTTTCTTTATTCCATCGGCCTTGAAAAACAAATCGGATGGTTCTACACTGTCCAAGGTATCGTATCGCTCTTCATGCCGGCTGTCATCGGCATTATTGCCGACCGCTACGTCCAAGCACAACGCATGCTGAGCCTGTGTCATCTTCTTGCAGGATGTTTCATGGCCGCCGCCGGACTCTACTGCCTCACCACATCACAGGTCGAGTTCGGTCCGCTGTTCACCCTCTACACTCTATCCGTCGCATTTTTCATGCCGACAATCGGCCTTGGCAATTCCGTGGCGTTCAACGCCCTCAACCGTGCCGGACTCGACACGATCAAACACTTTCCCCCGATACGTGTGTTCGGCACAGTCGGTTTCATCTGCTCGATGCTGTTTGTCAACTTCACACAATTCCAGACCAACGCATGGCAGCTCATAACCTCTGCCGTACTCAGTTTCATTCTTGCCGGATATGCTCTGTCACTACCGTCATGTCCGACAAAAAAAGAGGCTGCAAGCTCGATTGCAGACGTGCTCGGACTCAAAGCCTTCAAACTCTTCAAGCAGAAACGGATGGCCATATTCTTCCTGTTCAGCATGTTTCTCGGTGTATCACTTCAGATTACAAACAGCTACGGCAACACCTTCATAACCTCATTTTCTGAAATAGCCGAATATGCCGACACATGGGGCGCACACAATGCCAATGCCCTTATCTCTCTGTCGCAGATGAGCGAGACACTGTGTATACTCCTCATTCCCTTCTGTCTGAAAAAACTTGGAATCAAAGGCGTCATGCTGATGTCGATGTTCGCATGGGTGCTCCGTTTCGGATTTTTCGGACTTGGAAACACCGGTGACGGCCTTTGGCTTCTTGTCATCTCATGTATAGTCTACGGCATCGCATTCGATTTCTTCAATGTCTCAGGCGGTCTTTACGTCGATCAGGAAACCTCGACCGATATCCGCAGCAGCGCACAAGGCCTCTTCATGATCATGACCAACGGCATAGGCGCAACCATCGGCACTCTTTGCGCACAGGGAATCGTGAATCACTTCGTATTCTCCCAGACCACTCCTGAAGCACAGCATGCCGGATGGGAAACTTCATGGTTTATCTTCGCGGCATATGCCCTTGTGATAGCTATATTATTCATGTTCATTTTTAAAGACAGTAAACAACCGTCGGCCTCGGCAGTAAAAGCCAATATCGATGAGGCAAACTCGGGCGCGGACGGAATGATTGACGAATGATACAGTTTTTTGCCCCCGACATCAAGGAAACCCTTGAACTACCCGAAAGCGACTCGCGCCACGCAGTCAAAGTGCTGCGTATGCGCGAGGGCGACGAACTTCAGGTCATAGACGGACGCGGGACGGCATACACCTGCCGTCTTGCCGATGCCCACCATAAGCATGCAGCAGTCGAAATTATCTCATCAGCGCCAATGCCTCTGCCGTGGAAACAGCAGCTGGCCGTGGCCGTAGCTCCGACCAAGCACATGGACCGCATGGAATGGCTTGTCGAAAAGATGACCGAAGTAGGTGTCAACACAATCATACCTCTGCTCTGTGACCGCAGTGAAAGGCGTGAAATAAAGACCGAACGGCTCGAAAAGATTGCTGTCTCGGCTATGAAGCAGTCGCTGAAAGCCACACTACCCGCCATAATGGAAATGACCCCGTTGCGCGAAGTCATCAAAATGATGCCCGACGCGCAGAGAGTCGTGGCCTACTGCGATCCGACTCTTCCTCGCGTCGACTTCGCACAGAGCTACGAGGCCGGACGCGACACCCTAATCCTCATCGGGCCCGAGGGCGACTTCTCTCCTTCGGAAATCAGCCAGACACTTGAGGCCGGTTTCCGGCCGGTGACGCTCGGCGACAACCGTCTCCGCACAGAGACCGCAGCCCTCTATGCCCTCTCTGCATGCCACATACTCGATGCTAAAATTAATTCATAGTGAATAATTAAAGCATCGTGAATAATTCCCATAGACTTACACTTAATACTTAACACCTAATCCTTAATACTTTAACAAGAAAAATGTTTTCTTTCGAAGAATACTCATCACAGCCAATGTTTTTTCTCCTTGCCGGACCATGCGTCATCGAAGGGGAAAAAATGGCTCTCGACATAGCCGAAAAACTTGCGGAAACCACCTCGCGTCTCGGCATTCCATTCGTCTTCAAAGGCTCATACCGTAAAGCCAACCGTTCGCGCCTCGATTCATTCACCGGCATAGGCGACATTGAGGCCCTCGGCATACTCAAAAAGGTGCGCGACACGTTCGGTGTTCCCGTCGTTACCGATATCCATGCCGCCGAAGAGGCCGCTATGGCCGCAGAATTTGTCGACGTGTTGCAGATTCCCGCCTTCCTTTGCCGTCAGACCGACCTTCTCGTCGCCGCAGCCCGCACAGGACGCGCGGTAAACATCAAGAAAGGCCAGTTCCTTTCCCCCGATTCCATGCAATTCGCGCTCCAGAAGGTGCGCGATGCCGGAAACGACAACGTGGCACTGACGGAACGAGGCGTCACCTTCGGCTATCAGGATCTCGTGGTCGACTATCGCGGAATCCCTGAGATGCAAAAATTCGGAGCACCGGTGATTCTCGACATCACCCACTCATTGCAGCAGCCAAATCAGGCTGCCGGTGTGACAGGAGGACGTCCCGACCTCATCGAACCCATAGCCCGCGCCGGAGTGGCAGTCGGAGTCGACGGCCTTTTCATGGAAACTCATCCTGATCCATCCAGAGCAAAAAGCGACGGAGCCAACATGCTCCCGCTCGACCGTATGCCGGAGCTCCTGCGCCGCCTGTGCATCATCCGCGAGGCGGTCAACAATCTGTGACTCTTTCCTCGACCAACCGAATGACATAAACATTCCACCATTACAGAGATTGTAAAAATATTTTACACTTTTACATTTTGAGCGGCAAGGCAACACCCTGCTGCTCTTTATTTTACAGCCACGCCGCAAAAAACCGCGCTAACTTTGCATAGTAAACACTCACCATTATAATTTATTCTCACTGTGAAACTCTACTATGTCATCCACTCAATGCTCACTCAGAAGGCTGCCAACGCCATCAAAATCATTTCAGTTGCGGTCGGACTGCTTGTGAGCACGCTTGTATTCGGACGACTCGACTACAACTACAATTATGATACCTGCTTCCCCGACCGTGACAATCTGTATCAGATCTGGATGTCATACGACATCAACGGCGAGAAGTTCGGACCGTTTAACTCATGCCCCGGAAAACTCGCGGAATGCGCCATGGAAGCATTGGGAAACGATGTCATATCTGCTACAGCCGTCGGTAGTCACTCACTTCCTCCTCTATTTCTCGGTGACCGCCGTATCGACATTCCGAAATTGGCTGTCGATTCCATGTTTTTCAAGACTATGGGACTTGAAGTGTTAACCGGAAACCCGTCCGCTGACATGGCCGTACCCGATATAATCTATCTCAGCGAATCGACAGCCAGCAATCTTTACGGCGAAGAAAACCCTATTGGGAAGACCCTTTCTCTTGACCGCGAAACCACCGTCATGGTCAAAGGCGTGTTCAAAGATTTGCCTAAAAATGTAACTATCGAACCTTTCAAGGCCCTGCTGTCGCAACCGACATGGCGAAGCTACCAACGCTACCAAGAATGGAGCGGAGCTGACAACTGGCTTATCTATTTCAGATTAAAACCCGACAGCGAGTTAAAAGACGGAGATATAGAACGCAAACTCAATCAGACCTATCAATCACACGTTCCGGACACCGACTCGTATAGCAGCGTGGTTGCGTGCAACCCGATAAGCCGGACATACCTGCAATATGACTCTGTCAAAAGAATCAATCTTGTGATGTGGATTCTCGGTGTCTCACTGTTGTTGATGACCACTCTTAACTACGCACTTCTGACAATAGCCTCCCTGTCACGCCGCTCAAAAGCAATCGGAATACATAAATGCTCAGGCGCAGGAAACATCACTATTATGCGCATGTTTCTATGCGAAACCATCATTGTGCTCATGAGCGCATGCGTGGTGATGGTCATCCTGATATTTGCATTTGAAAAACTGATTTCAGATACTCTCTCGCTCTCTCCGGACGACATCTTCGCCACTTCTCGATTGTGGATTCCATTCTCAGTCCTGACATTTTTCTTCCTGCTCGGTGGGCTCTTGCCGGGACGGATATTTTCGAGAATACCGGTTACACAGGTGTTCCGACGTTTCACCGAACGCAATAGTGCGTGGAAACGCACACTCCTTTTCATCCAGATAGGCGGTGTGGCCTTCGTCGGGACACTGATGACTGTTGTCAGCGCACAATACGGTGAAATCACAAACCGCGACATGGGGTTCTCCATCGAACGCATGGCAAAAATCGACATCCCCTATCAGCTCGACAATGAAGCTTTGAAATCAACCCTCAAGCAACTGCCATATATAGAAAAAATGACTGCATCGGCTTCCGACCCATTATGGGGCTACAGCGGACAGCACTTATATGACGAGGCCGGAAATATCATTTTCAATACCCGTATCGAATGGATTGACGAAAACTTCCTTGATGCGATGGAAATCGGAATTGTGGCCGGCAGAGGCATCGAACGCGATGGCGAAGTCGTCATATCCGAAGAATTCGGACGGCGCATGAACCTTACCACCGATGACATCGGAAAGTTGTATTCCAACAAAGGCTTCGGGGTTTCGCTCAAACTTGTAGGCATAGCAAAAGACTATCAGTTAGGCGGATTTGTCGAGGAACTTCGTCCTATATGCCTTATCTACGGTGGTTTCTCGGGAAATTCATATCTGAAAATAAAAGAACCGTTCGACCAAAACTTCACAAAACTTGTCGATTTTCTGTCCGGGACTTTTCCTGCCTATGATTTCGCACCTGTAAAAATGCCCGAAGAAGCCATCGAAATCTACTCCGATGTGCGCATGTTCCGAAACTCGGCCCTCATCGCCTCTGTCGCATTGATTTTCATTTCACTGATGGGCCTGATTGGATTCGCACGCGACGAAGTGCAGCGACGCAGCAAAGAGATAGCCATCCGCAAAGTCAACGGAGCTGAAGCCTCCGATATTGTCAGCCTTATTATCGCCGATGTGGCTCGTATCGCCATTCCTGCCATCATTCTCGGAGTGCTATGCGCAGCCTATATCGGACATATATGGCTCAGCAACTTCTCGGTCACAGCCCCACACATCGGCCTATGGTATATACTTGCCGGTCTGACAGTCCTCATGCTCGTGGTGGCGTGTGTCATAGCCGTCACCTACCGCATCGCCAACGAAAATCCTGTCAACAGACTCAAATCAGAGTAAAATATGATGTGTGACGACGTTTCAAACTTCAACCTCCTCCCTATAATTCACCTTTTATACCCACGCTCCTTAACCATTTAAACAATAAAAAAGATGATTAAAACAACGGCTCTTTCAAAATATTTCCGCACTGACGAAATCGAAACCGTAGCGCTCAACGGAGTCAACCTCGACATCGCCCCCGGTGAATTTATCGCCATTATGGGCCCAAGCGGATGCGGAAAATCGACCCTGCTCAACATCATCGGACTCCTTGACTCACCGACAGCCGGAAGCTATAAGCTAAACGGACGTGAAGTATCAAACCTGAAGGAAAAAGAACGCGGACAGATGCGTAAAGGCCATATCGGCTTCGTGTTTCAGAGCTTCAACCTCATTGACGAAATCGACGTGGCCCACAACGTCGAACTCCCGCTCACCTATCTCGGTCTCAGCCGCAGCGAGCGCCGCAAACGCGTCGACGAAATGCTGACCAAAGTCAACATGAGCCACCGCTCCACCCATCTCCCGCAACAGCTTTCAGGCGGACAGCAGCAGCGCGTAGCCATAGCCCGCGCCCTCGTCACCCGTCCGGAGCTGATTCTCGCCGACGAACCGACCGGAAATCTCGACTCCAAAAACGGACGCGAAATAATGGAACTGCTCTCCGAACTCAACCGTGAAGGCACGACAATCGTCATGGTGACACACTCCGACCGCGACGCAGCCTACGCCTCACGCATAGTCCATCTCTTCGACGGATCTATCGTTGGCGAAGTCCATAAAAAGTAGTAGATTTGCAGTCACATAAACCCACCCAAACCTTAATACTTCGTACTTACTACTTAATACTTCATACTTAATACTTAAACAAAATGACCCTCCTCGTTGTCGACGACAACCGCTCGGTGCTTTCCGCCGTCAGACTTCTCGCAGAAATAAAGTTTGACCGGGTAGCGACCACAACCTCGCCCTCACGCATCCCACAGCTGCTGCGCGAGGAAAACCCCGACTGTGTGTTGCTCGACATGAACTTCTCATCGCCTGTGACCAACGGCAACGAAGGACTCTACTGGCTGAGCGAAATCCGCCGCCTATCGCCTGCCACACCCGTGGTACTGTTCACCGCCTACGCCGAAATAGAGCTTGCCGTGCAAGGGCTGAAAGAAGGCGCGGCCGACTTCGTCAGCAAGCCGTGGAGCAATGCACGCCTGCTCCAGACACTCATTCATGCAGCCACCCAACACCTCTCGCCGCAAAGTTCCGAAAAGGCATACGACATGCCGGAAACCTCTCGCCATTCATCCCCTATAACCCTCGAACAGATGGAGCGACAGATGATTTCCGAAGCCCTTGCCGACAACGGAGGAAACCTGTCGGCCACAGCTACGCAACTCGGCATCACACGACAGACTCTCTACAATAAGCTAAAGCGACATCACCTACAATAAGACTCTGAACAGTGACAACAGCACAGACTGTCATACTGACAATCATCGGAATTCTCCTCATTGCATGGGGGGCACACATGTCGTACCGCTACATGACCCGTACACGCCGTAGACTCAGGCTGCTGCTCGAAGCGATTGAATCGGCCGACACTTCGATACGATTCCCTGCCAATTCCGACCATGATGTCAACGCCACTCTCAACCGCATCGCACAAAGTCTTTCAGCACTCCGGGCACGAATATCCGAAACAGAGAAATACTACGAATCGATAACCGACAACGTGGCTACTGGCGTGATGGTCATCAACCAGACCGGCCACATCATCCTTGCAAACCCCGCAGCCCTCAGGCTGCTCGGACGACCGGCACTCACTCATCTGTCATCGCTCTCCGGCTCATGGCCGGAGCTGACAGAGCTGCTTTCCGGCTCACAATCAGGGATTAACACCACAATACGAAATCTCGCCGTAAAAAGTTCTGCCTTCACGCGCCACGACGGCCGGCGACTGCTCATAGTCACACTCGACGACATCTCCATACAGCTTGAAAACTCGACCGTAGAGACATGGTCGGAAATGAGCCGCGTCCTGACCCACGAAATCATGAACGGCATAGCCCCCGTAGTTTCCATAGCCGAAACCCTCAGGATGCGCTACGACGGCGACAACGACTACATGACCCGTGGACTCGATGTGATAAGCCGGTCGACACGCGGTCTGAAAGATTTCGTCGTGAACTACAGACGCATATCCACACTCCCCTTACCTGAAAAATCAATCTTCGACCTACGTCCCCTGATTGAAGACGCTATAAGCCTGTCGCGCGCAGGAGCAGAATGCAAGCCAGACATTTATCATGACGCAGCCCTCACTGCCACCCCCGGCGACATCGACTTCAGCCTGTCGCTCCCGGCCGGCAGTCTCACCGTCTATGCCGACCGCGACCAGCTCCGGCAGGTAATGGTCAATCTTCTTAAAAATGCCGTCGAAGCCGGGGCGACACTCATCACAATCCGCCTATCCATAACCGACACGACAATCCGCATCGAAATCGAGAACGACGGCCTCCCGATCGCCACCGACATCGCACCAAGGATTTTCACACCATTCTTCACCACCCGCCCACAAGGCTCAGGCATAGGACTGAGCCTCAGCCGACGTTTAATCATCGCAAATGGCGGCTCACTTTCACTAAGCTCTACCCCCGACACGATTCCGACACGATTCACACTGACACTGCCGACGAAAAACTCATGAAACAATAAGACCCATTTGGTTTCGGACAATAAGATACCCCTCTAAATCAACATCTTTTTGGTCATTTTGTCCCCTAAACGGACACAATATGACCGATTTCGGACATTTTTCTAACTTTTTAGTCTAAAACTGTTGTCCGATTCAAAAAAATTTACCTACATTTGCCATTGTTTACCAAAATTACCTTAAATAACTTTTATCGGTATTTAATCGTAGTCAATAAATTTTACACTCAATCTTATATTTAACCAGCATCATGAAAAGAAACTCCAAGGCTCCTGTGTCAGGGCTCAACGCCGTGACCGACAGGAAGTTGGCATGCACAGCGCTTGCTTTATGCCTTATGGGTGGTGCAGCTCAGACTGTTCAGGCATCTGACAGTAGGGGAAATCAACCCGCTGAAACACAACAAGTTGCAACAACACAGCGCGTTACAGGCGTGGTTCTTGACGAAAACGGCGAACCCATGATTGGCGTTTCCGTCATTGAAGAAGGAACAAAAGTCGGTGTCGCAACAGATTTCGACGGTCAGTTCACTCTCAACGTCCATCCCGGCGCAACTCTCCATTTCTCTTACATCGGCTACAAACCGCAGTCAGTCAAAGTCGACGGACGCAGCTCTATCGAAGTCAAAATGGAGCTAGACTCCAATGTCCTCGACGAAGTTGTGGCAATCGGCTACGGTACAGTAAAAAAACGTGACCTCACAGGTGCTGTTGCATCGGTGAAAAACGAAGACATAACCCTCTCACCCACAGCAAATGCCATGGACGCACTCCAAGGCAAGGTGGCAGGTCTCGACATCACACGTGCATCAGGTCAGGCAGGAGCCACACCGAAAGTTCAGCTACGAGGCAACCGTTCGTTCACAGCGTCCGGAGACCCCACTTATATCATCGATGGCATGCCCGGCGACATCAACACCATCAACCCCAATGACATCGAAAGCATCGAGGTGCTAAAAGACGCATCATCGACTGCAATCTACGGTTCGTCAGGAGCCAACGGTATTATCATCGTTACCACAAAGAGCGGCAAAGAAGGTAAGACAACAGTCAATTTCAATGCTTACGTCGGTGTCAACGGATGGTCTACCGTTCCCAAGGTCTACAACTCACGCGGATTCTACGAACTTCGCAAGCAGGCAATCACCGCCGGCGGTGGCCCGACCGATCCGACTGACATCCTCGGCAGTGCAGCATTAGCCTATCAGGGCGCGCTCGACCTCAATCCGAATCTCACAGTCGACTCTTGGCTTGGCGCTAACTCCATTGACTGGGCCGACGCGCTGCTGCAGACCGGCGTGACACAGAACTACTCTGTTTCTGTCAGTGGCGGCACAGAGAAGACCAAAGCCTACTTCTCGCTCAACTTCTCTGACGAGGAAGGACAGTACTCCAACGACAACAACAAGATTTACTCGACCAACATCCGCATCGACCACAAGGTGCGCAGCTGGCTCGACCTCGGTGTCAATCTGCAGGGCAGCTACACCTACCGCAACTCAGCCTACGCCAAACTTGACCGAATGCTCATCCAAAGCCCGATCGGTTCGCTCTACGACGAAGAAGGTAACGTGAACCGCACACCGGTAGCAGGCAGTCAGGACGCAAGCCTCCTGCTCAACAACCGCAGCAACTACCGCAACAACTACCAGCAGACACGCATCTACTTCAATCCCTACATCCGTGTCACCCCCCTCAAGGGTCTCACATGGGAGAGCCGCCTAAATGCGTCAATCCACTACAACACCCACAACTACTTCCAGGGTGAAGGCTCATATAACTACTATACCGACAGCCAATCAACCACTGTAGAAGGAACAAACGCCCACGTAAAGGCTTACGTTGACCAGGATAATTACGTCAACTACAAGTGGGAAAACATCCTCACCTATAATTTCACCCTTAATAGAGACCATAATTTCACCGTCACCGGTGTTACATCGTGGAACCACAACCGCATGTCAGGTATCTACGGCGAGGGTACAAATCTTTCATCAAACTCCTATCTGTGGCACAACCTCAGCGAAAAAGAAGCTAACATTGCAAACACTTTGGCCAAATCGGAATATGTAATGTCAAAGGGTCTCGGTTTCGTAGGTCGTATCAACTACTCATTCGCCGGCAAATATCTCGCAAGCGTATCTGTCCGCCACGACGGTTCGTCACGCCTCGCCGACGGCAACCGCTGGGACACATTCCCCGCATTCTCGCTCGGATGGCGCATCTCCGACGAACCCTTCATGAGCAAACTGCGCGACAACTGGCTTGACAACCTCAAGCTCCGCTTAGGATACGGTGTGACAGGTACAGCCTCTATCGACCCCTATTCAAGCTTCTCGTCACTCATCCCGGGTATGACCATCCTCGGTGGCGGACTCGCCAATACAAGCTACTTCACCGAGAATATCGCCAACCTCTCGCTCACATGGGAGAAGTCAAAGAGCTGGAACTTCGGTATTGACGCAAGCGTGCTCAAAGGACGCATCGACCTCACCGCCGACTACTACCGCACCAAGACCGAAGGCGTGATCTACAGCCGCCTCCTGCCTGTCAACAATGGTTCGTTCAACGCCTCGACACAGTATAAGACCAATCTCAATATCTGCGAGACCCTCAACCACGGTATCGAGCTCGCAGTGACAGGCCGTCCGTTCATCGAACGTCGTCCCGGCGACTTCTCATGGACAATCAATGGCACATTCACAGCCAACCATGAGGAAATCACACGACTCATGACCCCCGACCAGGAATACATGACCAACGGTGATGGCGGTAATGTCTACTACAAAGGACATCCGGTCAACTCATATTACCACTACAAGCTTCAGGGCACATGGAAGACTTCTGAGGCCGAAGATGCCGCCGTATTCGGTTGCAAGCCCGGCGACCTCAAGGTCTACGTCCCCGGCATGATTCATGACGGCCCCGGTCAGTTCTCGCGCTGGGAAGATGTCGAAGGCGAAAACGGAGTGATTGAGCGCAAGCTTGTGCACTACGACGCCGACAACAGATACACCGTCAGCGGCAACGACTATCAGGTACTCGGCCACAACTCACCCGACTGGACTCTCGGTCTGAAGAACACCTTCACCTACAAGAACTTCGACCTATCGGTATATATGTATATGCGTTTCGGCCAGACAATCAAATACGACATGCTCGGCTCATACGATCCCGCAGTGGCAGGAAACTTCCCGACCTACTTTGACTACTGGACTGAGGCTACCGGCGATCAGAACCACTACTTCCCCGCTCTCAACAGTAGCCGAGGAATCACCGACTATACAGGATACTACGCACTTGCGTTTGTCAACGGCTCATACTTCAAGATTAAGAACATAACCCTCGGTTACACTCTGCCTGAAAACCTCATGAAGCGTGCAGGTATCAGCAAGCTCCGCGTCTATACCACACTCACCAACCCGCTTGTAATCGCAAAGAGCGACCTGCTCAAAGACTACGATCCTGAAATGAACGGCAGCCTCAACTACCCCCTTACCAAGCAATTTGTTTTCGGTCTTAATCTCACATTCTAAAAACAACCTCAGCAACAACAATGAAAAATTTTCTCAAATATACATTAGTGGCTCTCGCGGGTTCCACTCTCGGCCTGACTTCATGCGGTCTCGACGAGTATAACCCCTCGGCCGGCAATGAGACCGTCAACTCATTCGAGACTTGGAAGGGTCTTGCCACTTACTGCTACTCACCGCTCGCCACACAGCTCTATAGCGTCTATGACTTCCTGAGCGTGGCCGAAGGCGGAACTGACATGTGGCTCTGCCCCTCGGGTAATCGCGACTATGCGAAACAGCTCATCTACTACGACGGACTCACCACCAACACCAACGCCTCCAACAAGCTCTTCAAGCAGGCATATACCACAATTCCGTCCTGTAACTCTGTGATAGCCAATGCCGACAAGGTAGTGGGTGGCACAGAGGAAGAAAAAGCCAAAATCGTGGCCGAGGCCAAGACTCTCCGCGCTTTCTACAATCTCCTTCTTGTCACCTACTACGGACCCGTGACCCTCACCAATCAGGAGGTAGGCAACATCAACACAAGCCCTGTCCGAAGCACAGTTGAGGATTTCTATAAATCCATCACAACAGACCTAAAGGAGGCTGCCGAAGCCCTCGACAATACTCCCGTCGACGGCAACTATGCCCGTGTCACCAAGAAGACCGCCCTCGGCATTCTGGCCCGTGCCTACGCACAGGGCGCTGGCGAAGGTCTTCAGGAGGACGGCAAATCATACTGGCTGCGTGCCCGTGAGGTTGCCGAGGATATCATCAACAATTCCTCTGCCTACAACGTCTATCTCTATGACAACATCGACGACCTCTGGGCGCAGGAAAACAACCGAAACAACAAGGAGGCTCTCTTCATTGCATCGGGAGCCAACGCCACGCTTTCGGAGATGAAAAACTACTATGTGAAGAACAACCTCTTCACATACACAATCTGTAACCCCAACAAGCTCACCGACCTCTACACAAGGAGCGATAAGGGTAACTACTATCTCGGACGCACAAACAACAATACATTCGCACCCTCGAAGTATTCGATTGATGTGTTCGACCCCTCATGGGACCGCCGTTGGGAAAACACTTTCATGACTGCCTTCGGCATGTTCTCCATGACAGACCCCGCCCACCAGTGGGTAGGCCCGTATGCCGGCACTTGCGTCACAATCACTCCTCCCATTGTCAAGAAGTATGGCATCAACTCCAAATTTACCGGCAAGAAAATCTATCCGTACATCGATATGAAAGTGGTCGAGGGCGGAGCCTACAACCAGTATGTACCCTCAGGCGTGTGGCCAAAGGGTGAGACCTCCGGCAACCCCGACAAGCTCTTGCAGGTCAAGAACGCCTATGTTATTGACTATCCCGTGGCTCTCGACGACAACCGTTTTGCTATCGTGATGTCAAAAGAACCCCGTACTCCCGAAGAGAAGGCCCAGAGCCAGTATTTCACTCTCAATATCGATGACCTCTACGGCAGCAGCGAATACTCGACCGAATTCAAGACCGAGCAGTTTGACGGCACAAACTCTTATCAGCTCTATCCCTCGCTGATCAAGTTCAACTGGTGCTACGACGGTTCATGGGGCAGCGCTCTCAATACAAAGAACGGCGACATGATGATTATGCGTACAGCCGAAATCTATCTGATTGCAGCAGAGGCTTGCCAGCAGCTCGGCGATCCGTCAGCGGCTGCAAGATATCTTGAGCCCCTGCGCATACGCGCTACCCGCCCCGGAGCAACCACTCCCGCACTCGGAAATGTCACCGAAGATGTCATCTTCGATGAATACGCACGCGAAATGGCCGGCGAGCTCAACCGCTGGGCACTCCTCAAGCGCCACCATGCTTTCGAAGCCCGTCTGGCTAAATATAACGAACGTGCTGCCAGATTCTTCAACCCGGACAGACACTATCTCCGCCCGATTTCGGCTGACTTCCTCAACCAGATTGACAACAAGAACCAGTACGGTGACAACGGCTACGGCACTATTCCCGGCAAAGGTTTCTAAATCCAACCAGACAACTATAAAAATCCCCGGCCTTTCGGCCGGGGACTTATAAACCGATAATAGCTTATAATTCCTAATAAAAAATTACTATGAAGAAAATTTTACTCTTCTCAGCTGCGTCAGCCTTGGCTATCGCCGCTACCGCCCAAACCGTTATTGTTCCTCCTACACTCGCTGATGCTCAGGCAGCAGGCTACGAAGCTCTCTGGGGTGACTACAAGTACGGCTATGTACTCCCCAATGAAACTCAGCTGGTTGACAACGAAGCTATCAAAGTCGTTATGAACAACGCAAGCTCAGCCAAACCCGGAGCAAATATCAGCATGTCAGGCATCAACACCACTTTGTTTGACCGTTCGTTCCAAATGGGTTCTGCCGCAGGTTATGGCTCAGCCGATCCCATCTATGCCCTTGAAGCTCTTTCTGAAGGCATCAAGCAGCCCTATGCTATCTTTACAGTAGAGGCTAAAATCGGTGGCGAACTGGCATTGTTCTCAAACCGTGGCTCGAACAAGTACACCATGTATGTATGGGATGCCACTGTTAATGAAGAAGTCGGAGCATACGTCCTCGCAAGCTCATCGCACATAACTGACACTAAGACCATTATCAGCAAGGCCACTGTCGGTCTGACCGAAGGTCACAAATACTATATTTTCGGCTCTGAGACAGGTGCTAATATCAACCTCTATGAGATGGTATATACCCCCTACTCATCAGAAAAATACTCAGTAACTGAATTTGACGCATCAAAGTTCTCAACCGTTATTGTTCCTCCGACTCTGGACGACGCTAAGGCTGCAGGCTATGAAGCACTCTGGGGTGACTATAAGTACGGCTATGTAATGCCTAACGAAACAGTGGTTGCCGACTCTGAAGACCTGAAAGTAGTGATGAACAACGCCAGCACTGCCAAGCCGGGCGCAAATGTCAGCATGACAGGTATCAATACCACACTCTTTGACAGAGCCTTCCAGATGGGTTCTGCCGCAGGTTATGGTTCTGCCGATCCCATCTACGCTATTGAGGCTCTCTCTGAAGGCATCAAGCAGCCCTATGCTATCTTTACCGTAGAAGCAAAGAAAGGTGGCGAACTGACATTGTTCTCAAACCGTGGTTCAAACAAATACACCATGTATGTGTGGGATGCCACTGTTAACGAAGAAGTCGGAGCATACGTCCTCGCAAGCTCATCGCACATAACTGACACCAAGACTCTTGTCAGCAAGGCCATTGTCGGTCTGACCGAAGGTCACAAATACTATATTTTCGGCTCTGAGACAGGCGCTAACATCAACCTCTACGCTATGGGCTATAACAACTACAGCTCACCCAACTACGGTTACAACGGCAACTCAGAGACAAGCGGAATTTCCGACGTGATTATCGACGCTAATCCTCAGTCAGATGTAATCTACAACGTTCTTGGCCAGAAAGTCGACGAAAACTACAAGGGTCTCGTCATAAAGAACGGCAAGAAATACATCCAGCGATAACAAACGGCAAGGATGAATATCTTCGGATGAAAAATCCGAATTCAGGTCTTGAAAACATCGATAAAGATGCCACACCTGAAAACTAATCAGATATCAAAATCAATTCTCTTAATATTTACATGACGTAATAATGAGTATCCCCCGCCACTGCGTGAGCAGCGACGGGGGATTTTCTTACCCTCAGGCAAGCAAAACGACAATCAATAAAAGTTTATCTCTAAAATAAGGGATAGAGTAGCCCGGATTGAAGTATGCACCCTACGTATATCCTGATTTCATCTCCTATCGCAATTCCATCGGCTCTGAATTTCTCAAAATTCAATTCATTTTTTTGTTTTTTCACCAAATTTTATCTTATAATTTGGATTTCACAAACTTTAATGACTAATTTTGCAACATAAACAATAATCACCTATAAGGTCTGAGACAATATGCAGTCCGTCACGACAACTGTTGACAGTGTGGTCATCATACCCACCTATAACGAGAGGGAAAATGTTGCCGCCATCATCGAGGCAGTCTTCAGACTGCCCCGAAAATTTGACGTTTTGATTATTGATGACAATTCGCCGGACGGCACGGCGGATATTGTCAAGGAACTACAGCTTACACACACCGGCCGTCTGCACATGATTCAGCGCAAGGGCAAACTCGGACTCGGGACTGCCTATATCGCCGGCTTCAAATGGGCGCTTGAAAACGGCTACGAATACATCTTCGAGATGGACGCCGATTTCTCCCACAACCCCGACGACCTTCTGAAACTCTACGAGGCCTGCGCCGTCAACGGTGCGGATGTCGCCGTCGGCTCACGCTATGTCACGGGGGTCAACGTGGTCAACTGGCCTATGGGCCGTGTGCTCATGTCGTTCTACGCATCGCGCTATGTCCGCATCGTCACAGGAATGCCGATCAACGACGCCACAGCCGGTTTCGTATGCTACCGCCGCAAAGTGCTCGAAACTCTCCCGCTCGACCATATACGCTTCAAAGGCTACGCATTCCAGATCGAGATGAAATTTCTCGCCTATAAATACGGATTCAAGATTGTCGAAGTTCCAATAATCTTCGTAAACCGTGTGCTCGGCACATCAAAGATGAGCTCCGGAATATTCAGCGAAGGCTTTTTCGGAGTCCTCAGACTGAAATGGTCAAGCCTATTCAACAAATACGAACGCAAGGACTGACATACTTAATACTTAATCCTTTGTACTTGATACTCTGTACTTTGTACTTGATAATTGCTCCTTAATACTTGATATCCATGGCAGCCACCCTGCTCCATAACGCCGAAATCGTCAACGAAGGCCGACGCTACAGAGGATATGTCCTTACCGACGGCCAACTTATAGTCCGCACGGGCGAAGAATCAACCCTCCCGGCCGACGGCCCGGACTCGCTCTCTGCACTCCGACAGAAAGCCGACACAGTGATCGACTGCCGTGGAGGCATGCTGCTGCCCGGAGTAATAGACACCCACGTCCATTTCCGCGATCCGGGACTTACCGAAAAAGGCGACATCGAGACCGAAAGCCGCGCAGCAGTGGCAGGAGGTGTCACATCATACATCGACATGCCCAACACGCGGCCTGCAACTGTCAGCCGCCAGGCCGTCAACGACAAAATCAGACGCGCATCGGAGGTCTCGGCCGCCAACTTCGGATTTTTCATCGGTGCGACCAACGACAACATCTCCGAGCTGCTGTCCGCCGACTACTCGCGCGTGGCAGGCGTGAAACTTTTCCTCGGCTCATCGACCGGCAATATGCTTGTCGATGATAACTCGACACTCACTGAGCTGTTCGACAAATCGCCTGCCCTCATCGCCGTCCATGCTGAAGACGAAGCCATCATCCGCGCTTCGCGCGACCGCCTGCTCGACGAATGCGGAGGCACGATTCCTGTAGAGCGCCATCCCGATGTCCGCCCGCGTCAGGCATGCATCGAAGCCACACGCAGAGCCTTCGGACTCGCACGCAAAACCGGCGCGCATCTCCACATCTGCCACATCTCCACAGCCGACGAGCTAAGCCTCATCAAAGAGGCCAAGGCTGAAGGCGTAAACGTCACAGCCGAGACCTGTCCGCAATACCTCCTATTTGACCGCAACGACTTCGACCGCCTCGGAGCACGCATCAAGTGCAACCCGGCAATCAAAGAAGCCTCCGACCGCATAGCGCTCCTGCGCGAACTCCTTCCCGGAGGATGTATCGACACCATAGCCACCGACCATGCTCCCCACCTCCTCGCGCAGAAAGAGGGCGACGCACTGACGGCCGCCTCCGGCATGCCGATGGTGCAGTTCTCACTCCGCGCCATGCTCGAACTGCTCGACACCGACCCCGAACTCGAATCCGTAGGGCCTGAACGCATCGTCGAGCTAATGAGCCACAATCCGGCACGGCTGCTCGGCATCGACCGCCGCGGATTCATCCGTGAAGGCTACTATGCCGACCTCGTAGTCCTCAACCCGGACAATCCCTCGGACCGACCTGTCAAAGTCACTGACAGCGATGTCGCAGGCCGATGTGGATGGACTCCACTCGCAGGCGTGTGCCTGAGCCGTAAAATACGCATGACCATGGTTAACGGCATCCCGGCCTACAGCGAAGGCATCTTCGCTGAGCCCCACGGACAACCACTCCGCTTTGACGGAGCGGAAAAAGACTGAGCCACGCCAAGGCTCGGGACCTACAACCGGTGATTTTTTTCAACCATGAATAACATATAGAAAACCTTGTAAATTTAACTTCACACATTATGTTAGACAAGACCAATGTCAAGACCCTCGACAAAGTTGTTGTCCGCTTCTCCGGTGACTCCGGCGACGGCATGCAGCTTGCAGGCAACATTTTCACAAATGTATCCGCAGGGTTAGGAAACAAAGTGTCAACCTTCCCCGACTATCCGGCCGAAGTACGCGCACCCCAAGGCTCACTCAGCGGTGTGTCAGGCTTTCAGGTAAGTGTCGGAGTCGATGTCCACACTCCGGGCGACCTCTGCGACGTACTTATCGCCATGAATCCTGCCGCACTCAAGCAGAACATCCGTTTCCTCAAGCCCGGCGGAGTCGTGATAGTCGACATCGACTCGTTCAAGGAGGCCGATCTCAAGAAAGCACTCTTCGAGACCCTCGACCCCTTCAAGGAACTCGACATCAAGGCTCAGGTAGTGGAAGTGCCCGTCACCTCGATGACCAAAGCCGCACTCGCCGAGTCAGGACTCGACAACAAGAGCATCCTCAAATGCCGCAACATCTTTGCGCTCGGCCTCGTCTGCTGGCTCTTTGACCGTCCGCTCGAAGGCGCACTCCGCATGCTCAAAGGCAAGTTTGCCAAGAAACCAGCCATCTATGAAGCCAACGCCAAGGTTATCGAGGCCGGCTACAACTATGGCAACAACATACACGCCACCGTCTCGACCTACCGCATCGAGACCGAAGAAGCCGTCCCCGGTGTCTACACCGACATCAACGGCAACACCGCCACCGCATGGGGCTTCATCGCCGCATCGGAGAAGAGCGGACGCCCCCTCTTCCTCGGCAGCTACCCCATCACCCCTGCGACCGACATCCTTCAGGAACTTGCAAAGCGCAAGGACCTCGGCGTGAAAGCTGTCCAGATGGAAGACGAAATCGCAGGTGTCTGCTCGGCAATCGGAGCATCGTTTGCCGGACACCTCGCCGTAACCTCCACATCAGGCCCCGGTCTCGCGCTTAAGAGCGAAGGCATCGGCCTCGCGGTGATCGCCGAACTTCCGCTGGTCATCGTCGACGTGCAGCGCGGCGGTCCCTCGACCGGCCTCCCCACCAAGACCGAGCAGACCGACCTCATGCAGGCGCTCTATGGCCGCAACGGCGAATCGCCCCTTGCAGTCGTGGCAGCCTCCACTCCGACCGACTGCTTCACCATGGCATTTGAGGCAGCCCGCATCGCCATGGAACACATGACCCCCGTCATCCTCCTCACCGACGCTTTCATCGGCAACGGCTCGAGCGCATGGCGCGTCCCCGAGGCTTCGGAACTCCCCGAAATACATCCTCCGCTGCTCGCCCCCAACGCGGTCGACGAAGCATGGCAGCCATACACCCGCAAGGACGAAGACCTCGTGCGCTACTGGGCCATCCCCGGCACTGAAGGTGCGATGCACCGCGTCGGCGGTCTTGAAAAAGACTACAACACAGGCGCAATCTCTACCGACCCCATCAACCACGAAAAGATGGTCATGGCCCGTCGCGAAAAGATTGCCCGCATCGCCAACGACATCCCCGCTCTCGAAGTCCTCGACCCGAAGAATGCCGACACCATCCTCGTCGGCTGGGGCGGAACATACGGACATCTCCGCACTGCCGCCGGCGAGCTCTGCGCCGATGGCAAGCCCGTGGCCTTCGCTCACTTCAACTACATCAACCCGCTTCCCGCCAACACCGAGGAAGTGCTCAGCAACTACAAGACCGTAATCGTAGCCGAGCTCAACACAGGCATGTTCGCCGACTATCTGCAGGCACGCTTCCTCGGTCTCAACATCAAACGCATCAACAAGATCCAAGGCCAGCCCTTCCTTGTGAGCGAAGTAGTCAAAGGTGTAACTAAAATCATGGAGGACTAATAATCATGGAACAGACACAGTATACCCCCGCCAACTATAAGAGCAGCCAGTCAGTGCGCTGGTGTCCCGGCTGCGGCGACCACGCCATCCTCAACTCACTCCACAAGGCCATGGCCACAGTGGGCGTGCCTCCCCACATGACAGCCGTCATCTCAGGTATCGGCTGTAGCTCACGTCTCCCCTACTACATGAACACCTATGGCTTCCACACCATCCACGGACGTGCGGCAGCCATCGCCACAGGCTTCAAGGTAGCGCGCCCCGACATGACCGTATGGCAGATTTCAGGCGACGGCGACGGTCTCGCAATCGGCGGTAACCACTTCATCCATGCAGTGCGCCGCAACATCGACATCAACATGCTTCTCTTCAACAACAAGATCTATGGTCTCACCAAGGGTCAGTATTCCCCGACCAGCGACCGTGGTTTTGTGTCGAAGTCTTCGCCCTATGGCACAACTGAAGATCCGTTCATCCCGGCCGAACTCGTATTCGGCGCACGCGGCAACTTCTTTGCACGCAGCATCGACGTGGAGCTTCAGATTTCGCAGGAAGTGCTCGTAGCCGCTGCCCGCCACAAGGGTGCGTCGGTTGTCGAAATCCTCCAGAACTGTGTGATTTTCAATCACGGCATCCACAACTTCATCACTGACAAGGAGCACCGTGCAGAGCGCACAATCCATCTCGTCCACGGCGAGAAGATGCTCTTCGGCAAGGATAAGGAAATGGGTCTCGTCCGCGACGGTTTCCTCCTGAAAGCAGTCAAGGTCGGTGAAGAGGGCTACACAATGGACGATGTGCTCGTGCACGACGCCCACACTCAGTCAAACTTCCTCCACCAGCAGCTTGCCATGATGGACGGTCATGACCTCCCGCTTGCACTCGGCGTAATCCGCGACGTTGACTCTCCCGCCTACGATCAGGCTGTAGAGGAACAGGTGGCCGAAGTCCGTGCCCGCAAGAACTTCAGCTCGCTCCGCGACATGGTCCTCGCCGGCGAAACTTGGACAGTGGAATAATCCGCCCATATTCCGCCCGTTAACAATCCCACTATAAACACACTCCCCGGTAGCATACTTTAAAGCTACCGGGGAGTGTGTGGTATTTATACGGATATTTTACCTGAAAAGGTGCAAGAGGCTCATTGTCAAATTCTATCGACAAGTCGAATGGTAATAGGGGACGGAGTTGCCACGTTAACATCTATTATATATTACAGGGCGATTTAGGGTTGAATTTAGTCTTTATTTGCTATATAGCGCTTTATTAAATGATTTTTCACAAATCATGTGGAATTTTTAAATAAAAATTATTTCACATTCGAAAAAATAGCAGTACTTTTGGGGGCTGAAATGCGACGCACACTTTCATCACAAACCACAGTGCGGGCATCCTAAGTCAGAAATAATTAAATATAACCTTAATAATTTACTATCAATTAGTAAGTAAACAACCATCATGACTAAATCTACTGTAAAACCCGCCAACGGTAAGCTTGGCGTACTCGTAGTAGGACTTGGAGCAGTTACCTCCACCTTCATGACCGGCGTCCTCATGGCCCGCAAAGGTCTCGCAAAACCTGTCGGCTCAATGACCCAATACGACAAGATCCGTGTCGGCAAGGGAGCAGACAAAAAATATCTCCACTATAAGGACATCGTTCCTATGGCCGATCTCAACGACATCGTGTTCGGCGCATGGGACGTTTATCCCGCCAACGCCTACCAGAGCGCTATCTATGCTAAAGTGCTTCAGGAAAAGGACATCGAACCCGTGAAGGACGAACTCGAAAAGATCGTCCCCATGAAGGCCGCTTTCGACAAGAACTATGCAAAGCGTCTCGACGGTGACAACGTGATGGGCGACAAGACCCGCTGGGAAATGGCCGAACAGCTCCGCGAAGACATCCGTAACTTCAAGAAAGAAAACGGAGTTGACCGCGTGGTTGTCCTCTGGGCCGCTTCAACCGAAGTCTATGTTCCGGTTGACGAAAAAACCCACGGCACACTCGAAGCTCTCGAAGCTGCAATGAAGGCTGACGACAAGGAACACATCGCACCTTCGATGTGCTACGCATACGCAGCCCTCAAGGAAGGCGCACCCTTCATCATGGGCGCACCCAACACCACTGTTGACATCCCCGCAATGTGGGAACTCAGCGAGCAGACCGGCATGCCTATCGCCGGCAAGGACTTCAAGACCGGCCAGACTCTCGTGAAGTCAGGTTTCGCTCCCATCATCGGCACTCGCTGCCTCGGCCTCAACGGATGGTTCTCAACCAACATCCTCGGCAACCGCGACGGTCTCGTGCTTGACGAACCCGCCAACTTCCGCACCAAGGAAGTTTCAAAGCTTTCAACCCTCGAATCAATCCTCGTACCCGAAGACCAGCCCGACCTCTACAACGCAAACTGCGGCGGTGCTGAGGAAGGCGGCCACCAAGGCTACTACCACAAGGTACGTATCAACTACTATCCCCCGCGCAACGACAGCAAGGAAGGCTGGGACAACATCGATATCTTCGGATGGATGAGCTATCCCATGCAGATCAAGATCAACTTCCTCTGCCGCGACTCAATCCTTGCAGCTCCCCTCTGTCTTGACCTCGTGCTTCTGAGCGACCTCGCAGCACGCGCCGGCCGTCACGGAATCCAGCGCTTCCTCAGCTTCTTCCTCAAGAGCCCGATGCACGACTACACCAAGGGTGAAGTGCCTGTCAACCACCTCTTCCAGCAGTATACTATGCTGAAAAACGCTATCCGCGAAATGGGTGGCTATGAGGCTGACGAAGAAATCGACTAAACATCTATTCATCCATATTTGGCAATAAAAAAGCTAAACCGTAATGAAAAAATAACGGGCTGTCGCGATGACAGTCCGTTATTTTTATATCATTTAGAAGATTACATCATTGATAATTGCTTTCAATCTCAACGAAAGAGTCAACTGTAGGAGACCCGAATTCAATGGCTCCCATTTCTTCGTTGGCATTTATGACCATATTGTATATGTAGTGGCAACCCGGAATCCAGTTTGTCAGCTTGCTTGTCGAGAGCGGGAATTTCATCAGGCCATCACGGTTTGTACTACCCTCAGAAATATTTTCAGGAGGAGTATTTTCATTAGGCCAAAGCTTGTCACCGGTCTTTGCATCATAGATTGACCCCATGACTGTAATATATGTATCATTTCCACTTCCGTTTGATCTCCATACAAGAGGCTGAGGCATCATGTATTGCGAGCCAATTCCATCGCCATGCAAAGTAATGTCAATCGGGGTACTGGTCAACTCAATAATCTCACCTTGATCCTGAGACATGTGCAAAATATAGCCCGTACGCGTATTCTGGTCTGTCCATTTCCCAATACTATTTTCCGATACAGCTCCGGGGGTAGTCGTTTCCGATGGAATTGTCTGCGAAGTAGAGACCTTTGGGAAATTAAAATTACCACGACTCATTATATTAGTCAGTACGACGTTTGTTACTTTAACCTTCAAGTTTTCATTCGTAGAACTCATTTTAACCGTCACCTTTGATAATGCATGTCGGAAATTAAATACCACTTGAGCATTGGGTGCATCTGTATTACCTGTAAGATCAGGGCTAACAGCATAGACAATATCTTCATCTCCCGGGTAATTATAATACGGGACCGGTTTTAGAGGGCCTGATTCCCCTACCCACGCAGGAGCAAAAGCGTAGAAATCCACAGTCTGATCTGCAGGCCAATACTTTATGGGCGAATAGGTCCATGTGTTATTATCGCTTTTGGAAACGGTCACATTGTCCATAAAAAGCTCGGGCACACCATCTGTCCTGGTATAGGCATATACGTAGAAGTCCTTCAGGGTGTTGGTCGTAATATCACCGGCACGGGACGCAAGCTCCGTGTTAGCGGCAAAACGGATGGCATTTGATGCTGAGACGGAGGAGTCAATGCCTGGCGCATCATTATCAGAGCAAGAGCAAAAACCTAATACGGAGATGCCCATAGCAGCCATGAGATAGAAATGTTTATTCTTCATATAAGTAAAAATTTAAATCCGATATAACAAAACCGAGAGCTACCCTCAGGCAATGACGGAATCAGTGTTAATGTCAATAATTATTTCGTGCCATCCATCGACACCGACATCAATACCGACATCGTCGTCAGATGAAGGTGGCAGATCATCGTCGGGTATCTCCAGTCCGTCTACTACAATAGTAACATTCCGAGGATTGGAACTGTTCAGCACCTGAGAGGAAACATCAAAACGCTTGGCAAAAGTCTTCCCGTCGGTGCGGGTGACGGTTACGGTCAGCCAATATTCAAACTCTCCTTTAATCGAACCGAAGCCTGTCGTGACACCGCTCATCTCAGGCTGCTGCCCGAGAGTGGATAGCTGCAAAGATTCGCCGACAGTATGGCCTGTAGATTCATTGCTGACAAGCTTCATCGCCGACGCAATACCGTCAATAGTAGCCGAGGCCGAACGGACAAGCGACATGCCGTCAATATCGCGAACAATAACATTGTAGATTGTCGATTCAAGTCTGGGGTAGCATCTTATGAGTCCTTGCGGACAATTCTTATCACAGCCCTCATAATCGAGATATTCAACTCCGCAGACTGTCACATCGACGAAATCGACCGTCGCGACATAGAGCAGCCCCGGAGCATATACCAAAGTTTTTCCGGCAAAGCGAGCATTGGCCGTGAAACCTTCATAGGAGTCTGTATCCGAATAGTCAATCCTCGGCAAGTCATTATTGAAGGCAAGAAGGCGATAAGAACCATAAGGCAACTCCACCTTGCCTCCGTCGCGCCCGGCAATGTCAAACCGCCATATACGCCCGTCGGAATTCACAGGAAAAAAATAGAGTGTCATTCCATCAGGCATAGCATCCTCGGCCTCGTCCCACATAAATTTCACATTCAACACCCGGCTTCCCCCCTCAGGACAAATTATAGCAGAATGACGGCAGGACTGCAATATCAATGAGACGACTATTGCAGCCATGACAATGCTCCCCAGGACTGACAGTCGAGGAATCAAACAGTTAGAAGCATAAGCAAGAGCCCGATAAATAATATGGCGGAAACGCGGTTTCAAAATGCAACAGTTATTTACATTTAATAAACAATGTCATCTGCAATTAAGTTTCCGACCGCTATGAGGATTATACTCATCCATATTCTGCCGCAGCGTCAAAACATGGACATGCCTTGGGTGCAAATTCATAGTGGGAATGGACTGTAGCACCGGGGAAGCGTGATTTAAGAGTGGCTATGAGGCGTTTAAGAGCAGCCTTCTGCGCCTGCGTACGTGTGTCGGCCGGAGACCCGTCGGCCGCAGAGAGCCCACCGACATAAACGACCCCGATGCTACAGGAGTTCTGACCGTAGCAATGCGCTCCGGCCTCAGACTCATCTCTCCCGACAAGAATCCGGCCGTCAAGACTGACTACATAGTGATAGCCTATGGTGCGGAATCCACGGGCTTTATGCCACAGGGTGATTTCAGCGACAGAAACTTCCCTGCCGGCATGGGTCGCGGTGCAATGAACGATGATTTTTGTGATTTTTCTCATAGTCTTCTTTTCGTAGTATCAGATTATTGCACAAAAATACGCACCTTTCCGACGCGGAAAGGTGCGATAATGCAAAATATAGCCTTAAGATTTCTATCTTACGATTTCAATACCAAGCTGCTCTATGCCCTGAAGAGTGTCGACACGCATAATATGCCGCACATCAACATGACGGGTAAGATCAATCACCGTCTGCGGACTGACCGTCACCTCCCGCTGATAGGAGGCTCCAAATCCGCTTCCCAGCCATCGGCCATAGACATCGGCAAGCCGTATGTCGAGCGTGTCACGCACAAGACGGTTATTGGCTGTATGGTATGTAAGCTCAAGCCATATATTGGAATAGCGGTAGGCATTGCTGTGGCGCAGAGCCACTTTAAGCGCGGCGTTGACAAGCGAGTCATTGTCAAGAAGGGAGGTATCGGCCGGCAAAAGGGAGACTGTATCGGCATAGACCCAGCCTTCAGGAGAGATGTTTGCCCAACGGCTGTAGTCACGCTGTCCTCCCTCACAGCCTGCAAGGAAGAGAATGACAAACGAAGCTATGCAAAATAGAAGCGAGCGCATTATTCCTTAGTGTCATTATTCTCACGGAAAGCCTTTGGAATGCGGCCGGACCGCTGGCCGGAGTCAGATGGCTGCTGAGGTTTCGGCTGCTGCGATGGCTGTTCCTTGGGTTGGCGCTGTGGCTGTCCGTTGGCGGAGCTTGAAGCATCGCGTTTGCGATCGTCGGATGGCTGTTGCGGCTGTTGCGGCTTTTTCGGCTTGTTTTTCGGACGAGGCTTACGTTCGCCACCGGCATCCTGTCCGGCTTGAGCGGACGAATTTTTGGCAGATTCCGATTTTGAAGGCTGAGCCTCTTTTGGCTGCCGCTGCTCCTTGGGTCTGTCGCCCTTAGGCTGATTGGGCTGCTGAGAGGCTTCAGGCGCAGAAGCCGATGACGATGACTTCTTTTTACGCTTTTTCTTCTTAGCTTTGTCGAAACGGGTCAGGTCGTCTTGCGATGCGAGATCAATCGGACGCCCCTTTGCTCCGGGCTTCTCGTCGCCTTCACGCATGAGAGTTTCCGGTTTCTCTCCGCGACGGTTCATATCGATTACCTCAAACGCACGCGCAGCATCAATGGTCACGAGATTGGCAGCAAGCTGCTTGTCGGTGGAATAGGTTATCTCTTTCTTGAAAATATCAGTCTTGAAATGATAATAGGTATTGTCAAGCGTTTCAAGACGTATTTCACGTCCGGGCATCTGCTTGGCGCTTTCCACATAAGTGTCCACTTCGAAATTGAGGCAGCATTTAAGCTTGGCACATTGCCCGGCAAGTTTCTGGGGATTAAGCGAGATGTCCTGATAACGGGCGGCGCTTGTGCCGACCGAAACAAAGTTGGTCATCCAGCTCGCACAACAGAGCGGACGGCCACAAGATCCGATGCCACCGATGCGTCCGGCTTCCTGACGCGCACCGATCTGCTTCATCTCGATCCTCACCTTGAATGTATCGGCGAGAACCTTGATGAGCTGACGGAAATCCACGCGCTCATCGGCTATATAGTAGAATATAGCCTTGTTGCCGTCGCCCTGATACTCCACATCGCCAATTTTCATGTTGAGATGGAGCGATTCGGCTATTTTGCGTGCACGGATCATCGTGTCGTTCTCGCGAGCCTTGGCCTCCTCATATTTATCAAGATCCGCAGGCTTGGCCTTACGGAATACACGGCGAATCTCGGCATCGGGCTTCACATTGACCCTGCGCATCTGGAGGGCGACAAGTTTGCCGGTGAGTGTCACCGTCCCGATATCGTGGCCGGGAGAAGCCTCGACAGCCACCACATCGCCCGGGGCAAGGTCGAGATTGGTCGAATTACGATAGAAACCCTTGCGGGTGTTCTTGAACTGCACTTCGACAATATCGAAGTCAGTCATGCCTCCGGGAATATCCTCCAGCCAGTTGAAGCAATGAAGCTTTCCCCGGGGGCAACGGCGGTCTTTATCTTCCATTACGCAAGCCCTCCTTACTTAGCAAAGCTGACGGAGCGGGTCTCGCGGATGACGGTGATTTTGACCTGTCCGGGATATGTCATCTCGTCCTGAATGCGGCGCGCAATCTCGCTCGAGAGTTTTTCGGTCTCGACATCATCAATCTTGTCGGCTCCTACAATCACACGCAGTTCACGACCGGCCTGAATTGCATAGGTCTTGATTACACCGGGATATGACAGAGCGAGCTGTTCAAGATCGTTAAGGCGCTTGATATAGGCCTCGACAATTTCACGGCGTGCGCCGGGACGCGCACCTGAAATGGCATCACACACCTGAACGATTGGTGCAAGAAGCGATGTCTGCTCGATTTCGTCGTGGTGAGCACCGATGGCGTTGCAAATCTCGGGTTTCTCCTTATATTTTTCGGCAAGTTTCATGCCCAGGAGTGCATGGGGCAGCTCGGGCTCTTCGTCGGGAACTTTGCCTATGTCGTGGAGCAGTCCTGCACGACGGGCCTTCTTCGGATTGAGGCCAAGCTCGGAAGCCATGATTGCACAGAGGTTTGCTGTCTCGCGCGAGTGCTGAAGAAGGTTCTGGCCGTAGCTTGAACGATATTTCATCTTGCCGACCATACGGATAAGATCGGGATGGAGGCCGTGGATACCAAGGTCGATAGCCGTACGCTTACCTGTCTCGACAATCTCTTCCTCTATCTGCTTGCGCACTTTGGCCACCACTTCTTCAATACGAGCGGGATGTATGCGGCCGTCAGCCACAAGCTGATGGAGCGCAAGGCGGGCAATCTCTCTGCGGACGGGGTCGAAACCAGACAGCACGATGGCTTCGGGGGTATCGTCTACAATAATTTCGATACCTGTAGCGGCTTCAAGAGCACGGATATTACGACCCTCGCGACCGATGATGCGGCCTTTGATCTCGTCGCTGTCGATGTGGAAAACCGTAACAGAATTTTCAATCGCCGTTTCGGTTGCAAGGCGCTGAATCGACTGGACCACAATGCGTTTCGCCTCCTTGTTGGCAGTCATCTTTGCCTCGTCCATTATATCATTGATATAGGCGCTTGCGGCAGTTTTGGCTTCGTCCTTAAGCGAATCGATGAGCTTTTCCTTTGCCTCCTCGCTTGAAAGCCCGGAGATGTGTTCAAGAGTGTCCTGAGCAGTGCGGCGCAGACGGTCAAGTTCTTCCTTGCGCTGCTCGACCACCACCATCTGGGCCTCAAGATTCTGACGGGTCTGTTCGTTTTCGTTTCGTGCACGTGCGTTTTCGCTCTGCTGCTGATTGAGCTGAGCCTGACGCTGCTTGATTTTGGACTCTTCGCTCTGTATGCGGGAAAGACGCTGATTGGCCTGCTTTTCGGCCTCAGTCTTGATTTTCAGTTCCTGCTCACGAGCTTCGAGAAGCTTGTCTTTCATGATGACCTCGGCTTCACGGTTGGCATCGTCGATTATAGTCTTGGCGCGAGAGCGGGCTGTGGCACGCTGCACAGCGACCATTATCGCAATTCCGATGGCCGCTCCGATGAGCGCCGCACAAATGTAGAATAATATATCCATAAGTTAGGAATACGGAATAAAATATGTGATAATATAAATAAAAAGCACGGCCATACACCCGGCTTCTCCCTACCGCGGCATCCCGCAGTGTGATGACAGCCTCAAAGAGTGTTGAGCGTGCGTGAATTCGTCTTTTCAGCAAGGGAACTGCCAAAACAGAATCCCCTTTTATCGTAGTTTAGGCCAACAGAGGTTACTAAGGCACTCTTGCCACATTGCCACTGTCGGGAGTGAGTTCAAAAAGCATCTTGTCGAGGCTTTTTTCCAGTCCGGATAAGGTTTTGTCAACCCTATCCGACATTTCCATCGCACTGAAATAAAGCTGGGCAAACCTGAATGTCACCATCGCAAGTATCTCAGAAGAGGACTTGTCTTTGAAATCATCCATAGCAGACCACTTCCGCCATAACTCATTGATATTGGCTTCGGCCCGTCTGACCACCTCCTCCTGACTGGCGGGAATGCGCAGCTGCATGCGAGGTTGGTCGGCTATACGGATTGATATATTAAGAATCTTATCAGTCATCAAAGGCTTAACTGGTTGATGCACTTGTCGATTTCGCGCACTAATTCAGCAAGCACGGCACGTGTGGCTTCAACGTCGCGATGGTCAGGGGTGAGAACTGACGCTACTTTCAGATATTCTATCTGCCGGTCACGTTCCTGAAGCTCCCGTTTCTGCCGGGCAATCACAGCCTCAAGGTCGTCAATGCGCTTAAGCGCATCGGCAAGAGCACCGCGCATGTGGCCGTAGCGTTCAACCATCAGGGCTGCTTTGGCCTCTATCTTATTTATTCTTTCTTGAAGGTTGGCAGCCATGCTTGTCTAAATTTTCACACAAAAGTAATAATTTATTCAGTAATCACGTTCATAGACATGCGAAAATTTAATCGGGACGAAGTTTGTTTAACATATTTTAAACATTAATTTCGCAATCGACCTCCATCTATCACGACAGGCCGAAGCGTACCCTCGACGAGTTAAATTTTTATAAAATAGTTTACTCGTAGAACTATTGTATAAAACATTGAAAATTACTATCTTTGCACCAAATTTGCATCCCTTAACGCGCAATGCAGCTATATGGGGGGTTATTTACACAACAACAACCTTATGAAAATCAAACCTTTTCTTTTTACGTTGCTTATGCTTGCCGGGGCTATGTGGGCTTCGGCGGCTATGACCGACGACCAAGTAGTTCAATATGTCAAGGCACAAATGGCCCTCGGCAAATCAGAGCAGCAGATTGGGCACGAACTCGTTGCCAAAGGTGTCACACCCGAACAGGTGAAGCGCCTCAAAGCCAAGTATGACGCCGGCACTCTTGAGACCGGCGACCAACCAGTCACAGCAGGCGAAGGCCGCTCACGCGCTCAACGCACTACCGGAGAGACAAGCGTGGTGTTCGAGGATGTAATCCAGAATCCCGAAGCAAACGCATCAGAGCCGACCAGCGTAAGCAAAATATTCGGCCACAAGGTGTTCAATTCAAGAAACCTGACCTTTGAGCCGAACGAAAACGTAGCCACACCGCAGGACTACCGCCTTGGCCCGGGCGACGAGGTCGTGATTGACATCTGGGGTGTCAGCGAGGACCACCTCCGCCGCACTATTTCACCTGAAGGAAGCATTATGATCGCCCAGCTCGGCCCGATCTACCTGAACGGCATGACAATCAATCAGGCAAACGATCATATCCGCTCGGCCTTCTCATCGAAATATTCAGGAGTTGACAACGAAGCGACCGATATCGCCGTGACACTTGGCCAGATGCGAACCATTCAGGTAAACATCATGGGTGAGGTTTCAACCCCCGGCACATATCGCCTCTCTCCGTTCTCGACAGTCTTCCATGCGCTCTATAACGCCGGCGGCATCAACGACATCGGTTCACTCCGTAACGTCGAAGTGCGCCGCAACGGCCGCAAGGTCGCAGATGTCGACATCTATGACTTCCTGTTCAACGGCAATCAGAAAGGCAACATCCGCCTGCAGGAAGGCGACATCATCATGGTTCCGCCCTATACCCAGTTGGTAAACGTAACAGGCAATGTCAAGCGTCCGATGTTCTATGAGCTAAAGCCGTCTGAAACCCTTGGCAAAGCAATCGAATTTGCCGGAGGCTTCTCAGGCGACGCTTATACTGAAATGGTACGCGTAGCCCGCCAGTCAGGAAAAGAGAAGGAACTCTACAACATCGCTCAAGCTGAATATGACAGCTACCGCCTTACAGACGGCGACATCGTAACCGTCGGAACTATCCTTGACCGCTACAGCAATCAGGTTGAACTCCGTGGTGCAGCGATGCGTCCCGGCCTCTTCTCGCTCGGTTCAGGCATCTCCACAATCCGCGACCTCATCCGCAGCGCCGATGGACTTGCCGAAGACGCTTACACCTCTCGTGCGATGCTCTATCGCGAAGCTCCCGACCTGACACTGGTCGCCGAATCAGTAGACCTCGGAGCTATCCTGAACGGAACCGCACCCGACGTGACTCTTAAGCGCAATGACGTGCTTATCATTTCAAGCGTAAGAGAAATCTTCGACCGTGGAGGATTCTCTATCAGAGGTAGCGTAGCAAACCCCGGCACATATCCCTATGCCGAAAACACCTCTATCGAGGACCTCATTCTCACAGCAGGCGGTCTTCTCGAAGGCGCATCGTATGCCAAAGTTGATGTGTCACGCCGAATTATCGACCCCATGTCGGTTACTTCTGACGCTCAAATCGCACGTACATATACATTCTCGCTGAAAGACGGCCTGCTTCTTGGCGATGACAACGAGTTTGTTCTCCAGCCTTACGACATTGTTGAAGTTCGCCGCAGCCCCAACTATGTTCCGCAGCAGTTCATTCAAATCGCAGGCGAAGTGACATTTGCCGGCGGATATGTACTTCAGGAACGCAACGAACGCATCAGCAGCTTCATAAAGCGTGCCGGCGGCCTCACTGCTGAGGCATATGTTCGTGGAGCAAGCCTCATGCGTAAGATGACCGAAGAAGAAAAAGTCGCTCGCGACGAGACACTGCGCCTTGCAAGAGGCTCGGCCGGTGAAGACTCTATCTCAATCGGTAAACTTCAGGTTTCAGATTACTACTCTGTCGGTATCGACCTTGAAAAAGCTCTTGCAAATCCCGGCAGCAACGACGACATTGTGCTCCGCGCCGATGACCGCCTATTCGTCCCGGAACAGATAAGTACAGTAAAGATTTCAGGCGATGTGATGGTTCCAAATACCGTTACCTACAAGCCGGGACTAAAAATCAAGGACTATATCAACCTTGCCGGTGGTTATGGCGACCGCGCCAATAAGAAAAGAGCCTTCATTGTATATATGAACGGTATGGTTGCACGAGCAAAAAAGAATACACCAATCGAACCCGGATGCCAGATTATCATCCCGTCGAAACCCGACAAGCAGGGATTCGACTGGACAAAGGCTCTCGCAATCGCATCGACACTCGGCTCGCTCGGCACAATGAGTGCAGCAGTCGCGACTATGTTTAAATAAAATTTCCACCTCTCATTATCCAATTATATTATGAGCAATGAAAATGATGCGCTTGTTCGCACCGATCACGACGAAGAAGAAATAGATCTCCTTGAAATCGCTGCGAAATTGTGGAAATCACGTCGTACCATATTTAAATATGCAGGAATTGGAGCTATTGTCGGACTTGTAGTAGCCTTCAGCATACCCAAAGAATACACTACGACCATCAAAATAGCGCCGGAACTTAGCGGAAACGCCACAGGAGGAGCAGGAAAACTGGGCTCCCTTGCAGCAATGGCCGGCATCAATCTCAACAGCGCAAGTGCAGGCGCAGATGCCGTTATGCCTCCGCTCTATCCTGATGTATTGTCTTCAGGTCCATTTCTTGTAGGGCTTTTTGACGTACCTGTGACAGAAAGCAAGACCGATTCCACCTATACCGTATATTCCTATATAGAGGATCACACATCCGGTACATGGTGGGGCTATCTTTTCAGCCTTCCAATTAAAGCTATCGGAGGAGTAGTTTCATTCTTCCGTGATGAAGAGGAGGGAGGAGACGGCAAAACCAATCCATTCCGCCTGACAAAAGACCAGCAGGAAGTCAAAGAAGCTCTGGCAGAACGCATCGTGTGTTCTTATGATGAAGAGACAGGCGTGAACACAATTTCTGTAACCATGCAGAATCCGCTTGTATCGGCTCTGCTTGCCGACACTGTGGCTGCACACCTTCAGGCCTTCATCACCGACTATAGAACATCAAAGGCTCGTCAGGATCTCGCATATGCCAACCAGCTTAACGAGGAGGCTCGCAAAGACTATTACGATGCTCAGCAACGCCTTGCCGACTACCTTGACCGCAACCAAGGCCTTAGCCTCCATTCGGCTCAAGTCACCCGTGAACGTCTTACAAACGAAGCTAATCTTGCGTTCAGCCTGTTCAACCAGACTTCACAGCAACTTCAGATGGCCAAGGCCAAGGTTCAGGAGACAACACCGGTTTATGCTACAGTCGAGCCGGCTACAGTCCCCATCAAACCGTCAAAGCCGTCAAAGCCAATGATTCTTATCGGATTCGTATTCCTTGGAGCGGTCATGGCTTGTGCCAAGATACTTTTCTCCGACACTATTGATTCGGTAAAGAAAATCATCACGCAATAACATCCCGCATCACACATCTATAATCGTGAACTTGAATCTTCAATCTTCACTATTACTTATCACGCTCGCAGCCACACCGGTTGCGAGCGCTGATATTGTAGTATTTGGGAATGACACCGTCGTCACCGACACCATCCCTCTCCAGCCGTCTGATTTTGACAAAATAATTTCAGCCATGACTGAATCTGTCACGCAGCAGGACACACAGGTTCTGAATACAACCCTCGACTACATGGGAAGCCTCTTTGATTCCGGCTTCATCGGCTTTAATAAAGCAGGCGCCCTATTCAGTAAAGGGAAAGCTCCTGACAGCGATGTGCATATAAACGTAAGCGAATTTGTCATGCCGGCAAGAGGTCCTATCACATCTGTTTTCGGGCCTCGCAAACGCAAACGCAAATCCAAGCGCAAGACAATCCGCATGCACAGAGGCATCGATATCGGCATCAGAAGGGGCGACATCATACGTGCCGCGTTCCCGGGCTCTGTCGCAACGACAGGCTATGACAAACGCGGATATGGCTATTATATTATAATGAGCCACCCCAACGGCCTGCAGACTTTATACGCCCATCTTGATTCTATAACAGTAGTCCCCACGACAACACTTAAAGCCGGTGACCCTATAGCCATCGGCGGATCGAGCGGAAACTCAACAGGCCCGCACCTACATTTTGAAACCCGCTATTGTGCACTCCCGATTAATCCTGAAAAAATAATCAATTTCCGGTCTGGTAAAATACATAGCGCTACATATATTTTCAATAAAGAAAAATTGCTTCAAGAGCAGGCTGCTGCCGTTGAAGCAGCTTCCCAAGCTCAACAATGAGGTCATTTTTCGGCTTTTTTCCACTTTTTTCAAAAAATATTAAAAAAAGTCTCCAAAAAATTTGCACAATCCAAAAATCATGCCTAACTTTGCAACGCTTTAAGCGAGAAAGGGCGCTTAGCTCAGCTGGTTCAGAGCGTCTGCCTTACAAGCAGAGGGTCGGGGGTTCGAATCCCTCAGCGCCCACCAAAGAAACCTATCTCGCTTTTAGATTTAAACCAATCGCGGAAGAAAGCCCTTGATTCTTCCAAAAATCATTTTTCAAGGGGCGCTTAGCTCAGCTGGTTCAGAGCGTCTGCCTTACAAGCAGAGGGTCGGGGGTTCGAATCCCTCAGCGCCCACCAAAGAAGAGGAATAGAGACAGTTCTATTCCTCTTCTTTTTTTTCATTTAATCCAAACCGGGTATAATGGGTCAGTAGAAAATCAGTGGGGATAAGCATAAAGGTTTGCAATACGGAAAAGGAAGAACTTCTTATCCATAACGCCTCTGAGATTTGCACGAAAGAGTTTTATTTTAGCATTGAAAGATTCGGCCATGGCATTTGAGGCCCTGTTATTGTAGAAGTTAAGGATCTCATCGTAATGTTCGTAGAATGTCGTGGCAATGACGTTGAAAGAATGAAAACCGGCCTCTTCGACCTTGTTGTACCATCGTGCCATGGACAGACGGGCGACATCCTTGATTGTGTTTTTCGAGAAGATCATCCTCAGGGAGTGGCAAAGTCCATATGCCTTCTTTATATCAGGATATTCCTCAAATAATATCGCTGCCCGCTGTTTCTGACGTTCAGTCCAGTTGTCGGCTGATTTAAACAGCAGATAGCGTGACCGGATAAGCAGTTCCTTTCCGGTATCTCCGTTGGGGTATCGGAAAGGGACATAGCCCTCTCCTTTCGATTT
>NZ_CAJTQC010000014.1 GCF_910578445.1 uncultured Duncaniella sp. | reverse complement strand
AATGGAAAACAATCTGGATTTTTCTCGGCGTAGGGCTTGTGCTGTTTTTCCTCAACTGGTGGATACCCGCCGACACCGCAAGCACGTTCCGCACATCATCTTACATCATTACCTCCGGGTGCGGTTTCGCCTGTATCCTTATGGCTGGAACATGGATAAGCCGTTTGCTCAAAAATAATATGATGGACGATGTTTTCAACAACGAGAATGAAAGTTTTCAGCAGGAAACACGCCTTTTGACTAACGAGTACTCCATAAATCTGCCGACACGTTTCTACTACAAGAAACGGTGGAACAAAGGGTGGATAAATGTGGTTAACCCATTCCGCGCCTCAATAGTCCTCGGCACTCCCGGTTCGGGCAAGTCATACGCCATCATCAATAATTTCATTAAGCAGCAGATTGAAAAGGGGTTCGGGCTATATCTGTATGGTGCGCCAGTCAAGGTAGTGTCTTAATAGTCCCTTTGGCAAGGATTAGGCAAGTGTTCTTTGAAAATGACCTATCATCACCGACTTATCTGTCCAACGAAAGACGGCAGGGAGTGTAGCACGTCGGTACAACTATAAGTCAGTTAGTTACCAAACTGCGACTGAATAGCGATGATAAGACAAGTATGAGGGTAAAGCCCGAATTGGTTGAATGATAATCTAAGTGGTCCGTGTAGTAGGCTATGACGTAAGGTAACTATGGAAACAACCACAAGAAGTTTCTAATCGTCATACTGCATCACTCTCTTTGCAGTCGTAGCGTAGGGAGAGCAGGAACTTGGTGCAGCGCAACTGTAATATACAGGAACAGGTGGAAGTCATACCCGACAACTTGTCAAGCCAATAGTTAAGGCACTATAAACTGGGATTGCCTAAACTGTCAGCATCCGCTGACAGCATGGTAACGGAGTCTCCGCAGTAGTCCGAGCGAGGGAAAGCCTCGTACATGGCGAAGGGAGACAGTGGAGATTTTTAATACAATTAATGAATGAAGTGTGAGACTTTATGAGAAATTCAACAAACGTATTAAACAGTCTATACAAACATTGCAAGGACTTGGATTACAAGTACGAGCGTCTGTATCGTATTCTTTACAACAAGGATATGTATGCTGTCGCGTACCAACGTATTGCCCCTAAGCAGGGTAATATGACGGCAGGCACTGACGGCAAAACCATTGACGGAATGAGCATCGAGCGCATTGACAGACTGATAGAGTCATTGAAAGATGAAAGCTATCAGCCAAAACCGTCAAGGAGGGAATATATTCCCAAGAAAAACGGTAAAATGCGTCCACTCGGCATACCATCTATAGAGGACAAACTGTTGCAGGAAGTGGTGAGGATGATTCTTGAGGCAATCTACGAGGGACAGTTTTCTGATTGTTCCCACGGCTTCAGACCTCAAAGAAGTTGCCATACCGCAATGGAACAGATTTCAAAGTCTTTCTGTGGAGCCAAATGGTATATCGAGGGCGATATTAAAGGATTTTTTGACAACATTAATCACGATGTCATGATTAAAATCCTTGAAAAACGCATTGGCGACTGCCGTTTCATCCGATTAATCCGTAAGTTTCTCAACGCAGGTTACATTGAGGATTGGCAATACTTCAAATCTTATGACGGAACACCGCAGGGTGGAATCATAAGCCCGATACTTGCCAACATATATCTTGACCAGCTTGACAAATATATGGAGGAGTATGCCTCAAAATTCGACAAAGGTGTACGCAAGGAGGTGAGCAAACTATACAGACACTACCAACGTAAGAAAGGACGTGCAAAAGTAGCTCTTAAGAAAGCCACGACCGCAGAGGAACGAAACGAGGCTCTTCGCCTCGTCAAGATGTATGACAGTCTCATGATGGTGACTCCTGCGAAAAACGAGGGAGACACCAATTACAAACGATTGAAATACGTTAGATACGCAGATGATTTCCTATGTGGCGTGATAGGCTCTCGTGAGGATGCAATCAAGATTAAAGCGGACATAAAAGAATACCTTGAATCCAAATTAAGATTGGAATTATCCGAAGAGAAGACCCTTGTCACCTACTCAAATAATCCTGCGAAGTTTCTCGGCTTTGAAATCCGAAACAGAAAATGTGCGGAAACACGCAGAGACACACTCGGTAGAAAGAAAAGGTCTCGGAATAAAACGGTTGAGATTCGTATCCCTAAAGATACGGTCAAGAAAAAGCTTCTCGATTATGACGTTGTGGAAATAAAGAAACACAACGGTAAAGAAATCTGGAAGCCGAAAGCAAGACCCGAACTCAACTTTAACGATGACCTTGAAATTCTTCAAAGATACAATTCTGAAATAAGGGGTTTCTACAACTATTTCGGAATTGGTGTCAACTGCGCTAAGCAGATGAACAATTTCGGATACATTATGGAATACAGCATGTATAAGACTTTTGCCGCAAAATATCGTAGCAAGGTTACAAAGATATGTCGCAAATACAAGAAAGACGGCATTTTCACCGTGAGCTACCAAGGCAAGAAAGGAAATACTATCGAAGCTAAATTCTATAATGGTGGCTTCAAAAGGCTAAAGCCATCAAAGGACAGTAGAATTTCAACTCTGCCGAACTTCATAATGCACACAAGCACCACAAGCCTGATGGACAGGCTTAAAGCACAAAAGTGTGAATTATGCGGGGCAACCGACAGACTCGAAATGCATCATGTAAGAAAACTCAAAGGACTCAAAGGAAAAGAGCCTTGGGAAAGAATGATGATTGCACGTAGAAGAAAAACGATTGCACTGTGCAGTAGTTGTCATAAGAAAGTTCACAATGGCAAGGCATAGACTGAATATCAAAACGGAGAGCCGGATACGCTGGAAGGTGTACGTCCGGTTCGGAGGCGAGTATTTGGAAACCGGTCATGATTATATGACACGGCGCCGGGTGCTTAGCCTACACTACAAATTTCCGGATCTGACGATGATTGCCTACAATCACATGCTGACACATCAGAAAGGTTACGGCGATAATCCGCCCTCTTTCTATGTGATAAATTTTGATGATCCGGAACACTCGCACCGTTGCAATCCGATACACCCCGATTTCATGTCGGATATTGCCGACGCCTATGAATCGGCCTATACAATAATGCTCAACTTGAACCGCTCGTGGGTGCAGAAACAGGGCGATTTCTTTGTTGAATCCCCGATTGTATTGTTCGCTGCAATAATCTGGTATCTCAAAATTTACGAGAATGGGAAATATTGTACTTTCCCCCATGCGATTGAGTTTCTTAACCGTCGCTACGAGGATATTTTTCCAATACTTACCAGCTATCCGCAGCTTGAAAACTATCTGTCGCCGTTTATGGACGCATGGTTGGGCGGAGCTGCCGAACAGCTTGCCGGGCAGATTGCATCGGCTAAAATCCCGCTTTCCCGTATGATTTCACCGCAGTTGTATTGGGTTATGACGGGCGATGATTTCACACTCGACATCAATAACCCCAAAGAGCCGAAGATTCTTTGCGTCGGAAACAATCCCGACCGCCAGAATATCTACGGCGCGGCGCTCGGCCTGTATAACAGCCGAATTGTCAAGTTGATAAACAAGAAAGGTATGCTTAAATCCGGCGTTATCATAGATGAATTGCCGACCATATATTTCAAGGGGCTGGACAATCTTATTGCCACCGCCCGCAGCAACAAGGTTGCGGTGTGCCTTGGATTTCAGGATTTCTCCCAGCTAAAACGCGATTATGGCGACAAGGAGGCTTCGGTTGTGATGAACACCGTCGGCAATATTTTCGCAGGTCAGGTTGTGGGTGAAACGGCTAAATCGCTGTCGGAGCGTTTCGGCAAGGTGTTGCAGAAACGGCAGTCTATCTCTATCAACCGTCAGGACGTTTCAACCTCGTTCAACACGCAGATGGATTCGCTGATACCGCCGAGCAAAATATCCACGCTGACGCAGGGCATATTTGTCGGAGCGGTGTCGGATAACTTTGATGAACGGATAGACCAGAAGATTTTCCACGCTGAGATTGTTGTTGACAACAATCGTGTGGCAGCAGAAACAAAAGCCTATAAACCTCTGCCTATAATCACTGATTTCAAAGACCCTACGCCTGAACGGAAAGGTATGAAGGCGGCGATACAGGCAAACTACGACCGCATCAAACGGGAGGTAATTGAGATTGTGGAAAAAGAGAAGCAGCGCATTGCGGCTGACCCCTCTCTGCGCCATCTTCTTCACCTCAAATAACCTGCGCCATTGACACGACAAAGCCCGGCTATCCATCACGGACAGTCGGGCTTTCCCCATTGGTTGTAAATTCAACACCCAAATGAAAATATATAATAAAGTGGATTAGTGGTCGGACATCGGTGCTTTATCAAGCACTTTCCCATTCTCCGGTGTCGGAGCCGTGAAGGAAACGGTTGAAGCGGTGCTGGAGCACATCGAGAAATGCCGTGCGACTTTTCTTGCCCCGCGATTTAAGTTCCGTGAATCTCTTGTGGAGATAGTTGGGGTTCACATTGAGGTTGAAAGCCTTTGCAAGCGCTTTCATTATATCGGTCACCGTAGCATCTGAATTGAGGCATTTGCCAATCTTCAGTGCATAGCACAGTTCCATAAAGTCTGTTTTGTCGGCGTTCCATTCAAGGTTTATGCTGTCGAAACAATCATCGGTCGGGATCATGGCGATTTCCATTTCCTTGTAATGGTTGAGGGTGTGATGAACGAAATGGAGTGCCTTGTTGATGAAGGCTGCAAGCTCCTGATTCACCTCGTCGCGTTGACGGGCTGTCTGCAAATGCTGTATCTCTACCTCGGCATAGAGCAGTGCGGTTATCACATATCCCTTGTGAGTGCTTTTGCTGCACATTTCGCTGACTTGAAGCACAAAATCCTTGTAGGCGATGTGCAGGTTGTCGTTCTTCCCCTCGGTCAGCTTCTGGAAGAACTCGGTTTCGGTAAGTGAAAATAAATCCATTTATCGGCTGTTTCTAATTCGTTTTACATTGTTTTCAAATCACGGATATAGAACCAGCGAATGTTACAATCGGATTACAGCGCGAGATCAAAAGTGCGTATTTTGCTGAAAATAAAAGCTATAATCGTGGAGGTAGTTCGGTGTGTTGATAAAGGTCATCGGTAATTATTACCGGGCTATCGGTAAAGATTATCAGAATTAAGGCTGTTTTATAGTCAAACAAAAAAGCGTGTCGAACACGCTCATTGGTAAGGCATCTGGTAAAGCCTCTATTAGAAAACGTGACGACACGCTATGCAAGTGCATAGCATAAGCATCACGCATCTGTTTCTAATAGTTAAAAATGTACCAGATTTTTACCAATACAAATGCGGTGTTATGATATGTAAAAAGTATGTGGGCTGGCTCTCCAGCCGTATGTTTTGCAGTTTTACACTGCAAAGTTAGTCATTTTTAACGAGTTTGTCAAGGCTGATTTTCACCGTTTCGCTCAATTCCGTACTTATTGCGAAGATTGAAAAGCGTTTTTTCGGTTATCCCTAACAGCTTGGCAGCCTCGCTCCAACTGCCTCCGCGACGATACGCTTCGAGTATTTTCTCACGTTCACGTTGCGGATTGCGCAGGCTTAAATCATCGTCAACCCTCGGCTCCGAGAGATTGAAATTGATGTCAGCCTCAGAAATGGTATCGCCTTTGGCATGGAAGGCGGCGAAAAGAACGATGTCTTTCAACTCGCGCACGTTGCCGGGCCACGGGTAGAGTTTCAATGCCTTTATCGCCGATGCGTCGAGGTGTTTTCGCTGCTTGCCGGTCTTGGCGGCATAGCGTTTGAGGAAGAAATCGGCAATTTCCGGAATGTCCTCTGTCGTATCTTTCAGCGACGGCACAGCGATGTCTGATTGTCGGAGTATGAAGAACAGATTGGGTCGGAATGTCTTTTCCGTTACCATCTTCAACAACTCCGGCTCTGCGGTGCAGATCACACGCACGTCGGGATGTTCAGTTTCGAGGATATGCAGTAACACCGATTGTTTCTCAAAGGTCAGCAGATGCACATTCTTGATTATGATTGTACCTCCTGCCGACTTTTGAAAGTATCCCTCTATGCGGTTGTAGATTTCACTGCGCTCATTTTCGGGATTGTGCCGACCTACGAGAGCCGCGCCTCCGGCATCAACGATGGTTATTGGTTTCTGCTCCCGCGAACTGTTGAGGTAGATTTGGTGTGCCACCTGTTCCTTTCCAGAACCGCACTCCCCGAAGATGATTGCGTTGGCGTTGGTCGCGGCAATAGCCGTTATCTTTTCCTCAATCTTCTGCCATACCTCGCTTTTGCGCGGTAACAGTTGATTGCCCAGTGTCAGTACGACGTGTTCCGGTTTTGCATATTTCTCAACCGTTTCAATCAGTTGCTTGTCAAGTGCAAGCCGCTGAACCACATCGACAGCTCCTCCGCCACGCATCACATCAACAGCGTCAGTGTGCAGGTTATCCACTATGGCTATGACAGGGAATTTGTATCCCTCGGTCTTCAGCCAGTTAATAAACTCTTTTGCAGTACCGTCAGACAATCGCATTGCCGTGACGATAACCGCGCCGGGAGGCAGCTTTGCCGCCTCAACTTTTCCGGCCTCGATGCAATCCGTAACGACAGGATCATAACCGGCCCGTGTCAACAAGCCCGCCATAATTCTCCCGTCGGATGCGGACGCATCTACAATGAGAATCTTGTTCATTGCTCTGGTTATAAAATATGATGAATACATTGAGTTATTGTCGTTAAGAGTAGCCCCCGACATTTTATGCCGAGGGCGGAGTTCACAGTATAACTTGATAATCTACGTTTTGAAAAGACTGTTTGGTTATTATCTTTCTAATGGATTGTAGTATTGAGACCAATCTTCATTGAGACGATGAAAACCTTGTTCACTGTTATCCATAATAAGGATGCGTGCCCCAGTATTTCGGACGAATGCCCCGGCGTTTTTATACATCTCCTGTTCATATTTTTTCCAATCTTCTTTCTTCATTTTCTTTCTACTCCAGTCATAGCGAATAATAGGTTGTGGCTTTTGTGTCAAACCTACAGCTTCAAAAATAAAGTTGTTTTCAGAGTCTTCAGCCTTAAGGACCAATCCCTTTACTCCGTTCAGCTTCCACGGTCCATAAGGAACAGGAATGTCATTTGTATAATACACTTTCCAATTTCTTCCTCCATAATTGCATGTTGCGACATGGCAATGATAGTCCATTACAGTAGCAATCTCATCGGGTATATACGTCCATTCAGGAGATTCTGATTGTTCACTGTATTCAATGACTTGAGAAGTGTATGGAAGACGATTGGTGACTGTAGTCAGTGAGTCCTTATGATTGAACAGAAGGTCGAACCCAACATAATTCTCCGGAATAGTAGAGAATTGCATTGTAGATTTAAGTTCTTTCGTGTTTTGTGTATCAAGAGCTCGCAAATCACGGCTAAAGAAAGCATTGTAGTCTTTTCCCATTTGCAAGTCCATGATGTCATCGAAACTCAAAGAATCGTCTTTCTCTGAATTGCGATACTTGAACTGGTATGAAACGTTAAGATAGCAAGTATCTAATGTCTCATACTTATCAGTGTCCTCATGAGCGAGGGTAAACGTAGGCGTATCCATAGCATACGATACGGTAACCTGTGCTATAGCGGCAGGCCCGGCAAGCATCATTAAGGATGCTAAAAGTGTAATCAAAATTCTCATGGGTGTATATTTATGTTATTCGTATTCTAATGCCTACCATAATTGTGCGTCCTCGCAAATGATATTCACTTGAGTATCTAATGATTCCATTGTCGTTATACCTTCTAAAAACATCGTTGTTTAACAAGTTACTGCATTGCAGTGACAGTATGGTGTTTCCGAGAGTATATTCAATGTTGCAATTCAGGAACACATTATTCCTATATGATGTAGAGTAATTATTATTATAGAACATCACAGATGGCGAGACATTCAGTTGCTTAAACGGCCATAATACAATGGACGTGGCATTGGTGAAGGTATGTTTCGTGCCATCATTAGCTTTGCCATCTGTAAAGCTCTTGGATAGGGTATATTCATTTGAGGTCTCAAAAGACAGCCATTTAGTAAACGTCGCATTATATGAAAGTTTAGCCCGAAGATACTTGCTTTTGCCTTCATGAATTTCATCATTGATATAATATTCACTATTATTCATGCCTATACTAAATGACTCACTTACCTTTGAGTTCCATCGGAAAAAACCTTTTGAAAATGTTTGATCAAGTTGCCATATCCGGCTATTTGTAGAATATGGCAATCTTATATAATTAATAATATCGTCAGTTATGTCATATCCGGAACTATTGCCATAACGCGATTGAACATACGTTAATGCAAGGCTACCAAATAGCATATCCAATACATTTGTATAGCTCGCATTGAATGCCGTTTTTAGTGTTCGGTTCATTGTCGCTTCAATATGTCCCGGGTTAGAGATGGTTGTGCGGTAGTCTATAAATCGTTTTTGAACCATAAGGGATATGGCAGAAGGTAAGGATTCTTCACCTATTGTGGTAAGTGAGAACGAAAGCCGGTCTGATGGTTTATATGTTATGTTCGAATATGGTCTTATCGAGAAGAATGTTTTATTATAATTCCAAGTTTGATTGTCAGACTTATAATACATAAAACCTGCAGGCACATATATAAGCCATTGAAATTTTTGCCCATAATGCCAAAATATTTTTGGAGTAACCCTTGCACCAACCTGCCATGTTTGTTGATCATCAGGCATAGACTGATTGTCAATATCAAGATTGGTATTAGCATGTTGCCAACTTGCATCAACTTCTCCATTCAGATTAAACATGAAGTGTGGTATTGAAAGAGCAATCAAGGAGCCACTTCCGTCAATATTGAAGCTTCGTTGATCTACTATCTGACAAAATTCATTATTAGGCAGATTCAATAATCCCTTCTTATCGTTATAGGATATATGGAATGAAGCATCTGCAATTCCCCCATTATGTTTCTTATAGTTAAGTTTCAATTCATCATCAATTTTTATTGAGTGAGCTGAAAATTTTTGGAGAATTAAATCATTAATTAGTCCTTCTCCTTTTGGAAAAGACGCATTTGCGGAAAGAGTATTTTTGAGGTATATTTTCTTCCCATTAAGTTTATAAACAGCATGGGTCCCAACAAAATGCTGATGTATATCAGAAGAATTAGATTCCTTGATGATATACCTTGCCACACTGTCAGACAAATACATTGTTTCATCATTTGAATTACGCTTTTCTTTGTCGAAAAGATAATTAAGATTAAACGTAAATGTTTTATCTTCACTAAGTTTCAGCAACTGGTTCACTGAAAGGCTATGAGAGATGTTTCTATAAATATACTTATTAGATAAGGATGGAGTCTCAGGATATAATATCCCGGTTCCGTAAGATGATGTGTATGTAGATGGAGCATTAATTTCAGTCCGTAAATCAATACCTATGTTATTGGTTTTATAAACCGATATATTTTGAGCATTACGTCTGAAGTTCATTAGTGAAGCCGATGCATCCCAGGATATATTGGGCTGGCTTCCTATAGCGCCATCAAAAGTGGACGACCAGATACCCTTTGCGCTCTGCTTTAGGCGTATATTCATTGCTGGTGCGGCTCCGCGCCTTACGCCTTGGAGCATTTTTACATCTTGGTGATCTTCAAGAATTTGTACAGTCCCAATGTCATGCGCATCTATATTTTTGGTGGCTACTCCATAGTTAGAGCCAAGCATATCTAACCCTTCGATATAGAACTCATTAATCCATTGTCCATTATATATAATTTGTCCGTCCGATTTCACTTCAATACCGGGCATTTTCCGGAGTAAGTCCTCTAATGTCTTATCATTTTTGCTTATATATGAAGATGCAGCATAAGATATTGTATCACCCGATTGTCTTATTTTTTTAGCCGTGACAACAACCTCTTTTAATTCGAGCGTTCTGATTAAAGAGTCAAGCCGCTCGTCATCTTGCTGTGCCGACATTGGCACAGCAAACGAAATAATAAAAAATACAAGTATATATAGACGAGCGGACATATTAATATAGAGTTTTATTGTGCGATGTAGAATGTTACAGGAATTGAAACGGCACTCGCTACGGCTTTTCCATCAACAGTGCCGGAAATCCAAGATTCTTTCAAAGAACTTTGGATAGCTCGGATAGCTTCACTGTCAAGTTCATCAAACCCCGATGATTTTACTACTTTGAAATCAGACATTGAGCCGTCAGTATTTACAGTAAAACCAATTCGTGCCACACCACTGGCTCCCTTTTCGAGTAGATCATGCGGATATTTCACCTCCCAAAGAATAGCACTCATCATTGCTTGTTCCCCACCGGGGTATTCAGGCATCGTTTCAGAACCCTCCACAAAAACTAAATTTTGAGTAGGTTCTATCGGGGTTCGAGCAAACGGGATTTTTGGAAATAAGGCGGCCAATAAAATCACAGGAATAAGTACCAGATAACTTAATTTCGATGACTGTTTTCTACGCTTGCCCATCATCGTGATACGAGCATTGAGACTTCCGGAGCTAAATGTATTAGCCAAGAAGAAGTTCTGTTTTTCAATGGCTCTATTCAGCATCAGTAATTCATAATCACACCGGGAATATCCTTCTGTCAGGACGCCTTCATCTGCTTGGTATTCATGTAGTGTGCGTAAACTGCGGAACATCAACCAAGCTGCGGGATTCCACCACTGTAATACAAGTACAAATTGACCTAATATCAAATCAAAAGTATGACCGTAAAATACATGTTTTGATTCATGTGCAAGGATTGTTTCATTGTCTGCGTCTTTCTCATTGACAACAATATATCTCCAACAATTAAATGGAGCAGTCGAGGAGAGTGGGCTGATTGCCAAAGTATAGCCGATTCTTTCTTCTTTATTGGCATTTTTGATAATGCGGATTATTTTATACCAACCGATAAGTAGAAAAAATGAAACAGCAAGACATCCAGCAATATAAATCAATCCAATAATACGATTGAATTGAATACCGCTTACTGTAGGGTTATTGGATGCTTCGATGTTACCCACTTCAACATTTCCTCCAACCAAGGCTATATCGGAAGGAATAAACGAAATTATGGGCATAAATGGGAGAAGCGCAGCAAGTAGATAAATAGAAAGTAGAGCTGCGCGGCTTGTCTTGAAATTAGTATTGCGAGAGAGAGCGAATTGATAGCCAACCCATAATATCATGATAATCACTCCGGCATTCAGAGAATAGTTAACTAAATACTGCATCATGATTCATCCTCCTTTCGTTGTCTTTCTATTTCCCCCAAGATTTTTTCCATATCATCAGAGGAAATTTTTTCGTTGCCGATAAGAGTAGAAACAAGGTTTAGGTATGAACCGCCAAAAAAGCGGCTTACCATACTCTTAAGAGAATTTGCTCGGTATTCTGCAAGGCTCTTTACTGGATAATAGCGATTGCAGTTTCCTATCATCTCATGTGCCAACCATCCTTTAGTTTCCAACCCCCTCACAAAAGTGGCGATTGTGCTGAAGTTTGGACGGCTTTGCCCATCCGATGTCATCCTGTCTATTATCTCGCGGATAAATAGTGGATTACCATCATTCCAGAGAATGCTCATGATTTCTTCTTCACGTTCGGAAAGTTTCTTCATAACAATATTAGTTTGGAGTTACGCTGCAAATATACAGCTAATTTTTTAGCTACACAAGTAAAAAATTAAATTATGTGTGAAAAAATTAACTATGAAATATCGATATAATATTATAAACAGCTATTGTTCAACTGGATAATATCTATAAATAAAAAAATGGCAACCAATGAAAGAAAAATCATTCGTTGCCATTTATAATCATAATCCGATTGAGCGGGGTGTGCTACGGGTTGGGTAATCAATACTCCGATAGGGAGTTGCCGGCTCTGCCACCATTGACTTTTTATCGTCGGTCGCTTGGCCGGGTGGTTCTACGACTGTGACGGGCTGATGTTGCGGTGTGTCTTGCTCGACATCTTCCTGCTGCTTTGGCTGCTCGTGCTTCGGGGCAAGGTCGGCGGCAATCTTGTGTTCAAGTTCAAGGAGCTGTGCTTTCAGGGTTTTCAACTCATCTTCCTTGCTCCATGTCTTCGCTACAATGGCTTGCAGGGCCGGAACATCTTTCTTCGCCTTTGCGTTGCGCTCTTGGTGTTGCTTGATTATTTCGGGCAGATGTTCAAGGGCTTTTATAAAGTTGGTACAGGCGGCATGGGTGTCGGCCATTGCTATAAAGCCGTTGTTGTACTTATATTTATAATTGCCCTCCACAACAAAACGGTTCTGTACGGATTCCACGCCGTCAACCACTGCTTTTTCCGATGTTATACAAATCGGAAAGCCGTAGATCTCACCGACACGCACATATTCGCCGTGGGTATTGACGGTTCTTGCAAGGTTTTGAAGATGCTTGCCCATTCCTTCCTCGTCGGTAGCATCGCATTTGTCAAGCGTAAGGGCATTGACCGGATTTCCGTCGCTGTCCTTCCTGACAACAGCCATATACCGCGCGAGGTCTGCCTCCATCTTTCCTATGATGATTTCGGTTTTCTCAATCTCATCGGTGATGGATCGCAGTTTGAAATTGGTGTCACCTTTGCCTTTATTGAACGAGCGCCGTTCACTTTCAAGTGCCGCAATCTTCTTTTCAAGTTTGGCTTTTTCAAGAAGATCCGTGTTGCCCGAAAGAATGGCGGAGTATTCGGAATAGCTCATGCCCGTCTTTTCGTCCATCGCGCCCTCGTCAATAGTTCGCGCTCCCAACGCTCCCTTTTTCAACTGGGAAATAAAAGTCTGCTTCCATTGGAGAAGATTGAACTTGTAGGCGTCCAACGTGCGCTCAACAGCGTAAATATTGACATCTACACGGTTGGCGTTGTGGAATTTGGCAACGATATTGCCTGTACGGACAGCGCGACCCTCGCGCTGGTCGAGGTCGGACGGTCGCCACGGGCAATCAAGATGATGCACCGCAATGGCTCGTTTCTGGGCGTTGACACCCGTGCCGAGCATTTCAGTGGAGCCGAACAACACTCGGATTTTACCCTCGCGCATCGCGTCAATCACCGCTTTCTTCGCCTTCTGTGTCTTCGTTTCCTGAATGAAACGTATTTCATGCGCCGGAATACCGTAATCCTCAATCAACTTGCGTTTGATTTCGGCATAGACATTCCATTGGCCCGGCTGGAATGTACTTAAATCGCTGAACACAAACTGCGTGGCTTGGTACTGCTCAAAGCGGCGATAGTAGTCGGCTATCCATTTTGCACATTCCGAAGCCTTGTTGCCGGGGTCGTCGCCATAGGCGGGGTCGATAAGTCGCATATCCATCGCCATTTTGCGGGCATAGTCAGTGGCAATCAGCATCTTCGCCTTTTCCTCCGTTTCCGACAGCGGTTCACGACCGAGTATCGTGGCATCGCCGTCTTTGGCAAACGCCATCAGCTTGGGGATAAAATCCTCTTGGTCGGGTGTAGGCGGTATCTTGCGCAGTATCTCCTGTTTTTCCGGACGGTCAACACCGACATCGGCGGCGGTTCGGTAATCCGTTATCTCATTGTAGAACGCCGCAAGTTCCGGCACCTTGATGAAATAGCGGAAACGCTCCTTCTGAATGATGTTGTTTGTCACGGAAAATTCAAAGTCGGTGGTTTTCTTGGCGAAAATAGCCGCCCATGCGTCAAAACACCTTATATCCTGCATTTCAAGCGCATTGGGACGCAGGTATTTGAACAGCAGATACAGCTCCGTCAACGAATTGGAGATAGTCGTTCCGGAAAGGAATGTGGCTCCGAGGTCTTTGCCTGTACGCTCCTGAATGGTACGGATTGCGAACAGCAGGTTAAGCGCACGGTTGCTGCCCTCGGAGTTGCCCAATCCCGCAACGCGGTTGTGACGGGTATTGAACGTGAGATTTTTGAAACGGTGGCTTTCATCAACCAGTATATGGTCGATGCCCATGCTTTTGAAATCCACCACGTCGTCACGCTGCCTTTCAAGACGATAGCGCACTGTTTCCAGCCTTGATTCAAGATTTTTCTTTCTCGCTTCCAGACCTTTCAGCATACCTACCGATATGTCCTTTCCTTGCTGGCGCACGACTTCAAGGTTTTCTTCCACGGTGTCAAGTTCCTCCTGCAATATGCGCTCCTGCAATTCCTCCGACTGCGGTATTTTGCCAAACTGATCGTGCGACATTATCACGCAGTCATAGTCATTGTTCTGGATACTGCGGAAGAAACGCTGACGGTTCTCCATAGAGAATGACTTTTCATCGGCATAAAGTATGCGGGCATTGGGATAGGCTACCTGATAAGTCTGGGCAATTTCAGCGACATTGGCTTTCATGCCGATAATCATAGGTTTGTTTGCCATGCCAAGACGCTTCATTTCATGTGCTGTTATGCACATAATCAGCGTTTTACCCGTGCCCACCTCGTGGTCACATATCCCTCCGCCGTTCTGTTTCAGCATCCATACACAGTCTTTCTGTGACTGATATATTGAGCTGATACCGAACTGTTCTCCCAACATTTTCATGTTTAGGTCAGGAAATGTCTGATGTGAGCCGTCGTAGTGCGGACGCACGAAACAGTTGAACTTGCGGTTATACAATGCCACAAGTTTATCCTTGAAATCGTCCGTCTGCTGTTCAAGCCACTCGGTAAAACCGTTGCGTATCTCATCAATCTTGGTATGGGCAAGCTGGATAGCCTCGGCATCGGGCACCTTGATGTCGTTGCCCTTGTCGTCTTTGCCGATTGACTTTGTAATATCCGGCACGGTGTTCTGCAAGGCGTGTTTCAACAGGTGCATACCGTCGTATGTGCGGTATTGACCCCTTACCTTGAACTCATCGGTAATCTTGGTGGTGTATGACGCATTGGTTACGGAATACTCATCAAGCGACGGTGAGTAGGCTATCTTGATGTCGGTTTCATAAAGATAGCTCATGTACTTTGCATATATCCCCGTCGGTATCCAGCGCTCTCCGAAGTTGAAATCAAGCTGCTCAAAGCGTATCGGTTCGGGGTATGCCTCCTTGAGTGCGGCAAGCGATTCGTTTATGCGGGTGTCGTCGGCCTCATGGTCGGCTATCCACCGCTCGATCTGTTCCGCTTTGGCAATCACGTTTCCGGCTATGAACTTGTCGGAGATCTCATAATTGTTGACAAGCGGATTGTAGAATATTCGTCCTTTCAGGTTATCAACCAGTTCATCTTCCGTCATATCCACAAGACGGCTCATGTAGCCGAGGTCAACGGCCCCGAACTTGTTGAGCGATGCAGATAACGCCTCTATGGGGGAATCCACCGAGGTAAGCTCGTCAACGGAGAAAGATACCGGGTGGTCGAAAATATCCGCCTTGACAAACATTCCGTTTTCACCGCGCTCCAATGCCAGAGCGTCACAGCCGTTTGCGTCCATGCGGATAAATTTCACATTCGACTTTTCATTGAGGTAGCCGTAACGCCTTACATACTCGTCATAATACTGATTGAGGTGTTCGCGCAGATGTTCACTCGGCTCATGTGTCTTCGCCTCGTAATCATAGAGCTGCTGATATGTGTCGGACAGAGTGATGTAGAGCAACGCACGTTTCATCTGTTCCGGTTTGAGCTGGAGCGGCGTGAATGTCGCTCCATTCTTATTTACATCGGAAAGAAAACCTACCTGCCCCTTGTCGCATACCATAGCACCTTCCTTATGGTAGGTCTGCAAATCCTCGGAGAAGGGGCGCTGCGAAAGATCCGGTTCCGGCTCAATTTCTTCAAGCGGGATAACGGTGGTTTTCCGCACATCGGTATGCACACCCGGAATGAAATCACCTTCGGTCATTTCGATATAGGGAGCATCGGAATTTGCCTGCTGCGCGGCTTTATCCGCTTCCTCCTGCAACCGCTTTTATTCAAGCTGTCGTTGGGCGATAGACATCATGGTTTCATAAAAACCGTTGATGGGCTGGTTATCCTCCCAGTTTAACGAGCCGTAGAATTTCAATTCCTCGTCGGTAAGTTTACGGTTGCTGTTGCCGGAAACAGTTCTTTCCGACATCGTTTCCTTTTTGGCCGGAGATTGGGGCTGATTTGGATGTGACGCCGCTTTTGACTTTTGCCCTTGTGCTTTTTGCCGTTGATTGTGGCGTTTCTTCGCACCGGGTATCTCCACCAATTCACCGAAAAGATTATACATCATCACTTTCGGGTCTGGATTATGTGTATAATCCGGTGTCGGGGCCTGATAGGTGTCTATTTCGGCGGGGTCACTTATGGACGAGGGCTGCGGTGTGTCGGTGCGGATTTCCTCCGCCTCCACATCTTCAATCTGTGGCTGTTCAGGCGGCAATGGCTCCTTTTCCGGTTTCTTTTCAACCGTCACATCATTTATAATATGTGTGGTCTGCTGTTTGCCGTGATACATCTCTATGTTCAGGTTGAGCGAAAGGGCCATTTCCAATGCTCCGCGCATATCTTCACCTATGCCATCTACGCCACCGCCATGTTTATAGACATAAGCCGGCTTTCCGTATGGGTCGGTGTCGAGTTTGGAATCAGTGCAGATGATATGCTGGGGATTGTCGATGAAATAGCGGTTGGTGCTGACACCCGTACTTGCATCTTTTTCAGCGACTACAAAGGCTTCTTCCAACTTGCTCAATCCTTTTTTCGCGGAATTTTTTTGCAATACTATGACATCGCTGCCCACCTCGGTGTTGGCAGAATCGGTGAATGTGTTGTTGGGCAGACGCAGTGCGCAGAGTAAATCGGCTTGGTTAACAAGTGCGCCACGGAGCAAAGCGTTGTTGCCGTTCATAAGCCCCTGCGAGGTTATGAACGCCACAATGCCGCCGTCACGGGCCGCTTCCAGACCTTTCAGGAAGAAATAATTGTGTATCATCTTCACCGACTGACGGTAAACGCCTATTCTACTTGTCGCATATACCGGATCTGATACCGCAAAATCGCCAAACGGAATGTTTGACGAAACGACATCGAAATATCCGTTCTGTGATTTGTCGAGTTTTTCAAATCCCTCAATATTTACATGGCAGTTAGGATATAGTTTCGACAATATTTTGCCTGTCAGCAGGTCTTTCTCAAACGCTGTTATCTCCGCGTGCGGGTCAACCCATGTGAAAGCATCGACAAACGCTCCCGACCCTGCACTGGGGTCAAGAAATCGCTTGGGCGACACTCCGGCAAACTGGAGGCTCTGCGATATGGCTTCAACCACGGGCTTCGGCGTGTAGAACGCAGACAGCACCGATGATTTCAATGAATCCATATAGCGGGCAAACTCCCTGTCGTCCTTTGAAAAATCGTGGATTAGCTGCCGCAACTCCACGGTGGGAGCGAACAGTTCAAGGTCGCTCTTATTCCATTTTGCGGCGTCGGAAATTTCGTTGGCGTCCTGCAATATACATTTCAAGCCACCGAATCCGGCATATTTTGACAGCAATTCCCACTCGGCATCGGTAGGCGGCCTGCGCTCAACATCAAGCTGAAACGCAGTGCGTATCGCCTCGATATTGCCGCGCAGTTTCTCTTTGCGGTTATAACTCATCGCCGTCCAGTATTTCGTTTATGGCGGCAAGCAGTTCATAGCGCAATGGCGGATAATCCTCTCTTGTGAGAAAATCCCCGTTCACCTCGTGGCGGTCGAGAATGGAGTGGATTACCGGCTTGGTGAGCATATACAACGCCTTTACCTCCATTTCATCGGACGGGATACGGAGCCAGCAATCTTCCTCGATGATTGTATGCACCACGTCGTAGCGCGATACATACAAACCTTTAAGCAGTTCGCGCATGGCAAGCTCTTGGGCTATATGCTGTGGCTTGCCCTGAAGGAACAGTGTAACATAGGTGTCGAGTGCGTTGTCAGCCCGTTCTGCGATAAACCTGCGGTCAACGCTCTGTGGAAAATAATGGGCGGAAAGATGTGCTTGGAGATAAACTATATAATAGTTCAACTCCGAATATTCATCGTTGGATTTCATAATTTGGATGGATTTAGTGGGTCTGTAATGGTGTTTTTCGGAATAGACAAGAAAAAGGACACCGGGATCCCTCCCGATGTCCGACCACTAAATCCATGTCAAAAATGATTTGAAAACAATTTATGACGATGAATCAGTGGCGAAGTTACGAATTTTTTCGCAAACGGGAGGTATCGGTATCCGGCTTTTTCCTGTCATTCACCCTCGAATGGGGTAAAGGCGTCGATGACCTGTTTCACAATATGGTCGTAGATTATACGCTCTATTCCTGTGAGGTCGGTGGGGTGCAGCCCGGTGGTCACTATGCCGTATGTTTCATACGCACCCTCGGGCACACCTTTGATTACGCAGCGTCGGCTGAGCTTTTTGAGGGCTTTCGCCTGTTCGCCCCAGCGTGAGTTGTAGCGGAGCATACGCATATTGCGCTTCATGTTGCGCCATACGCTGTAAGGTACGCCGCTCTGAATATCGGACGGGAACGAAATCAGTTTCTTCAGGTAGAGGCGCAGCACGGCATCGGCTGTTTCGTCGTGGTTATAACCGAACTCGGCGGATGCGGTGACGAGTAGCGAGAGAAAGCTGGGTAACACAGGGTAATCGACCAACTTGACCTCCTGACCGCTATAGATTACCGGCTTTTCTTCGCCGTCCTCCTTGCCTTCGGCCGCTTTGAGAGCCAGTTGTGCCTGTTCCTCGGCCTCGGCTTCACGCCAAATTTCATCTTCTTCAAGGAATTTGTCGTAGATGACTTTGCTGATATATTGCTTGTAGCGTTCATCGTCGATGCGAGGATTGTAGATTGCCCCACGGATGGCGCGGTTTGTCAGCACCGGGAGCCACACACGGCAGGTCTTGACCGGCACGGCGAGATACCAGTAGAGGTTCCAGAAAACGAGGTCGCAGTAAGGCGTCGGCATAGTGGCGTTGATTACAAGGCTGCTGTTTTTGAACAGCACCTTTATAGCGTCGAGCCGGGCGAGGTCTTCCGCTTTCTTGTCGTAACCCACAACCTTGTCGTAGTCGCGCACGGCGAAATCGAAATTGTGGGCGTACACCTGTTGGGGTGTCATGCTGTCGGAGAGGATAAAGGGCTGCTTGGGATTGTAGCTTGCCTCGACGATGCTGCCGTTTGTCCATGTGACGGCATAGCCTTCCTTTGCATAGTGGTATTCTCCTGCTGGTGTTGCGCCGATTGCTCTTGCGATGTTGTCTGCCATAAGATGGCTGTCGGCGACTATGGTGATTATCTTTTCAGTTTTCATATTTGTTTGACATGAATTTGGTGGTTTGTAATTCTTGGATGGATTCAGTGGTGAGGTAAGGCGCAGGGAGTTCCGGACCTCCTTGCGTCTTTACTGGGAGGGATACGGTTCAGAAAACCGCAGTCTGTTTCAACGTGGATTCAGTGGTGTGTTGTGGCGTTACAGTTTCGGGCCTTTAGGCTTACGCTGCTGTTTCTGTTGCTCATCGTTCTTGGGTTCTGTCTGACCCTTGTCGAGCGGTTCTTTCACGCCTTTTGTCGCTTCCTGCGTCTTACCGTCGTTGTTGACCGCAAGCTGTGTCTTGCTTTCGTTTGACGGTGTGATTTTGGTTGCGAGGCGGGGATCGTCAAGCGATGTTTCGGGTCGCTGTTTCTCTTTGTTGAAATAGAGATACACGGTGCAGGGCTTTCCCTTGTCGTCAACCATCTGGTCGAGCTTGGCGACATTGCCTGAAACGTAGTCATTCTGCTGCTGTTCGGTAAGCGGAATCTTGTTCCACTGTTTCAGCCGCTTTATGCCGCCGTCTTTGGTTATCCATGTGGAGCGTTTTTCGGTCTTTTCGCCATCACCGGCTTTCTGCTCCTGCTTGTTCTCATTTTTCTGCGTGGTCTTCTGTGTGCGCTGCTTGGGCACAAACTCCACGCCGCGGCGTTCTGCGCTCACTTGGAGAGTGGCATGGTAGGTCTTGCCGTTCTTGCCGATAATCTCCTTGTTGGGGATAGCCATTCCGGTTTTCAGAAATTCTATCTCCTGATTGGAGAGTTTCGTTTTTCCGATGGTATCATTGATTTCAAGCGTAGCGGCAGGAAAATGATACATTTCATGGGTGTAGCGGTCGATGCTGACATAGGACGGGATAACCTCTCCGGTGGATTTGTCCACAAGGTCAACGACTTTTCCGAGGTTGCCTGTTGTGCGCAGGTTCTCCTTATCCTCGTCGGTGAACTTGTATCCGTTGTATTCCTCGTTGAGATTGGGATACTTGCGGATAAGATGGGGCACGAGGTTCACTTTGCCCTGCTCATCGGTCTGGAACGACAGGCGTGCGTCCACCTGCTGAACCTTGCCGCCCACATCGGTGGTGATGGTGACAAGCGCTGATTTGCGGTTGAACAGCATTTCGCGCAGGTCGCCCGACTTTTCAAGCTGTTCTTTGTCAACGCCCCAGCGTTCTTTCAGCTCCGCCCAGTCAATCTTGCTTTCGTCAACGGGCTTGTTCTTCTGGGTTTCGCTGATTTCATCGGACGGTTTTACCTCGCGGTCTTCAAGCATCGACTTGTGCGTTTCGGGGTCTTTGAGCATTTCGCCCATTACCGGCGCCTCTTTTTCGTAGTTGTCGGCGTCAACTTTGAAAAAGCTGAACATCGAGGGATTCTTGCATTGACGCAGGAAATTCGACATGAAGGCTTCCAGCGGATTCTGCCGGATGTTGAATTTCACAAGGTCGGAGAGCTTGGCCGATTTTACATCGGACATCTTGGGTGTGCCGTCATCGTTCATGCCGGTCACTGCACCGATTTTCCCGCTTTCGTTGTCACGGGCAATCAGCACCTGATCTTTTTCTTGGGTCTGGTCTTGTTCCATAGAAATAAAGAATTTTGTTGTTTGACTTTGCACCGACAGGCGGTGCGGTTATTTTGGTGTATGTGTGTTGTGTGCTTATTTTATGCGGGTTACAGGTCAGCAAAGAAAGCCCTTACATCTGCGGGCAGATAATAGATTTTGCCGCGCTCTCCCTTACGGGTGAATGGAATCAGTTCCATTTTGCGGTAATTATACATCGTCTTGCGGTCGATGCTGTACTTTTCGCAAACCTGCTTTTCAGTCCACATCTTCTCATCGTCAATGATGCCGAAGCCTTTCAGAGCATCAAGATATGACCGTTCCATTTGGCGAAGACGCTCCATAAAGGTGTTTTCAAGGCTCTTTATCATCGCCGACACCTGTTTCAGTTCGTAGGCATTCATAAGCGCGGACGGTTTTTGTAGTTTGTTCGGATTTTATCAAACACGTCAGGATCCCACGGAAGATGATACACGTTGATGGCTTCGATAAGTGGGCCAAGAAAGTACAGCACCTCGCGTCCGCGTTTGAGCCATTTCAGATTGTACTGCTTTCTTATGCGCTGTAATTGGCGCGTTGAAATCCGGAGCAATGCTGCCGCTACCGAATTGGGGATTGGTGGCATGGTCGGCTGATTGTCCTTTTCTTCTTTCTGCCGACCTGTTTTCCCTTTCTCTTTATTAAGAAGGGTGAGAACCGAAGAAACAAGTTCCCGGAGAGCTTCTTGATTATCGTGAAGCGTTTCAAGAGTTATTTCCATAATCATTTTTGGATTTAGTGTTACGCTTGCAAAGTTCGGCAATCGCGCAAAGGCTCATTCGGGACGTTCCATGGAATATTCCACGACTTTAACCTGCGTTAACATTTTCAAAAAGACACAAAGTGCCGGCCATTGATATATAGCCAGCACTTTGTCAGATAGTTAGCCTGTATATCAATTAAAATCTAAAACTCCGAGATTGTGAGATAAAATCTCCATATCCTTACTGATTTTGTCGTTTGTGATTCTGGCGTAGATTTGTGTCGTCTGAATGTTGGTATGGCCCAGCATCTTCGACACAGATTCGATTGGCACACCCTTCCCGAGTGTCATGGTCGTTGCGAATGTGTGCCTCGCCAGATGGAAAGTTATGTTCTTGTTGATGCCGCATATATCGGCAATCTCCTTCAGATAGCAGTTGAGCTTCTGGTTAGTGATGATAGGTAGCAGTTTCCCATCGGTAAACTCTCCCTCATACTTTTTGAGTATCTTCATCGCAGGCGGCAGCAGTGGCACCATTACCTTTGTATTGGTCTTTTGTCGGTGGGTCACAATCCACCAGCGACCGTCAAACATCTTTTGAATGTTGTCAACACGAAGGTGGGCGAGGTCGATATATGCCAATCCGGTGAAGCAGGCGAAGATGAAAATGTCGCGTACCTGATTGAGCCGTGCGGAAGCGAAATTCTTTGACATCATTTTCTCAAGTTCATCTTCGGTGAGAAAACCTCGGTCAACACGCTCTGTTGAGATTTTGTAGCCGTTGAACGGATCTACAAAAATCAGTCCTGCGCGGATAGCTTTGTTAATTACCTGCTTGAAGAATTTCATACACTTGTAGGTAGTGTTTTGGCTGTACTTGTATTCCGTGCGCAGGAAAAATTCCAGATCGGTGATGAAGGATAGTTTTATTTCACGGAGCGGAATATCCGTGATGTTGTATTTCATCTTCATGAACTCCACCACACGGCGGTACATACGCTCGTATTTCTGATAGGTGGGATCCGCCTTGCTTAATCCCACAAGTTTTTTGGTGTCTTCAAGATGCTGTTCGTAAAGTTTCAGCAATGATTCTTCGCGGGCTGTAATACCCATATAGGCGTTTTTCACCATCTCTGCGGTAACATAGCCATGACGACGCTGAATATCATAGTAGTGATCTTTCATTATCACTTGAATGTCATTCAGGCGACTGTTAAGTTCAAGTATTTTGGCTGACCGACCCTTTGCTTTGGATGCTGCGACATCCCATAGCTGAGGCTCGATGGTGAGCTTCGAGTTGAGCTGCTCTACCTCTCCGTCAATGGTAATTCGTATCATGATGGGAGCCTTTCCCTCCTTGTTGATTTGATTACCACGGATGTAGAACAAGACTTTGAATGTGTTCTTTTTCATCCTTTCTAAGAGTTGTGTTATCAATCTTTGCCGTTTGACCGGCTTCGATATGAAAACGAGTTAAACAATTAGTGGGATTGGTCGCTTTTCAGAAACAAAAAGACGTATATCGGACAAGATAATTCGTTGATTCACAACGATATTTATTAACACAAGCCAATCTTGTCTGATAGGTGGCAGCAATACTCGATTGAAATAGTAGCAGTTATAGTCGGATTTAGTGTTGGATTAGACCTGTTTGATGTCCGATATTTTCCGACTTACGACTAAGTTGCGTCTTTGTAACTATGTGTATATTAAAATCTTATCGTGGTAATCGTTACTAAATCGTTACTATTTCATTTTCCAAAATTTTAGTAACGAGTTAGTAACGAAACTATGTCTGTAACGGTCTTTTCTTGGTCTGATTTCGGTCCTGAATCGAAAGGATTAGACACGAAAAAACCGCAGAACTAATTGATAGTCTGCGGTTTGTCTGATTTAATCTACTGAGTGTCCGTAGTAGCAAGTGGAACTGGAGGGATTTGAACCCTCGTCCAAACGTGGAACTAATGAGCTTTCTACATGCTTAGTTTCTACTTGGTTTTCGAGTGGAGACAGGCAAGAAACCACCAATCTCTACCTTATCCTCTAAGTGTCTCGGCGAGTCGCGAGGCTTTCATCGCCATATTTCCGATTTACCTGCACCACCTGTTCGATCCGTCTCGGAAAAAGGACAATCGGGTGATGTCTCGTTTCCGCAACTGTTGCGGAAATAAAGTTAATCTACTGTACTTCGATTAAGCAGCGAGAGCGTAGTTGTTTTCGCCATTTGAAATTTTGATGTCCCTGATTTAAGAGCGTAGCCATCATTGCTCTGCATGCTTACTCACCACCTCTACACGCTGTCAATACCGGTCAGCCCCGTAAATTTGGATTGGTGTGTAATAGTTTGCAAAATTACTGATTATAATTATGTCTTCAAAATAAAAGAGTGAATTATTAACTATAATTAACTCTTGAACCTCCGAAACAGGTTACAACCCGTTTCGGGCGAGCCAGTTGAAAATGTAGCGGTATAGCGGTTCTCTCACTTCGGGTGCTGAAAGGACGAGGTCGTGGAGTCCTCCATCGACGCGCGCACATGTGACATCAGGCCCGAGTTGTCGGCCGTATTTTTTGATGTCGTTTACATCGAGCACACCGTCTGCACGGTTGTGTTCGGGAGTCCATTCCGCGCCATTGACACTTCTTGACGAGTAGAGTAGCAGGATAGGAATCCGGATGTCGGCTTTGCCGTTGCGAAGACCTTTCTGGGCTTTGGTGATTGCTCGCACCCATCCGGCGGTTACGGGTGGCGACTGGGTGAATTTCCAGTCTGTGCGATAGTTCCATTCACCATGATGCTCTTTGAGCAGACTTTCGGCATAGGCTGTCGATTTTCCCTGACTGATTTTAAAATCGAGGAATAATTTACCGAGCAGGCATACGGCAGGTATCATTTTTTCTTTCCATCCGAGATTCCAGTCAAGGAAAGGACTGTTGAGAATGAGCGCTTTGATATCCTTTGGATGGCAGCGGCTTTCAAAATATGCTGAAATTAATCCTCCTGTTGAGTGTCCGATGAGTATGATTTCAGAAAGACCGTTACGGCTCATTGAGACGAGTGCCGAATCTATGTCGGGGAAATAATCGCTGAGGTCGCGGACATCAAAATTCCGTTGACCGTTGGTGATTGAGCGTCCGTAGCGCCTGAGATCGACTGCATAGAAGTCATAGCCGTGATTGACGAAACGGTTGCCCATTTCGGCCTGAAAAAAATAATCGTTAAATCCGTGGACATAGAGCACTCCGCGATGTGTGCGCGTGCTGTCAATCGATACGTCGGGACAAAGTTTGCGGATTATTGTAGAGACAGCCTCGCCTGTATAGTCGGCCGGATGATTGACCTGTCGCATTTCGTAGCCGTCGCCAAGGATGTCCGGTTTCCATCCGTCGGATGTTCCGGGAAACGCCTGCAGTGTTATGCTCAGCAGCAAAAGGCTCAGAACTGTGCGCAGAGAGTGTAGTTTCATAGACATTGTGTGATGTGTGTGGTAGCTGGTTAAATTATCCGGCCCGGTGCGTTGATGTGGTGCACCGGGCCGGTAAATGACATTGTTCAGGGCTGCTATCGCCCTGACACAATCAATAGAAATTGATTAGTTTGACGATTCGAGTTCAGGAGCAATCAGCTTGTAGCCCTTGCCGTGGATGTTGATGATTTCGATGGACGGGTCATCTTTGAGGTGCTTGCGGAGTTTGGTGATGTAGACGTCCATTGAACGGGCATTGAAATAGTTGTCGTCAATCCAGATTGTCTTGAGCGCGAAGTTGCGTTCGAGAATCTCGTTGACATGGGCGCAGAGTAGGCTCAGGAGTTCCGATTCCTTGGTGGTGAGCTTGGTCACTTTGTCGTCGATGAGGAGCACCTGTTTCTGGGTGTCGAAAGTGAACTTACCGATCTTGTACATGGTGATTTCTTTACCTTTCTTCCCTTTGACACGGCGGAGGATGGCTTCGATACGGAACACGAGTTCCTCCATCGAGAACGGTTTGGTGATATAGTCGTCAGCACCGATCTTGAATCCTTCGAGGATGTCTTCCTTGATTGACTTTGCAGTGAGGAAAATGATGGGTACTTCAGAGTTTACGGTTCTTATTTCCTGAGCGAGTGCGAAACCGTCTTTTTTGGGCATCATCACGTCAAGGACGCAGAGGTCATATTTCCCCTTGAGGAATGCTTTGTAGCCGCTTTCCCCGTCTGCGAACAGATCGGCGTTGAACCCTTTGGCCTGAAGATATTCTCTAAGGAGCATGCCGAGGTTCTCGTCGTCCTCGCAAAGTAGTATGCGCAAACGTTCTTCCATAGTTCTTTAGTTTTTAGTTATTGGTAATGTTATTATAAATTTTGTTCCTACATTGAGTTCGCTTTCCACGTTGATTTCTCCGCCGAGTTCTCCGACCATTTTCTTGACATACGCAAGTCCGAGGCCGAAGCCTTTCACGTCGTGGCGGTTGCCGGTGGATACGCGATAGAATTTTTCGAATATTTTTTTCAAGTCCTCACGCTTCATGCCTATGCCATTGTCGCTGATGGTTATGGCTATGCGTTCGTTGTTGTGGACGCTTACATCGCGCGTGCTGACCGTCAGTCTGAGTGGGACATCTTCACGGCGATATTTGACTGCATTGTCGAGTAGATTGAAAATCACATTTGTGAAGTGCATTTCATCGACATTGACGGTTGATTCCTCGGCGTCAAGCACCGCATCGATTTTTCCGCCATATTTCTCTACTTTGAGCTTGAACGTCGAGGTGATATTTGCAATCAGGACGTTTGCATCGACATGTTGCAGGCGCAATGTGGCTTTCTGGCGTTCAAACATTGACATCTGTAACACTTTTTCCACTTGGAAACGCAGACGTTTTGTCTCGTCGTTAATCACCGTGGATATGTGTGAGAGCATGGCCGGAGATTTCAGCACGGCCCCGTCGTTGAGCATCTGTGCCGCGAGTGATATGGTCGAGATTGGGGTCTTGAACTCGTGGGTCATGTTGTTGATGAAGTCGTTTTTCATCTCGGTGAGTTTTTTCTGCCTGAATGCGAGGATAATCGTGCAGAGGAATGTCACAAGCAGTATGAACGTGAAGATAAACGACGGTATCATGAAGCGTATCGACCCGAAAATATAGTCACTCTTTGTCGGGAAGTAGACTTTGAGATAATACATTTTGTTTTTCGGGTCGTTTGGAAAGAGTGTCTGTATGAACATCGAATTCTCATCGCTCAGGGTTGGATGGTATCCTCCCGAACGGTAGACTATCCCTCCGACACGGTTGACTACGGCGAATTCAAAGGGGAGAGTAAGCCCGTTGTTGTCGAGTTCTGAACGCAGGTAGCTGTTGACTTCGGCCGAGTCGGCGCGTTCGCTTATCGGACGGTTGCTGGATTGGGTGATGATGTTGAAAATTACTTCGTCGAGCAATCCTTTCTGATATAGATATTTCCCGCGCATGATTTCGCGCATCGAACTGTTGCCTTTGGGCTTGTCGTTGCTTCCTTTAAGCGTGAGGTCATAGTTTGTCCCGTCGTAAGTGGTGAAGTTATAGTTCATATCGACAGTTCCGTCGGCATTTGTGCGCGGATAGAACTGGGTCTCCATCGAAGCGATGTCTTCTTCAAGAAAATGTTTGGTCTCATCCTGTTCAAGGCGGGTGCTGACGGCATAGAGGGAGCGTTTCACGCCCTCCGCAAACTGGTCGTCACGCATTTTCTTCATGTTGTTCATATACATTATCTGTATATAGAGCAGTCCGATGAAAGTTAGCGCCATTATGATGGTCAGAAACCAGATAGTTGACTTTTTCATTCTCTCTTTTAAATATATGTAGGTGTGTCATCCGCGAACGGACTTTCACTTGGAGATTTGTGTGGATATTTAATATGTTAACAATTGCAATGTATAATTGTTGTGAATTTTTTCAAACAAGTTTCAATCGCGTTAACATTTCGCGTCAAAATTAACATAAAAATGTGAATAAAACAATGAAGTTTTCTATAATCTATACATTATTATAGCTAAATGATAGCTTTTAACTATTTATAATACTTTAAGTTGCGATAAAATTAAGTGAAAAGGTAAATCCGGTGAAAATCGAACCATTTTTGTGAGGCTTTTGTTTCTTCATACGATGATTCAACGGCTGTCACAAGGTTGCGTGGTTGCCGTTGGGTAGGGCTTTTGAAGCCTTCGTTTATTCTACTAAAAAACAAATACCGATTATGCAGACAATCATTAATCAAGAACTCCCTCAATTTTCCGTCGAAGCTTTTGTCGACGGAAATTTTAAGAAAGTGACCGATGCTGACCTCAAGGGCAAATGGTCAATCCTGTTTTTCTATCCGGCAGATTTCACGTTTGTTTGTCCGACCGAGTTGGTTGATATGGCCGATAACTATGAAAAATTCAAGGAACTCGGAGCGGAGGTCTATAGCGTCAGCACCGACAGCCAGTTTACACATAAGGCATGGCACGATGCGAGTGATTCAATCAAGAAAGTGAAATTCCCGATGCTCGCCGACAAGACGGGCGTGCTTTCCGAATATTTCGGTGTGCTCAACTCGGATGACTTTATGTCTTACCGAGGCACATTTGTCATCAATCCTGAAGGTAAAATCAAGATTGCCGAAATTCAGGACAACGGCATCGGACGTAATGCCGAGGAGCTTCTCCGTAAGCTCGAAGCCGCGCAGTTTGTAGCCGAACACGGCGATCAAGTCTGTCCCGCTCGCTGGAAACCCGGCAAAGAAACCCTCAAACCCGGCATTGATCTTGTCGGTAAGATTTAGATTGATGACCGTTAAGCGCTAAAGAAGAGAGGCTGTTTCCCGGATGATGAAGTGGGATGCAGCCTCGTCTTTGTTGCGGTATATTTCAATGCTGACAATACACCAACATACAGAGCTGTTGGATATTGTCTGGCTCTACTGTCATCTCTTTGCGTTTTTCCTGTAAGGATGCGAGGCCTGCTGAGGGAAGAGGCGTTTGAGCAGGTCGGGACGGTGGAGGCGCTGGAGCGAACGCATTATGTCGGGGCGGTAGGCACGGTCATACCAGAAGAAATATTTTCGCTGGGCGAGTTTTTCATCCGGAGTGATGGCCGTGAAGACTTTCTCTCCTGTGTAGGGGTGATAGCCGGTGTAATATATCTCCGTCGAGAGGGTCATGGGGGTAGGAGTGAAGTCCTGCACCTGCTCAAGATGCAGATTGAGCTCCTTGGTCTCGGCTGCAAGCTCGGCCATGTCAACTTCGCGACATGCCGGATGCGACGAAATGAAGTAGGGGATTAGTTGCTGTTTTAGTCCGTGGCGCGAGTTGACACGCTCAAAGAAGCGGCTGAACTCGTGATAGAGCTGGAACGAGGGCTTGCGCATCATGTTGAGCACCGTGTCTGAGGTGTGTTCAGGGGCCACTTTGAGTCGGCCGGAGACATGTGATGTGATAAGTTCTTCGTTATATTGTCGGTTGGCGGCATCAATCACCGGGTCTCCTGTATGGTGCATGGACAGGTCATAGCGGACACCGCTGCCGATAAACGATTTCTTTATCCCGGGAATTGCATCCACGGCATGGTAGAGGTCGAGCAGCGGACGGTGGTCGGTGTTGAGGTTCGGACATACTTTCGGGTGGAGGCACGACGGTTTGAGGCATTTTTCGCATATAGCGAGATTCTTGCCTCCCATGCGGTACATGTTTGCGCTCGGTGCACCGACATCGCTGATATAGCCTTTGAAATCGGGCATCTGTGTGACCTTTCTGACTTCACGCAACACCGACTCCTTGCTCCTCGATGCGATGAACTTACCCTGATGTGCCGAGATGGTGCAGAATGAGCAGCCTCCGAAACAGCCTCGGTGGATGTTGACCGAATGGCGTATCATCTCGTAGGCCGGAATGCGTTTGTCCTTGTAGCGCGGGTGTGGCAGACGTGTATATGGAAGGTCGAACGAGGCATCGATTTCTTCGGTGGTCATTGGTGGATACATCGGGTTGACTTTCACCCAAAAGCCGTTGTGGAGCTGCCATAGAGTCCGGCCGTGCATTGCGTTGCTCTGCTGTTCGATGTGTTTGAAGTTCTCCGCCTGAAGTCGCTTGTCGCGTAGGCAGTCGGCGAAAGAGTGGAGAATTATATCGTCTTTACCGGCTGAAAAATCGGCCTCCGATATGCGGATGACAGTTTGCGGCAGGTCTGTCATTGATGACAGGGGTGTGCCTTCGTCGAGCATCCGGGCTATCTCGACTATTATTTTCTCGCCCATGCCATAGCTGATAATGTCGGCTTCGCAGTCGGCGAGGAGCGAGGGGCGCAGACGGTCCTCCCAGTAATCATAGTGGCTCAGTCGGCGCATGGAGGCTTCGATTCCTCCGGCTATGATAGGAGTGTCGGGATAGAGTTCACGGAGTATTTTTGAATAGACTATCGTCGGATAGTCAGGGCGCGCTCCGTGGCGTCCGCCGGGTGTATATGCGTCATCACTGCGGCGGCGGCGTGCGGCAGTGTAGTGGTTGACCATCGAGTCCATAGCTCCTGCCGATACCCCGAAAAAGAGTCTCGGAGCTCCGAACTTTTTGAAATCACGGAGGTCATCCTGCCAGTTGGGCTGTGGCACTATGGCCACATTGTAGCCTGCGTCCTGAAGCACACGTCCGAGCACGGCAGCACCGAATGACGGATGGTCGACATAGGCATCTCCTGAAAAAAGGACAATATCTACGTGGTCCCAGCCCAGAGCTTTCATTTCCTTGACGCTGGTTGGCAGAAACCTGTCGGCGGAAGGATATGGAGCGCGGTTGGCAGCCGGTCTGTTAGTCTTGGATGTGTTATACATATTTATATAATTTGTTTAGATTTTGTGGGTGGTTATCTGGATTGGATTTCATGTTGTCTGGTTGTCATTCCTCGGCCGGCATTTTTGAAAGCTGGTCCTCCATCGCGAGAACTTCGTCGCGCAGACGGGCGGCTTCGATGAAATCCATGCGTTTGGCGGCTTCGACCATATCCAGACGGCGTTTGGTGATGAGCTTCTGGAGTGCATCGGCCGACAGGTATGGCATGACAGGGTCGGCGGCAAGGTTGACTTTCGTGCCATATTCCTCGGCATAGGGGACAGGGGCTTTCGAGCGCCCGGTCTTTTGCTCCTTGCCGGAGGCCGTGCGCTGGCGGTTTGGCTTGAGTTTATCTGTAGTCTCGTCGTCGGTTTCAAGTCCGATGATTGAATTGCGTGCCTTTATGATGGCTTGAGGTGTGATGCCGTGTTCTTCATTGTAGGCGAGCTGGACAGCGCGTCGGCGAGCAGTCTCGTCGATGGTCTGTTGCATTGAATCTGTAATCTTGTCGGCATACATTATGACAGTGCCGTTGAGGTTACGTGCGGCGCGGCCGACAGTCTGCGTGAGCGATCGGTGGCTTCGCAGGAATCCCTCCTTGTCGGCATCGAGGATGGCTACGAGAGAAACTTCCGGAAGGTCGAGGCCTTCACGCAACAGATTGACACCGACAAGCACGTCGAATTCTCCGGCTCTCAGGCCGTCGAGAATCTTGATGCGGTCAAGGGTGTCGACATCGCTGTGGATGTAGGCTGTCTTTATGCGCAGTCTCGTGAGGTAGTCGTTAAGCTCTTCGGCCATTCTTTTGGTAAGGGTGGTGACAAGCACACGTTCGTCGCGTTCGATGCGCTCGTTGATTTCATGGAGCAGGTCGTCAATCTGGTTGAGCGACGGGCGCACTTCTATAATAGGATCAAGCAGACCTGTGGGACGGATAATCTGTTCGACCACCACACCCTCGCATTTTTCAAGTTCATAGTCGGCGGGGGTAGCGCTGACATACAGCACCTGTGGTGTCAGTTTTTCGAACTCATCGAATTTCAGCGGACGGTTGTCAAGGGCCGCCGGCAGCCGGAATCCATATTCTACGAGATTCATCTTTCTCGACAGGTCGCCTCCATACATCGCACGGCACTGCGGGAGGGTCACATGGCTCTCGTCGATGATGGTCAGGAAGTCTTTCGGGAAGTAGTCGAGGAGACAGAACGGGCGCATGCCGGGCTGCCGTCCGTCGAAATAGCGGCTGTAATTTTCTATCCCTGAACAATGGCCGACCTCACGGAGCATCTCGACATCGTAGGTCACTCGTTCGAGGAGTCGTTTGGCCTCCATTTCCTTAGCCTCGCGCATGAAATAGTTATATTGCTCGCCGAGGTCGAGTTCAATCTGGCCTATTGCCGAACCCATGCGTTCGGGTGAGGTGACAAATAGGTTGGCCGGATATATCTGGAATATGTCGTGAGAGCCGAGCGATGTGTTGTCGTCGGGGTGGAGGGTCTTGATGGATTCTATTTCATCGCCCCAGAAGGTGACGCGCACAATGATTTCTTCATACGCGAGGCGGATGTCGACGGTGTCGCCTTTGACGCGGAATGTTCCGCGCGATAGTTCGACCTCATTGCGTGAGTACAACGACCCGACAAGGGAGCGGAGGAATTTGTTGCGTGTTATCTTCTGGCCGACTTTTACAGTCACGACATTACTGTCGAAGTCTTCTGGATTGCCCATGCCGTAGAGACACGAGACGGACGAGACGACGATGACATCTTTTCGGCCTGAAAGTAGAGCCGACACTGTCGACAGACGCAGTTTCTCAATCTCATCATTTATCATGAGGTCTTTTTCGATATATTTGTCGACTGTCGGTATATAGGCTTCCGGCTGGTAATAGTCGTAGTACGACACGAAATACTGCACCGAGTTGTTGGGGAAAAATCCCTTGAACTCGCTGTAGAGCTGTGCCGCAAGTGTCTTGTTGTGGCTGAGGATGAGGGTGGGTTTTTCAATCCGGGCAATGACGTTGGCCATTGTGAAAGTCTTGCCGGAACCGGTCACACCGAGGAGTGTCTGTGCCTTCTCCCCGGCTTCGATTCCTGCCACAAGCTGCTCGATGGCCTGAGGCTGGTCGCCTGTCGGCTGATATTGTGAAGATAACTCGAATTTCATAACCTACAAAATTACGGAAATTACTCATAATATCCTATAGGTAAATTCCATCTGCTAAGAATTTTTATGGACTATTTGCAAATGTATTCTCCTGACGGGGTCAGTTTGCTGACAATGGCATTGATCGACGGTTGGGAAAAGATAGATTGTCCGTAACAGCGTATCGTTTAAGTTGTTCATTCATAACAAAGTGATGTTGTCGCCGGAACAATTTTTGCGATATGATGGTTTATAATGTTGATATAACACGTTTGACACATTATGCAGACAGAAACAACAACCACACGTCAGAATCAACATATTCATCGTGTCACCATTGCGGCGCTATTGGTGGCGATAGGTATTGTTTTCGGTGATATAGGGACTTCGCCTCTCTATGTAATGAAGGCCATCATGGGTGTTGACCACGGCTATGGGCCTGACTACGTGATAGGTGCTGTGTCGTGTGTTATATGGACACTGACATTGCAGACGACGCTGAAATATGTTGTCATCGCTCTGCGCGCCGACAATAAGGGGGAGGGCGGCATCCTTGCGCTCTATTCGCTTATAAAGGGCTTGAAGCGGAAATGGATTTACATTCTCGCAGCCGTCGGGGCAAGCGCATTGATTGCCGACGGAGTCATCACGCCTGCCATGACGGTCACTTCGGCCATAGAAGGGCTGAGGGATCTCAATCCCGACGCGCCTGTCATGCCGATTGTGATAGTGATTATTTCAGGCATATTCCTTGTGCAGCGTCTCGGGACTAAGGCTATCGGAAAGTTTTTCGGCCCGTTTATGCTTGCTTGGTTTCTCATGCTCGGAATCCTCGGTGTGGTACATCTCTCTGATCATTGGGCAATCATGAAGGCTTTCAATCCTTGGTATGCCGTAAGGCTTCTGGTGGATTATCCGGGTTGGTTTATGATTCTTGGAGCTGTGTTCTTGTGTACGACAGGTGCTGAGGCCCTATATTCGGATCTTGGTCACTGCGGCAGAATGAACATCACATACAGCTGGCTGTTCGTGAAACTCATGCTGATACTTAATTATCTCGGTCAGGGGGCATGGATAATATCTCAAGCCTCAGGCTATCCCGAAGGAGTCAATCCGTTCTACGGGGTCATGCCTCGGTGGTTTCTGCCTGCCGGAATCATTATCAGCACCGGAGCTGCCATCATTGCGAGTCAGGCATTGCTGAGCGGGTCGTTCACTATATTCAGCGAGGCCATGAGTCTCGATTTCTGGCCTCGTCTGCGCATTAAATACCCGTCTACGGTAAAGGGGCAGTTATACATTCCACTTGTAAACGGCTTTTTGTATATAGGATGTATCCTGACGGTTGTCATCTTCCGGACTTCCGGCCATATGGAAGCGGCCTATGGCCTTGCAATCACTGTCACCATGCTTATGACAACGATACTTCTCGCCTTGTATCTCAGGCATAAGGGTGTGAAGCTATGGATGGTCGGAGTCTTTACGGTCGTTTTCACCTTGATAGAGGGCGCGTTTTTCGTGGCCAATATGTTTAAATTCACACACGGAGGCTGGTTTACCCTGTTGATAGCCGGACTGGTGTGTGGTGTGATGCTTGTGTGGCGCAAGGCAACAAGAATCAGACGTAAATACATAGAATACAGGTCGTTCGACGATTATACCGATATTATCAAGGATATAAAATCAGATAAGGAAATACCAAAGTATGCTTCTAACCTTGTGTATATGAGCCGTTCGGACAATGCCTGTGAAGTTGAAAGCAAGCTGATTTATTCAATTGTCAACAAGCAGCCCAAACGGGCCGACCATTACTGGATACTGCGTGTCGAGTTTACCGACAATCCTGATACATTGGAATATGAGCGGACTGTTATAGTGCCGGATACTATTACAAGTTTCAAATTCCGTATCGGATTCAGGATTCAACCACAGTTAAGCGTTTATCTTCGTCAGGCTATCGAGGATATGGTTGAAGACGGGCTGATTGACCTGACAAGTAATTATCCGTCGCTACGCAGTCATGGCATATCAGGCGATTTCAGGTTTATTATCATTCATCGCGTGTTCTCACCATCAAGCCAGTGTAACAGTCGCGACAGATTCCTGATGAACTTTCATGCCTTGTTGCACAGGATGGAGCTTGATGCCGGAAATGCTTTCGGATTCGACACAAGTAATTTGAAAATAGAGACAGTCCCGCTGATTATCAACACTCATATCCCACGCCGTATCATGCGCGTACAATAGACGCGGATATTGGCTATGGAAAAATGCGAACGGCCCATGCAAAATCAACTTGCATAGGCCGTTTAGTCTATAGTGTTATAATCATGAGTGGGATTACTGTGCGAGAATGAATATTGCCTTTGAGTCTTCGGCTTCAAGCGTCAGGTAGCCACCGATTTTCGGTCCTTTGTTCTCGTGAAGTTTTCTGACGAGCAGTTCGATATCCGGATTCTCTATGCCGAGTTCTTTCATTGAAACCGGAAGCCCGATGGAATGGAAAAATTCGCGCAGCTGTCTGATTCCTTCCATCGCAGCCTTGAGGTCGTCGCTTTCTGTCACGTCGAATACCCGTCGGGCGAACTGGGCTACTTTAGCCGGACGGCGTTCTCCGACATAGCTCATCCAAGCGGGGGTGATTACGGCAAGTCCTGCACCGTGAGTGACGTTATAAAGCGCGCTCAGTTCATGTTCGATGAAGTGTGAGGCCCAGTCCTCGCGACGTCCGCATCCGCAGATTCCATTGTGGGCAAGAGTTCCGCTCCACATTATGTTTGCACGTGCGTCGTAGTTCTCCGGTTCGGCCATTACTCTAGGGGCTTCTGCGATTATTGCTTTTAGCAGTCCTTCACACAGACGGTCGGTTACTTCCACTCCTTCCGTCGGGGTGAAGTAACGCTCCATTATGTGGACCATCATGTCGGCGATGCCGCTTGCTGTCTGATAGGGTGGGAGTGTATAGGTGAGTTCCGGGTTAAGGCATGCGAATTTCGGGCGCAGTGCGGTGTCGGTGCGCAATGAAAGTTTTCGCAGTCCGTCGATGCGTGTGATGACCGAGTTGCCGCTACCTTCGCTTCCTGCTGCCGGTATAGTAAGGATAACTCCTAACGGAAGAGCCTTGGTGACGGTTGACTTGCCGCAATAGAAGTCCCAGAAATCACCTTCATACGGTATGCCGCCGGCAATGGCTTTTGCAGTGTCGATTACAGAGCCTCCGCCAACGGCAAGAAGCGCGTCAACTCCCGTTTCACGTCCGAGGGCGATACCTTCGTATACTTTGTCATCCGTAGGATTCGGCTGGACGCCGCCAAGCTCTGTGACTTTGATGCCTGTGTCGGAAAGTGACTTTCTGACGCGTTCAAGCAGTCCGCTTCGTATCGCCGACTGTCCGCCGTAGACAATCATGACGCTTTTCCATCCGGCCTCATGGCAGAGGTCTGCGGCCTTACATTCAGCTTCACGTCCGAATACGTATCTCGTTGGAGTGCATAGTGAGAAATTATCCATTGAATGCAACTGTTTTAGAGTGATTATTGATATGATATTAGAAATAGCAGGGGCGCCCGAATCGAGCGTCCCTGCTGAAATGATTTATCTGAAAAAAGTCTCAGTCGGGTTTATTCCTCGCCTTCGAGAAGTTCGAGCATCTTGATTGCAGAGACGGGGATGCGTGTGCCGGGACCGAAGATGGCTGCTACACCAGCCTTGTAGAGGAAGTCGTAGTCCTGAGCGGGGATAACACCGCCGGCGGTAACGAGAATGTCCTCACGGCCGAGCTTCTTGAGCTCTTCGATAACTTGCGGGATGAGTGTCTTGTGGCCTGCTGCGAGCGACGACACACCGAGGATGTGAACGTCGTTTTCAACTGCCTGACGAGCGGCCTCGGCCGGAGTCTGGAAGAGCGGGCCCATGTCGACGTCGAAACCGCAGTCGGCATAACCTGTAGCGACAACTTTTGCTCCGCGGTCATGACCGTCCTGACCCATCTTGGCAATCATGATACGGGGTTGACGACCTTCGCGCTTAGCGAATTCTTCACACATCTGCTGAGCCTTCACGAAGTCGGGGTCAGCCTTGGTTTCTGATGAGTACACGCCTGAAATTGTTCTGATTACAGCTTTATAACGGCCTACGACATCTTCGCAGGCATCCGAAATTTCGCCGAGTGTAGCGCGAAGACCTGCAGCCTTGACAGCGAGGTCAAGGAGGTTGCCTTCCTTGGTGCGGACACATTCGGTGATTGCTTCAAGAGCTTTCTTGACAGCCTCTTCGTCGCGGTTAGCCTTGAGGTCGACGAGACGGGCCACCTGATCCTTGCGGACTTCAGTGTTGTCGATTTCGAGGATATCAATCGGGTCTTCGTGGTCAAGACGATACTTGTTGATACCGACGATTGTCTGACGGCCTGAGTCGATGCGGGCCTGAGTGCGTGCGGAAGCTTCTTCGATACGCATTTTGGGGAGACCTGACTCGATAGCCTTGGCCATACCGCCGAGCTTCTCGATTTCCTGAATGTGCTCCCATGCGCGGTGTGCGATTTCGTTGGTGAGCGCTTCCACGTAGTATGAACCGCCCCACGGGTCTACCTGCTTGGTGACCATGGTCTCTTCCTGAATGTAGATCTGGGTGTTACGTGCGATACGAGCCGAGAAGTCGGTCGGAAGGGCGATTGCTTCGTCGAGAGCGTTTGTGTGGAGCGACTGTGTGTGGCCGAGAGCTGCGCCCATAGCCTCGATACATGTACGGCCCACGTTGTTGAAGGGATCCTGTTCGGTGAGCGACCAGCCTGAAGTCTGAGAGTGTGTGCGGAGTGCGAGCGACTTGGGGTTCTTCGGGTTGAACTGCTTGACAATCTTGGCCCAGAGAAGACGAGCGGCACGCATCTTTGCAACTTCCATGAAGTAGTTCATGCCGATAGCCCAGAAGAATGACAGACGGGGAGCGAAAGCGTCGATGTCGATGCCTGCGTTGATACCTGCACGGAGATATTCGAGACCGTCGGCAAGAGTGTAGGCAAGCTCGATGTCGCATGTCGCGCCGGCTTCCTGCATGTGGTAGCCTGAAATCGAAATCGAGTTGAACTTAGGCATGTTCTGTGAGGTGTACTCGAAGATGTCGGCGATGATTCGCATCGAGAATTCCGGCGGGTAGATATAGGTGTTGCGCACCATGAATTCCTTGAGGATGTCGTTCTGGATAGTACCTGCCATCTCTTCAAGTTTCGCGCCCTGTTCGAGACCGGCGTTGATGTAGAAGGCGAGCACTGGAAGCACCGCACCGTTCATGGTCATCGACACTGACATCTTGTTCAAGGGGATACCTTCGAAGAGCACTTTCATGTCTTCGAGAGAGCAGATTGACACACCGGCCTTACCTACGTCGCCGACTACGCGCTCGTGGTCAGCGTCATATCCGCGGTGTGTTGCGAGGTCAAACGCAACTGACAGACCTTTCTGTCCCGACGCAAGGTTGCGGCGGTAGAAGGCGTTTGATTCTGCTGCTGTGGAGAATCCGGCATACTGACGGATAGTCCAAGGACGGAGGGGATACATGGCGCTGTACGGGCCACGGAGGAAAGGAGGAATACCTGAAACATAGTTGAGGTGTTCGAGACCCTCAAGGTCGTTTTTGGTATAGATAGGCTTTACCGGAATGAGTTCGGGGGTAAGCCAGTCTTCCCCCTGAGTTTCGGGAACTTGCTGCTCGCCGAAAGCATCCTTTACTATATCGATTTCTTTGAAATTGGGTTTCATATCTAAATAAATATGTATGATGGGGGTGACTTTTTACTTCTTAAGCAGTTTTGCGTTGAATGCACGGAGTGTTTCGAGCACATTGCAGCGTACATGAACGAAATCGTTGATGCCGATAGCCTTGAGGTCGTCGGTGCATGCGGGAGCGCCTGCGACTACAAACTCTGCGCGGCCGTCGAGATACTTGAATGCTGCCGGAGCGAGTTCTGCATATTCGTCGTCGCTTGAACAGAGCACAACGATGTCAGCACCCTTTTCGAGAGCTGCGTCAACGCCCTGCTCAACGGTGTCGAAGCCGAGGTTGTCGATGATTTCGTAACCGGCGCAACCGAAGAAGTTTGATGAGAACTGGGCGCGAGCGAGACGCATGGCTAGGTTACCGATGGTGAGCATGAATACCTTCGGACGGTTTGAAGCTGCTTCTGTTTCGAGGCGGAGTGCTTCGAAATCGCTTGCCGCACGCTTGGTGGGAAGACCGGCCGGAGTCTCGCAGGCATCGCTGTGACCGCCGCAAGAACATGAAAGCGAACCCTTGAGGTCGACAATCTTGTCGGCTGCCATTTCGTTGATGTTGGGATATTGGTTTGTTCCGAGAAGGATTTCCTTGCGGCGTGCCACGTCGGTGTGACGCTTTTCAGCGCTTTCGCGGATAGCCTTCTGGATGGTGTCGTCGTTGCAGCATGCGAGGAAGCCTCCGTTTTCCTCTACTTCGAGGAAGAGTTTCCATGCTTCCTTGGAAATGGCTACAGTGAGAGTCTCGACATAGTAGCTACCGCCTGCAGGGTCGATCACCTTGTCAAGATGGCTTTCTTCCTTAAGGAGGAACTGCTGGTTGCGGGCAATGCGCTCTGAGAATTCATCGGGTGTCTTGTAGGGGACATCAAACGGAGTGACTGTGATTGAGTCGACACCTGCAAGAGCGGCTGACATTGCTTCTGTCTGGCTGCGGAGCAGATTGACGTGTGCGTCGTAGAGGGTCTGGTTGAAGCGCGATGTGATTGCGTGTGCCACCATCTTGGCTGCTTCCTCAGATGCTCCATACTGCTTCACGATCTGAGCCCAGAGCATGCGGGCTGCGCGGAACTTTGAAAGCTCCATGAAGAAGTTTGACGAAACGCCCATGTTGAACTTGATGCGTCCGGCAACTTCATCGGCGCTGCGTCCGGCATCGGTAAGAAGTGTCATCCACTGTGCGCCCCATGCAAGAGCGTAGCCGAGTTCCTGATAGATATATGCACCGGCGTTGCTGAGCATGTCGCTGTTGACAGAGAGAACGCGGAGACCTTTGACACCCTTGACGGCATCGAGGAGCTCGCATGCCATTTCTGTGAGGGTGGCGGCGTCAAACGCTACACCTTTGCGCAGAGGCTTGCGGAATGGATTGAAGTCGATAGAACCCTTGAATGTGTCGGCACATCCCTTTGATTCGATATATTCTACGAGAGCTTTTGCAAGAGGAAGTGCTTTCTTGATGCAGCAGGTAAAGTTGATTTCCACCTTTGCGAGGTCAATGCCGTTGAGAGTGGCCTCGATGGTTTCGGCTGTAGGCTCGTCAATATGGAAACCGAGTGAAGTGACACCTTTTGTGAGCACGTCGAGAGCCTTTTCGTTGGCTTCGGCCGGGGTTTCGGCGATGATTTCCTGACGGGTAAGCCAGTCGTTGTCGGTACGTGTACCGCGAACGTAGGGATATTCTCCCGGAAGAGAGTTTGTGGTTTTGAAGTCTTCGATGTCTTCAAGCCTGTACATGGGTTGAACATTGAAACCTTCGTTTGTGCGCCACACTAATTTCTTGTCAAATGGAGCGCCTTTAAGGTCAGCTTCCACCTTGGCTTTCCACTCTGCGGTGGATATAGGAGGAAACTGGTCAAACAATTTTTCTTTTTTTTCTGCCATAATTTATGGTATTAAATATTCTGTATCGGGGTTTAGGTTAACCAAGATTTCAGTAAATTCGATATGCAAAGTTAATTGGAAACTTCCTAAAAGCAAAGAAAATAAAAAGAAAAAGTTGGGAGAATTGGCGAAATTGAATGAATCAGAGCTGTCAGAGAACTTTCCCGCTCGTTGAGATTAGGGGTTCTTTGACAGCTCCGGATTATACTATGATTGTCTTCCGATATGATGCGTAGTGATTGCTGCTGACGTTTATCGGTAGCACGACACACATTATTATATATGTATGTCTATTGTTTCATCAGATATGCCTTGAAGTCTTTGAAGTCGGAAGTCATGGCTACAGATTGTTTTTGCCCTTTCATGAAATCGGCGAGACGTTCCGGGATACGGATTTCTGTGTTTATGGCATGTTCGACAGTCTCTTTGAATTTGGCCGGGTGGGCGGTTTCAAGGAATACTCCTGTTTCGTTTTCGCGCAGGTCGGATTTTAATGCGCGGTAGCCGCATGCGCCGTGAGGGTCAAGGACGTAGCCGATGCGGTTGTAGCATTCGTCCATTGTCTCCCGTATTTGGGAGTCGGTGAATGTGTAACCGCTGATAAGTGATGATATGCGTTCATGAGAACCTCCATAGAGGTCGAAAATACGTGCGAAATTGCTCGGATCGCCGACGTCCATAGCGTTTGCGATAGTCTGGACACTCGCTTTGGGCGAATAGACTCCCGAAAGAAGATAGTTGTAAAATATGTCGTTGGCGTTGTTGGCTGCAATGAAACGTTTGACGGGAAGTCCCATGCGGTGGGCGAAAAGTCCGGCGGTGATATTGCCGAAATTTCCGCTGGGGACACTTATTACAAGATTGTCGCCCTTGCCGATGGCCTTCATGCGGGCGTAGGCATTGAAATAGTAGAATGCTTGCGGAAGGAAGCGGGCGACGTTGATTGAGTTGGCTGAGGTGAGTGTCAGATGCTGACACAGGTCCTGATCCATGAAGGCGCTCTTTACCAGACGCTGGCAGTCATCGAACACGCCGTCTACTTCAACTGCGGTGATATTACGTCCGAGAGTGGTGAACTGACACTCCTGAATCGGGCTGACTTTCCCCTTGGGGTAAAGCACGTAGACATGTATGCCGTCAACGCCGAGAAAGCCGTTGGCCACAGCCGAGCCTGTGTCACCGCTGGTGGCGACGAGGACGTTGACATTGCGTGTGTGGGAACGTTTCTTGATGAAATATTGGAGCAATCTGGCCATGAAGCGTGCCCCGACATCCTTGAACGCAAGAGTCGGCCCGTGGAACAGTTCGAGGCTATAGATGTCAGAATCGACTTCGGCTACAGGACAGTCAAACGAAAGGGTATCGCAGACGATTCGGTGGAGTTCGTCGGCTGGAATGTCTTCTCCAAAAAATGCGTCGGCAACCCGGCATGCGATTTCGTGAAATGACATTTTGTCGATGTCATTGAAGAATTCTTTAGGAAGAGCCTTGATGTGTTCAGGCATATATAGTCCCCTGTCAGATGCGAGTCCTTTGACTACGGCTTCTTCAAGAGTTGCTTCAGGGGATGAGTGGTTGGTGCTGTAATAAAGCATTTTGCTGATGTTTAAAAGTGTGTGTTAAGTGTCAGAGTCTCATGAATTCCTGCATGAACTCTTGAAGATGGAGAGTCCCGTAAGCTCCTTCGCGACAGCTTTTTTCATCGTAGGCTGTGACGCTGTCGGGGATTCCGCCGGGTGTATAGATGGTGAACGGTACTGGGTCGCCGATGTGTATGCGGCGTTCGGCAGGGGTTGCATGGTCCGGCAGAAGGGCTATGCGGACCGGTTCGTCCCATCCGGCGAGTTCCTGCATTATCGGGCCTATGATGCGTTTGTCGAGATATTCGATTGCGCGGATTTTGAGGTCAATGTTTCCATCGTGACCGGCTTCGTCGGTTGCCTCCACATGGAGAAATACAAAATCATCGGTGCGCAGAGCTTCGATTGCAGCCTTGGCTTTGCCCTCGTAGTTCGTGTCGGCGAGGCCTGTCATGCCGGGGACGATTATGGTTCGCAGTCCTGCATAGTGGCCTATTCCTCTGATGAGGTCGACCGCCGAGATTACAGCTCCGCTTTTGATTGATGGATACATCTGCTGCAGGGTCTGCATTCGCGGGCGGTAGCCGGGACTCCAAGGCCAGATTGAATTTGCTGTCGGGCGGCCTTCGGCTTTCCGTCGAAGATTTATCGGATGTTCGGCAAGCAGTTGCTGAGATCGGAGTATGAGGTCGTTGAGCAGTCGGGCGGTTTCCTGCGATGACATGCGCGATGCTTCGGGGGCTGTTTCTGTCTCAGGTTTGACAAGCAGGTCGCGCCATTGTTCTCCGGGATGGTCGTGAGGAGGGGCGCACTCGATGTGCTTGTTGCCACCCTTGATGACGAGCAAGTGTCTGTATTGTATGCCCGGGATGAATTTCACGCCCTCACTGCCAAGACGGCTGTTCAGGTAGTTGATGAGTTCAGTCCCTTCTTCGGTGGACAGATGGCCTCCGTGATGGTTGGCGATTTCACCTTGCTGGCCGAGGGTGATGATGTTGCATCGCATTGCCATGTCGCCGGCTTCCATTTCGTAGCCTATACTTGCGGCTTCGAGAGGTCCGCGTCCTTCATAGACTTCATTCAGGTCATAGCCCAGAATGGAGGTGTTGGCGACTTCGCTGCCGGGGGCGAATCCGTCGGGTATGGTGACAAGTGTTCCGCAGCGTCCGGAAGAGGCAAGACGGTCAAACGAGGGTGTTGAGGCATACTGGAGAGGTGTTTTTCCTCCCAGAGAGGCGATGGGATGGTCCGACATCCCGTCGCCAAGTATTATGAGATGCTTCATAGGCGCATCAGTTGTTGACGGTCGACATGATGTTGGCGAATACTCCGGCGGCGGTGACTTCAGCCCCTGCGCCATAGCCTTGGATAAGCATGGGATATTCGCGGTAGCGTTCGGTTGTCAGAAGGACTATGTTGTTTGAGCCTTCCAGTCCGTAGAAAGGATGACGGCTGTCGACGGCTTCCAGCCCGACACTCATCTTGCCCATTTCCATTCTGGCCACGAAGCGCCAACGTTTCCCTTCCGATTCAAGCACCTTGCGACGGGCTTCGAAATCTTCGTCAAGTTCTGGAAGCCTGTGCCAGAAGTCGTCGAGCGAGCCTTCGAAAAGCTCGGTCGGGATGAAAAGGTGTTTTTCGACTTCGCTTTGTTCGGCCTTGTAGCCTCCTTCGCGGGTGAGGATTACAAGTTTTCTGATAACGTCCTGACCGCTGAGGTCGATGCGCGGGTCAGGTTCGCTGTAGCCGAGCTCCTTTGCCAGCCGGACTGTTTCGGAGAATGGAACGGTGGAAGAAAGTGCGTTGAAAATGAAGTTGAGAGTTCCGCTGAGGACTGCTTCAATCTTCAGGATTCTGTCACCCGATGAAATTAGGTCGTTTATAGTGCCGATTATTGGCAGTCCCGCTCCGACATTGGTCTCAAACAGATATTTGACGCCACGGCTGAGGGCTGTGTCCTTGAGGCGGCGATATATGTCATAGCTGCTTGAGGCCGCTACTTTATTGGCGGCTACGACCGAAATATTGTGGTCAAGGAATGTCTGGTAGAGGGCGGCTACCTCGTGGCTCGCGGTGCAGTCGACAAACACGCTGTTGAATATGTTCATGCCGACGATTTCGTCGCGCAGACGTTCGGGGGTGCTTGCCGGGCTTGCGTCAAGCTCTTTGCGGTAGTTGGCAAGGTCGATGCCTGAACGCGAGAAAATGGCGCGTCGGCTTGAGGCGATTCCGACAACGTTGAGTTTCAGTCGGTGTGTGTTTCTAAGTGTCTCCTGCTGGCTGCGTATCTGCTCGATAAGCATTCCTCCGACAGTTCCCACTCCGCATATGAACAGGTTGAGCTCCTTATATTCGCTCAGGAAGAACGAATCGTGGATGACATTGAGCGATTTTCTCAGTGAATCGCCGTGGACCACAAACGAGATGTTTGTCTCGCTTGCGCCTTGGGCACATGCGATTACGCTGATACCGCTTCGGCCAAGAGTGCCGAAGAGTTTTCCGGCAATGCCGGGGGTATGTTTCATGTTCTCACCGACGATTGCCACTGTGGCGAGTCCGCTTTCGGCGTGCATTGGAAACATCGCTCCCTCTTCGATTTCCTTTGCGAACTCATTGTCGAGCACACGGATGGCTTCGTCCGCATCTTCGTCACGGACACCGATTGAAGTGGAGTTTTCCGACGATGCCTGACTCACCATGAAGACTGAAATGCCATTTTCGGCAAGGGCGGTGAAAATGCGGCGGTTGACACCGATGACACCAACCATCGACAGGCCGGTCACGGTGATGAGCGAAGTCCCGCTTATGCTTGATATGCCTTTGATTGGCTTGCGGTCATCCTCGACATCGTTGAGGATGATTGTGCCCGGGCCGTCGGGATTGAAAGTGTTTTTAACTCGGATTGGTATGTTTTTTACACAAACCGGATATATGGTGGGGGGATAGATGACCTTTGCCCCGAAGTTGCAAAGTTCCATGGCCTCGACATAGCTCAGGGAATTTATGGTGTAGGCTGTCGGAATGACACGTGGGTCGGCGGTCATGAAGCCGTCGACATCGGTCCAGATTTCCAGAGCCTCGGCGTTGAGTGCTGCGGCGATGATTGAAGCCGTGTAGTCGCTACCTCCGCGTCCGAGATTGGTGACCTCGCCCGAATGTTTGTCGGTGCTTATGAAGCCGGGGACTATATGGATGCGTCCGGCGAGAACTTCAGGTTTGAATTCTTCTGCTACGAGGGCTCGAGTCAGCTCGCTGTCGAGGATTGAACGTCCGTGTTTCTGCTCGGTCTTGATGAATTCGCGTGAGTCGTGGAGCATGCTTCCGCTTATAAGCCTGCTCACTATACGGCTGCTGAGGCGCTCGCCATAGCTGACGATTGCGGCCTGTGTTTTGGGGCTGAGGTCACGGATGAGGTAGACTCCCTGATAGATTGACGAAAGCTCGGAGAGGAGTGTGTCGATTTCCTCTGTCAGTTCATCAGGGCGGTCTGTAATCACACTGGCGATAATATCGTGATGACGTTTGACTATGGTCTCAAAAAGTTCCCGATAATACTCATTGCCTTCGGCTGCTGTCCGGGCTGTCTTGATAAGAAGGTCGGTCACTCCGCCAAGGGCGCTTACTACGATTATGGTCGGTAAATTCTGACCTTCGACGATGCTTCTGAGATTTAGAAGGCTGTTTGCGGAACCTACGGATGTCCCGCCAAATTTTAATACTTTCATTGGTTTTGGTGAGAATTGTGTCGGCCGTCGCGACGGTAGACTTAACTTTACAAACAGTTGTTTAATTTGAGGGGCAAAATTACTCAAATTTATTATTGAAGACAATGTTTTTAAGAAAATTATTAAGTAAAAACGGCCTGAAAACTGAAAAATTATTGCTACCGACATCCCGGAGTGAGGTTTTATGGAGTATAAGTCGGTATATGTCGGGAAAATTTCGTAAATTTGCACGTTCAAAACATGCTCTTAAATCTGTATGGCAGAAAACTCCCTATTGTCACGTCTTGATGGAATCGAGGCCCGCTTTGAAGAAGTGGGCACGCTTATCACCGACCCTTCGGTAATTCAGGATATGAAACGCTATGTCCGTCTGACCAAGGAATATAAGGATCTTGAAAAACTTACGGCTGTCACACGTCACTACCGTTCGTTGCTCGGCAATATCGAAGAGGCTCGCGAAGTGCTTGCTTCGGAAAGCGACGCGGAACTCCGCGACATGGCCAAGGAGGAGCTTGACTCAGCTACCGGGGCGCTTCCGGCTATTGAAGAGGAAATCAAGCTGCTTCTGATTCCGGCAGATCCGGAGGATGCTAAAAACGCAATCGTTGAAATCCGTGGCGGAACAGGTGGCGACGAAGCTGCCATATTTGCCGGCGATTTATATAAGATGTATGTGAAATACTGCGAGTCGAAAGGCTGGAGTGTTGCTGTCACAAGTTTCAGCGAAGGTGCGGCCGGCGGTTTCAAGGAAATCGTAATGGCTGTCACCGGCGACAACGTCTATGGGACGATGAAATACGAAAGTGGTGTCCATCGAGTGCAGCGCGTTCCGGCTACTGAGACTCAGGGACGTGTACACACATCGGCCGCCACGGTCGCTGTCCTCCCAGAAGCCGAGGCATTCGATGTGGAAATCAATGAAGGCGAAATCAAATGGGATACCTTCCGTTCGGGCGGAGCAGGCGGTCAGAATGTGAACAAGGTGGAATCCGGTGTGCGTCTGCGCTACATGTGGCGTAATCCGAACACAGGCGAAAGCGAGGAGATTCTCATCGAGTGTACCGAGACCCGCGACCAGCCAAAGAACAAGGAGCGCGCGCTCAGCCGACTCCGCACCTTCATTTACGACAAGGAACATCAGAAATATATCGACGATATAGCTTCGCGCCGAAAAACACTGGTGTCAACTGGAGACCGTTCGGCAAAAATACGCACCTATAATTATCCGCAGGGCCGCATCACCGACCATCGCATCAACTATACCATATATAATCTTCAGGCCTTCATGGACGGGGAGATTCAGGATGTGATCGACCAGCTGACAATTGCTGAAAACGCCGAGAAACTTAAGGCGGCAGAGCTCTGAGACGAGTCTCCGTGCCATATCATCAACAAAGAACAATAATATCAATAAAAATATATGAATCGCGAGCAAATCATTGAACAGATTAAGAAAAAAGGTTCTTTCCTCTGTGTCGGTCTCGATACGGACATAAAGAAAATCCCAGAACATCTTCTGAAAGAGGAAGATCCGATTTTCGCATTCAACAAGGCTATCATTGATGCTACCGCTCCCTACTGCGTAGCCTACAAGCCGAACACCGCTTTTTATGAAAGTCTCGGCGTTGACGGCTGGAAGGCTCTTGACCGTACTGTCAGATACCTCCGTGAAAACTATCCCGACCAGTTTATAATAGCTGATGCGAAGCGAGGCGACATAGGCAATACCTCGTCGCTCTACGCACGGGCGTTTTTTGAAAATATGGGCGTGGACGCCATAACCGTCGCTCCATACATGGGTTTTGACAGTGTGAAGCCTTTTATGGATTATGATGGCAAGTGGGTCATACTTCTTGCGCTCACTTCCAATCCCGGAAGCCATGATTTCCAGTTCCGCACAGACATGACCGGCACACGTCTTTTCGAACATGTGCTTGAGACAGCGCAGAAGTGGGGCACACCTGACAACCTTATGTTTGTCGTAGGTGCTACTCAGGGTGCGATGTTCGCTGAAGTGCGACGTGTCGCTCCGTCAAGTTTCCTGCTTGTTCCCGGCGTTGGCGCTCAGGGTGGCAGCCTTGAAGAAGTGGCAAAGTGGGGCATCACACATGAATGCGGTCTGCTCGTCAACTCTTCGCGAGGAATCATCTATGCCTCCAAAGGCGAGGATTTCGCCGAGGCCGCCGCTGCCGAAGCGCGTAAGCTCCGTGACCACATGACCATACTTCTCTCGACCTACGGTGTGATTTAAGCTCGTAGGCATTACGATTGGGAAATTCATACAGCCCCGTGACCGCCGGCGTTTTTTCACCCGGCGGTCACGGGCTTTTGTGTCGGATTCATATATAGTCATAGTTTTTTTATTTCAAATTTTACGGTTTTGTAGTGAATTACCGTCAATAGCGACATGCACGTTTTGATTATTAGTCAGAAAAACCGTATATTTGCATACTGTTAGTAACTTAATCTATATTTAATCCATACGCTGATACTAATATTTGAAACTTAAAAATTAATACCATATTCAGTTCATTTATGAAACATGTATTACTCAGTTCGATGCTTGCAACGGTGTGTGCTGTAGGCAGCGCATCTCCGGCTACCATCGACAAGCTTGAATCCTTTCCGGGTGCGGAGGGGTATGGCCGTTACACCACCGGCGGACGTGGCGGCAAGGTTTATCATGTAACCACTCTTGAAGACAACAATAAGCCCGGTTCATTCCGCTATGCCTGCAATCAGTCGGGGGCACGCACAATCGTCTTTGATGTGTCGGGTAATATCCATCTGACCTCGGCATTGAATTTAAGAAGCGGCAATGTGACTATCGCCGGACAGACAGCCCCGGGCGATGGTATCTGTATCACCGACTATCCATTCAGCATCAAGGCTGACAACGTTATCATTCGCTTTGTCCGTTTCCGCCTTGGCAACAAGAATGTAACGCTCAACGGCGCTGACGGCTGGGATGCGCTTGGTTCGCTTGACCAGAAAAATATCATGGTTGACCACTGTTCGGTCAGCTGGAGCATTGATGAATGTCTGTCGTTCAGCGGGACGAGCAACACCACAGTCCAGTGGTGTATAGTCTCACAAAGCCTTGTAAACTCAGGCCACAGCAAGGGTGGTCATGGCTATGGAGGCAACTGGGGCGGTGAGTACGGTTCGTATCACCACAATCTTCTTGCACATCACACATCGCGTTCGCCACGCCTCGGCCCGCGCCCGACCACTCAGCTCAATGAGGTGATGGACATGCGCAACAACGTTATGTTCAACTATTCAGGCGAAAGTTGTTATGGCGGTGAAGGCATGAACGTGAATATCGTCAACAATTACTATCAGCCCGGGCCCGGTAACAAATATTCGGGCAAGACAAAGGAATCGCGCATCGCGTCGGTGGGCATCCGTACTGTGGATTATTGTCTTGATAAAGACAAAATCGCAACTGCCTACAACAATGCTATGGGCACAAAGATAACCAAAAGTAATCTGACAGGATCGTTTGTCAACGGTAAACCGCATATTTCCATATCAGGAAAGCGTTACGAAATCTCCGATGACAACAAGATTACGGTAGACGACAAGAGTATTTCAATTTTCTGGAACAGCTACTATCCCGCGCTTCACCTTGTCGGTACTTACTATGTCGATGGAAACAGCAACCGCAATCAGTCGAAGGTCTACGAAGATAACTGGGCCAATGGTATGTATAATCAGATTTCACGCTGGGAAATGTGTAGCGACAATGCTTCATGGGAAAACACCAAGCAGAACATGAAGCGTGACCTCCCGATTGAATATGTCTATACGACTACACATTCGGCTGATGATGCTTATAAAAATGTGTTGGCCTATGCCGGTGCGTCGCTGAGGCGTGACGCGCTTGATGAAATGATTGTCAATGATGCGAAGAACAATGTCGCCGCTTCAGGAACAGGCTCCGGTCTTGACAAGGGCTTCATCAACACACCTAATGATATCACTTATCCTGAAGGTACGGAACTTGACGGTGTGCTCCCGGTGCTTAAATCGGCTGAGGCTCTTGCCGACCGCGATGGCGACGGTATTCCTGACGCGTGGGAAGAAGCCAACGGTCTTAACCCGGATGACGCTGATGATGGTGCTAAGGTCACTTCAAGCGGATATACCAATCTTGAAGTCTATCTCAATTCTCTCGTAGCGCATATCATGGAAGGCGGAAACGCTAACGGTAAGATGCTTAACGGAGAGCTGACGTTTGCGGATGATGCGGTAGAACTTCCCGTCTATAATCCGTCGGTTGATGATCCTACCGTTATTCCCGGCGAAGTGTTTGAATGGGAGATTTCCGATCTTACAGCTCAGGAGTCTGGTATGATACATAAGGAGAGTCCTCTGCCATTCAAGTTTGGACCCGAGATAGAGATTGACTGTAGCAACGGTTCTCGTACCTACAATCATGGTTCAGGCGTAACCGCTGAATATATAAAGTTTGCCCGTAACGACACTTGGACCATAAAATTGCCGGAAGGAAAGGTTGCAACTGAGCTTACATTCGAGGGCTGGTCCAACGCCAAGGATGAGACTTCAAGCTACATCATGTCGATCGGTGATACGCAGTTTGACGCTATGCAATATACCTTCCCAGTAAATTCAAACCCGGCGGCCGTGCACACCGTTACGCTGTCAGAGCCGATGAATAAAATTGCAGTCAGATTTGGTGCGGTTGAATCAGTGTTGAAGATACGCGTTAAGGGCACTAATGCCGATAAGAGTGGCATTGAGGATATAGTGGTCGATTCTGCTGTCGGCAATGGAAAGATTTACAATATCATGGGAGTCGAAGTCCGCGAACCGCTTCTCCCCGGAGTATATATCCGTGACGGTAAGAAGTTCATCGTTCGTTGAAAACAAAGTAATCTGATGGTAAAAGCGGGAGAGATACAAAATCTTCCGCTTTTACTGATATAATCACGTTATAAGATATGATAGTGAAAAATTTTTTTACTTCAATCGCAGTGGGGCTGCTGTCGGTGTCAGCTGTTTCGGCAGGGAGTCTTGCGGCAGCCGCTGTCCCGTCATTTCCGGGTGCTGAAGGTTTCGGCCGTTACACGACCGGCGGACGTGGAGGGGATGTATATCATGTGACCACGCTTGACGACAATGAGCTCCCCGGTTCATTTCGATATGCCTGTAACCAGACCGGTCCGAGAACCATAGTTTTCGACGTTTCCGGCACTATTTTTCTCAAGTCGCAATTGCGACTTGAAAATCCCGATGTCACGATTGCCGGCCAGACTGCTCCCGGCGATGGAATCTGCATTGCCGATTATCCGTTTTTAATTCAGGCCGACAATGTGATTGTACGCTTCATGCGTTTCCGTCTCGGAGACAGGCAGGTGGCACACCACGAAGGTGATGGTCTTGGCGGAAGCGGACACCGTAATGTAATGGTCGACCATTGTTCGGTCAGCTGGAGCATTGACGAGTGTATCTCTGTCTATGGAATGACGGATTGCACCGTCCAGTGGTGCATCGCATCCCACAGCCTTCACAACAGCGGTCATAAGAAGGGCCCCCACGGTTATGGAGGTAACTGGGGCGGAAGCGGAGCAAGCTACCACCATAATCTTATGGCAAATCATACATCGCGCACTCCGCGTCTCGGCCCGAGCCCTCACACTCAGACAGACGAAAGGATGGATCTGCGTAACAATGTCATCTATAACTACGGTTCTAACGGGTGTTACGGCGGCGAGGGGATGACGGTCAATATCGTCAACAATTATTTCCGCCCGGGAGTGACATCAAACCTCATGCCTGAGCGTATAGCAAGTCCCGGAATCCGCACGGTGCGTTATTGTCTCAATACACGCCGTCTTGCTGAAGACTATAACAGCTATTTCGGCACATCCGTCACTCCCGGTGACTTCAAGGGCATAAGGACCGGCGGTGTGTCAGGAGGTAAGAACCAGATTGTCATATCCGACAGGACATTCGATATCGACATGACGGATAACACTATAGACGTTGAAGGTCGTAAACTCGGCATCGGGTGGAACACTTGGTCGCGCATGCTTCATAAATGGGGGCGCTTCTATGTGAGGGGCAATGTCAATCATGAAATAGCAGCCGTCGGTGAAGACAACTGGAAACTCGGTGTGCTTGACCAGATAAAGCCCGGGGAGTTTGACGGATATTGGGATGAAAGTATCGAGCGTGACATTCAGCTCCGGTCGCCGATGCCTTATGAGCAGACTACGACGCATTCGGCCGAGAAGGCCTATGAACTGGTCCTTGCCTATGCCGGGGCTTCGCTCAGCCGTGACGCGTATGATGAGATTGTTGTCAACGACACGCGCAATGGAAAAGCGTCGTTTGGCAACCGTGGGATAATCGACTCGCAAGACGAGGTTGTCTATCCCGACGGATCGCGGGCGTGGCCTGAGCTGAAGAGCGCAAAAGCTCCGCGCGATAGCGACGGCGACGGCATTCCGGATGTCTGGGAAAAATCACATGGGCTGAATCCTAAAAATCCGGCTGACGGCAAAGAGCTGGCGGCATCAGGCTACACTAATCTTGAGGAGTATATGAATTCTCTTGTGTCGCCGATAATGGAAGCAGGCATGGCCGGCGGAAAAGTAATGGGCGGAACGAAGGAATTTTCATCGCTTGGCTTTGACCGTAACTTTGAGAACAGGACTCTCCGGCTCGACTATCTGTTTTCGGCAGATACCGAAGGGACGCGCGGAGTGCATCTATCAGGGCAGTCGTCCATCGACGGCTGGGCCGGCCGCCGATACAATCTTTCGGCTCTGCCGCTTCAGGGGGCAGGGGTTGTGACAGTGTGTTCGGAGGCGACGGGCGATACAATCTACCGCACTTCATTCTCATCGCTCTACCATGAATGGCTTTCGACCGAAGAGGCTGCGGCGACCCCAAAATCATTCGAGCACTGTGTGCTTGTCCCTTATCCGAAAGAACCGGCCGTTATTTATATCGACCTGCTTGATAACAGGCATGAATCTATGGCTTCGATGAAGCATCGTTTCGACCCGAAAGATATTCTCGTCGCAAAGAAAGGTCACGGTAAATTGCCTGATTACCGCTACATACATAAAGGTGGCGATAGTGATGTGGTCATTGATGTGGCGATTCTTGCCGAAGGATATACTAAGGAAGAAATGGACAGTTTCTACCGTCATGCCGGAATAGCTGTCGAGGCTATCCTGTCGCATGAACCGTTCAAAAGCAAGGCTTCGAAGTTCAATTTTGTCGCTGTGGCCACGCCGTCGGATGATTCCGGAGTGAGTGTCCCGCGTTTCGGAAAGTGGAAGTCGACAGCATTCTCGTCAAATTTCTCAACGTTCTATTCAGACCGCTATCTGACCACTCTGCATGTAAAGGACATCCACGATGCGATTGCCGGGATACCCTACGAGCATATCATCATTCTTGCGAATACCGATGAATACGGTGGTGGTGGCATCTATAACAGTTACACTCTGACAACATCGCGCCATAAAGATTTCAGGCCGGTGGTTGTACATGAGTTCGGTCATAGTTTCGGCGGTCTTGCCGATGAGTATTTCTACGAGGGCGACATCATGGATGAAAGCTATCCGAAGGATATCGAACCGTGGGAGCCGAACATCACCACTCTTGTGGATTTTGACAGCAAATGGAAATCGCAGATTCCTGATGGCACTCCTGTCCCGACACCTGTTTCGGAGGCTAAGAAGCATCCTGTCGGTGTGTATGAAGGGGGAGGGTACACGTTCAAAGGAGTCTACCGCCCTGCCGACAGATGCAGGATGCGTGACAACGCATGGCCTGTGTTCTGTCCGGCCTGTCAACAGGCGTTGTCGAATCTGATTGATTTCTACGTAAGTGAGTAAAAAATATGGCTTAGAGTTTTGATAAATCGATTAAAATCCATACCTTTGCACCGCCATTACGAATTTATGCGTCCTACCAGCGCAATTTCGGTAACTTTGACAATAAAAACTCCAGATAAGAAAATGAAAGCAGATCTCCATCCTTCCAACTACCGCGAAGTAGTATTCAAGGACATGTCGAACGACGAAATCTTCATCACTCGTTCAACCATCGCCTCAAAGGAAACTATTGAAGTTGACGGCGTGACCTATCCTCTGGTCAAGCTTGAAATCACCAGCTCATCTCACCCCTTCTTTACCGGTAAGCAGAAGCTCGTTGACACCGCCGGTCGTGTGGACAAGTTCATGAGCCGTTATGGCAACCGCAAGAAGAAATAAGACTGAGGCTTATCACTATCATTTGCTTTAACGCATATCACGCGCTTCATATCCGCATGCCGGAGTGGAGCGCGTGTTGCTTACCATTTTATGTTGTTGCTATCTGATTGCTTTGTATCCTGAAAAATAAACACTTTGTAGTCTGAATAATTCTGCGTAAATTTGCAGGTACTTTACACTGAAAATCATAGTATATGAAATTCACTCGACTCAGCATATTGGGTGCGGTAGTGCTCGGTGCATCTCTTTCCGGCATTACTGCTTCAATCAAGGATTTGCCTACCCGTGAAGTAAATGGCCGTAACTATTACTATTATGAAGTTGCGCCTAAGGAGACTGTATATTCGATCTGTCATCGTCTCGGCATCACTAAGGACGAACTTGTAAAGTCCAATCCAAGTGTGGCCGACGGCTTGCGATGGGGGACTGTATTGTTTTTCCCTGTCGACGGGGAAAATACCGACGAATCATCGTCTTCACCATCAGCCGCCTCGTCTGCTGAACCGAAGGGTGTCAGCATAATCACCCACAAGGTTGAAAAAGGACAGACGATATATGGCATAGCTACCCGCTATGGCATAAGTACAAAAGAACTAATCGAACAGAATCCGATTGTAAGCGAAGGCCTTAAAGCCGGACAGACGCTCCATATCAGTGTTCCGGCCAAGGAATCGTCGGCTCCGCAACCATCTGCTCAGACTGCTGCTCCTGCCTCTGTCGCCTCAACGACAGTCAGCCATGAGGCTTCTGCCAGCAGTGGCTATATCGTTAAAAAGAAGGAGACATTTTACTCTATAGCACATGCCAACGGTATAACAGTCAAGGAGCTTGAGGCGGCCAATCCCGGCATCACTGTTCTCCGCGAAGGGCAGGTGTTGAATATCCCGACAGCAAGTGCGCCTGCCAAAATCAGTGTCGATCAGCTTGCCGAGGCGGCAGGTGTAAAGCCCGACAGTCTGAATAGCAGCCGTCAGGACGGTGTGCCCTCTGTCAGCGTCAACGACCTTGCGGCGGCAGCCGGTGTCCCTGAACAAGGGACAGAGCTGTCAGTGGCGGTCGTTCTTCCGTTCATGCTCAACGAGGAGACTCCGTCGAAAAGCGCACAGCGCTACACCGAATTCTACAAAGGTTTCCTTCTCGCGGCCGACAGTCTGCGCAGCAACGGGACTCCTGTGCGCATAAGCGTGTTTGACACGGAAGGCTCGACTGCAAAAGTCCATGATATTATTGCAAATCCGGAGCTGAAGAAGCATCGCTTAATCATAGCTCCCGACAATGTTGAGCAGTTTGCTATGCTCGGTGAGTTCGGACGTGTAAACGGTATAAAGGTTCTCAATGACTTTATCGTCCGCGACGAGACATACAGGACAAATCCTGCGGTCATGCATGGTAATATACCGAGTGCGCTTATGTTTGAAAAGGCTGCTGACGTTATGGTTGCCAGAATGGCATACACAGTGCCTGTTTTCCTTAATCTGACTGACGGCGCTAACGATAAGACTGAATTTATTGATGCCGTTAAGAAGCGTCTTGATGGAAAAGGCACGAAGTATAAGACCATAACAGTTGATGGTAAGCTGACAAAAGCGAACCTTAAGGAGCTTCCGGCGGAAGGAAATTATACATTCATCCTCAACACCGGCCGTCAGAGCGATGTCAACCGTCTGCTGCCCGGGCTGATTGAATGGCGTGATGAGGCAGTCATGCCATCGATTAAGGTTGTCGGTTATCCTGAATGGATTACGTTCAGAGGCGAAACGCTTTCAAATATGCACAACCTCAACACTCTGGTCTACTCGCGGTTCTTTGACAATGAAGAAAGCCCCCGTTCGCGCCGTATTGAAAGCAAGTTCAAGCAATGGTATGGCGTCGGAATGGAAAATGCTATTCCGCGTCAGGGAATCCTTGGATTCGACACCGGAATGTTTGTGTTGAACTATTTGAAAAATTCCGCCCATAGTTATGATGGTGTGCAGAACGGTTTCAGTTTCTTTGTCCCGGAAGGAGCTGCCGGCGACTGCAACGGGCTGCTTTATATCATCAACTATCGTCCGGGCGGACTTATTGAAAAGGCCAGTATCTAAAGATGAATTCCAACCGTATCATAAGGGGTTTCCGTAAGATTGCCTGTAGTTTCTATTCCTGCAGAGCCGGGCTTCTGCTGGCGGGGATGCTCCTGCCGTCATGCCTTCTGGCTCAAAGGGAGTATTCTCCGAATTTTGCCATCGGAGGCAAGGCCGGTGCTACGCTTTCGAGCGTATCGTTCTCGCCGGAGGTCCATACGAAATTTGCCCAAGGCCTGACGATGGGTATAGCTGCGCGATATACCGAGGAGAAATATTTCGGTCTTATCGCCGAGGTGAATTTCACTCAACGTGGCTGGGCGGAGGATTTCGTGCGTGACGAAGCTCCGCAATTCAACTACACGCGGACGCTCAATTATGTATCGATTCCGTTGTTGACACATATCTACTTCGGTTCGAATAAGGTCAGAGGCTTTGTCAATCTCGGCCCGGAGGTCGGTTTCATGCTGTCGAATTCAATCTCGGCAAATTTCGATTATGAGAATTACAGTTCTGTCCCTGATTTTCCGCAAGGCTACAGGACCAATGAACAGTTGAACATGCCGATTGACCGGAAGTTTGACTACGGAATTCTTGGTGGAGCAGGTGTCGAATTTATAATCAGACGCAAACATTCGATAATGCTTGAAGGACGTTACTATTTCGGCCTTGGAAATATCTATAAGGATTCAAAACGCGACTTTTTTGCCGCATCGAGAAACCAGTCAATAGAAATTTCATTGAAATACATGATAAGGGTCAGATAGACCAACGGCCCTTTGGCTTAAAAATAGGACAAGTGCGAAATTCCATTACGACAATATCGTCAGATGTGGATTTTCGCACTTGTCCTATTTTTATAAGTCGGCAGATTCCGGCAGGTGTGTCAGCTCAGATCAGTCGATGATGCCGACGAGAGTGGGGCAGGGACGGCAATCTTGGCCGGAGGTTCGGGTGACTGGAGCTGCTTTTCGGTTTTGGCATCAGCCTTGTCTTCGGCAAATGTGGCTTGTGTCGACACTCGGATTGGAAGAAGCTCCCACAGACGGTCAGGAAGGAGGCTCCATGCTCTGACAAGGAGATTCCAGCGCCAGTCGACTATGCAGACTCGTTTGCGTGCTATGATTGCCTTTACGATTCCTACTACGGCATGGTCAAGAGTCATTGTCATCGGATAGATGCGGTCAGGATTGAGGAGAGGGGTGCGTATCCATCCCGGACGGATATCTGTGAATGATATGTCGAGGCCTTGCATGCGTGCAAGCTGGTCGAGTGCTGTCAGATAGGTCTGCTGATATTTTTTAGATGCGGAGTAGGAGGCGAGTTCTCCGATTCCATTTGTTCCGGCCACAGAGGTGACTGCTGCGATGCGTCCGCGTCGACCGTGAGACCGGAAATAGCGGAAGGCAGTGTCGATCATGCGGGTGAATCCGACTACATTGGTCTGTGCGGTGGCTGTGTCGTGTTCTGTTATAAGAGCTTCGTTCTCATATCCGATTCCGGCGACATGGAAGTAGATGTCCATGCCTCCGAGACGGTTGATAAGGTCGCGCATCCTGTTGGGGGCATCTGTGTCGTTGATGTTTATCTGTGCATAGCGTATCTTGTCGGTATAGTCGGACTGGAGTTTGCGCAATACTTTCTCTTTGCGTCCGGCTGCGCCGACAAGCCATCCGGCTTTTGCGAAAATCTCGGCTACGCGCAATCCGATGCCTGACGTAGCTCCCATTATTATAATTCGTTTCATCTATAAATGTTGATAGGTGAGTGTATATTATGTGTTGTTATTTTTCGGGCAATTGTCGTCTATAAGAAGAAACGCAGATTAGTGGCGGATAGTTTAATAAATTAATGATATTATGAATAATAAAAAAGCCGGTCGGCATGATGAATGCCGACCGACAAAATTATAATATTGAGTTATGGAATGCTAAAGCTGACAAAGTTTATTTTACGATTACTTTCTCTACCTTAGAACCCTGACGCTTGATGAAGATTCCGTTTGCAGGATTCTCAACGCGAACACCCTGAAGGTTGAAGTATTCGACGGGAGCGTTTTCGTCAGAAACGATATCGGTGATGGCTGAAGTATTTCCGGGCTCGTATTCAACAACGAGTACAGCAAACGGCTGTTCACCGGCATTCTTGAATGTAAAAGAGTTGAGCTTGTTGACAGTAAACGATTGGATGTTAGGGTTTTCATAATCCTTGAATGATTCTATGATTCCGTTGTTTTCGTCAACAGTGTATTCAGCACCTGCGACTTCTGCCCAGTAGCAAGGACGGTTAGTTGCTCCGTCTTTATTGATTGTAGCGTAGAATGTCACTTTAGTAGCAACTAAACCTGCAGGAAGAGTAACTGTGTTTTGTGCACCATTTGAGAATTTGATTGCACGGTAAGCATTGCCGTCAATAGTGAATTCGTTTCCGCTTTCGAGGTTCTTGGCTTCGTTCATGCACTGGAGTGACCAGCCTTCAGGAACATCTGTACCAAGTTCAGAGCCACTGAGGATGTTTTGCTTAACTTTACCTACATTTGAAAGAATCATGGTGTCGGCCATTGCTGAAAATGAAAGGAGCGTAGCGGCAAGAAGAGTAAAAATCTTTTTCATAAAAATTGATTTAAGTAAAAAAATAAAAAAACAAAAAATAAATAATTGATTTTCAAGAATTAGTGTGATGAACAAATGTTGTAAAACAATTCTAAATTCGCAAGTTTCATGGTTAGGATTATCATGAATTCATACACATGGCAAATTTACACCGAATTAAATTTTCTGACAACTATTTAACTGTATTTAACGTCGTGAGTTTTTCATGCAGGGTTTCTAATCTTGAAATATTAAATGATGTGAAAATCGCTGTCCGGATGTAACTATTTGGCGGCATTGAACGTCTTATATATAAAGAGAGCACATTAGGCTCTTTAATACGAAATTAATTAAGCTTCCATTTTGTAATTAAATCAGATTACATTTGCACTGATTTGAATATAAAGCAACAGAGGGTTGGTCGTGATGACCGACCCTCTGTTGCTTTGGGTGTTATAAGGAATAAATGTTTTTTTCAGGCTAAGGTCCGGCGGTTGATGTAGTCGGAGAAAGCATCCTTGTAGCTGTCGGAGATTGGAATCTGGACTTTTCCGAAAAGGATGCGGTTGCGTTCGATGATTTTTATTTTTGACAGATTTACGATAAATGATCTATGGACACGCATGAATTGTGACGCAGGGAGGGTCTGTTCGAGGGTCTTCATGCTGAGAAGAGACATGATTGATTTATCAGTCCCGTCGACATATATTTTCACGTAGTCTTTAAGCCCTTCGATGTATATGATGTCGTTGATGTTGATCTGCACGAGCTTATATTCGCTTTTTATAATCACATAGTCGCCGTCGGTGAAAGCGTTTTCGGCTGCTTTATGAGTAGAGTTGCGTCTGGTCAGCTCATGCCAGTTGAGGGCGCGGTTTGCGGCCTCAAGAAATTCCTCGTAGCTTATGGGTTTGAGGAGATAGTCGAGCGCATTGACCTTGAATCCTTCGACTGCATAGTTGGAATAGGCTGTCGTGAAGATTATTCGCGTTGTCGGAGGTATGATTTTTGCGAATTCTATGCCGTTTAACTGTGGCATTTGGATGTCAAGGAACACGATGTCGATATTGTCATTAAGAATCACGGAGATGGCGTCTCTTGGCGATGAGAATTCTCCGACGAATTCAAGAAACGGGGTTTTCTCTATGTAGGATTTGATTAGGCCTGATGCGAGAGGTTCGTCATCAATGACGCAGCAGCGGAGTGACATGTATGGTGTTGTTTAAGCTGTGGTTATTTCTTTATTATACGATAGTCTTATGTTATGGAATTCCATTGTCTGAGGGAGAGAGATGGTAGTTAGACTGATTTTTTGTTGAAAAGTTTAAACAGCCTCCAAGATACATTTTAATTATAAGTGTCAGTGATATGGATTTTCAGGCTCACTTCGTATGATTTATCAGTTGTGATTATGTCGAGCTGTGCATTCCGGCCATATATCAGGTCGAGACGCCGGCGAAGATTGGACAGCCCGATTCCACCGCTGTTGGAGTCATCGTGGTCAGTTGCAGGCAGCGCCGGCAGTTTGGTGTGGCTTCCGGTTGCAGAATGTCCGTTGGATGTGCGGCATTCGATGGTGTCGCCGTGTGCAATGACTGATATTTCAAGCGGGATTTCCGGTGTGTGTATCCCGTGTTTGAAAACGTTTTCAATGAGTGTTATGAAAAGCAGTGGTGCGATGTGGAGATTTTCATTGTTTCCGGCATCAAGCGTCACGTTGAGTTTTATCGCGGAGCTCAGTCGTAGCTTCATAAGGCTGACATAGTTGTCGATAAACGCGAGTTCCTGTCTGAGTGAGACTGTGGCTGAAGTGTCGTAGAGCACGTAGCGGAGTAGTCGGCTCAGTTCGTGGACGGCACTCTGAGCTTTGGATGGAGAGATTGCGATGAGTGCATATATTGAGTTAAGGGTGTTGAAAAGGAAATGAGGATTGAGCTGGCTTTTCAGATTTTTCAGTTCTTCCTCATGCTGCATGTTGATGAGGTCCTGCCGTTTGCGGTCAAGCTTGAGCCATTTGTCGCCTAACCGTAGGGCTGTCGCAAAACCGATAACAAGAATCAGCATCACTACGTCGCGCGAGAGCATGCCGATTGATTTTGCAAAATACATGCTTTCGGTAGGTGATGGGTGGTTTCTGAGTGGTGTGCGCCCTCCAAGATGGCCTTTAAAGCGCCAGATGAGATATATGAGTCCGAGGGCTACTATGATTAGAAGGAAATTGTAGCCGAAAAAACGAAGGAAACGTTTGGGCTTGTCAAACGATTGCTCTATTATGCAGTAGTAGTTGGTGTAGAATACCCCGATGAATACAAATGTCTTTGTATACATCCACATTTTTATCGGACGCCCCGGATTGGCAAGGCTCGATAGAATCTCCGGAAGGATGATAAGGATGATTATGCAGAGCAGGTGTGTCAGAAAAGTGGTGAGACGCTGACGTGTCAGGATTTCCTTCATGGTTTTCTAAAATTGTGCGATGCTGTTTTACAAAAGTAAAAATTTTCAGTCGCTCATGCAAATCGGATGGACAATGCCGTGGTTTTCACCGACTAACAGATTAAAGATGTAAAAAACTTAAAATATCGCGTTCGGGGGGGAGAGAAAAGCCGGACGGCTGTCTCGCTGACAAAGCAGCGGGACAGCCGTCCTTGGAATATTGCGTTGTTATGACTTTCAGTATTAACCGGTAGATTAGTCCTGATTGAGGTTAACGCGCTTGAAGGCTACTACAACAAGGCCCTTCTGAGTGTTGTCGAGGAACTGACCTACAGTGAGCTTGCTGTCCTGTACGTATTCCTGTTCCATGAGGCAAGATTCTTTGAAGAACTTGTTGAGACGTCCGTTGGCAATGTTCTGAATCATTGCTTCGGGGAGGTTTGCAGCCTTAGCTTCAGCAGTGACCTTGATGATTTCGCGACCCTTGGCAGCGTCTTCTTCAGTAATCCAGCCCTTAGAGATGTTGGATTCGATGTGGTCCTCTGAGTCGAAGTGGTTGGGGTTGAGGCCGGCTTTCTTAAGAGCGGCTTCAACAGCCTTGCGTACCTGTTCCTGCTTGGTCTTTTCAACGGCAACTGCGATTTCCTGATCGATAGTGGCCTGAGGAACGTCTTCGCGGCTAACAGCAACGGGGTTCATTGATGCAATCTGCATACATACTTCGCGACCAATCTGAGCGTCGACACCTTCGAGGTTGAAGCCTACGATTGCAGCGAGTTTGTTGTTGAAGTGGTTGTAAGCAGCGGTTGTGGGAGCTTCAACTACTTCGTATGCGCCGATTTCAGTCTTTTCGCCGGTCTTACCGCTCTCTTCAGTGATGAGGTCGGCAACAGTCTGTCCGTCAACAGTGAAAGCCTTGAGCTCTTCAACAGTCTTGAACTTGTTTTCCATGGCGATGTCCATGAGCTTGTTGGCGAGGGCTACGAAGCCAGCGTTCTTAGCTACGAAGTCAGTTTCGCAGTTAAGAGCGAGTACAGCGGCGAAAGTGCCGTCTGTGCGGGCGATTACGCAGCCTTCTGCTGCCTGACGGTCTTCGCGCTTGGCGGCTACAGCCTGACCTTTTTTGCGGAGAATCTCGACAGCTGCTTCGATGTCACCGTCGGTTTCGGCGAGAGCTTTTTTGCAGTCCATCAAACCGGCGCTTGTAAGATTGCGCAGTTTGGTGATGTCTGCCATTGTTACTGCCATAATATAATTGGAGTTAGAATGTTAGAAATAAAAAATTGATTATTCAGCTTCAGCTGCAGGTTCAGCTGCTACTTCAGCTTCGTTTTCGTCCTTGCGGCTTACGCGGCGACGGTCGCGACGGGGAGCGTCGGCATTTTCACCGGCTGCTTTTTCGTCGGCCTTTTCAACCTTACGCTCTTCAAGACCTTCGGTGATTGAAGCGCATACGGTGTTGAGGATAAGTTCGATTGACTTAGATGCGTCGTCGTTAGCGGGAATTACGAAATCAACGTTTGAGGGATCAGAGTTGGTGTCGACGATAGCGAATACGGGGATACCGAGACGGTTGGCTTCGGCAACGGCGATGTGTTCCTTGCAAACGTCAACGATGAAGAGGGCAGAGGGAAGACGGTTGAGGTCGGCGATTGAACCAAGGTTCTTTTCGAGCTTGGCGCGCTGACGTGAAATCTGGAGCTTTTCGCGCTTTGAAAGGTTGTCGAAAGTTCCGTCCTTCTGCATCTTGTCGATAGAGGTCATCTTCTTCACAGCCTTGCGGATTGTGGGGAAGTTTGTGAGCATACCGCCGGGCCAACGTTCGATAACGTAGGGCATGTTGACGCTCTGAGCCTTCTCGGCAAGGATTTCTTTGGCCTGCTTCTTGGTAGCTACGAAAAGGATTTTCTTGCCACCCTTTGCGATGTTGCGGAGTGCGGCAGCAGCTTCTTCGAGCTTGGCCTGAGTCTTATAGAGGTCGATGATGTGGATACCGTTGCGCTCCATGAAGATGTAAGGAGCCATTGCAGGATTCCATTTTCTTTTCATGTGGCCAAAATGGCAACCTGCTTCGAGGAGTTGGTCAAAATTTGGAGTTGACATTGTCTGTTTTGGTGTTGTTTACGTTCTTTAGAAAATTACAACCGTGGAGTAGGGAACGTGTCCATCTCGGCGGTTTAGATACTAAACACTTTGGAGCGTCGTGGCTTTCGATTGATGTCAGGCTCTAAGCTCTGAGCCTGCAAGAGAGCCATATATGCTCCTGATAAATATTAACGCTTTGAGAACTGGAAGCGCTTGCGTGCTTTGGGACGACCGGGCTTCTTACGTTCAACGACGCGCGGGTCGCGGGTCATGAAGCCTTCGACGCGGAGTGCGTGCTTGTCTTCGGGGTTGATCTTAACAAGTGCGCGTGCGATAGCAAGACGAAGAGCTTCTGCCTGTCCCTTGTAGCCACCTCCGTTGAGGTTAACCTTGATGTCGTATTTCTCGGTTGCTTCGAGAGTGAGCAGGGGCTGCTTAACGATGTACTGAAGGATGGAAGAGGGGAAATAAACATCGAGGGGACGTTTGTTGATGGTGATTTGACCGTTTCCTTCTTTAACGATCACGCGAGCTACGGCAGCTTTACGGCGGCCAACTGCATTAACTGATTCCATTCTTCAATTATTTAATTTTGTTAATGTCGATAAGTACTGGATTCTGTGCTTCGTGGGGGTGGTTAGGACCGTTGTAAACGTGCATGTTTTCGATGATTGCACGACCAAGACGGTTCTTGGGAAGCATGCCTTTCACAACCTTGATGAAGAGGGGGTGATAGCCGGGCTTGAGGTGCTTGTTGAGCGATTTCTTCATCATGATTTCGGGGGTAGCGACGCGCTGACCGCCGGGATAGCCGGTGTATGAAAGATATTCGCGGTCAGTCCACTTTTTGCCTGTGAGACGAACCTTATCGGCATTGATGATGATTACGTTGTCGCCGCACTCGATGTTGGGTGAGTAGCTGGGCTTGTTCTTTCCACGAAGAATCAAGGCGACTTTGGCACAAAGGCGACCGAGCACCTGATCGGTAGCATCGATAACGACCCAGTTGTGTTCAACGCTCTGCGCGTTGGGAGTAATGGTCTTGTAGCTTAAAGTATCCACGTTAAATGTTTAATTAATAGAAAGTTACTTTTGACATCTCCAAGGCTTGACTTGGCCAAAAGTTTAGGCCGGAGGCTGTCGGGTTTATTAATTGGACATAATCGGTCTGCAAAGGTAGTTATTTTTTGGCTATTAGCAAATGTGTTTTATGAATCTTTAACATTTTGCTTTGTCGTTTATTTTGCGAGTCAAGCAGGGGGCGCTTGCAAAGAATCGTTACGAAACCTGACTTTTTTGCATCATATTATTATATAAGGTGAAAAAAAGGTTTCATCCGGTGGTAAGTTATATGCCTCTATCATTTGGAGGTGATTATGAAATGACTTAAATTTGCGAAGTAATCATTCATCAGTTCAAATATAGCAGTAATGACTTTTACAAGAAAACAATTATGGATGTCGAGTCGCGACTACATAATGATTACGCTGGCAGTCCTTATTTATGGATTTGGCTTTTCAGCTTTCATCCTTCCTGAAAAGGTGGTGATAGGTGGTGTGACCGGTCTGGGCACGATTGTCTATTTCCTTACGGGCAATCCTTATTCAATCGGTATCACCCAATATGCCATAAATCTGGTATTGCTGGCTATTGCATGGAAGATTGTCGGGCATTCCTTTGTCTACAGGACTCTCTATGGGGCGACGGCGATTTCGATTGTCGTGACTTTTATGCCTCCGTTGTTTGACGGACCACTTGTCCCGGACCAGCCGTTCATGTGTGTGTGCATTGGTTCGGTGCTTTCCGGTCTTGCTCTCGGAATCGTGTTCATACATAACGGTAGCACCGGCGGAACGGACATTGTCGGTGCGATTGTTGCCAAAAAGACGAATGTCTCGGTCGGCCGCACGATGCTCTATGTCGATTTTGCGATTATATCTTCGAGCTATCTCTTTTTTCATAACATCACCACGGTGGTCTATGGCTTCATTGTGCTCTTCATCCTTACATATATGGTGGATCTCATGATCAACACCAACAGGCAGGCAGTCCAGTTTATCATTATTTCGAAGCACTGGGAAAAAATAGCGACTGCCGTCAACAAGTACGGCCGAAGAGGTGTGACGGTGCTCGACGGTATGGGATGGTATACGAAACAGCATCTGAAGATATTGCTTATCGTGAGCCGTAAGTCAGAATCGGTGACTATTTTCCGAATCGTGAAAGATGTCGACCCGGATGCCTTTATCACGCAAGGCAATGTGAACGGTGTTTACGGACAGGGTTTTGACCGTATCAAGCTGAAGGCTGATCATGAACTGAGCAAGAAACTTGGCGAAGAGGCCGACCCTGAGCTTACGGCGGCCAATGCCTCTGATGTCAAAGCCTGACGATCGAGGCGACGATATTTTGCGAACCCCTCCCGGCGTTGTTCGACGACGGGAGGGGCTCGTAGTTTTTCAGGGTGTTTTCTTTCAAGCATAAGGCTGCATCATGGCATACCGTGTATATTTTATGTGAATATTTCGTATATTTATGAAAATTGTGTATCTTTGCAGGGAATAGAAATATTCGCATCCCTATACTCCGGCCTTTGCTTAATCTAATTGATTTTGTTTATGGATATTTGGATTGTCTATGATTCACTTATTATTTTAACGTAAATCCATAAAATCAGCGCCCCGTTTTCACGATTGAAAACGGGGCGCTGATTTTATGGATTGTTTTTCCTTTTCAGGAATGATATCAGTGGAGGATATCGTATTTGCGGAATATGCGTGTGATTGTTTCAAGAGCGCGGTCGACCTGCTCCATTGTGTGCGTAGCCATGAGTGAGAAGCGGATGAGAGTGTCGGTTGGGGCTACGGCCGGCGAAACCACGGGGTTGACGAAGATGCCTTCTTCGAGAAGGTCGTGGGTGATTGCGAAAGTCTTGAAGTCGTCGCGGATGAAGAGGGGGATAATCGGGGTGGATGTGTTGCCGATTTCAAATCCCTGTGAGCGGAAGCCGTCCAGCGCGTGGTTTGTGAGCTTCCAGAGGTTTTCCTGACGTTCCGGCTCGGTCTGCATGATTTCAAGAGCCTTGAGGGCTGCTGCTGTTGATGCAGGTGTGATGCTCGCAGTGAATATGTATGAGCGTGAGTGGTGGCGGAGATAGTTGGTGACTTCCTTGTTTGTGGCGATGAATCCTCCGAGTGATGAGAATGATTTGGAGAATGTTCCCATTATGAGGTCTACATCGTCAGACATGCCGTAGTGATGTACAAGTCCGCGGCCGCCTTCGCCGAACACGCCGATGCCGTGTGCTTCGTCAATCATGAGGCTGGCATCATATTTCTTTGCAAGCTCAACCATCGCAGGGATGTTGGCAACGTCGCCTTCCATTGAAAACACACTGTCGCTGACGATGAGTTTCACTTTGTCGGGAGCACACTTCTGGAGCTGCTTTTCGAGCGACTCCATGTCGTTGTGTTTATACTTGAACTGCTGGCTGAATGAAAGACGACGTCCTTCGATGATTGAAGCGTGGTCCTGTTCGTCCCAGAGGATATAGTCCTCACGGCCGGTAAGGCAGGAAACAACGCCAAGGTTGACCTCAAAACCGGTAGAGTAGACCATAACGTCTTCTTTTCCTATATATTCAGCGAGCTTTGCTTCGAGTTCCTTATGGATGTCAAGTGTTCCGTTAAGGAATGGAGATCCGGCACATCCCGTGCCGTATTTGCGGGTTGCTTCGATGGCGGCTTCTTTTATACGTGGGTCGTTGACAAGGCCTGTGTAACAGTTAGAACCGAACATCAGCACTTTTTTACCGTTGATGATGACCTCAGGGTCCTGTTCGCTTGAAATTGCGCGGAAATAAGGGTAAACTCCGGCCGCTTTGGCTTCCTGAGGCGCTGTGTATTTGGATAATTTTTTCTGTAGTAAATTCATAATCGGTAACTTGCTTCCGCTGTTAGACTATATGACTATGCTTTATTTTGCAGTGCGCAAAGGTAGGAATTTTTTCACATTTTTATACTTTTTGTGCGTAATTTAATTGTTAATTTTACGAAACAGGGCTTTTGTCGTGTCATATTTGTGCGATTTTTCCCTTGTTTTGGGCTAATAAACCGGGCCATACCATGTAATTGCTGGATTTTTGCTAATTTTGCGCTCTTAAAAGAATTCAACTTTATGGAAACTAATGAAACTACCGCTGTCAAGCGCACTGTGCTTGACTATGATGATATAGTTAAGATGGCTCCTTTCCTTAATGGCAAGCGCCGTCTTGTCAATTGGTTTATGAAGCTGCTGGATATTGACAAGGTCAATTGGATTCATGACCACAATTTTGACACTCCCGGCCCGCAATTCTGCCGTGGATTGCTTGAAGACCTTAATATAAAATTGCGGATTGACAATGAGAAGGTGCTCGACAACCTTCCCGAAGGAGCTTTCATTACCATAAGCAATCATCCTTTCGGCGCGCTTGACGGAATTACGCTTATCGACATCATCGGCCGTCGCCGTCCTGATTTCAAGGTCATGGTCAATATGATTCTGAACTACATAGTGGCCATGCGTCCGAATTTCATTGCTGTCGATCAGACTGCGAGCGACGATCCTGCTAAGAAAGCTGTGTCGATGAAGGGAATCAAAGAAGCGATCATGCAGGTGCGCAAGGGGCATCCTATCGGTTTCTTCCCTGCCGGTGCGGTCGGCAATTACAACAAGCATCTCAGGTTCGAGGACCGAGAGTGGCGTGAATCTGTGATTCGTCTCATTCAGCAGCTCAAAGTCCCGGTGATTCCGATATTCTTCCACGGCTACAACAGCTGGTGGTTCCGTATGCTTGGCATTATCAGTTGGCAACTCCGCACGCTCCGTCTGCCGGCCGAAGTTTTCCGTCGCAAGAACGATACACTTCATATTTCTGTCGGCGACCCTATCACTGTGGAGGAAATCGAGGCCCATTCCGGCTCGCTGAAGGAACTGAGCGATTTCCTTCGTCAACGCACATATTCGCTCAAGGCTATAAAATAGTACAGTCATCGTCAGATATAATTTTTATAATTCAGAAGGCATGCAGCTTAATCTTCAGGAACTCCCTGCCGAAATCTTACAGGCCAAACAGCGCTACGGCATCGTCGGTAATGCCCCCGGGCTTATCGCTGCTGTCTCGCGTGCCATACAGGTCGCTCCGATAGACCTTTCGGTGTTAGTAACCGGCGAAAGCGGTTCTGGCAAAGAGTTTTTCCCAAAAATCATACATGGATTTTCATCGCGCAAACATTCCAAGTATATTGCTGTCAACTGTGGCGCGATTCCTGAGGGCACTATCGATTCAGAGCTTTTCGGCCATGAGAAAGGTTCGTTCACAGGGGCTATATCTTCGCGAAAAGGTTATTTCGAAGAGGCCGACGGCGGTACGATTTTTCTTGACGAGGTGGCCGAACTTCCGCTGACCACTCAGGCGCGCCTTTTGCGCGTGCTTGAAAGCGGTGAGTTCATAAAGGTCGGTTCGTCCGCTGTCCAGAGGTCGAATGTCAGGATTGTAGCCGCTACCAACGTCGATATGGCAAAGGCTGTCGCTGAAGGCCGTTTCCGCGAAGATTTGTACTATCGTCTGTCGACTGTTTCAATCCAGATTCCACCATTGCGTGACCGAGGCAACGACATTGCGCTTCTTGCACGTAAGTTTGTCGCTGATTTTGCGGAGCGCTACACAATGCCTTCGATTTCGTTTGACGATTCGGCGCGTTCGGCGTTGTTGCGCTATCGGTGGCCCGGTAATGTCCGTCAGCTGAAAAATGTCGTCGAGCAGATTGCGCTGTTCGAATCGGGCAATACAATTGATGCTGAAATCGTGGGGAATTTTCTTCCTGAAGGCTCGATGAACTACACCCCGGTTGCCCACCATGTCGAGAGCGCTCATGAGTATGAATCGGAACGGGATGCTTTGTTTGGCATGATTCTGAGACTTCAGCGCCAGATAGAGGCGCTCAATATACGCATTGATGAACTTGGGGCTTCGTCGCGCAATGTTCCTTCAGGTGGTTTCCAGTCGGTAGAGGATGTTTTGCCTCGAGGAGCGGAAAGCTCGGTGAGATCGATTGTGAAATTTCAGCCGTTTTCATCCTCGTTCCCTCCCTCGGGAAATCCGTCGGGGAGTGTCAGCGATGTAGTGGCTGTGCAGTCTTCTCCTGTCACGCTTGAAGATACTGAGCGTGACACTATCCGTCGAGCACTTGAGCGTAACGGCGGTAAGCGTAAGGAGGCTGCTCGCGAGCTGAATATTTCAGAGAGGACGCTCTATCGTAAAATTAAAGACTATGGAATAGACCTGTAAATCTTTTTTATCGCATAATCATAAAATATAAGCCCCGGCTATATCGTATGTGAACTTCACACATCGGTAGGCCGGGGCTTATATTTTATGATTATTGGGGTTTCTTTATTGGGCTTGCAACCTGATGACGCGTATTCCTGTCAGGTTGGGTGATTTGCGCATGTATTCCGCAAGGGTTAATTTGTCTACTACCACTTTCCCTTCACGAGATGATGCATGGAGAAGGTGAGGCCCGTCTTTCTCAATCACGATAAGCCCGACGTGGCTGATGTCTAATCCGCCGGCCTTTGTTGTGAGCGCTACAATGTCGCCTGCTTTCAGTGCATTTATAACCGGTTTCGATGTAAGTCGTGTCGACTTTATGTATGGATATTTATGTGAGCGGTATCCGACTTCCATATTCTTTATGCCTTCGAATGTTGCCGAATCTTTCAACGCTGGATAAGATGAGCGGTTTTGCGACATGTAGTCGAGCGTCTTTATCTGCGAGTCGGATTGGGGGATTCTATCGGTCACTTCTTTTATGTAGCCACGATGGGTATTGGTGACAATCCAGTCGCTGAAGTAGTGGAGACGCGATGCGTAGCCGTTGGCTTCACCTTGACGGTAGCGGATCGATTCGAGAACATTGGCGAAATCCTGCCATGAATTCTTCCTGTCCTCTATGGTCAGAGCAAGCGCTGATACCGTTTCTATAAATGTTGTACAGTCAAATTCGTCAAGATTTATTGTCAGTGTTTCCGGCTCTCCTTCGAGAGAACCGCCTTTATATTGAGCACCGATGAATTGTCTACCGATAAATTCCACGAGCTCGTTGGGGGTGGATGCACTGAAGTCGGTGGCTTTAATCAGCAGTTTTGTAATTTTTGTTGTATCGGTGCTTTCGTTGTGCCATCTGATTTGTGATGGTGTGACTCCGCGCAATGAAAAAGGTATGAGTAGCAAAATTGCTATATATATTAATGTGGTTATTTTTCGCATGTGATTTTTGGTTATTGATTAGACTGGCGGAGAGCATTTTTTATAAGGCCAAAATTACTCAAATCTTTATTTATTTCAAAATCGAATAGAAGTAATGGTATATATTTTTATTCTGTAATTGTGAAAATCTGTAATCAGATATTGTGAAAACGTCCTTAAGTGTTAAAATTCTGTTAAAATACCATGTAAAATTTGGAGGGAATGCAGAAAGTTCCTACCTTTGCACTCGCTTTTGAGAAGCAAACCTCACAGCGGTGAAG